>JAGWXD010000001.1 GCA_018970085.1 Cyanobacteria bacterium REEB459
CTCGTGCAGGGTTCCAGCCGGAAGCAGAGAGCTAAAGGGCGGCTCGATCGCGCCTAAAGCCAGGTCATGGGAATAGGCGTGCAGGCCGATTGTGGCCTCTAACTGAGGACACCCATGGAGAGCGTAGATAGCATGGTAAGTAGGGGTTCGAAATCGTAAATGTTGCCCCGGGGGTAAAGCATCATGGTGAATAATCACCACCCTGCCATCCAGGGACCGATAGTGACTGGCCGTGGCAGCCAGATTTGGCAGAATGGGCTGGCAATTGGCCAGCTGGCTCGGGTCCAATTCCAAGATGTCTGTAGGATCCATGTTACAATGGTTACAATGGTTACAATGGTTACAATGGTTACAATGGTTACAATGGTTACAATGGTTACAATCATCGTTGAAATGACCGGCAGCTAAAGCCTCATTGTTGTCAGGGTAATAGGATGGACTATCGGCCAGCGCACTTGGAGAAAAACCGTCATCGGCTGGGGGCAAAGTTAACCAGTTGCCGCAGAATTTTAGACTGAGCCAGTGATGAGCATAGGTACAGCCTAACCCCACACTGTTTCGAAGAATAACTTATCTTTTAAGCTTTGACTTACTTTTCGGGGCTAACTAAATATACACTTTTGACTTGCTTTAGCCCTATCTTTGTCATCACTTTACTCGATTGCTTTCATTGGTTTTCCGTAGAGTTGGCGACAGGGGTGCCCAGACCAGGCTAGGGGCGGAGCCTAACCCAGCAGCCATAACCCCACCATGGTGGCGCTATTCCAGAGGCTATGGAGTAGCATTGGCGAGAGCAGGTTGCGCGATCGACTGTAGACAAAACCCAACACCACCCCTAATAGGGTGAGGGGCAAAATTTCTGAGAGGCTGAGGTGGGCGGCGGCAAACACCAGGCCACTTAACCCAATCGCCCACCCCAGGCCCATGTAGCGGGTCAAAGAAGGTAGCAAAAATCCCCGAAACAGGGTTTCTTCAAATAGGGGGGCAGCGACAGCGGCGGTAACAAAAAATATGCCCAGGGCAATTGGGTCCCGTTCGGTGAGTACGATTTCTAACATGGGGTTACTGCCTCCCTGCCCCTGCCAGAGTTGCTGGTTGACGATGGCGATGCCAAACATCAACGGCAGGGCCACCAGGTATCCCCCCAGCCCCCAAAGCCAGGCACCAGTGGAAAGTTTGAGCCGAAACAGGCCCTCTGGTAGGGGTCGGTAGGGGCGGATTGACCAGGCCAGCACCGCCAGCCCCGCCGCCGCCATCACCAGGTAATAAATCAGGGAAAACCAGGCCCGGTCGCGACTGCTGAGGGCCGATGACTGTAACCCCAGGGCCCCTAGCCCGAGGGGCAACAAAATCTGGCCAACAAAGAAAAACCCTAGGATTAAGACCTGCCAGATAGTTTCCGCCGTCCAGGGAATGGTCCAGCCCTGACCAGCATGGAGACGTAGCAGGGATTGTTCCCCCTTGATCAGTCGTTGAATCACTAAAACTATACTTAACCCGATGCCCCCCAGGGCGGCGATCGCTGGCAGAGTACCAATCACCAGCAGTTTCACCAGGTGGTTTTGGGCCGTGATCTGCTCCTGGGCGATCAGCGGCGACGGCGACGAACGCTGGGTCAGGCTGTAGAGCTGCTCTAGGGCTCGATAGGCAAACCACCCCTGGAGCTGCTGGCGCAGCCAGGTTTCATCACCGGCCTGGGGCTGACGGTCTTGCCACAGGCGCACCAGAATACCGGCGGTGCGTTCCAGGGCAGGGGCGGTAGTGGGGCGATCTCGCAGTTGCTGCCAGCGTTTGATGGCGGCAGCCGGGTCTCCTTGCTGGGCCTGCATCAGCCCCAATTGCAGATCAATTTGATCAATCAGGACCCGTTGTTGCTTGAGGGCATCCTGTTGGCGCCGGGATAGGGGCTGGTCAGCCGGGGTTGGGGAAGACTGGGAAGCCAGGTTTTCCAGGGTAGTCAGATTTTTCTGAGCTCGCTGCTGTAGCTGCTGGTACTGCTTTTCCACCTCCCCCAGGGGGTCTTTGCCCAGCAAGCTCTGGCGCAGGGCAGACCATTGGGCCGGGGGTAAGCCCGCCCCTTGCCAGGCACTGCCCTCCAGCAACAAATTGGTTTGGTACAGTTCTAGCTGGCTAGCTACCTGGGGCTGGTTCCAGCTGGTCACCAGGGCCTGACACAGCACCAGGGCCACCAGCAGAGAAACGATCAACAGCAGTAAACGCTTGAGGGAAAACCCTGCCAGCAGGCGATGGGAGTCGGCCATAGAGGGGGAGCCTTCAGCGGTAAAGAAAATCGGGAGTTTCGCACTATCTGCCAGTCCCCCTTTGATTATGCATCCTTTAATTATGCTGGATTAATTATGCCGGATCGGGGGTTATCTCTAGCTCTGGTAGGAGGCAAAGAGGGCAGCTGCGGCCTCGGGGTACTGACAACACTCCAGCAGGGCGCTCAGCATCAGAGGAGCAACAATGGTGGCATCGGACTCAATGACAAACATAGGAGTCTGCTGGGTGAGTTTATCCCAGGTAATTTTCTCATTGGGTGTGGCCCCCGAATAGGACCCGTAGGAGGTGGTTGAGTCAGAGATCTGGCAGAAATAGGCCCAGGGTTTGACCGGTTGCCCCAGGTCATGCTTGATGGAGGGCACCACACAAATGGGAAAATCCCCAGCAATGCCACCGCCAATTTGAAAGAACCCCAGACCGCCCTCTGCAGAGAGGTGCTGGTATTGGTCGTAGAAGCTAGCCATGTACTCAATCCCCGATCGAGCGATCGCTGGGTTCACCTCGCCGGTTTTAACGTAGGCGGCAAAGATATTGCCAAAGGTAGAATCTTCGTAGCCCGGCACCACCAGGGGTAGGTTAGCCTGGGCCGCCGCCAGCAACCAGCAATGCTCAGGGTTGCCTTCGTAGTGGTGAGGGTCAATCTGGCCCAGCAGGTCATAGAAGTATTCATGCCAGAAGCGCCGGCTGCCTTGCTGGCTAGCGGTCTTCCACATCGGCACCATAATTTTTTCTACGGCTCGAAAGGCTTCCTCTTCGGGAATGCTGGTGTCTGTCACCCGCCGCATACCGGCCTCTAAGATTTGGGTATCGTCGGCCTTGGTCAGGTAGCGATAGTCGGGAAAGTCTTTATAGCTATGGTGGGCCATCAGCCGAAACAGGGATTCCTCCAGATTGGCTCCCGTCACCGATAGACCATGGATCAAACCAGAGCGAATTGCGGGGGCCAGGGTGATGCCTAGCTGGGCAGAGGACATCGCCCCAGCCAGGGCCCAAAACATCTTGCCCCCCGCTTGAATGTGGCTCCAGTAGGCCACCAAGGCGGCCCGGAGGGAACGGGCATTAAAGTTGTGGTAGTTCTTGACAATAAACTCACACACAGGCAAGGCAGGGGGCAGCGGGTCGGTGGGAGGCATGGGCTTAGCCACGGGCTGGCAGGGAAAAGGGCAAAGAATAGCTTTAATTTATCCCATAATATGGACCCATAATGAGTCAGTCAGCGCAGCGATCGCCTGACCGATTGCCACCCCCCGAGCTCCATCAAGCCATCCCTGAGGGGCCAATTCGGGGTAAGATGGGCAACGACGTTGATGGTTAACAGAGTAAAGTCATGGCGGAGGATCCTAACCCCACTCCCGATCAGCCTAAAAAGAAAGTGATTGAAACTCCCCGTCGCCTCAGCGGCGATCAACCCCGCAACCAGGAACGGCGAGGTAGGGGTAAACCAGGCCGGGAAGAAGAGCGTAAGCCCGCCATTCCTCCGGCGCTGATGAGGGGGCCCAGGCCCAAGCCCAAGGCAGAACCAGAGGAAGCTCTAGAACCGGTAGCCGAACCAGGTGTAGAGCCAGAGACCAAGCTAGAGGCAGGGGATATTGCAGGGGATGAGGATCAAGCAGACTCCCCGGGATCAGCCGCAGACTCGGCGCCAGAGGAGTGATCCGTCTCTGGCCTAACCTTTTCGAGGAACTCGCCATCGAGCAGGAACCCGCCCCGGTCAAATTTTACCCCCCAATAGCCGCCGGGCCGTTGATCTAAAATAATGCCCTGGTCGCCCACTTGCAGGGTATCCCCTGGTCTGAGCATGGGCATGGGTTCAGCGGTTTTCAGATAGGGGGGCGCAGCGACTAGGGTGACCCGATCGCCGATGGTAAAGTATTTGCTCATGGTGACTTGCTCATGGTAACAACTGAGACAACGGCAGCATTCACCATTTTAGGCTGCTCAGGCTGGTCTGATCAGGCTCTCACTACCTGGGCAAACCAACCTGGCTATCATACATGGCCTTAATCACAATCGCCGGGTCGATCCAGGCTCCCTGATACCGCAGGGCCCAGTGCAGATGGGGGCCGGTGGCTGCTCCTGTCATGCCCACCCGACCAATTCGCTGGCCAGCCCCAATCCATTGGCCCTGACGAATCGTCAGGGCAGCGTGGCGATCTACCATCACCCGATCGCCGCCTGCCTCAACCACAATTTCTCCCAGCATGTGGCAATAAATGTGGACCCAATCCCCTGACTGAATAATCAGGTGGGTACCACAGGCGCGATCGCTGGCCACCCGCATAATTTTTCCGTTCCACCAGCTACGAATGTAGCTACCCATGGGGGCAGCCAGGTCTAACCCATAGTGAAAACGGGTGCCCCCCATGGGGTGCTGGCGGTAACCGAAGGCAGAGGTGTAGGCGGTGAAGTGTTCCAGGGGAAAGGAAGACCCATACCAGGGGGGAGCAGTCTTAGCGCCCTCGGGCCGCCAGGGCAAAGCGGGTTGGTTCAGACTGCCCAGGCTGGGCCGACTGATGGAGCTGGGGCGATCTAGCAGGGCTGAGGGCACCGACAGAGACTGCCCCATCTGGGTGATCGTGGCCGCCCCCAGACCAATGGCCCCAAGCCAGTAAAGGCCCTGCACCACCCTGCCCTTGACCATGACGCCCTGCCTGAGAAACCTATCCTGCAGTATAGTTCAAAAGAACTAACAAAAATATTCTCGTCATCAGGCTCCGGCCCTACCCCCAACAGCTCAAGGTTTGGGCTTAGCCTTGGAGGGCTGCTGGGTTAAGGCTCCCGCCTCACCTAACTGGGTTAGGGCCATACGAATAAAGTTAGAGGCCACATCTCCAGACTCTTCGTGGGTGGCAAAGATAACCGCCAGACTGGACTGGCCAGCCTCATAGCAAAGAATACGAAAAGACCCATCGTCAAAGTAGCCGGTGCGATCAATGGGGCCCCGATCTGATTCTATTTTAAGGCTGTTGATAAACCGATCAGCCTGGGACAGACAGCCAGCCAGGTTAGTATTGAGCAAGCGATCGCCACTGGCGATGGCAGGCCGAGCCTGGGCAGCGGGTGCCCCTAGGGTCAGGGTCAAACCCACCAAACTGGCAAAGGCTATAGATCGTTTCATAGAGGTTAGACGTTAGGTAAACAGGCTGAACTATAAGAAATAAAAACTATCAATGCTGGTCGCGAACTACCAGGCAACTCACTGGAGCTAAGCACTCAGCGCCAGACAGCAGGTAACCCTATATTAGCGATTACAGTAGTAATTACAGAGAGTCCCAGCAATTTCCGGATAACTCTTTAAAAATTAGGCAATCTCCAGGTCATTGGCTCTTCCATGGCCGGGGGCACCCGTCTTAATCATGCTACGGGCGAGCCAGGCCATCAGCCAGGCCAAGGTTCGTCTCTGGCAGTAACAAAAATTAAGCTAAAAAGCCTTGCCAACTGGGTTAATTTCCGTAAGCTGCTTTTTAGGCAAAGAACATTCTAATATTCAGGTGACCTACCATGGCTGGACAGCCCCCGACCCGAGATTCCCACTCTAGCCCCCTCAGTTTCGACGAGTTAATTGCCCTATTGGTGGCCTTTTTAGTGATGGGCTCTCTGCTCTGGTGGAGTCTGGGCCGCAAGTCAGACAATCTAATCACCGGTCTTATGCCCCTGGGTGGTCGGGCCGAACACCCTAATCTGGCGGTTACACCAGCTGCACCGGAGGCCCCAACTGACCTGCCGGCTGCGACCCTGGCGGAGGCAGAGCCCGAGGCCACCAGCCCCAAACCCCCGGCCTCTACCCAGGCCGGGGAGGCGCAGGCCACCGCCGAGACCACCACCCAAAAGCCAGCCCCATCTCCAGCGGTGACAGTGCCGGCGGTGACGGTGCCTACCCTCAGCTTCCCGGATGTGCCCCCTACCCACTGGGCCTATCCCTTTGTCAGCGAATTAGCCAAGCGGGGCATGATTGCAGGGGGCGGAGACGGCGACTTTAAACCTGATCAACCGGTCAATCGAGCCCAGTATGCGGCCCTGCTGAAACAGGTGTTGAGTGGCCCCCAGCAGGGCCGCATTCCCTTTAGCGATGTTCAAGGTGACTTTTGGGCTAACCAGGCGATTGGGGCAGCCGTGGAAACCGGTTTTCTAAAGGGCTATCCCGACAAAACCTTCCAGCCCACAGACCCGATGACCAAAATGCAGGTGTTGCTCTCCCTGGCTAACGGCTTTCAGTTACCCAAGCCAGCGGCGACCGATGTAGCCCTTCAGTCCCTCAGCGATCGCGACCAAATTCCTGCCTGGGCCAGACCTGCGGTAGCAGCGGCTACCCAATCTGGGGTGGTGGTGAACTATCCTGATATTGGTCAGTTTCATCCGGGTCAGGCCGCCACCCGGGCCGAGGTTGTGGCCATGCTATACCAGGCCTTGCAGACAACCGGCAAACTTCCCCAGGTGCAATCTCCCTACATTGTCAAACCCTGAGATGTACCCGTCGCTCGGTAGTGGGTAGTGGGACTGGCGTCGGCCCGCAAACCAAGTCAGGGCAGATTACGGTCTTGGAACATAAGACCTAACCAAAACACAACCTTGTTTGCCACATTTTCATCAAGATGGAATATGATGGCTATAACATTAATTGAATTGGCGCCGACTGCCCTTTTAACGTATGGGATACCTAGACACCTACCAATCCAGTTCCATCAGCATTGACGAGTTAGATCGCAAAATCATTGACTTGCTCAAGGCCGATGGCCGCATCACCTATAAGGATATTTCCACCAGATTAGATATTCCCGAGGCCACCGCCCGCTATCGGGTGCAGCGGTTGCTCCATGCTGAGTTTATTCAAATTCAGGCCTGGCCTAACCCTAAATGTTTTGGCGTACCCCACGCTGCAATTTTGCATCTGTTTGTAGAAAATGGATGGGTTAATCAGGTCGCCGATCAACTCAGTCATTTAGAAGAGGTACAATTTGTAGCGATCACCGCTGGTCGTCACAACATCGTGGTGGATGTTAACTTTGGCAAGCATGAAGAACTGCTGGCCTTTTTTGACAAACTGGCCTCCATGAGTGGCATCATTCGTTATGAAACCCAGATTATTCTGCGGCTGTTAAAGGCCAAATATCAGTACACGCTGAACTAAGCGTCGGCTTGACCAGGGTGGATAGGGGTGGGGTAACCCACTCTGGCTGAGGGCCAGGTTTTGGCCTACAGACTTTGCGGTCAACCATCGCTCCTTAATTTAGTCTGGTTAGCTGCTTTGGGGTTGACTCCAGGGCAGCTTTTTCCAGGCGATCGCCCCTGATTGCTAAATCCCCTTAGCAATACCTCCCCTGGCCAGAGAACAGGTTAGGACAATCAAGAACATCGACTTAAAGACTGGGGTGCTAGGATTCGAACCTAGGAATGGCGGGACCAAAACCCGCTGCCTTACCGCTTGGCGACACCCCATTGCAAGTTATCGCTTTTGTAATATACCAGGTAAAACCAGGACCCTGTCAAGATATCAGGCCTAGTGCTGGGGCCTGATTCGCCTGCTAAGGGGTGATAGGCGCCGATGGAAGGTTAATAGCCCCTAGTCAGTCAGGGCAGCCTCAGGCCTCTCCATCGCTGCTGTCACTGCCGAGCAAAGAGCCAAAGACGGTGTGCTCCAGTTCCATCCGTTGTTCCATCTGGCGCAGGAAATAGCCGGTCATCATGGCTGAGGCTAGAAGGGCGGCTAGATTTTCCCGATCGGTGGTGATTTGCACGTTAAAGTTGTCGGTGGGCAACGCCCCAATCAACCCCTGAACATTGTGGGAAATAATTTGCTTAATTTCCCTACTAACGGATTGAGCTACCCGGGTGAGGATTTCAGGGGACTGGTGCTGGAGATACTTTAGTAATTCATTGGAGTGCTCACTATCCATTGATAGGGCGATGAATTCGCCGTCTTCAGGGTTAAATACCATGGAAACTCAACCACCTCTGATAACAACGCAGGCGCAGTCATAGGTCTAGACCGATAGCTGGATTCTGGTGAGACAGCAGTAAGCGCCTAGCTGACCCGGGTTATACCTATCTGTACTGACGATAATAGCGTAACAAATCGTGAAATAGGGATTAAGACTCTGGCGACTCTGGCTGATCGGGTGGGGCGGCGCTCGCTTCGGCGGCTGAGGTGGCAGGGATTTGTGCCCTGGGCCGGAGTTCTGGCAGTTGATCGATCTCAAAGTGTTGATAAAACTTATTGGTGACCTGGACCACAGGAGACCGGGCCTCTGCCTGACGCCGCTTGCGGACAAAGCCCTGAGCGATCAATTCCTGCACGTGCTGGTAAGCACCAGAACCCCGCAAATCTACCAAATCGGTTTGGCTCAGGGGCCCCTTCAGGGCGATCGCCGCCAGAGTACGCAGGGCTCCCACACCCAAATCCAGAGGAATCAGCATGTCAACTAAAAACCGGTAGCGCTCCTTAAGTTGCAAACAATAGCCCTCCAGGGTTTCAACAATTTCTAGAGCCCCATCCCGGTGGGCGTACTCATCCATGAGTTGAATCAACCCCTCCTCTACGGCTTGGCGATCGCTGCGGGCCAACTCCGTCAGCTTGGTAATCGAGAGGGGTTGCCCCTTGAGGTAGAGAATGGCTTCTATGGTGGTAGCTAAGCTTGACATCAACGACTCTTCACCCAAACTATGCCCCAGCCTACCTGTAATTATTAAAACTGGATCAGTCTTAGCCCAGGTTCTTAGTCCAGATTGCGGCCCGTTAACTCGACAAAGATATCCTCCAAATTAGAGGGGCGCACCATCATGCCAGTTTTGTCCGGCTGGTCCTCCAGGTAAGCATTGGCCAAAGCCAGGGTAGGAAAGAAGCGATAATCCCAGCGATCGCCCCGTTGGGTCATGGCAATGCCCTCTCCGTGACGCTGCCGGAGTTCTTCCAGGGTACCCATGGCAATCAGTCGGCCCTGGTCAAGGATGCCGATGCGATCGCAGAGGTACTCCACCTCCTCCATATAGTGGGTGGTGAGCAAAATGGTAATGCCCTGCTGGTTAAGGCGTTGAATAATTTCCCAAAGACGGCGACGAGTTTGGGGATCTAAGCCCACCGTCGGTTCATCTAGAAATAGCACCTGGGGTTGATGGAGCAGTGCACGGGCAATTTGCAAGCGGCGTTTCATGCCCCCTGAAAGGGTTTTCACCCGATCGTGGCGGCGATCGCTAAGTTCTACGTACTGCAGCCAGGTCTCAATTCCCTGCTGGCGTTCCGAGGGACGAAGGTGGTGCATACGACCATGGAGTTCCATGTTTTCCCACACCGTCAGGTCGCCATCCACGCTGGTCTGCTGCAAGACCACACCAATCTGGCGACGTACCTCCAGGGGTTGGCGGCTAACATCGTACCCAGCCACCACAATGGTGCCCTGACTAGCCTGGGTGAGGGTAGTAACCATGCGAATGGTGGTTGACTTGCCGGCCCCATTAGGGCCTAGCAGACCGAAGATTTCTCCTGCCTTGATGGTCAAGGATAAATCGTTGACCACCAAGGTGCCATTGTAGACTTTATGAACATTTTGCAAACAAACCGCCGCAACCATAATCACCAGAGAAAGGGGCTAGACTCAAAGGACGGGTGTAATCCCCCTGTCTATGGCGATCATATAGCAATTAACCGGACTATGCGGGCCAGAATTGACCAGGCTGTGCTCTACCTGCATCATCAAGATGTGCCCCCCTACAAGAAGGCTGGGTCTCTGGTGAGAAATAGCTATTTCTGGGCCCTGCGGTCGATTGCTGACCGGGCTGGCTACCATCAAGACTGGGAATTTTCAGAGTCGGTCTGGATCGCCCTGGGACGGCTGCTGATGGCCTTTGCCAGGTCGGGCTATCTGGGCTACCGGGAAACCCTGCTGGAGTTCGTCGATGGCGAAGAGATTCCCCCCCCGTTCACCCTCACCGCCACCTGGATTGACGAACCAGACTGGCAAGCTGAGCGCCCCTCCCCCCGGGGCTAGGGAATCCGCCAGGCCATCGGGCGCCCCTAACTGGTCTCAACTCCAGTTGAGGGGGCGTGGCGTCTAAGAAAATCCTCCAGGCGGGCTTTAAATTCTGGCCTGGCCCAGTTGACCAGACTGTTGTGCAGGTCGTCATCCTGTTGCCCTGGTACCAGCCACAGTTGCTTAGGGCCAGGGGTAGCCTGGTAGAGGCGATCGCTCATGGCCGCAGGCACATAGCGGTCCTCCAGCCCATGGATATAGAACACCGGTAGTTTCAGCTGAGCCACCCTGGCCAGAGAGTTAAAGTGCTGGTTCACCAGCCATCGCACCGGAAACCAGCGATTATAGGGGGATAGAGCTACCATGTCGGCCATAGACGTAAAGGAGGACTCGACGATGAGGGCGGCGATCGACCTTACCCGTGTCGCCAGTTCCAGCCCAATCGCCCCCCCCAGGGAGTGACCATAGACCACCAGGTTGGCGGGGTTAACCTGCTTTTGCTGGTGCAGAAACTGGTAGGCCGCCAGGGCGTCGTCGTAGAGCCGGGACTCGCTGGCAAAGGGGCCCGAACTGTGACCATAGCCCCGGTAGTCAATGGCCAGGACAGAAGCCCCCAGCGATCGCAGCAAGTCTACCCGGTCTAGACTGGTGGCCATATTGCCGGTATTGCCGTGCAGGTATAAAAAAGTCAGGGGCAGGGCGGGCTCCCCCGGCAGCCACCAGCCCCGCAGGTACCCTCCACCGGGCACCGCAATAGTCACGTCGGTATAGCTCCAACCGCAGACTGCCGGAGTTCGATCCAGCTGGGCCGCCGGTAAAAACATCAACCATCGCTGTCCCCACCACAGCCAGCCAGCCAGACTCAGGTAAACCAGGCTGGCGACGGCGACCAAACCGATCAGCAACTTCATCGCAGCCATAGTGCCAGTCCTTAGGGCAGGGGAGGGCGACGATGATGCCAGTCCGTTGCCTGTTCATAGGCGTAGCCAACCTCAAACAGCAGGTCCTCTCGCAGGGCATTGCCGATCAACTGTAACCCCATCGGTAAGCCCTGCTGATCAAAGCCGCAGGGCAGACTCAGACCCGGTAGCCCGGCTAGATTGACCGGTATGGTCATCAGGTCAGAAAGATACATACTCAGGGGGTCGTCGACCTTTTCACCGGCCTTAAAGGCGGTGGTTGGAGAGGTCGGACACACCAGCACATCCACCCGGCTAAAGGCCTGATCAAAGTCTTGCTTAATCAGGGTACGCACCTTTTGGGCCTTGAGGTAGTAGGCATCATAGTACCCGGCGGACAGGGCGTAGGTGCCAATCATAATGCGGCGCTTAACCTCTGCCCCAAATCCCTGGGCCCGGGTTTGGGTATACATGGTGAGCAGGTTTTCGTTATTACTACGAACCCCGTACTTGACCCCATCGTAGCGAGCCAGGTTAGAGGAGGCCTCAGAGGGAGCAATAATATAGTAGGTCGGTAAGCCATAGGCAAAACGAGGACAGGAGATTTCCTGCACCTCAGCCCCCAATTCCTGCAATTGCTGCAGGGCCTTTTCGGTAGCGGCTTTAACCGATGGGTCAATGCCCTGGCTGGCAAAGGTTTCGGTAATCAGGCCAAGACGGCGACCCTTAAGACTAGTTTTGAGGGATTGGCCGTAGTCAGGAACAGGCACCATCAGGCTGGTGGAATCGTGGGGGTCATAACCGGCGATCGCCGCCAGCACCAGAGCAGCATCTTCCACCGTCGGGGCTAGGGGACCAATTTGGTCAAGGGAAGAGGCGTAGGCCACCAACCCAAAACGCGACACCAGGCCATAGGTGGGCTTGAGACCAACTACCCCACAAAGGGCAGCGGGCTGGCGAATCGAGCCGCCAGTGTCAGAACCCAGGGCAACGGCGCACTCGCCAGCGGCCACCGCCGCCGCCGACCCACCAGAGGATCCCCCGGGCACCCGCAGGAAATCCCAGGGGTTAGCGGTCACCTGGTAGGCAGAATTTTCCGTCGAGCTGCCCATGGCAAACTCGTCTAGATTGGTTTTACCCAGGACGATTGCCCCAGCCTGCTGGAGACGCTGGGTCACCGTTGAGTCGTAGGGAGGAATAAAATGCTCCAGCACCTTAGAGGCACAGGTCGTCGGCACCCCCCGGGTACAGAGGTTATCTTTGAGAGCAATGGGAATGCCCTCGAGTAACCCGATGGTCTCGCCAGCGGCGATTTTGGCATCAACTGCCTGGGCCTGGGCCAGAGCCTGGCTGGCAGTTACCGTCAAGTAACTATGGAGTTGGGGCTCCAGAGCTGTAATCCGGTCCAGGTAGCCCTGGGTAATTTCCACCGCTGAGCGGGTTTTGCTAACTAAATGGTGATGCAGTTCGCGGATGACAGACATAGCGTTCCTCAGCGGCTCAACGGACTGGAGCTGAATTGGGTACAGCTACCAGGGTATCAGTATAGACAGAGTCCCTACCGCCCCAGGCCGCTAAAACCAGTGCCACCATGGGCGATCGCCACCGGCGACTAATCTTCGTGCTCATCGAAGGGATCGGTCAGATGCTTAGCGGGAGGACCAAAGGAGGTGTACAGGGCAAAGCCTGTGACCGCCAACAGGGTGGTGGCCACAGATATGATAAGAACTGTTGCAGGTTCCATAAAGTTTATGAGAATAGGCGACCTCTCCATCCTATAATATTACGAACTATTAAAGTTTTCATTGTGGTAAGGATCCATGGCGCAACGGACTTGGTTGGGAGATGTGCTTAAGCCTCTAAACTCGGAGTACGGCAAGGTCGTTCCCGGTTGGGGAACGACTCCCGTAATGGCGATTTTTATTGGATTGTTTCTAGTATTTTTGTTGATTATTCTGCAGCTCTACAACTCCTCGATTATTTTGGAGAGTTTTGATGTGGATTGGCGCAGCATTGGTAGCTAAGGCCATCTACCCTAAAAGAATCTGGTTTTTAAGTGGTGCGGGGCAACCTGCACCACTTTTTTAGGGCCCCAGCGCCCCGCCCCCCCCAACCAGACTGACCGCCAGCCCGGGGTAGCCCAATTGCCAGAACCATGCTCTAAACTGTTGAGCAGACAGATGAGGTAAGCAGTCGCACCAGGGTCCTCTGCAAACCCTCTGCCCTTGTGCCCATAAGAGTTAGCTAGGAGTTAGTAATGAACGTTTTTGGTGTGGGTTTGCCCGAAATGGCCTTGATTTTAGTGCTGGCTCTACTGGTTTTTGGCCCTAAAAAATTACCTGAAATTGGCCGTAGTCTGGGAAAAGCCCTGAAGGGCTTCCAGGAAGCCTCTAAGGAGTTTGAGGAAGAATTTAAGAAAGAGGCTCAGCAATTGGAGAAAACCCTGACCAGTCCTATGAAAGCATCCCTGGAGACCGATCCCCCCAAGGCCCTATCCCCCCAGGAAGAGACCTCTGAGGAACTTCAGGTAGAGGCGACCGAAGTCGACGCCCCGCACGCCGAGTTTGCCGAATCGGTTGACCAAAAGTTTGACCAAGCGGTTGGCGAAGACTTGTCCACCCAGGGCGAACCAGACCGCAGCCAATCCCCCACCTCTGTTTAGTCCCGGACTGCACCCCTGCATGACCCCTTCTTCAGCCCTTACCGGGTGTGTGCCCATAAGCCTGGTGGTGGGTCTGGGTAATCCCGGCGCTCAATACCTGGGTACGCGCCATAATATCGGCTTCACTGTGGTTGACGCCCTGGCTCGCCGCTGGCAAGTAGCGCTTAAATCCGAGCGGCGGTTTCAGGCAGACTACGGCACTGGTCATCTTTTTCCGGGTCGCCGGGTGCACCTGCTCAAACCCCTGACCTATATGAACCGATCAGGCCAGTCTCTGCGATCTGCCATAGATTGGCTGAAGCTTTCTCCCCAGGAGATTCTGGTGATCTACGACGACATGGATCTACCGGTGGGGCGGCTACGACTGCGACAGTCAGGCTCAGCCGGGGGACACAATGGCATGAAATCCACCATTGCCCATCTCCACACCCAGGATTTTAGCCGTCTACGCATCGGCATTGGGGCTACTCGCCAGGCTGAAAACCGAGACCAGGCAGTCGTAGCCCATGTTCTGGGTAGCTTTTCAAAACCAGAACAGCAGATTATGGATCGGGTCACCGAAGTGGCGGTAAAGGCGGTGGAAGATAGTTGCCTGCACGGCGTGGAAACGGCCATGAACCACTACAACGGCCTTACCATTGAGCCCTAACCAGAGACTATAGATAACGATAGATAACAATTCTGCCAGGGACCAACTAAACAGAGGGCTTGATGCCAAACTAAAGACAGGATTGGAAAGAGGCTTAAAGACGCGCCATGACTACAGCCCTGCACCCTGTTGTTGATATTCCTGCTCTGGATCAGGGATTACCTACCCTCTCGGGTTGGGAGGCTGAGATCAGGGCTGCCTTAGCCCATCCCACCCCTGTCTTTTTAGCTCAGACCAATCTCTCCTGGCAACAGATTACAGCCGGCTTTGCCATTGCCCTGCATATGCACCAGCCCACCATTCCTGCCGGTGCTCAGGGAGCCTTGATCAACCATTTACAGTATATGTTTGAGCACCCCTTTGAGGGCGACAACCATAATGCCGGTGCCTTTGCCTACTGCTATGGGCGGTTAGGAGATTTTATTCCCGAGTTGGTCCACCAGGGCTGTAATCCCAGGGTGATGCTGGATTACTCGGGTACCCTGCTGTGGGGTCTACAGCAAATGGGTCGGCAAGATATTTTAGCTAAGCTGCGCCGCCTGGCCTGCGACCCTGCCTACCAGCCCCACGTGGAATGGTTGGGGACCTGCTGGGGCCATGCGGTGATTTCCTCTACCCCGATTCCCGATCTGAGGTTGCAGATTCGCGCCTGGCAACATCAGTTTGCCAGTCTCTTTGGGTTAGAAGCCCTGCAGCGAGTCAGGGGGTTTTCCCCGCCTGAGATGCATCTACCGAACCATCCTGACGGCCTCTATGCCTTCATTTCCACCCTACTGGAGTGTGGCTATAGCTGGCTGTTGGTGCAGGAGCATACGGTGGAAAGCCTGGAGGGTCATGCCCTGAGCCGGCCCCATTGGCCCCACCGGCTAGTGGCCCGCAACTCCCAGGGAGAGGTGGCAGAAATCATGGTTCTAATTAAAACCCAGGGCTCCGATACCAAGTTGGTGGGCCAGATGCAGCCCTATTGGGAAGCCAAAACCCTCCACCCCCAAACCCTGGGAGAGGTGCGGATTCCCCCCTTGGTGAGCCAGATTAGTGATGGCGAAAATGGCGGCGTCATGATGAATGAGTTTCCCAGTGCCTTTATGCGGTCCTGGTATGACATTCGTGACCAGGGCAGTCAGATCGTCGGTTTGAATGGCACCGAATATCTGGAACTGGTGCTGGCGGCGGGCAGTGATCGGCAAACCTGGCCGGCCTGTCAGGCTCAAGGGCAGCACCGACTCTGGCAGCAACTGGGGGGTCGTAGCGGCAAGGCAGCGGTGACTGAGGCGATCGCCGCTCTCCAGGCCGCCGATCCCACCTTTCATATGCAGGGCGGATCCTGGACCAGCGATCGCGACTGGGTGAGGGGCTACGACAATGTCATGGGCCCCCTGGAACGGCTCAGCGCTCAGTTTCATCAAACCATGGAGCGCCAACTGGAGCACCAACCTCTGGGCCAGGAAGGTGAACCCCTAGAGCGCCAGTTTCGCTATCGCAATGCCCTGCTGCACCATCTGCTGCTACAGACCAGTTGCTTTCGCTACTGGGGGCAAGGAGCCTGGACCGACTACGCCAGGGAAATCTACCAACGGGGACAGGCAATTCTGACCCATGATTTTAGCTAGCCTAGGGGGTCAACCTCGCTGACAGTTCCCCGTATTGATGGCTAGCAGGGGCTAGCTTTAGCGGCGGCAAGCGGTGCCAATGGGGCAAAGATCGGGGTGTTTTTTTGCCAAAAGCCTTGACAGTCGCGTAGAAAAAGATATGGTTTACAATGACTTCATCTTTTGTCGCAGTTTTTGTCGCAGTTTTTGACACAGTGTTATTGAGCTTGCCTCCCTACCCCTTCAGTTATCTTGTGTTTCCATCAGTCACTCCCTGTAGTTCTACTCTATGCTGCTATCTACCCCTGCTGATAACCCCAGTCCCTTCTTAACCTGGCAGCGGATTACTGACTGGGCCCAGGAGCACTACCGTTCCCGCAGTTTCAATAAAGACGAGCGTATTCCCACCCGCCCTGGTTTGCTCTACCTGGTGGAACGGGGGGCGGTGCGTTTGGTAGGCAATAGCCATGGGGCCAATGAACCGGCAGCCAGCGAACTGGATCTGCAAGAGGAAGAGGGCACTGAGGAAGAAGAGGCGCTAGCTCCGGCTGTGGGGGGAAGCGAAGAGGCTTTTTTAGGGTTTGTGGGGGCAGGGCAGCCCTTTGAAGTAGTCGCCCAACCCCCCTTTAACCTGCAAAGTTACGCCCATGTTGATCAAACTGTGATTGTCTGGCTGTACTGGAGCGATCTGGATAACTGGCCCCATTTTCGTCGAGAAATTTTAGATGCCTTCCGCTATCAGCACCAGCGTAAGCTGCTATGGCTTAGCACCCTGGGTCAGCGTCGCACGATTGACCGACTGCTGGGCTTTGTCACCCTGCTGGTTGGGGAGTTTGGCGAGCCCTACGAATTGGGCTACTACCTGCCCTGGACCCTAACCCATGCCCAGATCGGTAGTGCCATTGGGTCTACCCGGGTGACGGTGACCCGGCTGATGGGTAAGTTACGCCAGCGGCGGCTAATCCAAATTTATAAAGACGGCCTGATTGCCATTCCCGCTGCCCCCGGGCTAGCGACAGAGGATCTGGTCAGACAAGCCTAGGGTCATGGCCTGGCTCTGACGACGGCTATGAGATCGGGCTGGGCTATGATTCCAACAAGGGCTGGGAGGCGGGGGAGGGTTTTTCGCCACCCTCCTTTCTAAGGTGCAAAGGTAGGTTAGTAAACTGGGGTAAAATTTCCTCTGTAAAAGCTTCCGCTGCCTTTGACCGATAACGATTAGGGTTAAAAATAACCGATAAGGTGCGGTTGACAATTACCGCGTCAATTTTTGAACGGTGCAACACCCCCATCTGCAGTTCCTTTTCAATGGCAGAGTTAGAAACAAAGGCGACCCCAAGACCTGCCTGCACAGCAGTTTTAATCGCTTCAATCGAGTTCAGTTCCATTTCTACCTTTAATCGCCGGGTTTCAATGCCGCACTGGGTGAGCACCTGATCAATCACTTTGCGAATGGTGGACTGGGAATCAAGGGCGATGAAATGAAGCTTGTACAAATCTTCCCGCTGAATGCACTCGTAGCCGGCCAAGGCGTGGTGCATGGGCATAATCAAAGCTAGTTCATCCTCTGCGTAGGGTACAACCTCTAAGGAGTCCTGTAGCTCAGCCGGAATCTCGCCGCCAATAATCGCCAGATCAAGTTGACCGTTGGCCACGCTCCAGGCAGTGCGGCGGGTTGAGTGAACATGGAGTTGTACAGCTACATCGGCATACTTTTGGCGAAACAAGCCAATCATGCGGGGTAACAGGTAAGTGCCGGTGGTTTGGCTAGCACCAATAATTAAACTACCGCCCTGGAGGTTTTGCAGATCCTCAATGGCGCGACAGGTCTCTTCGCACAGACTGAGAATGCGATCTCCATAGCTGAGCAATAAATGACCCGCCTCAGTGAGTTGGGCTCGCCGCCCCCCCCGATCAAACAGAGGCACATCGAGCTGCCGTTCCAGGTTTTGTACCTGCAAGCTCACCGCCGGTTGGGAAACGTAAAGACTGTCGGCAGCCCGCTTAAAGCTACCCTCGGCTGCAATGGCTTTGAGGATACGCAACTGATCAAGGGTAAAAGGAAGGTCGGCCATAGGGGGTTACCCGAAGGGTTGGAGGTTCACGCTTAGCCATCCTGGGATGACTAGTCTGGGCAAAGCAAAAGAGTTTGATAAAGACGAAACTGGTCATACCAGCTGTTGGGACACATCTGCTATGGTAAGGCAAAGGTGTAGTTAAGGTTTGTTAGCTATTTTCCTATGGAATCTGCCCCCCCTCTTACAGCCCGGCATGAGCAGGTGTTAAGGGCCACTGTGCAGCACTACATTGCCACCGCAGAACCGGTGGGCTCGCGGGCCCTGGCCCAGGGGTATGACTTGCGGGTGAGTCCAGCTACGGTGCGCACCACCATGGGATGGCTGGAAAAGTACGGCTTGCTCTACCAGCCCCATACCTCTGCGGGACGGATTCCCTCAGATTTTGGCTATCGTCTCTACGTTGATCGCTTAATGAGTCCCTCTGGGCAAATGGGTCGTAAGGTGGATGCTATTTTGTCAGAGGTATTGGGGCTGGCCGGCCGCAGTCTGGAGGCGGTACTGAAGGAAGCGACCCAGACCCTGGCCCAGGTGACCGGCTACCTGGCCCTGGTGACCGTACCATCGGCTAGCCGAGTCCTGATTCGCCATGTTCAGCTGGTTCAGGTAGATATGGGCCAGCTGCTAGTGATTGTGCTGCTGGACTCCCTCAATACCGAGTCGGTGATCGTCAGGTTGCCCGATCAGAAGGAGGCGACTCCGGTAGAGGTTCCGGGCAATCGGCAACTACAAATTTTGTCTAACTTCTTGACTGAGCACCTGCGGGGGCGCCCCCTCAGCGATGTGGCCAACCTGGATTTTACCGGTTTAGGACGAGAGTTTCGTCGTTATGGTCTAATGCTCTGTCAGGCCTTGGTGGATCTGGCCCGGAGATCGCGCTTGAGCGGTAGCACCCAGTTAGTGGTCAGCGGTCTGGCAGAGGTTTTGCGCCAACCCGAGTTTTCTGATGCCCAACATATACAGGCCATTATTAGATTACTGGAGGAAGAACAGGCCCAGCTCTGGCCGCTGCTGTTTGATCAATCCAGCCCCAGTCGTGAAGGTAGAACCGCTGATGTGCGAGTTTGGATCGGGTCCGAAAATCCTATCGAGCCGATGCAGGGCTGCGCTTTAGTGGTGTCCAACTACACCAGACACCATCAGGCCCTGGGCAGCGTAGGGGTGCTAGGTCCCACCCGGATGGTTTACGATAATGCCGTAGAAGTGGTTAAGGCCACCGCCGATTACCTGACCAATACCCTTAGTCTGAGTAGTTAATCTGGCATCAGATTAATCGCCGCCAGGCAGAATTGATCCGTCCCCCCCAGGTGCCTAGCCAGCCATGATGATTGAGATTCTCGCTGTTCTTGCAATTGGTGCAGCGATCGGCCTCAGGGTAGGCTTACCCCTGCTGCTGGTGGGCTTAATCTCCGGTGATCGCCTCTGGACCAACCTACCCTTACTGGCCAAGCTGCCCCCCACCCTGGTGCTAGGGACCCTGGTTAGTGGCACCATCGCCGAACTCATTTTATCCAAAGACCGCTACGGTCAACGCCTGCTCTATCCCGTTGAACTTATCCTCAGCTTCGGCGCAGGAGTGGTAGCGGGGGTTGGCATGGGTCGCACCCTAGATCTACCCACTGAACTCCATAGGATTGCGGGTCTAATTAGTGGGTTAATCGCCCTGGTGATTCAGCTGTCCCAGGTGGGCTGGTTCTATCGCCCCCAACCCTTGCCAGTCTGGCTCTTTTTTATGTTGGATGGACTCTGCATTAGTCTGGTTGTCTGTGGCTTCTATGCCCCCCAACTGGGCGGCGTCATCGCCCTACTGCTGCTATGGTTAGTGCTGCGCACAGCCTATCGATGGCGAACCTGGTTTGGCCGTGGACCTTAGCTATCCTCAAAAGCCATACTTTGGAATCAATGACTTAGCCTGCCAGGCAACCAGAAGTCGGTGCCAGGGTTTACCTAAGCCAGGGTATCAATGACCCTGGCCAGATCAAAGTCCTTTGCGGTTAAGCCCCCTTGATCGTGGGTAGTCAGGTGAATTACTACCCGGTTGTAGGAAATCGCCAGGTCAGGATGATGGCCAGCCGTCTCTGCCGGCTGCACCAGGCGATTAACAAAATCTATTGCCGCCACAAAGGTCTTAAAACTACGGGTGCAAACAATGGTTTTGCCCTCTAAATGCCAATCAGGAAGTTGGGCCAGATAGGCATCAACAGCAGCGGGGCTGAGTAAGGTAGCCATAGGGTTCAGTCTAAATTGGCAAGAGCGGCGCCAGTAAGCAGTGCACCAGGGGTCTGCAGAAGCATAAACACATCCGATCTGATCTTGAACAAGCCGCATTGACCACTAGCAGACGGCGACTACCCTGGCCCTATCGAGAACCAGTTGAAGGGCAGTAATAGGCCGCTTATGTGAGATGCACTACTGTTAATCTAGCTGCGATCGGCTATTATAGCTAGAAATGCTCTGCTTGAAAGTTGCAGTCATTCTATCAGTTATCTTGATAGCAGCAGTATTGTCGATTTTTACGTTGGCTCGGAGAAACTTGTGACTATTTATATCGGTAACTTGTCCTTTAAGGCTACTGAGGAAGACATCAAAGAGGTCTTTGCCGAATACGGTGAAGTCGTTCGCGTTAGTTTGCCCATTGACCGCGAAACTGGCCGCAAGCGAGGCTTTGCCTTTGTGGAAATGCAAAGCGAAGAGAGTGAGGACAAGGCGGTAGCCGAGTTGGACGGCGCTGAGTGGCTGGGGCGCGAACTCAAAGTCAACAAGGCTAGGCCCCGTACCGAGGGGGAGGAACGGGGTCCAGGCAACAACAAAGGCGGCGGCAAGAAGGGCTTTTCCCGCAACCCTCTCTAGCGGTTGTAGGGCGGGGTGCTACCCTAGCCCCTAAGCAAGATTTTTAGCAGTCCCGGGTGCTGTCAAGGATTAAGCTCCATGGTTACCCCGTTTCTTGTTAAGGGTATTGTCAACCTCTGAGGCCTTCTGAGCCAGAGATTTTTCATAGTCTTTTATATGGAAGCCAGATGGGCCGGTGGCGGTGGGTTGCACTAATTGCGGTATCAGCCGCTATGTTGATAGCCATTGCAGTGATAGTTGATACTTTCAGGAGTTTATACCAAACCCTAGGACTACTTTCACCTCTGCTGGCCAACTTAGTCTTGGGGTTACTACTAATCGCTACCCTGGTTCTGTTGGGGCTAGGACTTTACTATGTAGGATTATTTCTGCGTCCGAAACGACCCCCGGCTGCACCACCAGCGCCCTCTTCCCCAGTCTCTGCAGCTACAGTTAATTTGGAGGCGGTGCAACGTCAGGTAGAGCATTTGCAGGATCAGGTGGCTCAACAGGCGATTCTGGCAGCCACCCAAGATTTAGCCAGAGCCATGGCTACCGGTGAACTATCGATCGCGACCATCGGCCTGGGGGCTGCCGGTAAAACCAGTCTAATTAACCGTTTGATCGGGGCACCGGTAGGGGCAGTGGCCGCTGCCATGGGAACCACCCAGAGCAATCAAAGCTATGAGTGGCACTTGCCCCGCAGCGATCGCACCATTAGGTTAATTGACACCCCAGGATTGGCAGAAGCAGGCGTGGCAGGCACCCAACGAGAGCAGTTAGCCAGAACCGCCGCTACCCAGGCCAATTTACTGTTATTTGTCATTGATGACGATATTCGTCAAGGCGAATACAGGGTTTTAGAAAGCTTGTTGGCCATGGGCAAACGTACCATTGTGGTGCTAAATAAAGCCGATCGCTACACCGCCGAGGATTTACAAACTCTGCTGGCAAAGCTGAGATCGCACCTGGTGCCCCCCCTAAGCGCCGATGACATTCTAGCTGTGGCCGCCGACCCCAAGCCTGTGGCCCAGCAAGGGGGAGGATGGTTGCAAATGCGGCCCCATATCGACCCCCTCCTGGCCCGCCTGGCCGACCTGCTTAGACAAGAAGGTGATCAGCTGATTGCAGATAATATTTTGCTTCAGTCCCAACAGTTAGGAGAAAAAGCCCGCCACCTGTTAGATCAGCAGCGGCAAACCGAGGCCGATCAGATTATCGATCGCTACCAATGGTTAGGGGCCGCCGCCATTGCGGCCAACCCCTTGCCTGGCTTAGAGTTTCTGGCCACAGCGGCGGTTAACGCCCAGATGGTGGTTGACCTTAGTCGGGTCTATGGTTACAACCTCAATCTTGAGCAGGGCAAAGCGCTGGCCCTATCTCTGGCTAAAACCCTAACCGGTTTAGGCCTGGCCAAGGGGGCATTAGATCTATTGGCCCTGGGTTTACAAATGAATCCGGTCACCAACCTGGGTACCCGGGTTTTGAAGGGAGCAACCGGCGCCTATCTAACTCGCATTGCCGGTAAAAGCTTCGCAGAATACTTTCGTCATCACCAGGACTGGGGTGATGGAGGCATAGCGGCGGTGGTTAGTCAGCAGTTTCAGCTAAATCAGCGGGAAGCCCTGATCAAAGCCTTTGTGCGCACCGCCCTGGTCCGCCTCAACGGGGAAGAGTCACCTTAAGACTACAGGGAGGTCTATTAGCCCTCCAGACTCTCTAAGACCAGGTCAATGTCTGGGTTGTCCATGGTAAAACTGGCAATTAAAGTAGATGCCCCCAATTCTCTGCGTCCCCTTTAACAGAGCTCAGACCCGACGGTCTAGGCAGTCTGGTATCAGGAGTGGGGTATGGTTATGAATTTCGATAGAACTGGGTTTTCATAAAACAGCTGGGTCACTCTGGTAAATCGGTCAAGGCCAGGCCAGGTTCAGTCAGCTCAGCCCTCTGCCGCCCCATCTATGACTACAGCTCAGTGACTGGTTTTCAGGACATAGATCAAACAGGTTTCTATCTTATTCAGTTTCTATAGTGGGGTGATTACGCCTTAGCCTAGAGCCCTTGGGGCTGCAGAAAGGCAACCATCTCGTCGATACCTCGCTGAATACGTCGGGTCACCGTCATCGGGCTAACACCGATTTTCTCCGCCACTTCCTTACGGGATAACCCCTTCAGAAATACAAATTCAATAGCTGTTCTGGTTTTGGTTTCCAGATGGTTAAGGGCACGTTGAATTTGCTGCCGGTCTTCTTCCAGGTCCTGCATGATCTGGTAGTGGGTATCGGGCAAACTATCTCCCAGGGTCATGCTGGAATCCAGATGATGGGAAATAGTCGCATCCAGGCTGAGGGGCAGCCGATTGCGATGGGCCAACCGGGCGCTTTGCCACTCCTTTACCGTGACCCCCAGAGCTGCGGCGATTTCGTCATCGCCAGGCTGGCGACCGAGTTTGCGCATCAGGTCTGATTGCAGTTTCTGACCTTCCTTTTGCAAGTCTTGCCAGCGCCGGGGAATCTTTACAGTGGCCCCCCGGTCTCTGAGGAAATGCAACATTTCACCGCGCACATAGGGTACGGCAAAGGAGCTAAAGGCACAGCCCTGAGCTGGGTTGAACCGCTCAATGGCTCGAATTAGACCAATATAGCCAATTTGTTCGAGATCTTCATAGGGCTCTGAGCACTGGTAGCTGACCCGATGGGCGATTTTTCGGACCAGACCGGTATTGAGTTTAACCAGCTGATTTCGAATCTGAACCGTAGGAGAGTGTTGGTACTGCATTAGCAGTTCCATTCCCCGTGAGCGAATGGCCGAGGATTGATTAACCATGTTTGCGTATGTCCGTGCAAGAAACAGTTCTTAAAGAACTGTTTCTATTCTCGGCAGAGACCCAGGCAATCACCATCGTTAATTTACGGTACTCTGCCGCTGCTGCCGGCCCGACTTGCGTATATTCACAGAGGCGGGGAGATGGCGGCCAGACTGCGCCAGCGATTCAAGACCGCCGCCAGGTCCAGGTTACGAAACTGGGCCAGGTCACCCTGGGGCCAGGCCGCGAGGCAATCCAGACCGGATCCATAGAGGTCGGCCATGACTCTGTTGAGGACTAGGCCCAGGGATGGGGCATCGGTAGCATAGTGATTTTGGGCGTACAGCATAGCAGCGGCGATCGCCCGCACCTGGCCTGCTTCCACCAGTTGCTCCAGGGCCAACAGGTCAATCACCTGGGAGCCCAGTTGTAATTGCTGGGGATACTGTACTTTCATCTTGATGCGGCGCTGGTCGGCGGGGGATAGGGGGGGAGGCCACTGTAGCCGGCGGGGCCGGCGGGGGCCAAAATGGCTGCCCCCTTGGCGATGGCGGTGGGTAGGATAGGCCACCGCAATCTGGCGAGCCTGGTGAGTCACCTCCCGGGGCGAAAAGTTCTCTAGGGCAATTACCCGGTCGGCAACATCAAAGTAGTCGCCACTGCCCCCCATCACCAAAATCGTAGACACACCGTAATCGCCGTACACCTGGCGGACTTTGTCTAAAAAAGGGGTGATGGGTTCGACCGTTTGATCAATTAAGGCTTGCATCCGGCGATCGCGAATCATGAAGTTGGTAGCACAGGTATCCTCATCCATCAGCAGTAACCTGGTACCCACCTCCAGGGCTTCGATGAGGCTAGCCGCCTGGGATGTACTACCACTGGCATTGAGGGTAGAAAAATACTGGGTGGATTGTCCCTGGGGCAGGTGGTTCAAGAACGGAGAAATATCCACCCCGGTCACACAGCGGCCATCTTCGGCCCGAATTTTCAGGGCAGTGGGGTCGGTGACTACCTGATGCCGACCATCTCCAGGAATATGGTTATAGATACCCATGGCGATGGCCCGTAGCAGGGTAGACTTGCCGTGATAGCCCCCCCCTACCACCAGGGTGACTCCCTGGGCAATGCCCATACCCGTCACCTGCCCAGCGTGGGGACAACTCAGGCAGACCCGCATCGAGGGGGGAGACTGAAAGGGCATCACCCCGATCTCCAGGGGACGATCGTCGACGCCACTGCGGCGGGGCAAAATCGATCCATCGGCGATAAAGGCCACCAGTCCCTGTTCGGCCAGTTGACTTCGGAGCACCTCGGCATCCTCAGCGGTGTAGCAATGCTGCTCCAGGGCAACCGGGTCCAGGGCGGAGTAGATCAGGGTTTGCTGTACCAGGGCGGGCAGGGTTACCGTTAACAGGGTGGCCGCTTGATGCCCGTCGATTCGGCGACCAACCCCTGGGAGGCCGACCTGAAGGCGTAATTCCACCCCGGCGCTATTGACCCGGGCCACACTGCGGCTGAGTATGGCTTGACTGGGACGGATAATCTGAATCAGTGCGCTGTTGCTTGATCCGCCGGAACTCGGCAGCAGAGTAGTAGCCTTGTAAAACTGACGGGTGAGGTAGTCGCTCAGCGCCGTCTCCCGGCAGGGTATGGCCCAGAGGTGGGCGGGAAATTGGGCGATCTCCTGGGGTACCTCCAGGCGAACTCGACTGGGGGCAGCAAAGGGATCCCCCTGCACATGGTCAATCCGTAGGGTAACCCCGCCTAGGTCATGGCATCCCTGCAGGGCCTGATAGGCAGAATAAGGGTGCTGATGCAGGCTGATCAGGCGATCGCGCAAAACCCACTGGCGGCTCATGGGGAGTGGTCAGGTAAGAGGCTTCCCCACTATAATTCAAACTAATAATTCAAACTAATCAGTTTCCATTGCTTAGGCACCATTGATACCGTGTTTATTACCCAGCCCCCCCCAGCGGTCGATAGCCTACCTGAGGATTTATTCGCCGCCATCGCCGACCTCAAAACAGACCTGAAGGCCGTTATTCTGGCCCATTACTACCAGGAACCAGATATTCAAGATGTGGCCGATTACATTGGCGATTCCCTGGGCCTCTCTCGCCAGGCTGCGGCTACCGATGCAGAGGTAATTGTCTTTGCTGGTGTTCATTTCATGGCAGAAACTGCCAAGATCCTCAACCCCAATAAACAGGTGCTCTTACCTGATTTAGAGGCTGGTTGTTCCCTGGCTGATAGTTGTCCACCGCAGGCATTTGCCGCCTTTAAGCAGGCCCACCCTGGCCATCTGGTGATTTCCTACATCAACTGCACCGCAGAGATTAAGGCCATGAGTGACATTATCTGCACCAGTGCCAATGCGGTGGCGATCGTTGAGCAAATTCCCGCAGATCAGCCCATCATATTTGCTCCTGATCAAAATCTAGGCCGCTATGTTATGGCTCAAACCAGTCGGGATATGGTGCTATGGCCCGGTAGTTGTATTGTTCACGAAACCTTTTCTGAGAAGAAGTTAATTCAGCTTCAGCTTGACTATCCTGAGGCCGAGGTGATTGCCCACCCCGAATGTGAACCCCCGGTTTTGAGCCACGCCCACTACATTGGCTCTACCACAGCCCTGCTACGCTATGTGCAAAACCGGGATATACAGCAGTTTATTGTGGTCACTGAACCAGGTATTATCCACCAAATGGAAAAACAAGCTCCAGGTAAGCGGTTTATTCCCGCCCCACCGGCAGCGAACTGTGCCTGCAACGAATGCCCCTATATGCGGCTCAATACCCTTGAAAAACTGTATTTAGCCATGAAACACCGGCAGCCGGAAATTACCCTGCCGTCATCTCTACAAGAGGCAGCCCTCAAGCCTATTGAGCGAATGCTGGCCATGAGCCCTTAGTGGTTTTGAATAAAGTTCTCCAGGGTAGCGGTGAGATGATCTACCAGATTCTCAGACACCTGAGGCTGTTGCTGACACTCCAGTTCAATAGCGGCAACCACATCCTGGGGCAAAGCCAATAGGGAAACTAGACGCTGGTAGGCATCCGCTTCCTCCTGGTTAATCAAATCCTCTTCAGGACCGCGAGCGCTGGCGCTAATCACCTGATAGCCCAGTCTCAATACCACCTGGCGTTGGGCACTGCTGGTAAGCTTAGGTACCAACTCCTCGAGGGGGATATTTTGAGCCAGGTAGTCCCGCAGCTCTGAGCGCAAAGTCTCTTGCTGGGATGACTCACTGGCAAATAGACGGCTAAATTGATCCAGCATTACCTCTATTTCTTCCTCGGCTAGATCACCGTCACTCCAAGCCATAGTAGCGACAGTTCGCAGCAGAGTCATTTGAGCAGGACTGATAGATGGGGGAGAAGAGGACTCCAGGGACATGGCTATCTCTATAAAACGATAATTATTGCAGAGAGTAGCATGGGAACCGAGCGATCGCCCCTACCCTAATCTTTCATTAATCTCCGATAAAAAATGGGCCGGACACTTTGCCCGGCCCACTCCTAGGGAACGCACTAGAGACTTACTGAAGCACCAGTTTAACGTTGGCATTTTGCAGACCGGGGCGCTTTACCTCAGCCAGGGTTTTATTAACTGCGTACTTTTGATTAATAGAATTAATCAATTCAGTCTGGTTGTGCTTTTTAGCGACGCCCCATAGATCGGCAATCAAATCAAAGGAACCGTCAGCATTACGAGACCAGCCCAGATCATATTCACCGTCCAGAATAGCGACAATGTCGGCCCGCAATCGCTGGCCATTGTAGCCCCGCACATCTGCCTCTGTCTTGGTGGCAATACCCAGATCAGACAGAGATTGCTTAAGAATTTCAGCATCGGTCACTTTGGTGCGAAGAGTGCTGAAGTGAGACATAAGGGTTTCCTCCTGTAGGAAAATTGAGAGAAACAACGAGGTTTGAGAGTTAATCAAGCCAGTTAACCGCTAGGGACTACCTGGACACCAACTGCTAGCCTGAGCTAGCCCTTCCCCCGGATACCGCCGGGTAGAAAGCCTGTTAAAACTCCATGCGCTGATATTCAGCCACGGAGGCTGCCGCTGGACGGGCCCGCTGACGCGCCCAATCGCGCAGAGCGCTAACCTGTTCACTCATAGTTTTAGAAAGGGGCAAGGTAGCCCGAATCGAGGCAATGATATCGAGTTGAGTGAACTCCCGTCCTTGGGCAAATGCTTCGTACATAGCAGAAATCAAACCCTGCTCAATTTCTGCCCCAGAAAAGCCATCGCAAACCTTGGTAAGCTGCTCCAAGTCAAAGCGTTCTATATCGCGACGCCGTTTCTGCAAATGGATTTGAAAAATATCTTTACGCTCTTCAGGATTGGGCAAATCGACGAAAAAGATTTCGTCAAATCGGCCTTTACGCAAAAACTCACTGGGTAAACGTTCGACCCGATTAGCCGTGGCCATCACAAATACCGGAGAGGTTTTTTCCTGCATCCAGGTGAGAAAGGTACCAAAGATACGACTGGAGGTGCCCCCGTCAGAATCAGAAGAGCCCGCACCCCCGGCGAAGGCTTTGTCAATTTCATCAATAAACAAAATAGCCGGGGAAATGGATTCAGCCGTACGCAGGGCATTGCGCAAATTGGCCTCCGATCTCCCCACGGTAGAGCCATCGTAGACCCGACCTAAATCAAGGCGCAGTAGGGGTAGTCCCCAGAGACGAGAGGTGGTTTTAGCAATCAGAGATTTACCACAGCCGGGCACCCCTAAAATCAGCATTCCCTTAGGTTGAGGTAGGCCGTACTGACGAGCTCGCTCAGTAAAGGCATCAGAGCGCTGCTTCAACCAATACTTTAACTCCTCCAGACCCCCAACCGCATCAATGGTTTCATCCACATCCATAAATTCTAGGATGCCATTGCGACGAATCAACTGGCGTTTTTCAGATAGCACAATCTCTACCTCTTCGCCACTTAGCTCCCCAGCCATCACCCGAGCCTTGCGGTAAACCTTCTCAGCCTCGTCACGAGTTAAGCCCAGGGCAGCCTTAAGCAGCTTTTCGCGGGTGTCTGTAGTGAGGGAATCCTTTCGAGACCGGGCCAATTGAGCGGAGAGGACCTCATCTAGCTCGGTCATTGTAGGCAGAGGAAAGTCTAAGACTACCACTTCCTTCTCCAGTTCGATCGGCACCTCTTGAACAGGAGACATCAAGACAATGGTTTTACCGCTCCCCTTGAGGGCGACGATGGCGTCCCGTAGACAACGGGTAACAGCGGGTGAATCCTTAAAGGGGTGGAGGTCTTTAAAGATATATAGGCCCCCCTCGCGCTGGCGAATCACCCACTCTACAGCCGCTTCAGGCGAAACAGTCTGATTGTGTTGCTGGCCCGCACTGGAGTTGCCATACTCAACCATGCCGCGGGTCATGGTCCAGATGCAGACTCGCAGGGAAGACTTTGCATCCCGTTGGGTGAGCTGACGAGCCACACTAACCAAGGTTTGCTCAGCCCGCTCTTCCTCAAAGGTAACCAAATAGATCAGAGGATATTCAGATTGTATCAGTACGCTTAAATCCTCTTTCATGGTCGATACCTTTAGGAAACTAAAGTGATAACAGACAACCAGGTCAGGATGGAAACTAGGAAAAACAACCAATAGACCCGCATTCGCACATCAGGCCTAAATTGCTGAAGCAAACTATTATTAACTTTGGGACCTTAACAGGGAACCAATTCGCCTTCACCAAGTTGGTTAGACTCTATAACCAGCCCGGGCACTCCAGGCTCGGCGAGGGTGGGTGAATCTGAACAGGAAGATAACTGAACCACTTCCACCAATGCAGTATCTTTAAGCACTAAGGGGACAGCACAGCAGGGACAATCATATATGCGATGGGTTTGGCCCCTGCCCTCAGGTATACCCTGTGCTACCAAATCGGGATTAGCCAAATAAAAATCAATGGCCCGCTGGGCGATGGCAGACATGGCTTCACCCTCCACAGCAGAGTGAATCTTGAGCTGACGATGGGTTTGGGAGGGAAGATAGAGGGTAACTTTGCTGGCCTTAGACTCTTCCATAACACATCTCTAATACGGTTCGGGTACCCCTTGTGTTTATTTACCTTAGAGCTCTTGGCCCGAGCCGTCAAGACGTCATAGCGTCTTGACGGCAGATTTGTAACCTATCTTTACAATGGGCAATGCGTCGCTACCGGTATGGGCTAAAGGGTAATCCATCCGAACCAGGAGAAGACCACCGCAGCGGTGGTTAGTCCCAGTACCAGAGCCAGGGCCAGGGTAATTACCCCGGCAGCCCGGCGCACCGGAGCCGGGGGGACTAACCAGTCTTGCTGCCCTAGCGGACGATCTGCGCAGAAGTCGTAACCCAGAGCTTGCAAGCTGGTGAGATGGTCCTGACCGTAGCGAGGGGTGCGCTCAAAGGGAAGTTCGCCCAGCGATCGCTGAGGTAAGATGCGACGCCGCTGGTAGGGCACGGTATTTTCACCAAAGCTGTCTTCGTACTCAGGGGTAGCGAGCAGGCCATCAATCAAGCCCTGCAATCCTTGGCTAGCCAGCACAATAGACCAGGCCAGGGTTTCTTTGCGATCGTAGACGTTGCGACCAAGAATACGTTGTACGCAAAGTTCAACAAAACGATAGTTATTATTGGGGTGGTAATTCCAGGCCCGAAAGCTATCACAGGTAGCCAAACCCCGAATAAAGCCCTTAACGGTAATCAAGCCAGCTCGCAATTGGGATTCTAGCAACGTCTGACGATTGCTTTTGAGCATTTGCTGCTCATGAAATATTTGTCTGTAGGCGGCCCTGATCAACAGGTCCATATCCTGATTAGAGGCAACCGATTCCAGCCTGTAAATCCTGGGTTGATCGTCTCCTGGAACCTCGTAACCATTGACCCGATGATTTTGACTTTTGGGTTGATAGGCTAGCAACGGCAAACTCACGTCCAGACCCTCCATATAATCACTATTATTGAATACCCCTGACATCCCTAGCCCCTGACTTGACGCTGGCAACAGACAAGCCTCCAGGGGCCAGCCGATGGCAATTAAAGGCTTAGCTTAAAAGCAAAGCAAGTCAAAGGTTTGCACTTCGCCGAAGAACTTAATAAACCGTTGCACCAAATAGTTTTTCTTCATACTTCATCCCTCTGAACTCCCTTCCTAAAGCTCTTCAGAAAAGCTCGAAACCCTTACCAGACAGGAACCTTGCATGACCTGAAGAGGGCCGTCGGGAAGCTAGGAAGAAATTCTTAACAACTTGTAAAATAACTGGACCCACCATCGGTGTATAAAATTTCTGGAGGGTTGATTGAATAGGCGAAAGCTAATTCAATCAAAGGTTTTAAGGAGTGATTCATTGCCATCAAGGAATTAACTCCACACTCCTATCTAGCTTGTCTTCAAGCCTTTGATTAAGGACTTTTATTTAGATACCTTAACAAGCTTGAAGAAATGTAAACTAAATGGGAGGATGGACCCGTCTACTCTTTAAGATCTCTCTATAAGGAACTAGGTCAGGTCTTTTACTGGCCTGATCCAGTCCGGGGCCATGATAGCTCCTCATTTTAGCCAACTCAGCGACAAAAATAATTAGGAGACTTGAGTCGATGTTTGACGCATATACTAAGGTTGTTTCTCAGGCCGATGCCCGTGGCGAATTTCTGTCTGGCGATCAGCTAGATGCCCTGTCCCGGTTTACCAGCGAAGGTCTGAAGCGGAGCGACGCTGTTAACCGAATGACCGGTAACGCTTCTAAAATCGTATCCGATGCAGCTCGGGCTCTGTTTGCTGAACAGCCTCAGTTGATCGCCCCTGGTGGCAATGCTTACACCAACCGCCGCATGGCTGCCTGCCTGCGCGATATGGAAATCATCCTGCGCTATGTGACCTACGCCACCTTTACAGGTGATGCTAGCGTTCTTAACGATCGCTGCCTCAATGGTCTGCGTGAAACCTACGCTGCCCTGGGTGTTCCCGGTGCTTCCGTAGCCGCTGGTGTAGAAAAAATGAAGGCCTCTGCCCTTTCTATCGCCAACGATCCCGCTAATGTTACCCAGGGTGATTGCAGCTCTTTGATGTCTGAAATCAGCAGCTATTTTGACCTGGCTGCCGCTGCCGTTGCATAGGTTCGAGTAGTCTTGAACCCCCTTTTAATTGGGCTTCAATCCCAATTCTTTGAATCTTGTTCATTTGCTGTGAAGACAATCGAAGGAGAACCTTAACGTTATGAAAACCCCTTTAACTGAAGCAGTGTCTACTGCCGATTCCCAAGGCCGCTTCCTGAGCGCCTCTGAGTTGACTGGTTTACTTGGTCGCCTGCGTCAAGCCACCTCTGGTCTGGAAGCTGCCCGGGCACTGACCAGCAAGGCAGATTCTCTGGTCAGTGGTGCGGCTCAAGCCGTTTACAATAAGTTCCCCTACACCACCCAAATGCAGGGCCCTAACTACGCTGCTGACCAGCGGGGTAAGGACAAGTGTGCTCGGGACATCGGCTACTACCTGCGGATGGTAACCTACTGCTGCGTTGCGGGCGGTACTGGTCCTATGGATGAGTATCTGATTGCCGGTCTGGCTGAAATCAATACCACCTATGAGCTGTCCCCCAGCTGGTATGTTGAAGCCCTACGCTATATCAAGGCCAACCATGGTCTGTCTGGCGATGCTGCTTCTGAAGCCAATTCCTACATCGATTACGCCATCAACGCCCTGAGCTAGTTGGTGTTCATCGCCCGGAAGGGCAGACAGTTGTTAGCCTATTGTTAACGATTGTTTGTCATTCCGGGCATTTTTATAGCTATATCCCAGTCAGGAACCAGAACATTGACTAAAACTTTATTCTGACAGCTGGTCTGTGGTTATAGGTCTACATAGTGTGTTGAGAAACCCTGTCGTAAGGAGTAGGATCCATGCCGATTACTACGGCGGCATCCCGGCTAGGGACCGCTGCCTTTAGTGAAACCGCCCCAGTCGAACTACGGTCTAACTGGACATCAGCAGATGCAGAAATCGTGATTCGGGCGGTCTACCGTCAACTTTTGGGTAACGATTATTTGATGAACTCGGAACGCCTCATCAGCGCCGAGTCTTTGCTTAAAAACGGTTACATTACCGTCCGGGAATTTGTCCGGGCGGTAGCCAAGTCTGAGTTATACAAACAAAAATTTTTCTACCCCAACTTTCAAACCCGTGTGATTGAGCTCCATACCAAGCATTTGCTGGGTCGGGCTCTCTATGATGAGTCAGAGGTGGTAGATCATCTAGACCGCTACGAAAATGAAGGCTATGACGCTGATGTGGATTCCTTCATCGACAGCGAAGAATACCAGGCCAACTTTGGCGACCATGTGGTACCCTATTACCGCAGCTTTGTCTACCAGGCTGGGCAACGGTCTGTGGGCTTTACCCGCATGTTTCAGCTCTATCGTGGCTATGCCAACAGCGATCGGGCCCAAGCGGCGGGTAAAAAGTCTCGCCTGGCGGCAGAGTTAGGCCGTAATACCTCTTCCTCTGTTGTTAGTCCCACTGGTACCAATGCGGGCTGGTCTGTTCAGGCTAATAAGCTGGCTACCCCCAGCAAGGCCCTGGGCGGATCTACTCCCTACGGCACCACTGCGGGTCGGGTGTATCGAGTAGAGGTGATGGGAGCCAACCTGCCTCGCTATCCTAAGGTGCGCCGTACCAATACGGTATACCTGGTTCCCTACGAAAAGCTGTCAGCCAAGTTGCAGCAAATCAATAAACTGGGCGGTCGGGTTACCAGTGTTACCCAGGCTAGCTTTTAATTGATTTACCTTGACTTCGGTGGGGGCGTTTTAACCGATGCCTCTACCGGGTCTTGTCCCCGGCACAGGGCTGGCTTTCACCTAAACTGCCGGTTTTTGGTATACCAGCTACTTAGCCCAGCCAGGGGCTGTGTACACATACTCTTAATAGATAGCTATTGATCGCTAAGGACATTGCCCCACTATGATGACCCAAAATATTTCTGGTAGTGACTCGACCGCTGGCAGTCGTACCTTTATTTATGAAGTAGAGGGACTGCGTCAAAACCAAGAAACCAGTCAAAACAATTACCCTATTCGTAGGAGTGGTAGTGTCTTCATTAAGGTGCCCTATCGACGCATGAACGAGGAAATGCAACGGATTACCCGTCTGGGTGGAAAGATCGTTAGCATTCGTCCCCTTTCTGGCACTGAAGCCTGAAAACCATGGTATGGGGTTAGACTCTGAAGCCTTGGTGAATGTCCAGGGAGATGCCTATACCGTTGATCAAGCCTTAAGCAACCTGCAGCAAACAGAGGACGCAGGTTTGCGTTACTATGCGGCCTGGTGGTTGGGTCGTTTTCGAGTGGCACAGCCAGAGGCGATCGCAGCCCTGATGGTAGCCCTCGAGGATGGAACCGATCGCTCCTCCGATGGGGGCTATCCACTGCGGCGAAATGCCGCTCGGGCCCTGGGTAAACTGGGGGATCGGCAGGTGGTGCCCGCTTTGATTCAATGCCTGACCTGTTCCGATTACTATGTTCGCGAGGCCGCTACCCAGGCTCTGGAAAGTCTGGGCGACCCCCGTGCCATTGCTCCCCTGCGATCGCTACTGGCGGGAGGCGTAGAGGCGGCTCTGCCGGTGCCTGGCAATCCTCACCTGGTGCAGCCCTACAATGCCATCCTTGAGGCGTTGGGTAGCTTAGGGGCGACGGAGGCGGTCGGAGAAATTACCCCCTTTCTTAGCCATGGCGTAGCCCAGGTGCAGAATGCGGCTGCCCGAGCCCTCTACCAGCTCACCGCTGATCCGGCCTACTGTCAGGCCCTGGTAGGGCGTTTGCAGGAACCCAACTTACAACTGCGGCGATCAGCAATGATGGATCTGGGGGCGATCGGCTACCTGCCCGCCGCCCCTGCGATCGCTGCTACCCTGGCGGAAAATAGCCTTAAGTTGATTGCTTTGCAGCAGATTTTAGAGCATCATCTGCAGGAACAGGGTTTTCCTGGGCAGGGACTGGGGCCTGACTCTCACCAGGTTTTGGCCCTGATGGATAATTTGCTATAGGAATGGGCATGTCTGAAACCGCCAGAGCCGAGGTGACGGCATTGATTCAGGGGGTGGAAACCGCCGATTCGAAGGCGGCCCTGGTGCAGGCGGTGGCTCGATTGGCGGCGCTTCGCGATCCCGAGGCCATTCCTACCCTGATTCGGGTGCTGGGTTACAACAATCCTGGGGCGGCCGTCGCCGCTGTAGAGGGGTTGGTGGCCTTGGGGGAGGCGGCGGTAGATGGCTTACTCACCGAACTGGATGGTTATAACTATGGGGCCAGGGCCTGGGCAATTCGGGCTTTGGCCCTGATTGGTGACCCCCGTGCCCTACCCGTGCTGTTAGAGGCGACCACGGTAGATTTCGCCCTGAGTGTGCGGCGAGCGGCGGCTCGAGGGGCTGGGGCGATTAAGTGGGATCGATTGCCTGCCGACCAGGTGACAGGAGCTCAGGCGGAGGTTTTGCAGGTGCTGCTGCAGGCAATCCAGGATCCGGAGTGGGTGGTGCGTTACGCGGCGGTTGTGAGTCTGCAAACCCTGGCAGGGGCTACCAGGGTGGCGGACCTACCGGTGATCGTGACTGCCCTGGAGCGGGTATTGCTGGAGGATCGGACCCTGGCGGTGCAGGCCAGAGCCCAATGGGCCTTAGACCAGCTGCGATCGCCGATTTCCACCTAAACCTGCCCCTTCTCCCTATCGCCATCTATTGGCATCATTGGACTTTTCTCTGGGTTGCCATTCCCTGGTAGGTTATCCAAACCGGCTGGTGGCAGGTTAGGCTAAGGGGTAATGGCTGTGGCCGTAGCCAGGTTTGATGGGGTGGCGAGGGTAGTTGGAAAGGTGGTTCAACCTAAAGTTTTGTGGTGCAGCCTTTTAACCCGCTCTAGAACGAGCCAGAACACTTCCCAGCCTTCCCTTTATTCGATCAACTCTGCCTCAGCGTTGTGGCCGAACTTGTATGCATAACCTGACCTATGGATATTCTGGATACGCCGCTAGCTTCTGTCGATACCTCTGACCAGCCCCAGGGGAATGGTTTCGATGCCTGTTCTCCTCCCCCTCGGCCAGAGTTGATCAACGCCTGCGTCCATTGCGGGTTTTGTCTCACCACCTGTCCCAGCTATCGAGTCATTGGTAAGGAAACCGACTCTCCCCGGGGCCGCATTTACTTGATGGATGCCATTAACCAGGGGCAAGCTCCCCTATCTCCAGCCTCGGTGCAGCACTTTGACTCCTGTCTGGGTTGTCTGGCCTGTACCACCGCCTGTCCTTCTGGTGTGCAGTACGACCAGTTGATTGCGGCGGTGCGGCCCCAGGTCCAGCGCCAGGCCCGCCGTTCCTGGCCTGATCAACTGCTACGGACTTTGATTTTTCAATTGTTTCCCTATCCAGCCCGGTTACGGGTGCTGGCGGGCCCCCTCTACCTCTACCAAAAGCTTGGGCTTGATCGCCTGGTAGAGCGCACGGGCTGGCTGCAAAACCTGTCTCCCCAGCTAGCGGCGATGGCATCCTTGCTGCCGCCAGTGACGGCGGAGAGCTTTGGCAGCGGGCTGCCAGAGGTGGTACCGGCGGTCGGACCGCAGCGCTATCGGGTGGGTATGATACTGGGTTGCGTACAACAGGTATTTTTCGCGGAGGTGAACCACGCTACGGCCCGGGTCCTCAGCGCCAATGGCTGTGAGGTGGTGATTCCCTCCTCCCAGGGCTGCTGTGCCGCCCTCCCCGCCCACCAGGGAGAAACGGCCCAGGCCCAGGTTTTGGCTCGCCAGATGATTGATACCTTTGAACAGGCCCAGGTGGACTATGTGATTATTAATGCGGCGGGCTGTGGTCATACCCTGAAGGACTATGCCCATATTTTGCAGGATGACCCGGAGTACGGCGATCGGGCCCAGGCCTTTTCAGCCCGGGTCCGGGACATCCAGGAGTTCCTAGCGGAGGTCGGCCTCACTGCCCCCCTCCATGCTCTCACCGTCGGGGAATTACCGGTGGTCTTTCAGGATGCCTGCCACCTGTTACATGGTCAGAAAATTAGTCTGCAACCGCGCCAGCTACTTCGTCAGATTCCAGGGGTGACCCTGCGGGAACCCCTGGACGCAGCCCTCTGCTGCGGTAGCGCCGGGGTTTACAATATGCTCCAACCCCAGGTGGCGGAGGAACTGGGCCAGATGAAGGTGAAAAACCTGGTGAATACGGGTGCCCAGCTAATTGCCTCGGCTAATCCGGGCTGTGCCCTACAAATTCAGAAGCATCTGGGTACCCAGGGCCACTCCCTACCCTTGATGCATCCTGTTCAATTACTGGACTACTCGATCCGGGGCGTATCCTTAGCGGACGCCCTGGCCTAGTGTGTTCACCGTTCTATCCCTGCAATCGCCATGGCTACCGTCCCGGTCTATCCCCCCAGCCCTCGCCAATCCCATGTGGATGTCTACCACGGTATGGAGGTGGCTGACCCCTATCGCTGGCTGGAGGACTCGGTCTCAGAGGCTACCCGGCAGTGGATTAGGGCCCAAAACCAGGTGACCTTTGCCTACCTGGAGAGCTTACCCTGGCGATCGCCGATTCGCCAGCGGCTGACCCAACTGTGGAACTACGAGCGCTATGGCATCCCCTTTAGACAGGGCGATCGCTACTTTTACTTTAAGAACGACGGTCTGCAAAACCAGAGCGTGCTCTATACCCTGGCCAGTCTGGAGGCCGAACCCCGGGTCCTGCTGGATCCTAACACCCTTTCTCCAGATGGCACCGTGGCCCTTAGTGGTTTGGCGGTCAGCGAAGATGGCGCCTGGCTGGCCTACGGCCTGTCCACCGCTGGTTCCGATTGGGTTGAGTGGCATGTGCGCGACATTGATACCGGTGGCGATACCGGGGATGAGTTGCGCTGGGTTAAATTTTCTAGTGTTGCCTGGACCCACGACCACCAGGGCTTTTTCTATAGCCGCTACGATGAACCCGACCCTGGAGCTCCAGCGGAGATGGTGAACTACTATCAAAAACTTTACTATCACCGCCTGGGCACCCCCCAATCCGCCGATCAACTGGTTTATGAACGTCCTGACCAAAAGGAGTGGGGCTTTGAGGGCACTGTTACCGAGGATGGCCGTTACCTGGTGATTTCGGTTTGGCGGGGTACCGATCCCCACAACCTGGTGTTTTACCAAGACCTGAGTCAGGCTGACAGCCCTGTTATCGAACTGATTTCCCAGTTTGAGGCCAACTACAGCCTGGTTGGCAACGATGGCTATCGCTTCTGGTTTCGTAGCGATCGCAACGCCCCTCGGGGTCGCCTGATTGCCATCCATCTCCACCAGCCCCAGCCTGAGGACTGGCGGGAGATCATTCCGGAGGGACAGGACACGCTGCAGTCGGTCAGTCTACTGAACCACCAGTTTGTCGCCAATTACCTGCAAGACGCCTATACCGCCCTGCGTGTCTACAGCCTGGAGGGGGAACTGGTGCGATCCGTCGCCCTCCCCAGCATCGGTTCTGCGGCGGGCTTTGAGGGTAAACCCCAGGATCGGGAAACCTTCTACAGCTTTACCAGCTTTACCACCCCCAGTACCATCTACCATTACGACCTGGTGACCGGGGAGAGCACGCCCTACCGCCAGCCCCAGGTGGCCTTTAACCCCGAGGACTACACCACGACCCAGGTGTTTTATCCCAGCCGGGACGGCACCGCCATTCCCCTGTTTATAACCCACCGCCGCGACCTGGATTTAAGTCGCCCCCATCCCACCCTGCTCTATGGTTACGGTGGTTTTAACGTTTCCCTGACCCCCAGTTTCTCCGTTAGTAACCTGGTGTGGATGGAAATGGGCGGTATCTATGCCGTGGCCAACCTGCGGGGGGGCGGCGAGTACGGGGAGGCCTGGCACCAGGCCGGCACCAGGCGGCAAAAACAAACGGTTTTTGATGACTTTATTGCCGCCGCCGAATGGCTCGTAGCTGAGGGGTACACCCAGCCCCAGAAGCTCGCCATCATGGGGGGCAGCAATGGCGGCCTGTTGGTGGGGGCCTGTATGACCCAGCGTCCTGACCTGTTTAGGGCGGCCCTACCGGCGGTGGGGGTGATGGATATGCTGCGGTTTAACCAGTTCACCATTGGCTGGGCCTGGGAATCGGACTACGGTTCGCCCCAGAACCCGGAGGATTTTGTCGCCCTCTACGCCTATTCCCCCCTCCACAATCTGCGATCGGAGACCGCCTATCCGGCCACCTTAATTACCACCGCCGACCACGATGACCGGGTGGTACCCGCCCATAGCTTTAAGTTTGCCGCTGCTTTGCAAGCGGCTCACCAGGGTGATGCGCCCGTTCTAATTCGGATCGAAACCGAGGCTGGCCATGGGGCTGGTAAACCGACCAGTAAGCTGATTGAGGAAGCCGTCGATCGCTGGGCCTTTTTAGTAGAGCAATTATCCATGGCGGATGGGCTTACCAGGTAACCCCTACCCATGGGTTAAATTTTCCTACCCCTAGAGAGCAACTCTCTAGCTGCAAGTAACCAACGGGAACCTCTTTTTTATAAAGGGGTTTCCGCTGGTGGAATTCCAGTACCCATTGATGGAATTCCAGTACCCTTACCTCGGTGATGGGTTAGCGGCAGGTGGATTATTTGGAAGCTAGCCGAAACATCCGATCTGCTGGGCTTCCGCCTGGAACCCAGCTCAGGCCAGGGTGGAGGTTCCCAGATCAGGGGGGACGTCTTGCCAGCGACCGTTGCCAATCGCCCGCACCGCTTCCTTTAAGCTCAGGTCGCCGGTGTAAAGGGCCCGTCCCACAATCACCCCCTCTACGCCCAGGGGTTCCAACGATAGGAGTTGAAGTAAATCCCCCAGTCCTCCCACCCCGCCGGAGGCGATCACCGGGATGGTCACGGTTTCAGCCATGGCTCGGAGGGCGTCCAGGTTGGGGCCCTGTAGCGTACCATCGCGCTGAATATCGGTGTAGATAATGGCGGCGGCTCCCCGCTCTTCCACCTGCCGGGCTAGGTCTAGGGCGGTGATCGTCGAGGTATCCAACCAGCCCCGGGTGGCTACCTTGCCATTTCTCGCGTCGATACCGACGATGATGCGATCGGGAAAGCTCTGGCTCAGGTCGCTGATCAGGTCGGGGTATTCCAGGGCAGCGGTGCCTAAAATGGCAAACTGCACCCCCAGGGCAAACAGATCGGCCACCCGATCGCGATCGCGCAGTCCGCCCCCGACCTGTACTGGTACAGTGACCCCCTGCACAATTGCCTGAATGACTGGCCAGTTAACCGGTTGACCTGATTTTGCCCCATCTAAGTCTACCAGATGCAGACGGGTAGCCCCCTGTTCAACCCAGCGTTGAGCCACCGCCACCGGGTCCTGGTCGAATACCTCCGACTGGCCATAGTCTCCCTGGTAAAGCCGTACACAGTCACCCTGCAGCAGATCGATCGCGGGAATCACATCCATAATCAAAAATTTCCCTAGCCAGCTTACCTATTCTATCGGTCTATCCCCTACCCACCGGGACCAATTTCCCGTAGACTCCTAAATGCTGATTATCTCGAATCACCATGTTAGACCTGACTGGGAAGAAAGCCCTGGTAACGGGCATCGCCAATAATCGATCGATTGCCTGGGGCATTGCCCAGCAACTCCACCAGGCTGGAGCCGAGCTCGCGATTACCTACCTGCCTGATGAAAAAGGGAAGTTGGAAGGCAAGGTCAAGGACTTGGTCGATCCCCTTCAGCCCAGCCTATTTTTACCCTGCAATGTGCAGGAGGAAGCCCAGGTAGAGGATGTTTTTACCACTATCCAGCAGGCTTGGGGTCAACTAGATATTTTGATTCACTGTCTGGCCTTTGCCAACCGGGATGACCTCGCCGGAGACTTCAGCCAAACCTCTCAGTCAGGCTTTCAACTTGCCCTCGATGTTAGCGCCTACTCACTGGTGAGTCTGGCCCGGGGAGCCAAACCCCTAATGACCCAAGGGGGTAGCATTGTCACCCTGACCTATCTGGGTGGGGTGCGGGTAGTGCCCAACTACAATGTTATGGGCATTGCCAAGGCTGCCCTAGAAATGAACGTGCGCTACCTGGCTGCTGAGATGGGCGCTGCTAACATTCGGGTGAACGGGATTTCGGCTGGCCCCATTCGCACCCTGGCCTCCTCTGCCGTGGGAGGGATTTTAGACATGATTCACCATGTGGAAGCCACCGCTCCGCTGCGCCGTACCGTCACCCAAACCGAGGTAGGCAACACAGCTACCTTTCTCTGTAGCGACCTATCCAGTGGCATTACTGGCCAGATCATCTATGTGGATTCAGGCTACTGCATTATGGGAATGTAGGTTGATGAATTATTTCTGCCCTGGTCTGGCCAGGGGGCAGTGGAGGGGATAGACCCCTCGCCAATGGCGATTACCCAGGTCTGGGACTGGGGCGCAATCATTTATATAGACAAAAAGCAATGGACTGCATTTATATTACTGACATTCGGGGTTACGGCTACATTGGATACCTGCCAGAAGAGAAGGTTCTAGGGCAGTGGTTCGGGGTGGACCTAAGATTATGGGTAGATATCACTGAGGCGAGTCGAAGCGACAATATTGCCCATACCCTTGATTATCGTAGAGTGATTAGTCTGGTTCAGAATTTGATTAAAACCTCTCGCTTTGACCTGTTAGAACGGTTAGCGGGAGAAATTGCCGATCAGATTTTAAGCTCCAACGATAATCTGTCGAAAGTTGAGGTTACAATCCACAAACCGGCCGCCCCTATTCCTGATTTCGACGGGTCTATCAGTATCGAAATAACCCGATCTAAACCCTGATAGATCTGCCTAGAGGGTGGCAAAGTCTAGCTAGATTCAGGCAGAGGCTCCCAGCCACAGATAATTCTAGATCTTAGCAATCAAATAAACCCCCTCCTCTTGATTATCATCTTCCCAATAATCAAGTATGTTCAGACGATATTGTTGCAGAACAGCTTGTAGTCGATTAGAGGTGTATCGATAGGAAAAAAATAGCTGCACCTGGTCTCCTTCCTGCCATTCAACAGACCGCCCATCTAATGTCCAGTGAATAGACTTGCGGACCTGGAAGCTGGCGTTTATTCTTTTCAAATCCAGGCCAGAAATAGTTGAGTCCCCTTGAATTTCAAACTTGATCTCACCGTCAGCTGGATTAATTCCGGCATCCAATAAAATTGTCATCAGCCAGTCCCTGGTCAGTTCGTTATCGTACTGGGGTAACACCTGTTCTATCCCGCCCAGGTAATCTTTCCCAGGGGCCAGATTCGCACTCATCAAGAGTGTGTCTCCAGCTGTCAAAAAGTTACTTAAAATTGGCAGAATTTCAGTCGGCAAAAAATTCGGTATCATGCCAAAAAAAGTAATTATTTTGTGACTTTCACCCTGATTTGCAGAGAAATTAGAAATCAAGTCATCCGCAGACAATAAATCGCAAACTACTGGCCAAACAGCTATTTCTGGCAATAGTCTTTTAGCCTTGTGGGCAGATATTAAAGCCAAGGAAAGACTGACGTCCAAAGGATAATAAGTCAAAGCTTTAGATTTATTCTCTAGAAAAGATAACAGCTCCCTATCTTTGTCCCCACCGCCACAGCCCAGGCCAATCACCTCAATACTAAGATCGTTAGCAGCAATAGTGCTAACTTTCTGAAAGCATTGACTATAAGTTAGGACGACAGCGTCGCTATTTTTAGCTGGGGAGTAAGCTTGATGGAGCTTTAGCCACTTTTGACTTTGCTTAACGCTATCGTAATGAAATTTATGATTGATTTTCTTAGTTTGAAAACTCTCCAGGTAGTCTTGATAAACCTTCTCTGGAAATTGACTCTGATGAACATAAACCTGATCAAACCTATTTAAGTCAATCATCCTCAGGCCTATTACTAATACAAACCATTCGTTACATAGTTTACTCCAGATCGTGTTATATTACTTCAGGTTGTGTTATATTAACTTTCCATAGGAAGATGAACACAAAAGCAGCCTGTTCTGTTTTTGACTTTATTACAGCGGTAGAAGAGTTGTAAGGCTGAATGGCACAAATCCATTCTATGGATCAATTAAACCAATTTCGCGGGCTTAGATCCGGTTTCAAGAATGATAGGCGTGTAAGAACTCCACCAATTTTTCCAGGTTGCTCAAACAGCCTTTAGGGCTCTATCTATAGGATTAATACAGTGACTGATTCTAGCCATCAGCTGGCAGCCATCTCCCTTGGTAGTAATCTAGGTAACTCCCGCGCCACCCTAGAAGCGGCCCTATCCAGGCTAGGGACAGCCCCTGGGGTAGAGGTGGTCAGCCGATCTAGTTGGTACAAGACAGCCCCTAGGGGAGGACCGCAACAACCCGACTACCTAAATGCCTGCGCTGTGATCAAAGTCGCCATTAATCCCCAAAGGCTACTTGCCACCTTAATGACCATAGAACAGGAATTTGGTCGAGTCAGATCGATTCGTTGGGGCCCTAGAACCCTGGATTTAGATATTATTTTATATGCCGATCTGATGCTAGATAGTCCGGACTTAATAATTCCCCATCCCCGCATGGCAGAACGAGCCTTCGTGCTGGTTCCCCTGGCAGAAATTGCTCCGGATTGGGTTGAGCCTGTCTCAGGCCAGACTATTTCTCAGTTAGTTCAAAAATTAGATATTTCAGAGCTTGCAGAAGTCACACGTCTAGAACAGGTTTAGGGTGTCCAATACGGCTTTTATCTTAGGGACTTCGTGGGTTCTGAGTAGGTCGGTTTTACCGAGCGCTGCCAAAACAGCAAAAAAAGACTCTGCATTTCTCATTTCTTCGCCAAAGCATTCAAAGGCATGAGGCAGGGCATGGCATACAGGAAAACCTAAGGTTCTGAGTCGAAAGGTCTTTAGAAAAGTCTGCATTTGATAACTGATTCTCAAAGCACTATCCTGAAGATTCTTATAGTAAAAGCCCAACCCTCCATCAACGAAGATTTTAGTTACACCAGCCTTAGTTGCCAGGTCTATTTGCCGGCCAAAGTAGTCATGCATTAAAACTATGGGATCGTCGCCAAAGTCAAAGTCTCCTCCTGACCTGGCGGTCTCACCCTGGACATAACAAATAATAACGCCACCATCGAATTCAGCAATAGTTCTATATATTTCCTCGTTGTATATAGCTCCCGTGAGATTAATGATATTTGCACCATTTTTCAAACATTCCCGAGCCACCTGGGGATAGTAGGTTTCAACGGAGGTTAGGACGCCCGCCTGGTGAAGAGCCTTTAAGACAGGTAATAGTTTGCTATTTTGTTGTAGGTCGGCTACTCGTTCTGCCTTTTCTAAGGTAGACTCAGCGCCGATATCTATAATATCGGCACCTTGAGCATTTAAGACAATACCTCTACGAATCGCCTGCTCAGAACTTAAGCATATACTTTCCCTATACCAGGAGTCAGTGGAGAGATTAATTACACCTAAAATCGCGGCTTTAGTATTGAAATCAAAATGTTTATCACCTAGATAAAAGTCTGCCACCTTTATCTTCAGGTCGTCCCGATATTGGTCGTATATCTGATAAAGATCCTCAAGCCTTAGCATTCTTTTATCCCTTAAACCACACTATAGTTTCCAACCGCCGGCCACCTCTAGCACCTGTCCTGTAATATAACTTGCTTCGGGACTAATAAAAAACCATGCGGCATTGCTCATATCCTTTAAGGTAGCTGGTTTTCCTGTCGGTAGTTCTGGAAGAGACTCAACTAAATCAAAGGAATTTTCGGCAATACCTGGACAAATCACATTGGCTGTAATCCCATCTTTGATAATTTCTATGGCCAAAGATTTTGTATAGATTATAATGCCGGTTTTGGCGATTAGGTAGGGTGTATTAGTGGAGCGAGCCAGCAGATGTTGGGCACTGGCACACCCAAAATTAAGAATTCTAGCACCCTGAGCGGCCTTTAAATGGGGCAGGGCAGCTTGGGTCACGTAAAAGGTGGAATGGAGATTAGACATAATTAAATCATGCCATAGTTGCACCGATAGATCTAAGGTGGGCACGTCACGATAATTACCCACATTATTAACCAGCACTGACAGACCACCCAGGTGTTCGGTGGCCTGATCTACAAGGCTCTGGGCAGCGGCGGGGTTGGTCACGTCGGCTGCAAGGCTAATTGCCTTGACGCCAAGACTACGAGCTAACTGGCAAGTCTGGTCAGCCTTTGCCTGGCTGTGCAGATAGTGAATCGCTACATCAAAGCCGCGACTGGCTAGATCGAGGGCGATCGCCTGACCAATACCTGCCGCTGAGCCCGTCACCAAGGCTTTTTTTAATAGCATTAAGGGCTTTCCTGAAGAGCGTGCTGTTTATGTAGATAATCTTCTAGTAACACCCGGGTATAGCTGTTGAGGGGATACTCCATCGCAGCTTCTGGCGCTAACCACCGCCACTCCAGGATTTCATGATTCGGTGTAATAGCGGTCTCAGCGCTGAAGGCGTAGTAATTCACCATAATGAGATGGGCCGGTTTGATAAATTGAGGATCCAAGATAGATTCCTGTATCAGAGCAAATTTTACATCGGTAATGTCTAAACCTACCTCTTCTTTAAATTCCCGAATTACAGCGGCTTCCAAGGTTTCAGAAAAATCTACCTTACCCCCCGGTACACCCCAGGTTCCCCGCCATTTGGTGGTCTTTACAATCAACACCACACCCCCCTGACTAAGGACCAGAGCACCTACGGTGGTTAGGGGAAACTGGGGATGGGCGGGCGGACTAACTTGATTTTCCATCTTTTCAGCGGAGTTACAGAGATTTTTGCGTTGTCTAGCCCTTGACTGCGGCCGGGGGGCAGCCGATGGGCAATAACCAGGGACTTAAGTATTATCAATCACCTCTTACGATGCCGGATAAACGGGCTCTTTATCAATCATTACTGGCTCCTGATAAAGCAAGGCAGTAAAGGTTACGGTGGACCCCAGCCCTTCTCCCATGCTAATGAAATGGACGGTTCCACCCATGGCTTCGATCAGTCGCTGAGAAATGGCTAGCCCCAACCCACTACCGCCGTATTGTCGGGTTCGTTCTCCATCCACCTGGCTAAAGGTTTGGAATAGGCGGTCCTGTTTTTCTAGGGACACCCCGATGCCGGTATCGGCCACACTGATTTTGACGCTACCAGGCCAGGTTTTACCCTGATAGTCGACCTTTTGGGGCTTTACCTCGGCGCTAATGGTGACGCCCCCCTCATGGGTAAACTTATTGGCGTTGCCCACCAGATTTAATAGCACTTGCAGCAAGCGCTGGTAGTTCCCGTTTATGGTGATGGCATCGCGGGTAGCCGGCAACAGAATTTTAAAGTAGAGGCCCTTGTGTTCTGCCTGGGGACGCACAAAACTTTCCAGGTCCCCCAGGAGTTCTCGCAGGTTAACAGGGCCCATATCAATCTGCATTTTGCCCGCTTCAATTTTGGCTAGATCGAGTACATCGTTGATCAAATTGAGCAGGTGCAGGGCTGATTTATGGGCTTCCTCGATAAATTCCTGCTGCTCTGCCGGATCATCGGCCATGCCATCTAGCACCAGCTTGAGGAAGCCAATCATGCCATTCAAGGGGGTCCTCAGCTCATGGGAGGTGTTGGCCAGAAACTCGCTTTTCAAGCGAGAGGCCTCCTCTGCCTGGCGACGAGCTTCCTCTGCTTGACGGCGGGCTTCCTGGGACTCCCGCTGTTTTTCTAACAGGCTGGCATTCGCCTGCTGGAGTTTGATGGCCAGGGTATGGCTCTCGGAAAATACTCGGGCATGGGCGATCGCGGTGCCCACCTGGTCCGCCAGGTCGGTAATCAGGCCTAACTCTAAGTCTGTCCAGGATCGGTTGGCTGGACTGTAAAGCAAAATAAAGCCATTTACCTGACCCTGGTAACGGGTAGCAACAGCGACAATGGCCTGGCCCGGTTGACTGGGGGGGGCGACCAGCAAAACTGCTCCAGCTTGTCGGGCCGCCGCCTCTAGATGGGCCTGATCTAAGGAGGGCAGGGGTTGGCCTAACCAGCTAGCCAAGGAGTTAGGGCCCAGGTATTCAGCGGCGATCACCGTCGTTTGGGTCGGGGATATGCCACAAACTACACAGCGATCTAGGGCAAACAGCTCCCCCAGCCCTTCTACGGTTTGTTGTTGAATAATATCTAAATCTAGCGTCCAGCGAACGTTGCGGGTAATTTGGGCGAGCCGGGGGGAATAGGTTTGTAGTTGAATATAGGAATGGGCTGCGGTCTCCTCCCCCCGGTTGGTGACAACGGGAGCGGGGTTATAGAGGGTCTCAGTCAGGCCATGGACATTTAACCAATAGCCCATGGCAGCCACCTTAAATAGCTCCCCACGGGGATTAAGCAGGGGGTGGAGTACCCAGACCATATCGATACTATGGGAACCCGAGGGATAGCGCCCGGGTAGTTGGAGGGGCTGGCTCAGGGTCTGCAAGGTAGTTAGGGCCTGGCTCAGGGTATCTGGGCTGGGAAAGGCCGTCACCTCAGATAATCGGCGACCCACCCAGCTAGCGGTAGAACCTACCAGGGGGGGACTGGACCCCATGGGTTGAACCGATTCAACCCTACCCTGGGGGTCAAGCAGAACAGTCCAGCCGAATAGGGGCGGCAGCGATGAACCAGGCCCTGGGTCGCCGGCATCAGGGCTGGTAGGACCGGGAAGGGGATCGGGAAAATTCATAGAGTTCAACCTCTTCACCAGCCAACAAGACTGTACTCGGGCACGGTGGCTAGGGTTTAGTCATTCCATTCGCCTTTGGGGGGAACGGTGGGATTACGGGGGAGATGGCGAACCAAATCATCTTCGGGACGGCGATCGCCCCTGAGCCACTGTCGCAATGCCACCTCAATTACCTTGGCTGGGTCAGAGGTAAGATGGCTCACCTGGTTTAACAGTTCCCGATCAATTTGGACAGACAGTTCCACCTTTTCGGCTGACGATGGAGAGCTGTCAACAGATCTGGAGGCGACTTCATCCATTGGGGTTGACGGAGTAATTACTTAGGGGAACGGGTTTCTCCTGGTTTAAGCCGTTGTTCCTCAGACTCCAGTCCGTCGCCTGAGTTCTCTGCATTCGCCCAGAGGAACCATTACAATATTTGCAGTTTACTCTATGTTTATCCTTCCTGGTAACCCTGGTATGACCGAGGTCCCTGTTGCGCAAATCCGCAACTTTTCGATTATTGCCCACATTGATCACGGCAAATCCACCCTGGCGGATCGGTTATTGCAGCGCACCGGCACCGTTAGCGATCGCGACATGAAGGCCCAGTTTCTGGACAACATGGATCTGGAACGGGAACGGGGCATTACGATTAAACTGCAGGCGGCGCGCATGCACTACCGGGCTCAGGATGGCAAAGATTATATTCTTAATCTCATCGATACCCCGGGTCACGTGGATTTTTCCTATGAGGTGTCGCGATCGCTGATTGCCTGTGAAGGAGCCCTACTAGTGGTAGATGCCTCTCAAGGGGTGGAGGCCCAAACCCTGGCCAACGTCTATCTGGCCCTGGAAAACGACCTGGAAATTATCCCGGTTTTAAATAAAATTGACCTGCCCGGGGCTGACCCCGAGCGCATCAAGCAGGAAATCGAAGAAATTATTGGCCTCGACTGCAGCAATGCGATTCTGGCCTCCGCTAAGGAAGGCGTGGGTATCGACGAAATTCTGGAGTCCATTGTCTACCTGGTGCCGCCGCCCCAGGATACGGTGGAAAAACCTCTGCGAGCCCTGATTTTCGACAGTTACTACGACAGCTATCGGGGGGTAATTGTCTACTTCCGGGTGGTAGACGGCACCCTGCGCCAGAAAGATAAGGTGCGGCTAATGGCCTCCGGCAAGGAGTACGAAATCGACGAACTCGGAGTACTGGCTCCCAACCAGGTCAGGGTAGACCAGCTCCATGCTGGCGAGGTGGGATACCTGGCCGCCTCCATTAAGGCGGTGGAAGATGCTCGCGTGGGGGATACCATTACCTTGGTGCAGGACCCGGCTTCCGATCCCCTACCCGGCTATGTGGAGGCCAAACCCATGGTCTTCTGCGGCCTATTCCCCACTGCTTCCGATCAGTTTGAGGAACTGCGGGAAGCCCTGGAAAAGCTACGACTCAGTGATGCGGCCCTGAATTATGAGCCCGAAACCTCCAGCGCCATGGGCTTTGGCTTTCGCTGTGGGTTCCTAGGGCTATTGCACATGGAAATTGTGCAGGAACGGCTGGAGCGAGAGTACAACCTGGATTTGATTACCACCGCCCCGTCGGTTATCTACCAGGTGACTACCCTGACGGGAGAGGTGCTGGAGATTGACAACCCCAGTACCCTGCCCGATCCCCAGGCGCGGGAGAAAATTGAGGAACCCTACGTACAGCTGGATATTATTACTCCCGAAGAGTACGTGGGGCCCCTCATGGAGTTGTGCCAAACCCGCCGGGGAGACTTTAAAGACATGAAGTACCTGACCCAGGGCCGCACCACCCTGATTTATGAGGTACCTTTGGCGGAGGTGGTGACCGACTTCTTTGATCAGATGAAGTCCCGCACCAAGGGCTACGCCAGTATGGAGTACCACCTGATTGGCTATCGGGCTAACCCCCTGGTGCGCTTAGATGTGCTGATTAACGGTGATCCAGTGGATTCCCTGGCCTCTATTGTGCACCGCGATAAGGCCTACTACGTGGGTAAGGCTCTGGTGGAAAAACTCAAGGAACTGATTCCCCGCCACCAGTTTAAGATTCCTATCCAGGCGGCGATCGGTAGCCGGGTGATTGCCAGCGAGAGCATTCCCGCCCTACGCAAGGACGTGTTGGCCAAATGCTATGGCGGCGATATCTCCCGGAAGAAGAAACTTCTGCAGAAGCAGGCGAAGGGGAAGAAGCGGTTGAAGGCGATCGGCACAGTGGATGTGCCCCAGGAAGCCTTTATGGCGGTCCTGAAACTGTCCTAAGATTAGTCTTGAGCGTCGTTGAGATTCAGGTATCTCTGAGGGCTCACCCTTGGCTGCGCTGCCAGCATTGTTGTTCAACTGAAGAACTACGCCATGATTAAAAACGACGCATGGATCAACACCATGGCTGCCCAGGGGATGATTCAGCCCTTCCAGCCGACCTTGATAAGACGGGTAGATCTGCCGGAAGACGGGGTTGATCGACCGGTGATCAGCTACGGGCTATCCTCCTACGGCTACGACATTCGCTTGTCTGCTGCGGAGTTTCGGATCTTTCGCCATATTCCAGGCACGGTTGTGGATCCGAAAAACTTCAGTCCCGATAATCTAGAACCGACCCACTTAAAGACCGATAACAGTGGTAACTACTTTATTCTGCCTGCCCACTCCTATGGCTTGGGGGTTGCCCTGGAGAAGCTTACCGTTCCAGACAATATCAGCGTTATTTGTATCGGCAAATCGACCTATGCGCGTTGCGGCATTATTGCCAACCTCACCCCCGCTGAAGCGGGCTGGCGCGGCCATCTGACCCTGGAGTTTTCCAATTCCTCTAGTGCCGACTGCCGTATTTACGCCAATGAAGGGGTAGTGCAGCTAATTTTCTTTGAAGGCGATCCCTGCCAGGTCAGTTACGAAACCCGTCAGGGTAAATACCAGGATCAAGACGAGCGAGTTACCCTACCAAAGGTGTAAGCCGCCGCTGAACCAGTCCTCTGCCCTGCTTGAATGGTTACCCAGGTTTATCCATGACTGCTTTTTCCGCCGATTCCTCCAGCTACCAGCCTACCTATTGGCCCTGGCGTGACCAGAACATTCACTATGTCAAAGCTGGGGATGATCGCTGCGATCGCCCCCCTGTGTTACTGGTGCATGGCTTTGGGGCCTCTACCGACCACTGGCGTAAAAATATTATCGACCTGGCTCAGGACTTCCAGGTATGGGCGATTGACCTGGTGGGGTTTGGCCGATCGGCTAAGCCTGATTGGCCCTACAGCGGTAGTCTCTGGCAAGCCCAGTTGCAGGAATTTATTACCGAGAAGATTGGCCGTCCTACGGTACTGGCGGGTAATTCCCTGGGAGGCTATAGTGCCCTCTGTACGGCTGCCAACCATCCTGACACTGCGGCTGGTCTGGTGCTACTCAATAGCGCCGGTCCCTTTTCTGACCAAGCCGCCGGAGATCGACCCAATCCCCTGGGCAAACTGATTCAGAGTATCCTCTTGCAACCCCTGCCCAGCTGGCTGATCTTTCAGTACGTTCGCCAACCAGGGGTGATTCGCCGCACCCTGGAACAGGTCTATCTGGATAAATCCGCTATTACCGACCAGTTGGTGGCCGATATTCGCCGCCCGGCTAATGACCCTGGGGCCGCTACGGTGTTTGCCTCGGTGTTTAAGTCACCCCAGGGAGAACCCCTCGACCAGCTGTTGAAAAAATTATCCTGTCCCCTGCTGATGCTCTGGGGCGAGGCTGACCCCTGGATGAACTGCCGAGAAAAGGGGGCCCGGTTCCGCCAGTACTACCCCAACTTACGGGAACATTACCTGCAAGCCGGTCACTGCCCCCACGACGAGGTGCCTGACCAGGTTAACCAGCTGTTACGCCAATGGTTACTAGAACAGGGGCTGTAGCGTTTCTCATTCGGGTGAAGTACAGACAAGGGGCTTAAGCCCCTTGTTAGCAGGGATACCGTGTACCTCATCCGGTCAAGAATTGCTATATGGGGGTGAGCTAACCCACCAGGGTTTGATAAATAGCTAGGGTCTGGCGGGCCAGCTGGGGCCATTGGTAGCGCTGCTGCACCTTAACGTAGCCCGCCCTACCCAGGGTGGCGGCGATGGTCGGGTGATGGAGCAGATAATTAATGCGATCGCTGATTTGATCGGCCTGCTGGTCTACCAGGTACCCATCGACTCCCTCCCTGATCACCTCCCTCAGGGCGGGAATAGCGCCGCCCACCACCGGCTTAGCAAAACTCCAGGCCTCGACGTAGACCCCACCAAAACTCTCCTGCAGGGAGGGCACGCAGAGCAGACTACAGGCGGCCAGGGCATTGGTTTTATCTTGCAGAGAGGCAACTCCCAGGCGATGGATACGTCGATCACCGTGGGTAACAAAGATAGCCTCGGACTGGCCCACTGGGGGACCCATAAAGACAAAGTGGGTGTCGGGGTGCTGGCGCCAAACCGCTGGGGTTGCCCGCAGCAGTTGCCGATAGCCCTTATAACCATAGTGCTGGCCTAGAAAAAGCACCATGGGTCCAGCAATACCGTGGCGCTGGCGGAAGCTTTCGGCATCGGTCTGGGCCGCCAGCACCGGTCCCATACCGGTGACATGGACTTTCTCAGGGGCTACTCCGATTTCCACCAGCACCGCTTTTTCGGCCTCGGTAAGGGCAATCAGGGCATCAGCCTGTCGGTAAAGCCGGGCGTACTGCTGGTAGGGCCAACCCACCCAACGAGGGTGGTGCACGGGGGTCAGCAGGAAGGGAATATCTCGCTGTCGGGCTACCTGCAGGGAGGCGGCGGTGAGGCCTTCTCGACCAATACGAACATTGTGGATGACATCGGCAGTAGCTGCCAGGGGCCCCAGGGCAGGGACGATCGCGGCGGCGATCGCTGGTAAAGCCAGGGCCATCAGCGGATAGTAGGCCAGTACCGCTGGCACCAGGGTGAGTTTTTGCCAGGCCGTTAGCCCCAACTGGTGTACCGGGATGCCATCGATAGAGTAAACACTGGCGGGGGGATGGCGGAGGGTAGTGCCCAACAGCCAATCGGTGCGGTTAGTACGCCAGTGACTGGCTACAGCCACGCTGTGGTCAGGGGCCAGGGCTTGAGCCAGCTGGTGGCCATAGGTCTGAGCCCCCCCAACGGCGGGGGAATAGCTGGTCAGGGTGTAGAGCAGGTGCATGGACAGCTATAGGAATAAAGCAAAATCACGAAAGGGCTGGTCGCCCGACCCAGCCCATTGCTATGGTTAAGAAAAATCTCAAGGTCAATAATGGAGCCAGTAACCGCAGGGGTCGTGATCATGGTAAACCTTGGGCTAGGGGCCTGGCTATGATTCAAGCAGAAACCCTAGACCTGCTAGAATGGTCTCGCTTGGGGCAGCACCTGGCCAGCTTCGCCGCCACCAGCCTGGGGGAGATCGCCGCCCAGCATCTGGCAATTCCCTCCAGCCAGGCTGAAAGCGAGGCCCTCCAGGCCCAAACTCGCGAAGCCTACTGGCTGGATCAGCACCACCGCAGTCTGAGTTTTGCTGGTATTCGCGACCTCAGTGGCAGCCTGGAGCGGGTACAGCGCCAGGGTACCCTGACCGGGCTGGAATTATTGGATATTGCCAGTACTCTGAAGGGGGCGCGGCAAATACGTCGGGCCCTTGAGGCCGAAGCCGAGGTAGACCTGCCGGTGTTTCAGGGATTGGTGGGGGATTGGCGGACCCACCCGGAATTAGAACAACACATCTACCATTGCATTGACGACCGGGGAGAGGTGACGGACCGGGCCAGCCCTAAGCTAGCCGCGATTCGAGAACGACTCAACGGCACTCGCCAGCAGATCCAGCAACGGCTACAACGCATTATTCAACGCCAGGGGGGAGCCCTCCAGGAAACCCTGATTACCCAACGGGGAGATCGCTTTGTGCTGCCTGTCAAAGCCCCCCAAAAAGATGCCATCCCCGGCCTCATCCATGATGTTTCTGCCAGTGGGGCAACCCTCTACATTGAGCCCCACGCCATTGTGGATCTGGGCAACCAGCTACGCCAGTTAATTCGCCAGGAACAAACCGAAATCGAGGCGATGCTAGCGGCTATCAGCCTGCAGGTGGGGGCCGTAGGGTCAGACCTGGAAGATTTACTGGCTACCCTGACCAGGCTCGATCTGGCCTGTGCCCGGTCTCGCTATTCCCTCTGGTTAGAGGCCAATCCTCCCCGCTTTATCAGCAGTGGCACCACCACCCTGCGGCAGTTGCGCCACCCCCTGCTGGTCTGGCAGCAACGCCAAGAAGGGACTAATGCGGTAGTCCCCATCGATCTGGTGATGGCCGATCACCTGCGGGTGGTGGCGATTACCGGGCCCAACACAGGGGGCAAAACCGTTACCCTAAAAACCCTGGGACTGGCCGCCCTGATGGCCAAGGTGGGGTTATTTGTACCGGCCCGGGAACCGGTGGAACTACCCTGGTTTGACCAGGTACTGGCAGATATCGGGGACGAACAGTCGATTGAGCAAAATCTATCTACTTTTTCGGGCCATGTTCGCCGCATTAGTCGAATTTTGGCAGCGCTGGATAACCTGCCCTCCACTGCCGGTGTGGCCAATGCTCTGGTGCTACTGGATGAGGTGGGGGCCGGCACCGATCCCACCGAAGGTACCGCCCTGGCCCTGGCTCTGTTGCGTTACCTGGCCAATCACAGCCGCTTGACCGTGGCCACCACCCACTACGGTGAACTCAAGGCCCTGAAATACCAGGACCCCCGCTTTGAAAACGCCGCTGTCGAGTTTGATGAAGTCAGCCTTTGTCCCACCTATCGCCTGTTGTGGGGCATTCCAGGACGCTCTAACGCCCTGGCCATCGCCCGCCGCTTAGGACTCAAAGCAGCGGTGGTGAATGGGGCGGCGGCGGTCATGGCGGGGGCCGGGCAGGAGGATGTTAACCAGGTAATTGCCGCCCTGGAAGCCCAACGGCGTGAACAGGAAGCCAGTTCCCAGGCGGCGGCGGCCCTGCTGACGGAAACCGAGCACCTGCACCGGGAGATTCATCAACGGGCGGAGTGGCTACGGCAACGCCAGGAAGACTTACAGGGGCAACAGCAACTGGCTATTCAGCAGGCGATCGCCCAGGCAAAAGCCGATATCGCCCAGGTAATTCGCCAGTTACAGCAGGGCCAGCCCACAGCCCAGGCAGCGCAGAAAGCGACGGCAGAGATCGAGGCGATTACCCAAACCTATCTTCCTCATCGCCCCTCTAACCAACCCGCTGCTAAAACCGGATTTAGACCCCAGGTGGGCGATCGGGTGCGCCTGATGAGTTTGGGGCAAACTGCTGAAGTATTGACAGAGCCCGATGCAGACCAACGGTTAACGGTGCGCTTTGGCCTACTCAAGACTACTGTTCACCTCAACGATATCGAATCCTTACAGGGAGAGAAGGCCCTGGTGGAGCCCAAAGTTAAGCCTCCACCAGCCTCACCTCCGACCTCCAGCCCTGCCACCCTGGTACTGCGCACCGCCAGCAATACAGTGGATCTGAGGGGCATGCGGGTGGCGGAAGCAGAACCAGTCCTGGAACAGGCGATCGTCCAGGCCAAGGGCGGCGCCCTTTGGGTAATCCACGGTCACGGCACGGGCAAACTGCGCCAGGGAGTACAAGACTACCTGCAGCACCATCCCCAGGTACAGCGATTTGAAGCCGCTGAACAAACGCAGGGAGGTACGGGAGTGACCGTAGTTTATTTGCGCTAACGTCCCTGAGATCCCCACCAGCATCATCGACCCTGGTCCCAGACCGCCAACGTCCTTAGACGTTAATTCAGCTATTCGTAAATCCAGCCCCGGGCGCTGGGTTCCCAGGCGACCAGTTCGGTGTCTGAAAACCACAGAGCAATTTCAGCCTGAGCTGTTTCCGGCGCATCAGACCCATGGATGATATTGCGACCTACAGTCACCCCCAAATCACCTCGAATCGTGCCTGGCTCCGCCTCCAGGGGCTTGGTGGCACCAATCATCCTGCGGGCTGAGGCAATCACCCCTTCCCCTTGCCAAACCATGGCTACCACCGGGCCAGAGGTAATAAAGTTCACCAATCCAGCAAAGAAAGGGCGCTCCCGATGAACGGCGTAGTGCTCCTCTGCCAGGGTCCGTGACACCGCCATCAGCTTCAGGCCCACCAGGGTAAAGCCCTTGGTTTCAAAACGACCGATAATTTCACTCACTAGCCCACGCTGGACCCCATCGGGCTTAATCATTAAAAAAGTGCGTTCCAAGTTGCCAACTCCTAACCTAACTACCAACCCTTTCTATGCTGAGCAAGGACGGCCATTTTGTAAAGGGTAGAGACCAGCCCAGAGGCCATGGTAAAGGGTTGAGATCAACCCAGGGCCGAAATCAGGCAAACCATCCTTTAGCAAATCTTCGCCAAAAAGCTTTATCATCAAACACTGGCAGCCCTGATTTAGCCAGCCAACCCATTCCTTTCTTAATGTTTTATTATTCCCTTCTTAACTCTACAAACATAATTTTCTCTACCCCGATGAGTAGGGGCCTGATTTTTTTTGCCACACTCTGGCTTAACTTCTTCAACACAGAAACTTTCTATGAACTGTAGCATCAACAGCTTTTGCTAACGATTTAGACCCACTATACTTAATAAGGCATAGAAACCCGGGAAAACTCTGGTTCCATGAAATACCAGAATTAATCCTATGGATTGACCTTAAGGATATCTATGGTGTCCGCTTTTCATAGCTGGAATACGATGATTTACGATGTTGATAGGCTAAGAAGCAAGAAAATTTTAATTTCAGGTGGGTTGGGATTCATCGGTAGTAATTTGGCCCGGCGGTTAGTAGACTTAGGAAGCGTAGTCTCGATTGTTGACAGCCTGATTCCTGAATACGGCGGCAATTTGACTAATATTGTTGATATTCAAGACCGGGTCAAGGTTAATGTTTCTGACGTTAGAGACGAGCACAGCTTTAAATATTTAATTCAAGGTCAGGATTATTTGTTTAATTTAGCTGGGCAAACCAGTCACCTGGATTCCATGCGATCTCCCTATATTGATCTAGATATTAATTGCCGGGCACAGCTATCTATTTTAGAATCCTGTCGCCATTACAACCCCGATATTCGGATTATTTTTACCAGCACCCGACAAATTTACGGCAAGCCAGATTATCTGCCAGTTGACGAGAACCATCTACTCCGTCCTGTAGACGTTAACGGCATTAACAAAATGGCTGGGGAATGGTATCATATTTTATACAATAACGTTTACGGGATTCCTGCGGTTGCCCTCCGTCTAATTAATACCTACGGCCCTGGTATGCGCATCAAAGACGCGCGCCAAACCTTTCTGGGTACTTGGATTCGAAATCTCGTTGAGGGCATTCCCTTTGAGGTATGGGGTGGAGATCAACTACGGGATTATAATTATATTGATGATGTTGTTGATGCGCTTTTAGTGGCAGCCACCTCTGATCAAGCTACCGGCAAGGTGTTTAATTTGGGTGGTCATGAAATCATCAGTTTAAAAGATACAGCTCAGCTTTTAGTTCAGGTTAATGGCTCAGGGGAGTATACATTGTGCGAATTCCCCGCCGATCGCCGCAAAATTGATATCGGCGATTACTACAGCGATTACAGTCTGATTCATAGGGTTTTAGGTTGGCATCCTTACACTTGCCTGGCCGTGGGTTTTCGAAAAACCATTGATTTCTACAGGAAAAATATCAACCAATACCTATAACCCCTTGATTATATATATCCAACTATGGCTATTCAAAAAATTCCTCAAACCGATCCCCACGCCATCTATCAGACCTACCAAGCTGAAATTAACGAGGCGATTCAGCAGGTGCTTGATAGTGGGTTTTATATCCTAGGGGACCAGGTAGAGTCCTTTGAACAGGAATTTGCCACCTATATAGGGGCACGCTATGGGATTGGCGTTGCCAGTGGTACCGACGCTTTAATTATTGCCCTACGGGCCTGTGGCGTGGGGCCCGGAGATGTGGTGCTAACCGTGTCCCATACCGCCGTGGCAACCGTTGCGGCCATCGAGCTGGTGGGGGCAACGGCCCTACTGGTAGACGTCGAGGCAGTTCATTTTACCCTTGATCCCGAAAGCCTGGCAGCGGCCATTGCTGACGTTCTGGCCAGGCCCTCCATGGGCCGGTTGAAGGCGATCGTACCGGTACATCTTTACGGGCATCCGGCCAACCTGCCTGCCATTATGCACCTGGCTAACCAGCATCACCTATACGTGATTGAGGACTGCTCCCAAGCCCATGGGGCAACCCTTAACCAGCGTCGGGTAGGAACATGGGGACACTGTGCCGCCTTTAGCTGCTATCCGACCAAAAACCTGGGAGCCATGGGGGATGCTGGTATTATTGTGACCCAGGATCGAGACCTGGCTGAGCACTGTCAAAGGATGCGTCAGTATGGCTGGGCCAGCCGCTACATCAGTGATACCGCTGGCATGAATTCCAGGCTTGATGCACTTCAAGCCGCTATTCTCAGGGTTAAGTTGAAGTACCTGGATGCAGACAATGGTCAGCGGCAAGCCATTGCCCGGCAGTATAGTGAGAATCTTCAGGATTTCCCCTTACACCTCCCTCACACCAGCCCCGGAGCCGACCATGTGTATCATCAATTTGTACTGCGGGTCAACCAGCGAAATGCCCTATTTACCTTTCTGCAAGCCCAGGGGATTGGGGTGGCTCTTCATTACCCATTACCGGTTCACCAGCAACCCGCCTATCACCGCCGCCTGCCCCTAGCCCCTGGGGGTCTACCGATGACTGAACAACTGAGTCAGGAAATTATCAGTTTGCCGATGCATCCCTGCCTCAGCACCGCTGCCGTGGCCACTACCACAGCGGCTATAGCGAGCTGGTATGAGGGGCCCGGTGAGCCGACAGGGCTGGACCGAGCCAGGGCATTGTAACGAAGAATTTGTAACGAAAACTACACCAGAGTCTCTTGTTATCAGTGGGCGGCGCTACAGTAGGGAGTGGTTGTTAATCTGCACTGACTGTGGACGTGTCTCAGGCCTCTGCCCCAACCACCCCCGATATACAGGCAATGTTTAATCGAATTGCCCCCGCCTATGATGACTTGAACCAACAGTTAAGCCTGGGGTTGCATCAGGTCTGGAAAGCGATGGCGGTGCGCTGGAGTGGGGCTGCCCCAGGCCAGTTATGTCTGGATGTGTGCTGTGGTAGTGGGGATCTGGCCATCATGCTGGCTCGACGGGTAGGGGCCCAGGGCCGGGTCTATGGCATTGATTTTGCCCCTGAACAGCTGGCCATTGCCCGTCGGCGGTACCGGGCCGCCGACGTTACCTGGTGCTTGGGAGATGCCCTGGACCTACCCTTTGGTGCCGGCAGCTTTGATGCCATCACGATGGGCTATGGCTTGCGCAACCTGGCCAATATTACCCAGGGGTTAAGGGAGCTGCGTCGAGTTCTAAAGCCAGGGGCGATCGCGGCTGTTTTAGATTTTCACCGCCCCTATAGCCAAGGGGTACAGCAGTGGCAACAGTGGTATCTTCACCATATAGTTATGCCAGCCGCCCGCCAGCGGGGGCTGACCCAGGAGTACGCCTATATTCACCCCAGCCTTGACCGTTTTCCCCAGGGGCTAGAACAAGTTGAACTAGCCCGACAGGCCGGTTTTCATCGGGTTAGCCATTATCCCATCGCCGTCGGTATGATGGGCATTTTGGTTCTGTCATGAGCTGGGTTGATCTCTGGTTAATTCTGGCTCCACCCCTATTTGGAGGCGTGATTGGCTATTTCACCAATGACATCGCCATTAAAATGCTATTTCGCCCCTATCGTCCGGTTTATCTGGGCAGGTGGCATCTTGCCTTTACACCTGGCTTAATTCCCGCCAATCAGGAACGCCTGGCGCAGCGGATCTCTGATACGATCATGGGCTCCTTGCTGACCCCAGAGGAGCTGCAAAACCTGGCTCGTCGCCTGCTGCAAACCGAACGCACCCAGGCAGCAATTAAGTGGCTACTAGCCCTGGCCCTGGACCAGATTAAAAGTCGATCCCAGGTGCGCACGGCGGAAATTGCCAGCCGGATTTTAGAAGATTTATTTGGCAAGTCCCTGCCCCGACTGATTCGCGTTTGGGCCCGCCAGCAAGACTTTCTTGAACCTCAGTTAAATCAGCTCTTTGATCAGGTGCTGGTGGACTTTAAGCTAAATTCCCAACAGGCCGATCAAATTACCCACTGGTTGGTCACCAGCGTATTGCCCCCCGATCGCGTGCGAGAACTGGTGATTGACTTTTTAAGCGATCGCAACATTCAAGTTATTGACACCATCTTTAGAGAACGCACCAGCGGCACCTATTGGGTTGTGGCCAATTTATTTGGTGTCCGTAATGCCCTGGCCCGCCTACGGACCTTTTGCTTAGACGAGCGGCAGGTGAGTAACGCCCGCATCGCCGAATTAATAACCGCCCTGCAAGCACAAAAACGACTGAAGGAGTGGTTGCAGCAAACTTCAATGCAAAACTTACCCGTAGCAACGGTGCGCCACATTCGCCAAACTCTGCAGCAGTCTGTGCAGAGTTATATTCAAACCCTGGGCCCAGACTTCATTCGTAGCCTGGGCACCTCAGTTAATTGGCAAATGCTGGCTAACCAGCTGCTAAATCGCCTGCAGCATTCCGAGGTGATTAACCAATCTCTCGATCCGGTGAGTGAAGAACTGGCTCTAATTCTCGAGCAGTATCTGGAACGGGACCTGGAATCCCTCGTAGCCCAGGTGATTCCGATTCTTAATATTGATCAAGTAATTATTGACCGGGTTAAGGGTACCTCTCCCCGGGATCTGGAACTGGCTATTCAAGCCATTGTCCGCGGCGAACTCCAGGCCATTGTCAATCTCGGGGGTATCCTGGGTTTTGTCATTGGTCTGATGCAATCGGGGTTTCTCTATTTTCAGCGGATGGGATAGGGGTAAGAGCCAGCTCGTCTCCCTTGAGGGCAGCACCCGCCAGGGGCCCGGCAGCATGAGTCAGTAACCATCGAGTCGCCAGAGCTATAAAGCCAGCATCTGCAAACGCTGATCCATCTGCTGCCAGGACAGAAACCGATCTAGATACTGGGGCTGATCGGGTTGGTAAGGGGCAGCCACAATATCAATGCTGGTAATTTCCGCCGCTTCCGGCAATATCAACACATCGGGATCAGCCGCAGTAGGACGGGTCAGGGAGCTGGAAAAACCACGAAAAATGATTATCTCCTCTGGGGCTCCAGCCACCAGCCCATGGACAATCAATACCTCCTGGCGATGTTTCAGGGTGTATTGCTCCAGGCGGCGGATTGGCATCATAGATCCATCCTTTTGTTAGCGTAGTGCCTGTCTACCCTGCTTACCCAGACGCACAAAGACAAACCAGGCCAGGGAAGCCAGATAAAGCAGTAGGCCGACAATGCCAAAAAATCCTAGAAAGCCGTGGCTGTAGCGGGCGTGGAGGTATTGCTTGTATAACAGAGGCGGCTCTAGCCAGGTTTGGCACTGGGGGGTACCAAACTGAGAATCCCCAAAGGCACATCCCAAAGAAGGGATCAAAATAGCCGCACCAATAATGCTGTAGAGGGTTACCGACCAGCGCCAGGCATTAAAGCTAAGCTTTAGGGGGGAATCGGGTTGCTCGTCGATTTCTTCGTTAAGATCTATCCAAAACCACAGGGCTATAGGTATTAAAAGTCGGGCCATAAGCGCCGTCAGAAAGCTGATTCTCAGGCCACCAATCATCAAGTACACCGTCACCATCAGCAGGCTGGCTATTTTCCAATAAATGGTGAATAGGTGATAAATGGATGCGTTTTTATCCACCAAGCCGGCCCAAACCATCAGCACCAGGGGCAGTATGACTGTAAATAACACTGCTAAACGGTAATCAGTCCAAACCAGCGATCTCAACACAGAGGAGTCCAACATAACCGGAAGCTTTGCAAATGGCTCAGTTATTCTAGCATCGCCAACCAATCAGTCATCAACCGGGCCGGTGGTGACGGCAGGGCCACCCTGACAAGGGCCTTTGCTCGAGTTCAAGGGCAATACAGGGTATCGCGGGTACGGCGACCGGTGACCGGATTAGTACCATCGGCCACAGCGCAGAGCATGGCGTTAACCTTAGGGGCCAGCAGCACATCGGTAAAGTCTGCCCCCTCAATACTAGTGTCGCGAAAGTCCGTATCAAAGGCATAGGCTCCAGCTAAAACAGCATTGGTGAGATTAGCCCGAGCCAAACGCGCTCCATCGAGGGTAGCGCCGGTGAGGTCAGCCCCCTCCAGATTCGCCCTGACCAGAGTAGTATCAAACATTCTCACTCCCCTGAGGTTGGCGTGACTGAGATTAGCATCAGCCAGGTCGGCGCGGGTATAATCGTTGCCCCGCAAATCCTGATTGGCCAGATCGACCATGCGCAGATTCTGGCGGTCAAAATTCTCGGCCCAGACTGGGCTCAGGCCAATCAGAAAACTGGCCATGACCATCGCCAAAACCCCCACCAGAGCAGGCCAATGTAGCCGACGTCCCACCATGGTTACCAAACCCACTGAACTCAATATTTTGAGTGTACATGGGGATGGGGAAATTTGATGCTGGATTCTGAGGGCAACTCAGAGCCCTCTGGACTGGGCATCGATCGCCCTTGGCAGCATCCAGGGACTAAATTACAAAACCATCGGGAATGTGGGCGTGTTTTAAAACCACCACAATGCCATCACGAATATAAAAACCCTGATCCTCTCGTTGGGCCTCTTGAATCTCCCCTTGATTTACAATCTGCACTCGCGCCCCAATCACCGCATTCTTGTCAATAATGGCATTGCGAATCACACTGCCAGGACCAATACCAATAGCTGCCTGGTGGGAGGTGACAGAGGGGGTCGGGGCCTGATAATAGTCAGCCCCTAAAATCAAGCTGTCCTCAATCACGGTATCGGCCTCTACCCGGGTACGAACACCCAACACAGAGCGGCTGATACGGCAGCGATTTAATTGACACCCCTCGGCCAACATCGACTCGGTGATCTGGCAGTCAAGCATCTGACTGGGCGGTAAGTAACGGCCTCGGGTGTAGATGGGGGCCTCAGGGTCGTAGAAGCTAAAGGGCGGATTGGGCTGACGGGTGAGGGCCAGATTGGCCTCGTAGAAGGCCTTAATGGTACCAATATCTTCCCAATAGCCCTGAAACAGATACGCCTGAAGGTTATAGTGAGGGGCGGCCTTAGGAATAATTTCTTTACCAAAATCCGTACAGTCGGCATAGCGATCGAGGAGATCGATCAACACTTGACGCTTAAACACGTAAATACCCATAGAGGCAATGTAGGGTTTTTGTAATGCCTGTTGGGGGTCTAACCCCAAGCTGGTAGTATCAACTCGCATTTGCCTTAGGGCATCGCCGGTTGGCTTTTCGCTAAAGTCAACTACCCGTCCTGCCGAGGTAATCTTCATCAGGCCAAAGGCTGAAGCCAACTGCTCATCTACGGGCACCACCGAGAGGGTAATATCGGCCTCGGTTTGGCGATGATGCTCAACATAGGCTCGATAATCCATCCGATAAAGGTGGTCCCCGGATAAAATCAGGTATTCATCAATATCCCATTCCTTAAACAGGGACAGGTACTGCCTGACCGCATCAGCTGTACCTTGAAACCACTGGGAGTCTCCAGGGGTTTGCTGGGCCGCCAGTACCTCCACAAAGCCCTGCTGAAAACCGCCTAGACGGTAGGTGAGCGATAGGTGGCGATTGAGGGAGGCGGAGTTGAACTGAGTCAAGACATAAATTTTGTAGATTTCAGAATTAATACAGTTACTCACCGGGATATCAATTAATCGATACTTACCGGCCAGGGGTACGGCTGGTTTAGCCCTCACCTTAGTGAGAGGATAGAGTCTGGTGCCAGCGCCACCGCCTAAAACCAGTGCTAAAACCTTTTTCATTAGATCAAATCTTTAGATAAAACTTCAGCGAACCAATAGACATAACCCAACCCTTGCCTCTCCTGGCCGTAGTGAAATAGCGGCGCCTGGCTAGCAGACCGCCCCCACTCCGCGTTAAGCGATCAACTCGGCGTTAAGCGATCAATTCTGACGTGAGCGATCTGTTCTCAGCATAAACCGCTATGATTCGCTTTCTCTAAAATTCTACTCACCTGACCCCAGGAGCCCCGTGCGACGGCGAACCCTAGCCGACACCGTGACCATGGCTTTGCTGCCGGGGAGGCAGGGCTATATGGGGGCGATCTCGATTAAGCCGGTTAGAGATCTAAGCCCCCGACAATCAGTCTTGAATTACCTCGATCAGAGCCTCTTTAACCTGGTTGTACTGGTAGGTAAAGCCAGTGGCGGCAGTACGCTGGGGTAAAACCTGCTGACCCTTAAGGACGACCTGAGCGCCATCTCCCAGCATGGTTTCCAGGACAAAATCGGGCACCGGCAACCAGGACGGTCGATTTAAAACCTGACCCAGGGTTTTACAGAAGTCAGCCATGCGAACCGGATTGGGGGCCGTGGCGTTATAAATCCCCTCCATCTGGCCATCCTTGAGGGCACGCAGGATCAAACTGACTAGATCTTCTCGATGAATCCAGGAAAACCACTGCCGTCCGCTACCAATCGGGCCGCCGGCAAACAGTCGAAAGGGGGGCAGCATTTTGGCCACAGCCCCACCCCTACCTAAGACAATCCCCAAGCGTAAAATGACCAGGCGGGGACCGTAGGCCGTGACGGCTTGAGCAGCGGCTTCCCAGGCTTGGCAAACCCGCGACAGGAAATCATCTTCAATGGGCTGGCTAGTTTCATCAAAACTGGCGGTTTCGCTGGTGCCGTAGTAGCCGATCGCAGAGGCGTTAACCCAAACCCGGGGGCGATGGCTAGCCTGGGCCAGGGCTTCAACCAGTTTTTGGGTACCCACCTGGCGACTATCAATAATCTGCCGTTTATGACTATCGGTCCAACGTTCTGAGATCGGGGCCCCAGCCAGATTAACCACCCCATCGCAACCCTCCAGAACTGCCTGCCAGGGGCCTGACTGCAGGGGGGTGTAGGGCACAATCTCCACCAGGGGAAACCCCTGGGCTGGAAAAACCTGATGCCCATGGGCAGCGGTGCGAGTCAGAACCACAATCTCGTCACCCTGTTCCTGTAGCCTCTCCACCAGACGACTACCGACAAAGCCCGTGGCTCCAGTGATGGCAATTTTCATGGACAGATACCCCGGGGAGAAAGTGGACTGCTGCGCCTAACTACACACTAGGGTACCACTAGGACCCGGGCAAATCAGCCCGCAGAATGGTCACCGCTGCCCTCAGGGGCGGAGGGCTCCCCGTAGGCCATGCCATTGGCCTCAGCGTAGCGGTGCATAAATCGCATCAATCGGTCCCAATGGTCCTGACGGTGGAGGGTCAGGGTACACTCAACCCGCTCTAAGTCATCGCCATCAGCCCCTCCAAAGATAAACCGCATGCCCGCCGGCTCAATGGTAATAGTGCCTTCTTCATCAACCAATTTGAGAGCCTTAGAAAACTGCTTACGAAAACTCCTAAAGGCTTCGATCGCCTTGAGCTGCTTAAAGGTCAGGACCAGGCTGCGATCGTCACTATCGGTATGGCGACGCAGACTAACGCTATCAATGGTTTCGGCAATACCTTCATAAAACCCAAGACTGGGAGCGACAGGATTCATACTTGCCTCCGGACTAGCTAACCCTATTCTATCAATTTGAACCCGGAGCCTAGATCGACAGAGAGCCGAACTAGGCTCCCAGACGATAGCCCTTGCCATAGACGGTATGGATGAGACAAGGGGCTCCCTGGGGCTCAATTTTACGCCGCAACAGGCGCATCTGGGCAGCCAGAACATTGCTACTGGGGGCTTCTTGATCGCCCCACACCGCCTGATAAATCTGCTCGTGGCTCAGCACCTGGTTGGAATGCTGCAGCAGGTAAGCCAGCAGACAGGTTTCCTTATCTGACAGGTCAATGGGCTGTCCCTGGCGATAGGCCAGCTGATTTTGCTGATCTAATTGCAAGTCACCAAAACTTAACCGCGGCAGTAGAGGCAAGGCCGGAGCCGGCGGCGATCTGCGCCCCAGGGCCCGCACCCGAGCGAGTAACTCCCGCAATTCAAAGGGCTTGACCAGATAGTCATCGGCTCCTGCATCGAGCCCAGCGACCCGGTCATCAAGGGTGTCTTTAGCGGTCAACAGCAGTACCGGGGTAGAGTATTGCTGTAATCGCAGCTGTCGACACAGGCTAACTCCATTGAACCCCGGCAGCATCCAGTCTAAGATCAATACATCGTAATGACGACTGGTGGCCAGGGCCATGCCCCGGTGCCCGTCGCTGGCCACGTCTACGTCATAGCCTTCGGCTAGGAGCCAGCGACTGAGGGGAGTCGTCAACTCTACTTCGTCATCTACCAACAGAATCTTCATCGCCGCCTGACCCACCCTAAATCAGTGAGGAGCGTTGCCGGCCTGGAGCAGGGCTACCAGGATCAGTTTATCTATTTTAATGGATAGCAGAGCCGGAGGAGAGGCTTTATTTGAGATCCAGCTCTAGATCGTAGCGCACCTGGCGATCGCTAATCACCGTAGCGGTTACGCCCAAAGACCGCACCACCGCCGCACTGAACAGACCCTCCGCCGGCAAGGGGGGTAGGAGTAGGTGATTTTGGACCTTAGCTAGATCCTCCAGATTGATGAAGAAGTGACCATTATTGGGGCGGGGAGCATCCCGGGTAGCAGCTTGAAACGCCCTGGCTTGAGCCAGGCTGCGCTGCGGTCGAGGCACGACTAGATCGGCTACACCCTGACCAACGCTGAGGAAGACAATATCCCCTGGCAGCCAGCCGTAGGCCAGGCTGAGGGAGTCAAAGGGAGAGGTCCAACGGGTCACCGGTACACCCTCGATTTGGCTGCTATCAACGGCAAACCGATACCGCTTAGCCATGACCTGATTGAGCCGATTAAAACTGGCGGTGGTGGTGTCGCGATCGCGGCTTTTAGCCATCAGCACCAGAGCCGGATTGGGCAAAGATGGTTGCCCCCGCTGGTCAGGGGGAGCCAGAATACCAAGGCCGAACTCCCCATTCATCCAGGGTAAGACGTCCTGCTCCAGGTTCAGGCCAGTGGCAGACTGCAAAGCCAGGGTCAGGTCCTCTGGTCGCAAGGGGAACAAGGCTGACAGTTGCCGCCCGGCCTTAAAGTCGTCCCAAAATTTCTGGAGGTTGCCGGTGGACATCATTAACAGAGTGCTGGCGGGCAGGCGTTGGGGTATCTGACTAGCCTGATTGTCGGGGTTAAAGCCAGGGGATTGCTGATCAACCCAACTCAGTGCTTGCCCATGGATCTGCTGGTGTTTCAAGCTGATGGCACCGACTAAACTGCGAGGGGCTTGTAAAGCTGCCAGGCGATCCACTGGCAGAGGAGGGTCGACCAGGCGGCCCAGGGTGGTCACCGCTGTTGGCACATCCAGATAACCACGCACCAGGGATGGGGAGGAGGGTAACTGATCAAAGGCCTGGGCAAGACCGGGGCGGTCCGCCAGCGATGGCCCCTGCCTAAAGGTATCAATAGACTGCTTCAGCAGATCAAGTTGGGCACTCACCAGGGCCAGGTTTGGATTAAGAGCCCCGACGTAGAGGCTGGGGACCTGATCGGCCTTGATTTTTTTAATGGTGACACCCCGGTAGGGATTATCTTTAATTTGCTTAGCTGGCTCCAGCAGGGTCTCCAACCGTTGCTGGACCGCCGCCCCGTCCTGAATCGGCACAAGGGCCATCAGATTAGCCTCCGGCCCCTGGTCTGCCACCGAGTTGGAGGGCTGACCGGGTACCAGGGCCAGGGTGATTTCAGAACCCAGCCCGGTCCCTAGATCGGCGGCCAGCTTTAAAGCCGCCGGGGGTACCAGGCGATCTCGCCAGGGGCCAATAATCTGATTCAGCTGTGCCTGGGTGGTGGCATTACCCGATTGTAGTAACCGTTGCCATTGATCATTGTCGGGGGAAAAGGCCATCACCATCACCGCATTGGCTGGAATTGCCTTCATCCCGGGGGGCAAGGTTTGACTATGGCCGCCCCGGCGAGTGATCACCCAAAAACTCAGGGTGCCGACTCCCATCACCAGCAGGACACTACCAAGCAACAATCGAATCGGAAGCTTTTTGGGGAGCAAAACCATAGCACCAAGATAGGGGAAAAATGTGCCTGACACTGTAGCAAAGAAATGAGACCTTTGAGTATTTTCCTGGTTCCTTTTCTTAGCCCATTGAGAGCTGACCAGTCCACTTGAGTAAGTCCACTTGAGTAAGTCCACTTGAGTAAGTGGCACTACTACCTCAAAGGATAAACAACTAAACCCTTAGATTTAAGCTAACCAGGTGAGATTACATTCCGGGCTGTTCTAAAACACAGCTTACCTACGTAACCGATCACAAACTAAATTTCTAAGAGTTGTTACGATTGCAGAAATTCATCTTTATTGAGCCTTAAGGCTGGATTAGAGTGAATCAACGCCGTTCTATATCTGTCCTAACTATTTATATAAATCAACCTATAAGCCACTACATCGAGAGGGAGTGAACATGACATTTACCATTGCTGAGTCCATCGTTAAATTCAGCACATCACCGCTGCAGTTGGCTTCAGGTTTTCATCGTCCCCTAGCCCGTTTAGGTATTTTATTGAGTTGTCTGGGCTTACTGGCCACTGGCGTGGGGGTACAGGCCAGCCATGGGCCCAACTATCAAGCACAGTCGACTTTGACCGCCCCCCAGCCGCGCTTGGTGACCCCTTCTGGGGCGGTTTTTCCAGCCCCAGGGCGCTATCTTTTTGGGCAGGCTCCTCAAGCTAATCAGTTGGGGCAGGGCTATATGGTGGTTGAGAGCACTGGCGATCGCCTCTATGGTGCTCTGTACTTTCCCAGTTCTTCCTTTGATTGCTTTCAAGGTCAGATTCGCGGTAATCAACTGGCGTTGACCATTACCGACAGTTACAACCAGCAAACCTACCCCTACAGTGTGGCGGTCGCCACAGATACCACCGTAGCCGCTAGCCAGTTACCCAATGGTCTGACTCCCCTGAGTTTGAGAGGGTTTTACCCGATTCGTCAACTCAGCAGTACCGATATCACCATGCTGGAGACTTGCCGTCCCCGCTAGACCAGAGCCTTGATAGTCCATCCAGGTCTGATCTGGGTTCTCGCTGAGGTCGATATTCCTGACACCCCAGGGTCAGTTGACGTAACCAGTTTAACTGTTCTCAATGAGAAGGTCTTCTATTCTAAAACCTGGTGGTTTTTGTCAACGGTAGCGTGAACGCAGCAGAGCAAGCCAATAGTATTGAGTTCGCCAGTAAAATTGCCACGGTGGTCGGCCTTTTTAAGGCTACCTTCCCTGATTTACGGGCCGACTTAAAACCCTGGGCTAACGACCGGGAAACGCGAGATCTGGTGGATCCCGACTCCATCGATCTGGGGTTTCATTTCCCTGGGGTGAGCCGCCTGTTTCAGTGTCGCAGTCTACTGATTCAAATTCGCTGTCACGGCGATCCCGATAGCCGCGATCGCCGGGTGATTGGCTTAGAGGTGGCGGGCTTTGACCATCGGGGTAAGCAATGGACCCTATCTACCATTGAAAATTGGGCCTTTATCGGCCCATCCCAACCGGAGCCTACCTGTGGCGAACGGTTGAAATACTGTTGCCGGGAAACCCTAGCCCTGTTTGCGCTTTCCAACTCCAGTTCGGGGTAAAGTCAGGACTAACCGCTGTCAAGCCCCCATCCCCTGGCCTGTCAAGTCAGGCGAAATCCTTGCTGGCGTAGGCGTTCCATGGCTTCCCCCAGGCGATCGAGATCAGCAATCAAACTCACCCGAATGTACCCCTCTCCACCGGGGCCGAAGGCATTGCCTGGAGTCACCACCACCCCTGTCTTTTCTAAAATTGAGACAGCAAAATCTGTAGAATTGAGGTGGCTGGGGCAGGGCACCCAGAGATACATGGTGGCTCGGGGTCTGTCCACCGACCACCCCAGGGAGGCAAATTCGTCAATTAGAAAATCTCGCCGGCTGGAGTAACGCTGCTGGACTTCTTCTAGATACCGGTCTGGTAAAGATAGGGCCGTTTCTGCGGCTCGCTGCAGGGCAGCAAAAATACCGTAATCCAAATTGGTTTTCAAGGTGCGTAATCCTTGAATCACCTGGGCATTACCGACTACGAAGCCAACTCGCCAGCCCGCCATATTGTAGGTCTTCGACAGGGTGTGAAACTCCACGCCGATTTCCTTACCTCCAGGAATCTCCAACAAACTGGTGGGCTGGTAACCATCGAAGGCCAGTTCTGCGTAGCACAGGTCATGGACCAGCAGAACCTGGTGACGATGGGCAAACTCAACCGCTGCCTCAAATAACTGCCGCGGAGCAGTGGCCGCCGTAGGATTATTGGGATAGTTAAAAAATAGAGCCTTGGCCCGCCTGGCTATGTCCTCTGGAATAGCGTCAAAGTCAATTAACCAGCCGTTATCAGGCTTCAGGTGGAGGGGATAAATGTCCCCTCCAGCGATCGCCGGTCCCCGAAAGTGAGCCGGGTAGGCGGGGGTAGGAACTAGCACTAGATCCCCGGGGTTAATGAAGGCCATGGCCAGGTGGGTAATCCCTTCCTTAGACCCCAGCAGGGGCAATGCTTCTTTACCTGGATCCAGTTGTACGTCATAGCGCCGGGCATACCAGTCTGTAATCGCCCGGCGAAAACTGGCGGTGCCCTCAAAGGGGGGATAGCCGTGGGTACCACTATCGGCGATCGCCCGGTGGGCCGCTTCCACCACCGGCGCTGGGGTAGGACCATCGGGATTACCCATCCCTAAATCAATCAAATCCACCCCCTGTTCCCGTACCCGGGCCTTAAGTTCATCTAGGCGGGCAAACACATAGGGGGGCAAAACCGCAATTCGCTGAGCAGGCTGAAGCCAGTTAAGGGTCATGGCGATAATTCCGAGTTGACCGTAGAAGACGATGATAGCGGGTAAGGGGACGGCCGCAATGGCGAATCGAGAGGAGACACCATGGCCGCCATCAGCCCATCAGGGGTAACCCTAAAGGGCAAATGATAAATGTCTGAGCCTGGGCGACAGGCAAACTCGGCGGCCTGCCGTAGATCGGCCAAACTCAGATCGGCCAGCCCCAGATCGGCCAGACTGGTGGGCAAACCAACGGTTTGGTAAAAAGCCACCAGTTGCTGGCGAGCGGTGGCCGCCAGAGCCGCCTGGCCCGCCATTTCCTCCAGACGCAATTGCACCAGAATACCGTAGGCCACCTTTTCTCCGTGCAGGGCGGCGCGGCTAGCGGGTAACTGGGTCAAACCGTTATGGACAGCGTGGGCAGCTACAGTCCGGCACTGAGCTCCCCCAATGCCCCCCACCACTCCCGCCAGGAGAACAGTTGCATCTACGATCTGCCGCCAATCCTCCCCGCCCCAGTGCTCCAGAGCCGCTGCCGTTTTTTGCCATAAAATATCTCGCAATACCCTGGCCTGCTGTACCGCCGCCACCACCAGGGTGCAATCGCAGCGACCACTGCTAACCACAGCCTCGTACCATTTGGCCAGGCCATCGCCAATCCCAGCCACCAGGGTGCGGCGACCAGCCCTGCCAATCACATCGTAGTCAAGAATAAGCCGGTCCGGGCACCGGGGTAAGACCACATCGTAGCAAAATGCCCCGGCCTCTGAATAAACATTAGATAGGGCTGTCCAGGCAGCACAGGTCGCAGCGGAGGTGGGAATAGTCACCACCGGACAACCAAGATAGTGGGCCAGCAATTTAGCGGTATCCAGAGCCCTGCCCCCCCCTACTCCCACAATCACCTGACTACGGTGAGCCTGGGCCAGACTGCGCAAATGGGTCAGAACAGCCTCGGTACAGCCGCTTACCACCGGTGCCACCGCTAGCTCTAACCCCTGGTGAGTCAGGCTGGTCAACAGAGGGGTAACCTGCTCTAAGGCCCGCTTACCGCCCACTACCAGAGGGCGGCGACCCAGGCCAGCAATGGTCTCGGCCTGATCCGCCAGAATGCGATCGCCCCGTACCACCTGCACAGGGGCAACGGTCAAGATCGCTAAGGGTTGATTATCCATAGGTACGCCTGTCATACATCAAGGGTGAATCGGGGCCTAAGCGGCATAAGAGCCCATCCTGGTAAGCGGCTTGACAGCCAGGACCCCGGCCAGGGCAAGGATTGGACTCAGGATGCGGACCAAGGTTCCCTCACTCCTGGGATTCCTTAGCCAGCTCTAGATCTGGAGTTAGCTGCAAAACATAGTTATCGCCAAACTCCTGGGCCCCAGATGCCTTAGGGCCCGGTTGAATCTGCCCCAGGTAGACCAACCGGGACACCCCCCCAGCCCCATGGACAATCGTGCGGGCCCGGATGGTGGCTGGCTGCCCAGGTACTCCCAACCGGTAAGGTTTAAGCAGGTTACTGGCGGCTTGCCGCAGGGTCGCCTCTAGAGCCTGCCTGGATAAATCCCCAGGGATGCTAATGACGATCTGATTAGCTCCAGAGTCATAAACCGTAGTGTAGGGCACAGCACCAGGAACCGTCGTGCGGGTAAAAGGTTGAAGACTCAGGCCAAACAACCCGACGGTCAGCACCACAGCCAAGCCCGTTGCCCCCACCAGGCGAAACCTGATTCCCCACCCTAAGCAAAATCCCAGCACCGTCAGTGCAGCTGAAGCCAGCGTTGCAATGGCCAGCCACCAGGAGGCCACTAAAAAATCTGCGGGGGTTGGCATAATCGCATCGCGCCATCGAGTCAACCCCTTGATCCTATCAGGAGTCTTTACTTCCGTGGCAATCCGGCTCGGGTAGCTAGCCACTCGGCGGCCCTCAAAAACTCCCCCACCACGGGTAAATTTATTTAACCAGAGGGACATCCTAATCCTCAGAAATGGGGTAATTGCCACCTTGGTATGGCTATGGTATGGCTAGAACTTGTAAAGCCACCCAAGACAAGGTACAACTTGAAGCCGTAGCAGTAAGCGTAACAATCACTATGGCAATAGGTTTGGTTAAAATCTTTGGCAACGCCCCCCTGGTCTCTCGCACCTGGGGAGCCCTACTGGCCTGTGGAATGGTCATTAGCTTAACCAGTTGTGGGGCCTCTAAGGTGGTTCAGTGCAATAACCTGGCCACCGTAGTCAACCAAACCCAGGGCTTTATGAAAGACTTCGAGAAAGAAATTCAAGCTTTTAGTCAAAATGCTGGCCAGGTTAAAAATCTCAGTGACATCAAGGCTGCAGCCAGCCAATATACAGCAGCGGTGGATAAGGTAGTGATAAACCTAGATAAGTTGGCAACAGACCTGGAAGCAACCTCTCTTCAAGATCAGCAACTTAAAGAATTTCGCGTCAGCTATATCGAGGTGGTCAAGGGCTTTAAAGCCTCACTCCAGGAAGCTCGCCAGGCGATGGACCTGGTGGTGAGTGTGCAATCGGAAGCGGAGCTACCAGCCAAAATAGAAGAATCTCAACAACAAACGGTGAAGGCAGTAAAATCCATTGAGAGCTTATCCCAGCAAGAAGCTAAACTAATTAGCGAGGTCAACACCTATTGCGGCGCACCCCAGACCGGCGGCGCTCAGCCCAATCCTCCTGCCGCCGCCCCCCAGTAGGCAGATCCACCCTGGTCCATCGGAGCAAACCGATGCCAGTCGATCTACATGTAAATTTTTGTAAATTTTAGCCATTTTTTCCCGGACGCGTTATCCTAAAGTCTGGACTAGGGTAGTGATGTTGCTCTCCCTGGTGCTGGAGTTGCTGAGATCTAATGACCGTATGACCTTTTGGTCCCCGTTTTGTCCTCGCTAAATCTTGAGACTTTATTAATTTCAAAGTCTTGTCTTTACATTTAGGGCATTATTGTCCCCGAAAGTAAGAAAAAGTAAGCCCGAGGAGCATGGGTAGTTCTCATTGCAGGGTAGTCGTAGCACCGTGAGTAAACAGTCCGAGGTTGCATCTCAATTAAATCAAGAACTTTCTAAGGTTCTGGAGCGAAGTCCGGCCGACTGGATTTTGGTTTATTTGTCTCTCGCCATGATGAAAATGGGAGGGCATCGTTATGGCACTTTTCTCGATGCCGCTACTACCGCTGCTAAGCTGGCGATATATAGTACTTTTCTGGAACAGGGTAAAAATATTCGCAAGACAGGGTTTTTGTACCATGTCGAGCCTAAGCGAGTAAAAGCTATCGTTAAAGAAATTGAGGACGCTGTGGCTGAGGGCCAGAGTCTAAAGGTCTTTAGCTCTAAAGAGCCCTTCTACGTTATGGCCCTGCCCTTTCTCTGGAATGAGAAGTTTCCTTGTAAGGAAAACGAGTCCCCCGTGAGATTAACCGGGCTCACGCCAGGGGAACGTAAAAGCATTGAAGAAGGCCTGCCACCAGGGTCTCCCCGGGCCAGAATTCTCGATCAAGTTGAATTTAGTGAACTGATCGAAATGGTTCACAATCTCTCCCAGGATGAGTTGCCTGAGGAGCATCGTATGCCCTTTAGCGATGCCCTGATGATGCACATGCGATTTCGCTTGGTCAACTCTGGTACGGTGATTCAAATTGATTCGCCCCTGGTGGATATTCCCCTTTTTGCCCTGGCTAGCGATTCCTATTCGCCTAAGGGTGAGCGGGAACGAGCCTTTGCCATGATTGATGACGTAGCCCGGTACTTTAATCTTTTACAGGCTTGGGCGCAGTTCAAAGAAGGCACCATGCGAGGTGTTGAAGTCTTTGACATCGATCTAGAGCGCCGTCAGGAAGCCCTAGACGAGTTAGACGTTACCCTCAGGAACTGGGCCGATAAGTACCACACCGATGGGGGCTTTCCCATGGTGTTGCAGTTTGCTGCAGGCACCCGAGAATACGAATAGGCCAGTTTTGGGCTATTTTGATCGATTAGGGCGATCACTGGGTTGGGCGATGCCGCTTTTAACCAGGGTTTTATCGATATTGCGGAGTAGTTGGGTATCGGCTGTAGCCAGGGCGTCTAGAGGGCTAGAGGCAGCTTCCTGAGGCTTGAGAAAGTTGAAGGCCCTGAGTAGCTGCTGAGGATCGCTCTGGATTGGTGCATCCAGGTGGGCTGGGATCAGGTGTTCAAATTGCCAGGTGGCGATCTGGCTGACCCAGTGCAGTACGGCTTCTGGGTCCCGATTGAAAATCAACGTCTTTAAAACCGGCGCAACGGTGATCTGTCCCTGGCGGTGGAGAGCCTGGAAAGAGTCTTGCCAGTCTGGCTGCCAGCGAAAGGGGTAGAGGCCAAAGTAGTTTTTACGGGAGCGATCGCCGGACCGGCGAGACTCCGCCACCATCTGCCCTAGATTCGCTACATCTAAGGTGCTGGGACGGAAATAGAAGGCAAACAGGGCGATCCGCTGCCAGCCTTTGCGGCGATGGGCAGGGCTATCAACAATGGCATCCCCGGGTTGGTCTCGGGCATGGAACAGCAAGGGATAGGGGTCTAGCTGCAAAATGGCGGGGGGATCGCTAGGAATAGACACAACTGCATCGGTCACCATTAGGGTACGACTGGCCCGATGGAAGCAGGCTGTTTCCCCAAAGGGCCCCAACCCCAGGGCAATGGGTTTCAGAGTAGCGTAGTCGACCTGGTCAGCAAAGGGGGCCTGGCAGCTGAGGCTAGGTAACAGTTGGGTGCGATCGCCGGGTAAGCCTAACCAGGACAGGGGTAAGTTTAGGGGAAAACTCCACTGATGGGGGGTGACGTAGACCAGGGCCTGCTGGAACTGACGCGCAAAGGGGCCCACAAAGACCTTGTGTTCAATGCCGGTGACAGTGGATAGAATAATGTAACGAACCGGACCATAGCGGTCTTCTAGCTCCCGCATCAGGGCCAGGCACTGGGGGGTGGGGGCCACAGGGGAGTAAACCAGCAGACCCTGGGGATCCAGACGCACCACGGTCATGCGGATAGGCACCACCACGTAAAAAATTCCCTGGTATTGGTCAAAGGTCCAGACCGTATCTTTGACCACCTCGCGCCGCAGAGTCGGACGCTGGCCATAGGGGTAGAGGGGAACAACGGGCCAGAAGGGCCAGGCTAGCTGGCGGCGATCGCGATCGGCAACAACATCTGCCATGCTAAACAAGTCTGGGAGATCTCTACCTATTCTAGGGCCTGGGGGAATCGCTAAGGGACGGGCCATGGCGTGGGTCCTCCTATGGTCTCAAGAACGATACAATCGCAGGCAAAAATCCTTTCTGGTGTCACCGCCTATGTCCGCCCCGCCACCCAAACACCACCCTTTCCGGCCCTGGGGATGGGCAGGCCTGGCCCTGGGAGGACTGGCCCTGCTCGATACCCTGGTCAATCTGGGGGCAGAGGCGATGTGGTTTGAAGAAGTCAACTACCTGGCAGTCTTCTGGCTACAATTGCGGACTCAACTGGGGTTGGGGGTAATGCCGCTGGTTTTAACCCTGGGGTTTACCTGGGGTAATCTAATGCTGGCCGATCGCCATCCGTCCCTGGCAGTTAGCGCCAAAGCGGCCTACCGATTAGGGCTGAGGCGATTATTGATGCTGACCGGTATGCTCAGCCTGCTGCTGGGCATCCAACTGCTGTACCAGGGGCAGATCGCTGCCAATTTCTGGCATCAAAGCACCAGTCTCTACGACTCCAGTACGCCCTTGCCCCTGTGGCCAAAGCTGCGATCCTTTACGCTGCTGGTACAACTGCTACAGACCCAGCCCTGGCTGATAGTGGCCCTGGGCATCAGTACGGTGGCTCTGCTATTTTACCCCCGCCCATTGAGTCGGCTGGCGGCGCTGCTGATGAGCCTGGGATTTGGCCTGATTTTGGCGCAGCAGTGGCCGATGGTTTTGCTGGCCCTACAGCCAGTCTCCTTTAACCAGGCCGACCCAATCTTCCATCAAGACTTAAGCTTTTATATTTTTCGCTTACCCCTACTGAGACTACTGGAATTCTGGCTAATCGGTAGCCTATTTTTTACCCTGGTTAGTGTCTATTTAGTCTATCTGTTACGGGATAACAGCCTCAGCCAGGGAGGGTTTTCTGGCTTTTCCCCAGCTCAACGCCGCCATCTCTACAGCCTGGCCGCCTTGCTATTTGTGATTACCGGCTGGAGCCATTGGCTGGCTCGCTATGAGGTACTGTACGCCCGGGGAGGAGTGGTGTACGGGGCTGGCTATACCGATATTCAGTTATTTTTGCCAGTGCATACCCTGCTGGCCCTACTGACACTGCTGCTGGGGTTAGGCTTTCTAAGCCGGGCTCTGGTGGGGGGGCGCTCCCGCCCCAGGCGGTCTTTGCCACCAGGGTTGAGTGGAGGGTGGGGATGGGGGGCAGAGCTATGGCGCAGCAGCTTTTTAATCAAGGGTATCTGTGCCTATTTAGGGCTATTTTTTCTGGGCTTGGTGGTGGCCCCGGCCCTGGTGCAGCGGGTGGTGGTCCAACCCAACGAACTCCAGCGCGAGCGGCCCTATATTGGCTACTCGATTCAACTCACCCGGTCTGCCTTTGATCTCGAAGCGATTGATTCAGAGCCCTTTGACCCCAGTGGTGAGCTGACCCTTAAGGACCTGCAGAACAACCATCAGACCCTGGAGAATATTCGCCTTTGGGACCCCCGACCCTTACTGGACAGCAACCGCCAGCTCCAACAAATCCGGCCCTACTACGAATTTAAAGATGCTGACTTTGATCGTTACGGTATTGTGAATTCCCAGGGGGGGGTGGACCGTCGCCAGGTGATGGTGTCAGCTCGAGAACTTAACTACGACCGGGTGCCAACTATGGCTAAAACCTGGGTTAACGAGCATCTGGTTTATACCCATGGCTACGGCTTCACCATGAGCCCGGTTAATACCGCTGGGGCGGACGGTCTGCCTACCTATTTTGTGCGCGGGATTGATAACCGCCCCAGTAGTGAGGCGGTGCGGCAAAGTATCCCGATTGGCCAGCCCCGGCTGTACTTTGGGGAACTAACCAGCACCCATGTGATGACCAACACCCAGGTGCTGGAGCTGGATTATCCCAGTGGTAATGAAAATGTCTACACTACCTACCTGGGCCGGGGGGGCATTAACCTGGGTAGTTTCTGGCGACGGTTGGTGTTTGCCCGCCACTTGCTGGACTGGCGCATGCTATTTACAGAAGACTTTACCCCCCAGACCCGATTACTGATGCGGCGCAACATTGTTGACCGGGTGCGGACGATCGCTCCTTTTTTGCGGTTTGACAGTAACCCCTACCTGGTGGTGGCCGACCTGGGGGAGGTTTCCCAGCAGTGGGGCACCGGGCCTCACCAGGGCCGTCGTCTTCCCCCCCAGGCAGGACTAGATAGCTTTCGCGATCGCGACTCCAATCTGACTCCGGCCAACTTTAGTGGCCAGAGTGGCCAGAATGCTCTCTACTGGGTGATTGACGCCTACACCGTTAGTAGTCGTTATCCCTATTCTGATCCAGGAGAGCGGGACTTTAACTACATTCGTAACTCCGTCAAGGTGGTGGTAGACGCCTACAACGGAGCCATCGGCTTTTTCGTTGCCGATGCCCAGGATCCGATTATCCAAAGCTGGCAGAAGCGGCTGCCTCGAATGTTTTACTCCTTAGAGCATATGCCCCAGCCCCTGCGAGACCATATTCGCTACCCCCAAGATCTATTTACCGCCCAGGCTGACGCCTTAATGACGTACCATATGACCGATCCCCAGGTCTTCTATAATCGCGAAGACCAGTGGCGGGCTCCCAAGGAAATCTACGCTAGCCAGGCCCGACCGGTGGAGCCTTACTACCTCATTATGAAACTCCCTCAGGAAAGCACTGAGGAGTTTGTGCTGCTGCGGTTATTTACCCCGGCCCAGCGCAATAATCTAATCGCCTGGTTGGCGGCCCGTTCCGATGGCGATCGCTACGGCTTGCGGTTGCTCTACCATTTTCCCAAACAACAGCTGGTATTTGGACCTGAACAGATTGAAGCCCGCATTAATCAGGACCCAGAAATTTCCCAGCGCATTTCCCTCTGGGATACCCATGGCTCTAAGGCCCAACAGGGCAACTTGCTAGCCATTCCCATTGGTCGATCGCTGATCTATGTGGAACCCCTCTACCTGGTGGCGGAGCAGAACCAGTTACCCGCCATGACCCGGGTGATTATGGTCTACAAAAATCGGATTACCATGGCTCCCAGCCTATCGGCTGTAATCTCGGCTATTTTTGGTCAAGATTACCAGCCCAACTCTGGCCTGGCGCCCCTGGAAACCCTCTCCGGTCAGCAGGGGGGAGAGGTACTGCCCGACAGTCTGGCTGCCCCGACCCCTCCCTAGGATTACGGCCGTAACCCCGGCAAAAATGCTATGGTGAGGGCAATTCTCTGGTTAAACTGACTATTCAATCTAACTATGGCTGCTTCCTACCCCCAGCCCTACCTGGCTGCCCTGGAGCGCCTGGTACAGGTGGTAGCTCAACTGCGTCACCCGCAGACAGGCTGCCCCTGGGACCGGCAGCAAACCCTGACCAGCTTGATTCCCTACGTCCTGGAGGAAGCCTACGAGGTGGTCGATGCTATTCGCAGCGGCGACGCTGAGGCGATCGCCGAGGAACTGGGAGATCTGCTGTTGCAGGTGGTACTCCAGGCTCAGATCGCCAATGATCACCAGCACTTTGACCTGGCCACCGTGGCCGATGGAATTACCGAAAAACTAATCCGTCGCCATCCCCATGTCTTTGGTCAAGTCACCGTGGCGGACCCAGAGGAAGTCAACCGCAACTGGGAACGCATCAAGGCCGAGGAAAAAGGCCTGACCCCTGAGTCCCAGGGCCTGGCCCCCCAATTGAGCCGGTATAATCGCACCCTCCCCCCCCTGACAGCTGCCAGCAAGATTTCTGCCCGGGCAGCTAAGGCGGGCTTTGACTGGCAAGATAGGGCCGGCGTCTGGGCTAAGTTTCAGGAAGAACTAGAGGAATTCCGCCAGGCCATTGCCCATGAACCCCAAGAGAACCAACAGGCGGAGCTGGGGGATTTGCTCTTCACCCTGGTCAATCTGGCCCGCTGGTACGGTCTAGATGCCGCTGCTGCCCTGCACGGCACCAACCGCCGCTTTATTCAGCGCTTTGAGCAGGTAGAAGCGGCTCTAGACAAGCCCCTGAGCGACTACAGTGGGGCTGAACTAGAAGCCCTTTGGCAGGCGGCCAAGCTGGCCCTGGCCCAGGGCTCAGCGACAGCTTAAAGCCAGGCTGCCATGGATGCCACCATTACCTACAGCCCGGCCTATACCCTGGTGCCCACCTATGAGTGCTTTAACCGCTGCACCTACTGCAATTTTCGGGTTGACTTGGGCCAGGGCGGCTGGATCGATCTAGACCAGGCCCGCCGCCAACTGCAGGCGGCCCAGGGGCGGGGGGTGATAGAGGTGCTGATTCTAAGTGGAGAGGTGGCCCCGGCCAGTCCACAACGACCGGCCTGGTTTAAGCATATTTATCAGCTTTGCGAGCTGGCCCTGGAGGCTGGACTTTTGCCCCACACCAATGTCGGCCCCCTATCTCGCCTGGAGATGGCCCAGTTACAGCAGGTCAATGGGTCCATGGGGCTAATGCTAGAGCAACTCACCCCGGCACTGTTACAGACGGTGCACCGCCATGCCCCGAGTAAGCATCCCCAGGTGCGGTTGCAACAGCTGGCCCAGGCTGGGGAGTTACAGATTCCCTTCACCACTGGACTGCTGCTGGGGCTGGGGGAAGGGGAGGGGGATTGGGTCGATTCCCTCAGGGCGATCGCCCATCTGCACCAGCGCTACGGCCATATCCAGGAGGTGATTCTCCAACCCCATCGCCCAGGGCAGCGGCAGCCATCCCCGGGGCAACCCCTACCAGCCCGGCAAGTGATCCAGGCAGTAGAACTGGCCCGTCAGGTGCTGCCCCCTACCATTACCTTGCAGGTGCCCCCCAACCTGATCGACCCGTCTAGTCTACTGGCGGCCCTGGCAGCAGGGGCCCGAGACCTGGGAGGGCTGAGCCCAGTAGATGAGGTGAATCCTGACTACGACCACCCCCAACCAGCCCAACTTGCCCGGCTGATCGCTCCGCAGGGTTGGCAACTCCAACCCCGGTTACCGGTCTATCCCCACTACGACCCCTGGCTGGCCCCGGCCCTGCGATCGCGGGTGCGAGATTGGCGGCAGCGGCTGGCCCAAGGGCCGGATTTACCCCTCAGCGAGCTGCCGCTAAAATACTGACACAGTGACAACGGGAGGCTACCGCCATGGAGGCAAGCAAGTCCCAGACCTGTCCGGTCTGCGGTGTGACCATTTTAGTGGGCATAGTTGGGGGAGATCGGGTCCTGTTTGCCGCCGGCCCCCCCGGCAACCGCGCCCGTCTCTACGATCGGGTCTGTCGCTATGTGACTAAACCCGGCTGCATTAACAAAGATAGGGGTAACCAACCGGCTCCAAGCCCCCGGCTATAATTAAGAAATGGTGCTAAAAACAGGCAACGATCCTGTGTTGAGATGCCGATATGAATACTCCCCGCTGCCTCTATCCCAGTCTTGCTATTGCCACCAGTCTGATGGTCGTGATCACCAGTGCTGTCGCCACTAAGGCCCAGAGTCGGCCCTACACTCCCATTCCCCTATCGGTTTCCCGACAAATTGAAGATACCCTCAGTGCTCAGGATATGCCCACCGGCTTCGGAGGGTTTAGTCGGGATTACAGCCTTACCCTAACCGCCGGAGATCAAGTGGCGATCGACGCGGCCTCCGATGATTTTGATACCCTGGTTGCCCTGATTAGTAAGGAGGGAACTACCGTCGGAGAAAACGACGATGGCCCCGATGGCAGTACCAATTCCCTGCTATTTGTGCGCATTACCGAGTCAGGCCTCTATACGGTCAGAGTGAGCGCCTATGCTGGCGGCAGCACGACCGGCAAATTTCGCCTGAAGGTAGCCCGGTTAAAGGAAGTTCCCTAGACAACAGGCCCCAGCCGGGGGCAGTAATTTGCCCGGGTAGCTTGCCAGGGAGACTGCAGCTTGCTATTTTAATAAAGCACTCGTGTTAGCCCTGCCGGGATAGCTCAGTTGCCGGGATAGCTCAGTTGGTAGAGCAGAGGACTGAAAATCCTCGTGTCGGCGGTTCAAGTCCGCCTCCTGGCATTCAGTTAAATCCTTAAGCCCCCAAGTCAAGGAGGCGGCCTGGCTTGCAAACAGCTAGGGTAGCTAGCCCCCCAGGCTAATCCCCAGAATAGCCCTGACCTGGCTGTAATCGGGCACCTCGATCGCCACCGCCGGGGCCTTCCAGATAGTCTGCCGGTAGTCTAGGATGGAGCGATCGCTGGAAAACCTACCCATGCGGGCCACGTTCAGGAGAGACATGCGCCTCCAGTAACAGGCGGCTTAGTCGGGGGTTACTCAGTACCATAAAGCGGCGGGGGGTAAGGCCATTGGTGACGTTGGTGAACTTCTCGGGGTAGAGCTCGTAGAAGTCCCGCAGCACGGTTTGCTTCAGCAGTTCACTGTGGAGGGCCGCTACCCCATTGATGGCAAAGCTGCCCACGCAGGCCAGATGGGCCATGCGAACGTAGAGATCGCCGCTGTCATCAATAATGGATAGCTGCTGCAGCCGCTTAGGATCATCGGGGAACCGCATCCGCACCTGATCCAGAAAGCGCTGGTTAATTTCGTAGATAATCTCCAGGTGACCGGGCAGCACGGTTGCAAACATGGCCAGGGGCCAACGTTCCAGGGCCTCCGGCAGCAGGGTATGGGTGGTGTAGGCAAAGCTGTGGGTGGTGATCTGCCAGGCCCGCTCCCAATCAAAGCCATGGACATCGATCAGCAGGCGCATCAGTTCCGCCACGCCAATGGCGGGGTGGGTATCGTTGAGCTGGATGGCAAACTGGTCCTGGAACCGTTCCAGGGGGAGGTTTTGCTGTTGCAGCAGGCGAATCATGTCCTGCAGGGAGCAGGAGACAAAGAAGTACTGCTGCTCCAATCGCAGTTGTTTTCCCTGGTCGGAGTCATCGTTGGGGTAGAGCACCTTGGTGATGTTTTCGCAGGCGCTCTTTTCCTGCACGGCGCCAAAGTAGTCCCCCTGGTTGAAGGCGGCAAAGTCAAAGGATTCCGGTGCCTCCGCCTTCCACAGGCGCAGGGTATTGGCGGTATTGGTCTGGAAGCCCAAAATCGGGGTATCGTAGGGCACCCCCTTGACCAGCTTGTAGGGTACCCAGCGCACCCGGTAGCGCCCCTGATCATCGGTGTAGGCCTGGGTGTGACCACCAAACTGAACGTAGAGCGCCGCCTCAGGCCGGGCAATTTCCCAGGGGTTGCCGTAGCGCAGCCACTGATCGGTGATTCCCACCTGCCAGCCCTCCCGGATCTGCTGATCAAAGATGCCAAACTGGTAACGGATGCCGTAGCCGATCTCCGGTACCTCCAGGGTGGCCAGGGAGTCAATGTAGCAGGCCGCCAGCCGACCCAGGCCGCCGTTGCCCAACCCCGGCTCCTCCTCCTGCTCCAGCAGGGCGGCGAAGGGCAGCCCCAGATCCTCCATGGCCTGCCTGACGCTGTCGTAGATCTCCAGGTTGGTCAGGTTGTTGCCCCAGGTGGGGCCCCAGCAGGAAATCCGCCGATAGGTAGGCAACGGTGCGGGAGGCCCGCTCCAGGTAGGTTTGGCTAGTGTTGAGCCAGCGGTTAATCAGGCGATCGCGCACCGTGTAGGCCAGGGCCAGGTAGTAATCATGGCGGGTGGCGATTTTAGGAAACTTGCCCTGGATATAAAACAGATTATCGAGAAAGGCCCGTTTTAGGGTTTCCACACTGGTGCCAGTGCGATCGTCCTCAATCTGAATAATATCAGGTACCGTGCTGACCATAGTGCCGCTCTTCGGATTGGAGATTAGGAGGGACCAGGGAATTTAGTAGGGCCAGGTCCAGTTGACAACATCGGGGCGATCGATGCCATGCTCATAGGCGTAGGCGGTGCAGGCAATTTGCTCATCTTTAAGCCTTTCCTTGGCATGGGCACCGGCAATCTTGAGTTTGGGCACCCGATCAATCACATCGATGGCGATACTAAAGCGATCGATCTGATTTTGAATAGCCAGGTCCAAGGGGGTATTAATATTGCCCTTTTCCTTATACCCCCGCACATGGATATTCTGATGGTTGGTACGACGGTAGGTCAGCCGATGAATTAACCAGGGATAGCCGTGAAAGTTGAAGATCACCGGTTTATCTGGGGTAAACAGACTATCAAAGTCCAGGTCGCTTAACCCGTGGGGATGCTCCGATGCAGGCTGCAACTTGAATAAATCAATCACATTCACAAAGCGAATCCTCAGATCGGGAAAATACTCCCGCAGCATCGAGGTAGCCGCCAGGGACTCCTGGGTAGGAATGTCTCCCGCCGTGGCCATCACCACATCGGGCTCAACCCCCTGGTCGTTACTGGCCCACTCCCAGATATCGATGCCCTTGGTGCAGTTTTTAATCGCCGTTTCCATATCGTGGTACTGCAAGTGCATTTGCTTGTCCGACACGATCACGTTGATGTAATTTTTGCTGCGCAGGCAGTGGTCTGCCACCGATAGCAAGGTATTGACATCTGGTGGCATGTAAATGCGCACCACATCTGGGCTTTTATTCAGCACCACATCAATGAACCCTGGATCCTGGTGGGTGAAGCCGTTGTGATCCTGTCGCCAAACCGTAGAGGTAATTAGCAGGTTCAGGGAGGCAACCGATTCGCGCCAGTGAATATGATTACAAATAGATAGCCACTTGGCGTGCTGGTTAACCATAGAATCAATAACATGGGCAAAGGATTCATAGGTGGAGAAGAACCCATGGCGGCCAGTGAGCAAATAGCCCTCTAACCAACCCTGCAAGGTGTGTTCACTGAGCATCTCCATGACGCGCCCATCAACAGATAGTTCACTGCCATCCTCATCCTCTGGCAGGTAGTCGGCAATCCAGAATTTTTTACTAACTTCGTAAACAGCGCCGAGTTTGTTAGAGGTGTTTTCGTCAGGACCAAACACCCGGAAGTTGGTCATGTTGTTTTTCATTACATCCCGCAGGAATGCACCCAGGGGCTTGGTATTTTCGGCCTCTATCAAACCGGGCCCCTCCAGGGTCAAGCCATACTGACGAAAGTCAGGCATGGTTAGATCTTGCAGCAGCAATCCGCCGTTGGCATAGGGAGTTGCGCCCAGCCGTCGATCTCCCCTAGGGGCCATGTCCTTAATATCTGGTCGCAGGGTACCGTTGGAGTCAAATAGCTCTTCTGGCTTATAACTTTTCATCCAGGCTTCTAACCGCTGCACATGGTCGGGGTTACTATGCATAGCCCCCATCGGCACCTGGTGCGATCGCCAGAAGCCTTCCACTCTATGGCCATCCACCATCGTCGGGCCAGTCCATCCCTTCGGTGTTCGTAGCACAATCATGGGCCAGATCGGCCGGCTAGGCACACCGCTAGACCGGGCTTCCTGTTGAATCCGGTGGATCTCAGCCAGGCAGTGATCTAGAGTCGCCGCCATCGCCTGATGCATAGATGGGGGATCGGACCCCTCAACGAAGTAGGGCTCATACCCGTAGCCTTCAAACAGGGCTCGCAACTCTCGATGGCTGATGCGAGAGAGAATGGTGGGGTTATTAATTTTGTAACCGTTCAGGTGCAGCACCGGCAGCACCGCACCATCTCGAATCGGATTGATGAACTTATTAGAATGCCAGGATGTCGCCAGGGGACCGGTTTCTGACTCCCCATCCCCAGGCATGGCGACCACAATCAGATTAGGGTGATCAAAGGCGGCACCGTAGGCGTGGGACAAGCTATAGCCCAGCTCTCCCCCCTCATGGATAGAACCGGGGGTTTCGGGAGTGCAGTGGCTACCAACGCCACCGGGAAAGGAGAACTGCTTAAAGAACCGTTGCAGGCCGATTTCATTTTCGCTACAGTCGCTATAGAAACGGGAATAGCTACCCTCTAGGTAGCAGGGACCCAGAAAGCCAGGGGCACCGTGGCCTGGCCCCACCATCAGCAGCATGTCCTGATTAAAGGCCTTAATCACCCGGTTGAGGTGGGTATAGAGAAAACTGATACCAGGGCTGGAACCCCAGTGACCCAGCAGTCGCTGCTTAATGTGCTGGGGCTGCAGGGGTTGTTTCAGCAAGGGGTTATCCCGCAGATAGATCATGCCCACCGCCAGGTAGTTAGCCGCCCGCCAGAAGGCATGGAGGCGCGTCAGTTCTTCAGCCTCCAGGGGGGTACCGGCGATGGTAGAGCGGGCCTCACCATAGGCACTGATAGATAATCCCTGGGTTGACTCTGGAGGTATGACAGCCATGATCACTATCCCTATACAGAAGATTTTTGTGGCAGACAAACAAACGGTTTTACGGTCCTATTAACCGTTCTACTAACACATCTTTTGCATTAATTTCTGCTCCCTAGGTATTACTATAAATAACTGAAATTAAGAGGAGTTTAATCATTAATAACGCCTCCTGGCCCAATAACAGCAATAGCAACCAGCTCAAACCACAGTTTATTTTGAGAGCTTATTTCAGCTTAAAATACATGAATAGAAAAAGTCTAAAAAGTTCAAAAAGCTTTGCGAAGCCAGCTCCAATTAGGCTTAAGATGATTATCTGCCAACTATAGATTAATTCATGCTAGCCGTTGTTAACGGCGTTAGCCCTGATTTAATCACCGGAGCTTGCCCCTGTCGGCTAAGTGGTTTAAACCGGCCGGGCTAGACTGGGTAAAACCCAGTGACAGCCCCCACAGGCGGATCAGCCTTGGTTTTTGGCATGAGGATTTGTCGACCCCTGGGCTGGGGCCGATGGGTCAGACCCGGTTGAGCCCCCCGACTCGGCCCCAGCCATCGCCACCAGATAGGCAGATACCTGTACCTGCTGCAACGCCCTGACTAAGTGCAGGGCTTGATGATGATAGAGGGGATACTCCAACCGGCCCGGCAGGTGATTCATCACCCGTCTAGCTAGGGGTAAGTCACAGCCAGCAATGCGGGTGATGGCTGCACCAGCTTCGAAGATAGCATCGCTGGAGAGGGCTTTGTCAATCTGGACCAACCATTGTCGGGGCAGGGTATCGGCCTGTTCTATACGACGCAGGCCTGCGGTGGTGGCTACAACGGTCAGCCGATCCCCCACCTGCAAGCGGTAATCATCAGAGGGAAAGGGCAGATCCTCTAAATTACTTTTGCTACAGTAGATGGGAACCACGCCATATCCATAGGCGACTTCTGCCACCAGCAGGCCATTGAGGGTATCCCGGGCCTCAACCTGGTACTCCGTCACCAGTAGGGTTTGTCCATCTAAATGAAACAGGGTCAAAATGTTTTCGCCCAGAGCAGCCGCAGCAAACGCCTCTGCGGTTAGGGCGTTAATTTCTAGCACCCGGGCGTAGGGCAACAGTTGGGAAACATTGCGGGCAAAGCCGGGCTTTTGGGTGCCAATCACCAGATTAATGGCAGGGTTAGCGGCATGGGCCATAAGCCCAAGTTCTAGATTGGCGACCTCATCGTCAGTCAGCATCAGCAGGCTACTGGCGGTGGCCAGATGAACCCGTTGTAGGGAATTTTTCAAGTCGCCAATCACCAGGGGCATGGTGGGTAACATGCCTGGGTCGGGGGTTTTACTGCTAATGCCTACCACCGGGTGTTTTAAGTGTTGCAGTAAGGTGGCGACCTGCTGGCCAATGGCCGTTAAGCCAATCAGAACGACATGGTGTTTACGCGGCAAGGGCGATCGCCGCTGCAGAAACTCAAATCTGGCCGCCAGCACTCGCTCCGTTAGTATGGCATAGAGCACCCCAATGAAAACCGTGCCTGCCACCGTGAGACTAATACTGTAGAGATATAACCACCAGGGAATGGGAAAGGGCAGTTTGAGCTGGCCAAACAGGTTGTCAAAGCCGCCGATGGCCAGCACCAAGGCCACGTTTAAGGCGTCTTGAAGACCAATATCGGCATACTCCAGTTTGTATAGCAAGGTGCCCAGTAAAAACAGCACTCCCATAATTAAGGCACTGAGCCAGGCCACCTGCTGGGTTTGATGTTGTTGAAGCCTTTCCCAAAGCTGCCTGGCGGCCAGGGCAAGGGTCTGAGGGCTAAGGGAGGGGAGCCGATCTCGCCAGTTAGACAAGTGGGGGCGACGGGTGCGGGTGGCCTCAGGCTCAATGAGAGCAGTGGTCTCAATATAGGTGATGCTGTCGCCAGCCTGAATCCGGGTATTGGGGTGCCAATGGTACCTGGTCTGGGCCGGCCGGGCGCCCCTGGCCTGATACTCTAAAACTCTCCGGGTGGAGGTGTTTAAATCCTGCAGCAAGCGGTAATTGCACCATCGGTGCTGACTATGAATATCTACCTGGACCACCCGAAATAAGTGGCCGTGCAGGGTAAAAAAACTGCGAATTTCTTGACCCAAGGCCGCCAGGGCAAAGGCCTTAGCCGGAAATTGGGTAGGGGCGAAGGCAACAAAATCTCCCAGTTGTTGTACCAACAGCCGGTTAAGGTTTTCCTGGGAAGACAGCACCACCAGACGGGCATTAGGGGTCAGAGATCGCACCGCAAAGGCAATCTCAATATTGACCCGTTCCTCGCTGGTTACAATCAAAACCGCCCGGCAACCAGGCACCCCAGCCTCTTCCAAGGTTTTCAGATAACGACAATCGCCAATTAACAGCCGATCGACAATATCAGGTAGCTCCGGAATGTCCCAGTACTGGGGCGGCGTCCCATCAATCGCCGTAACCGACAGGCCAAACTGCTTCAGGGCAGCGGCGCAGTATTGCCCTAAACTGCCCAGACCACAGACAACAAATTGTCCGGAATTAGACTCGGGTGCCTGGGCTGGCTGACTCCCATTGCCCCTCTGGCCGTGGCTAGAGTTGTACACAGCTCTGCATTGTAGTGAATCCCCAGCTTAACCAGGTCGATCGCCCCGGAGTCCCTCAGGGGGCAGCAAAGCCTGGTATGGTAGGGTTTAGTTTTTTTAATGTCCCACAGCGACAGCCCGGGTCCCCGAGTTCCTTCCAAAAAACTTAAGGGTTATCTCCCCCCTGGGAGCGGGAGCCACCCTCAGGCATGCCCCCCAACATCGCCCAACGACCCTACCCTATGGTAAGACAACTATTGGCCATGATCATGGTGGTGGGGCTGGGGTTTGGCCTCAAGCGGGCGGGGGTGTTGGGGCCCCAAGACCAGCAAACCCTGGGCAAACTGCTGACCCATGTGGCAATTCCGGCGGTGATTATGAAGACCCTGGCCACCGCCTCGATAACTGCCGATCTGATCGCCCTGCCCCTCTGCGCCCTAGTGGTAGTGCTGGGGCTGACCCTGATTGCCGGCCTGGGGGTGACCCTGCTGGGTTTGCAAGGCCCCCGGGCTGGAGCCTTGATCACCTGTTTCGCCTCCTTTGAGGGTGGGGCGATCGGCTATCCCCTGGTGCTACTAGCCACGGGGGAGTCGGGGCTAAGTCGGTTAGTGCTATTTGACCTGGCCCAGGCCATCTACCTACTAACGGTGGTCTACAGTCTGGCCGCCTGGTTCGGACCAGAGCCTATCACCCCGGGGCAAATCGCCGAGAACCTGGTGAAAACCCCTTTTTTCTGGGCGATCGTGGCGGGTCTGGCCCTCAACCTGCTAGGGGAGCGATCGCAGCCGCTGCTGGATCTCCTGCAAATTCCGGCAGCGGGGTTTCTGCTGTTGGTGTTACTGCTGCTGGGGATAACCTTGAGAGTAGAGTTCTCTGGCCTGCCCCTCTACGGTGGCCTGGCCCTGGCTAAAATCGCCTGTGGTCTGGGGCTGGGCTGGCTGGCCAGTCGCCTGCTGGGCCTGCAAGGACTAGAGCAAACCGTGGTTTTACTAGGGGCAGCTCTGCCCCCCAGTCTGCTGGCCATTCTCTTCTGCCAGGAACATCAACTAGATAGCCGCTTCACCCTGGGGATGATCTCCATGGCGGTGCCCCTTTACCTGATGGTGATCACCCTGTACACCGCGCTCCAGCCCTAGCCAGGCAGAGGAATACCAAAAGGACACCAGATATCGGCTGTGATCCCTGGCCTTGGGGACTGGCAGGCAATCTGGCTGATTCGCCAGTTGCTCTCTAAAACTCAGGTTAATGCGGCTAAGCTATAACGACTGGGAGATAGGTTCGACCCAGGCTGCCAGCCCACTAAATAGAAAATAGATCAGGAAAAAGGGGCCCCTCTAACGACAATGAGACGACGTTTTGATCCATGGAGGCTAGGGTTATGGGCTGGATTAGTAGTCCTACTGTTGTCTTTACCCCTGACCACAGTCGCCCAGAGCCAGGCGAATGCCGCCCGGGCAGCTAACCCCTCGGAATTAGAGCAGGTGATCTCAGGGGTTACACCTACCACCGTCGAACTCGGGGGAGATCCCCTATTTGAGGTCAAAACCAGCTTGGGTACCCTGTCTGCCTCAGACCGGGCTAAGTTAATCAATCAACGGCTGAAACGAATTGCCGAAAAAATTCGGGACCCCGTACCTGCTTTTAAGGTTGAGGCCGATCAGCCCAATCTTTTAATTGTGGCTGACACCCAGCCCCCGATCGCGATTGCAACTATTACCCCTAAAGATGGGGAGGTAGCCCAGCAAAGTCAGGAAAAACTGGCCGCCAGCTATATCCAAAAAATTCGGACGGCCCTGGAAACCTACCGGGCTGAACGCAGTCCCCAAAAAATTTTGAAAGCCATTTTATATACTATTTTGGCCAGTTTGGGGCTGATTATGGCCTTTAGACTAGGCGATCGAGGCTACGCCCTGACTCTCAATCGCCTCCATCAGTGGATAGGTAGCCCTGAATCCCTGCGGGGCTTACGGGGCACTCGGTTCCTATCCTTGTCACCCTTTCTGGAGTTATTTTTGCGGTTTTTCGATCTGGGCCGCAATATTCTCAATTTAGTATTAATGGGTTTCTACTTTTTTCTAATCTTGAGCTTTTTCCCCTGGACTGAACCACTGTCAGAAAATTTTTGGGCCCTGATTAGAACCATATTCAACCAAATTATTAGGGCGATTATTGCCTATCTTCCAAATTTAATTCTTTTAGTCCTGATTATTTTTATCACCCGCGAAATTCTGGCCTTTACTCGTCTATTCTTTAGGGAAATCGAGCGGGGTAATATCACTGTCTCCTGGCTATATCCTGACTGGATTGAGATGACCTTTAGATTGGTTAGTTTTTTTGTGATCGCCCTCGCCTTTGCGATCGCCCTACCATTTCTACCAGGATTCCAGTCCCCTGCCTTTCAAGGGGTATCTCTACTAATTAGTGCTTTAGTCACCTTTGGGGCTGCCAGCACCGTAGCTAACATCGTCGGAGGTGTGGTTGCAGTCTATACTCGCAGCTTTCAACTGAGTGACATGGTAAAGATTGGCGACCTGGTGGGAATTGTGGTTTCAAAAGACCTATTAGTCACCCGCATTCGCACCCCTAAAAATGAAGTAATCACGATTCCCAATGCCACTGTAGTTACCAGTAACATCATTAACTATAGTTCTCTAGCAAAGGATAAACGTGATGCAACGGGCTTAATTTTACACACCACCATCACCCTTGGTTATGACATTCCCTGGCCAGCCGTACACAAAGCTTTGATCGCGGCAGCTGCCGCCACCCCCGATATTTTGCCATCTCCGTCGCCTTTTGTCTTACAAACAGCCCTTAATGACTTTAACGTCAGCTACGAGTTAAATGCCTATACAGACTGTTCAGAGAACATGCCTGCTATCTATTCAGCCCTGCATCAGAATATTCAAGACCAATGTAATCAAGCCGGCATTGAAATTCTCTCTCCTGGCTATCTGGCTATGCGAGACGGCAACCGCAGCACGATTCCTGCCGATTATTTGCCAGAAGATTACCAGGCCCCTGGATTTCGGTTTAATGCTACGGGTGACTCTGACTACTTACCTCCCTGAGTTCGGTAACGCTTACCTGGCAGAGGCCAAACCCCCAGCCGAGCATTGCACCGGTGGTGAGAACCAACCTCCCCTTACATTTAAAAATTAAACTACTAATTAAACTACTATTGATGGGGATTGATGGTTCGATCAAAGGAAAGGTCAGGGCAAGGTTCTCACCCAAGCTATGCTTTTCTGTGGCCACCAAGGCCCTTGATGCCCTGCCCGATAACTCAGAGGTATGTAAAATGGCGTCAGAACTTATATCAACCACCGAGGTAGGCAAATCCCTTCGTTGGTTAATCGGCCTGAGTCTAGCCTTGGTGATTTTAGGAATCCTGGCAATTTTCGCCCCCACCTTTGCCGCCACCTTTTTCACCTCCGCTATGGGCTGGCTGGCCTTAATGAGCGGCCTGGTGATGGTCACAAAATCGTTTCGATCAAGACCGGTCAAGGGACTTTGGCTCAACTTAGTTATTGGTATCGCCTATGGCATAACGGGTGTATATATTTTAACCCATGGCAATCAGGCCCTACTGGTTCTAACCCTGGCCTTCGGCATTCTGTTTATTGCTGAGGGTGCTTTCACCATTATGATGGGCTTCACCAACCGCTCCGGGCGCAGTATGTCTTGGTTGGTCATCCTCAACGGCATCATCACCATGATTCTGGGAATTTTGGTACTGAATTCCTGGCCCTTTAGCGCCCCCTGGCTGATTGGTCTGTACGTGGGCATTAGCCTGGTCTTTAGCGGCACCGCTTTACTGGCCGCTACCCTGGCGGTAAGAAGGGAACTGGATAGCCTCCAGTGAACCAGGGGAGGGCGTCAATCTCCGGTGTGATCACCTTTACTCTGGCGATCGCGACGGCATCGTTCTGAGCAGTACTTCACCTCATCCCAGCAGTTGGCCCACTTTTTACGCCAGGTAAAGGGGCGCTGACATACCAGACATAACTTAGCGGGCCGATTTGATTTGAGCTGTTGTTTGGCCACGGCCTAGTCCTTCTCTAGCCAGGCAGGATGGCCCAGCAGGGCCGCCATCATACGGACTCCCCGCAATTGGTTAGAAAGGGGTAAATGGCCGTCGGGGGCACTCAAGTCCCAGGTAAACCCAGTCGGATAGCGGGTCCAGAGGTTATTCTCTTTCCAGGCCAGGCGGGGCCAGAGTTTCTCCCAATTTTGACCCAGGCTCAGCCAGAGACGCCGTTGCACCGAAAAGCCAAACTTGCCCTCAGAGTAGATCAGCCAGAGGCGATCAATGGTTTGCAGATCGGTTTTAGGAAACTGCTCTACCTCTGTGAAATAGACCCACTTACGGTTAATGGCCGTCGGTCCCGCCAGCTCACACAACTTCATCAGGGTCAGGCGATCGGCCTCTTGAAAGGCCTGCCGCACCAGGGACTGCTGGAGGAGGGTATAGTCAAGGGCCCGTTCTGAAGGGGTGGCCAGGCGCCCCTGGGGCCAGTGGTGATTTAAAAAACCAAGGATAGGGGGCTGCTGGAGGGCGTAGAGCAGCTGAACTATACGACCATCCAGAATGGTGGGTGAGTGGTGCTGCCGGTTTAACAGGGTGGCCTGGAGCACCTCCACCCCTGGCTCCCCCGAGGCGACCAGGGCGTGGGCCGCTGAAAGCTGCTGTTTAAGCTCATCGCTGCCGAGCTGCTGACGCCAGTCCTCCAGGGTACTGCTATCTGAAACCATAGGTATCGTTACTACGCGGTGCAAAATTCCCCGGTTTAATCATAGCGTTAAGGGATGGGTGAAAAACGCGAACTGGTGAACCACCTGGCCGCCGATCAAATGCTCTTGAATAATGCGTTCAATCACCTCGGGGGTGGCACTGTGGTACCAAACCCCCTCGGGATAGACCAGCAGGATGGGCCCCTGCTGACATATGCGTAAACAATTGGCCTTGGTGCGAAACACAGAGGTAGGCCGGGTTTGGATGGGAATGTCAAGCTCTAACTCCCTCAGGCGCCCTTTGAGATAGTCCCAGGCCGCCAGGCTAGTCAGTTTATCGCAGCACTTGGGCTTGGTTTGGTCAGCGCAGAGAAAGATATGGCGCTCCAGGCTGGCTAAAGCCAGGCTACTCACACAGTCTGCCAGGGGACTGCCAGACTGACAGACATCACCAGGACTAGCCATGGGCTACAGGGGGGGCTCCAGGGAAACAGAAGCATTAGCCTTAGGCTCAGGGGCGATTTCCAGGGGTTCGTGGCGAATTCGTCGGATGGGTAAGTTGGCGATTAGAGCGGTGACGCGCTGGTCACTTTCTAGAGAAAACTCCAGATTCTCTTGGTCTAATTCAACATAGCGGGAGACCACCTGCAAAATTTCCTGGCGCATTTTTTCCACCAGTTCAGGGGTAAGATCGGTGCGATCGTGGGCCAGAACAAACTGTAACCGCTGCTTTGCCGACTCCCGGCTGCCATTGGTGCGCTGGGGCGTAAACAGCTTATCAAGAAGATCACTAATCATGGCAGCTAGCTCAATAGGGAGGACGTTAAGACCATAATCGGGAGCTGGTTCTAGGTTAACCCCGTAAAAACCGACGCAGACGACTAAACAGGTCATCTTGGGGAGCGGTCAGGTCTAACAGGGGAACTTCCTCTCCCAACAGCCGTCGGGCGACGTTATTAAAGGCTACCCCCGCCAGAGATAATTTGTTATCCAAGACCAGCGGTTCACCCCGGTTAGAGGCAATAATCACCCGTTCATCGTCAGGAATCACCCCCAGCAGGGGAACGGCCAAAATATCCAACACATCCCGCACGGACATCATCTGTTCTTCCTGGACCATGGCGGGTTTAAGACGGTTGATCAACAGCTTGGTGTGCCGCACATCGCTCGCTTCCAAGAGCCCCACCACCCGGTCGGCGTCCCGTACCGCCGATACCTCTGGGGTGGTCACCACGATCGCCTCGTTCGCAGGAGCGATAGCATTTTGAAACCCCATTTCGATGCCAGCGGGACAGTCAATCAAAATAAAATCGTACTGGCCCTTTAAGCCGGTCACCAGTTCCCTCATTTGCTCAGGGGTAATCCCTTCCTTAGTGCGACTTTGAGCCGCCGCCAGCATGGCCAGGGTAGACTGCCGTTTATCTCTAACCAGGGCTTTTTCCACCGAGCAATCGCCCGCCAGCACATCTAGAGCCGTATAGACGATGCGATTTTCTAACCCTAGTAGCAGATCGAGATTACGCAGACCAAAGTCAGCATCAATTACGACCACCTTTTGGTTACGTTGAGCTAAGGCCATTCCCAGGTTGGCTGTGCAGGTGGTTTTACCGACTCCACCCTTACCGGAGGTCATTACAATGATGCGAGTCATGGGCTAATTAAGGTTCTAACCTGTAGATAACAACTCAAGAAATTCTAAGGGTAACTCAGGACAGTGCCCTCAGCTCAGGGGTCAAATCCCAAACCACGGGGGGTCAACTGTTGGCGCATAAAATCCTCCGCCAGAGCGATACGAATTCCCTGATTATCGCCAATGTAGGCAACTTCTGGGCCGTACTGAGTGGTAGCGCTATCGGGAGGACGGGCCACTAAATCGGCAATCCGCAGCTGGGTGGGCTGCATTTGCAGGGCCATAATCCGGCACTGCCGGTTGCCTCCAGCACCAGCATGGGCTAAGCCTCGGAGTCGACCCCAGACTACAATATCGCCGTCGGCTATCAGGGCACTACCGGGATTGGTATCCCCAAGAATCATAATGGTACCAGGATGGCGAATATCGATCCCAGAACGCACCGTCGTTTGCAGATAGAGGGGAGATGCCAGGGGCTGACCCGGAGTGGGGATAGATTGATTCAGGTACTCCATATCCGTCAGCTGATCAACAGAACAGCCGAGGGTAATGGCAGCCATGGCGGTTTGACGACGGCTGGTAATTACGCGCTTGAGTAGCAACTGGGCTTCCCCCAGGGTTTCCACCAGGGCCTGGAGCTGGCGGCTATCTAAAAGCCGGTCCCCCGATTGCAGCTGCAAGGCACTGTGGGGTTGCCAAAATCGCTCACTGGACTCCAGTCGTTGTTTCAGCTGCAGCAACAGATCTTCCCATGGTGGTAGGGCCCCCTGGACAGGTGAGGGCAACCTTAACACTAGCTGACCGTCTTCATTTTTTAGATGAACCTGTTCAGGCACCAATTTTTCAGGGCTTTGGGGCGGCAAATCCGTGGTTGGAGTAAAAGGGGACTGGGAGACCATAGAACCTGGAGGAGAATTAGGGTGCTCAATCATGACCCATTACAGCACAGTCTTCCAATTTGGTGACATTCTGTCTGACCCTCTATCAGGAAAGGGGGCGAATTAGTTATGATGGCAGAGGTTCCACTACGGCGTTGGTGACTGCCAATAATGTTTTACGATCTATGTTTCTTCTGAACGGGAACCGAGTTGGGTCGGCGGCAGTAGACCAGGCTCAGACCTGGAAACTTTAAGTCGGACCCCAAGGTACCCACCTGGTTTATCCAGGTCGAAGACTGAGGTAAGACGGCGCTGCGGGGAACCTTCAGACCTTCTTCTGTAGATCACAGGGGAGGATCTTGCTTTTCCATATGGCTCAAGCATCTATTATTCTTAATCTATTGTTAAGGAGTTTTGGTGCTGGCAACCCAGGTCAAGATTGCTGGCGAGGGGCACAGCGACGGCTAGCCAGGGTTTTGAGAATGGCTGCCCAGTCGGGGCGAATCTGCTCGATGATCAGAATTGCCGGTAGATTATAGGCAACCCAGGGGTTATTGATTTTGAGTCCCTCCAGATCGAGGGGGTAGCCCAGCCGCTGTAGCTGCTCTAGCTGTTGCTGCTGGCGAATCTGGTGGGGATGGAGCTCGGGCAAAATATTTCTCAGATCGGCAATGGCTGGTTGGTAGGGCACATGTTTTTGCTGATAGTCCGCCAGGGCATCGGCCAGGACTGGCGATCGCAGGCGAATCTCTGCCTGGTCACGGGTGGAGAGGCGAACGTTTTTAAGGCGGTTAAAAAAGTCTGTTTCGTAGTGGGAGAGGCGCATAGGATCTCCTTCTGGACAGTGACATACCTTACCCTGGCATAATTCAGGGACTTTTCTGCAGGGCGGCTAACAATTGTTGTTTTGCGATTTCTAACGCTTCTGGTAGTTTCTGACTATCGCGACCACCAGCCTGGGCCAGGTTGGCCTTGCCGCCCCCGCCACCGCCGCAGAGTTTGGCAATGGCCCCGATAAATTTACCCGCCTGCAGGTTGGCGGCGATCGCCTCGGGGCTAAAGGCTGCCACCAGGCTGACTTTGTCGGGTTCCGGCACCGTTCCCAGCACCACGGCCCCCGCCCCTAGCTTCTGGAGCAGGCGTTCTCCAGCGGTTTTCAGCGCTTCGGCGCTACTCCCCGGCAGTTCGGCCACCAAAACCTTGAGCCCACCCACGGTGACAGCCTCGGGGAGGAGTTGGTCGGCCTTGATCACCGACAGTTCCGCCTGGAGTTCCGCCAGATCCTTCTGGGTTTGTTTCAGTTCGGCCTGGAGGCTGGTGATGCGATCGCCAATGGCTTCGGGTTTGACCTTAAAGCGATCGCAGAGGTCGCGCACCACCCGATCCCGCAAATTCAGGTAAGGCAGGACGGCTGGCCCGGCCACCGCCTCAATGCGGCGAATACCAGAGGCCACCCCCGTCTCAGCAATGATCTTAAACAAACCAATGGCAGCGGTGTTAGCGACGTGGGTACCGCCGCACAGTTCCATGGAAACCCCCGGAAAGTCAATCACCCGTACCTCTGCGCCATATTTCTCGCCAAACATGGCGATCGCCCCCTTCTGCCTAGCCTCCTCCAGGGCCATCACCGCCACCTCGGCGGGGTGAGCTTCGCCAATCCACTGATTCACCTGGTCTTCTACCTGCTGCACCTCATCGCTGCTGAGGGGACGGGGGCAGTTAAAGTCAAAGCGCAAACGGTCAAAGGCGACCAGGGACCCAGCCTGGGAAATGGTGGGATCCACCAGTTTCTTGAGGGCGGCCTGCAACAAGTGGGTAGCGCTGTGGTTGGCCTGGGCCCGGCGCCGACAGGCCTGATCGATCTGGGCAGTCAGCCGATCGCCCACCGCCAGGGTGCCCCGTTCAATCCGGCCAAGGTGGACAAAGAAGTCACTATCTTTTTTAACATCCTCTACCTGCATCAGCACCGCCGCCCCTGACAGGTAACCGCGATCGCCAATCTGTCCCCCGGATTCGGCGTAGAAGGGCGTTTGATCGAGGACCACCTGGACCGTCTGGCCAGCGCTGGCCCGATCAACCCCATGACCTGCCACCAACAGGGCAACCACCTGACTGCTGGTACTGGCGCTGCTGTAGCCCACAAACTGGGTTGAGTGGATGTGGTCCGCCAGGCTGTCCAGGCTACCCTGCACCGTCAAGTCAATGGTTTCGTGGGCGGCCTGGGAGCGTTGGCGCTGTTCCGCCATGGCCGCTTCAAAGCCCGCCAGATCGACGGTTAAGCCCTGCTCTTCGGCCACCTCCTGGGTTAACTCCAAAGGAAAACCGTAGGTGTCGTAAAGGACAAAGGCATCGGCACCAGAGATTTGTCGAGCTGGGGTGAGGCGTTCTCGCTCCAGGATATCGGCCAGGAGCTTTTCGCCCCGCTCCAGGGTTTCTAAGAAGCGGGCTTCTTCTCGGTCGAGCTCGGCAGTGATAGCCGCGGCTCGTTCCCGAGTGTTGGGAAAGGTGGTTTGGGCCAGTTGAATGGCGGTTTCCGCCACCTGGCTGATAAAGGCTCCCTGGATACCAATTAGGCGACCATGGCGCACTACCCGGCGAATTAACCGCCGCAGCACATAGCCCCGCCCCACGTTGGAGGCGGTAATCCCATCGGCAATCATGTGCACCACCGCCCGACTATGGTCGCCAATCACCTTGAGGGAAACCTGGGTGGGGGCGTCGCAGTCCCCGTAGACCACCCCCGCCAATCGGGCGGCGGTTTCAATGATGGGAAAAATCAGGTCGGTTTCGTAGTTGTTGGGCACCTGCTGCAGGATCTGGGCCATCCGTTCCAGGCCCAAACCGGTGTCGATGTTCTGGTTCTGGAGGGGAGTGAGGTGTCCTTCCCCATCCCGGTTGTACTGCATGAACACCAGGTTATAGAACTCAATGAAGCGGGAGTCATCCTCCAGATCGATCACCCCATCTCCCCGCTCAGGATGGAAGTCATAGTAAATCTCAGAGCAGGGGCCGCAGGGGCCGGTGGGACCGGAGGCCCAGAAGTTATCCGCTTCCCCCATGCGGATGATGCGGTGGGGGGGAATGCCAATCTGATCGCGCCAGATGGCAAAGGCATCGTCATCCTCCCGGAAGACGCTCACCACCAGACGATGGGGGGGGAGATGAAAAACCTGGGTAGAGAGTTCCCAGGCCCAAGCGATCGCCTGTTCCTTGAAATAATCGCCAAAGCTAAAATTGCCCAGCATTTCAAAGAAGGTGTGGTGGCGAGCGGTGCGGCCAACGTTTTCAATGTCGTTAGTGCGAATACATTTCTGACTGCTGACGGCCCGATTCACATCGGCCTGACGCTGACCCAAAAAAATCGGCTTGAAGGGCAGCATCCCGGCAATGGTCAGTAACACCGTGGGATCTTCCGGCACCAGGGAGGCACTGGGTTTGATGGCGTGACCTCGGGCTGCATAAAACTTCAGAAAGGTCTCGCGAATCTGGGCACCGGTCATCACCGTAGATTCAGGCAGGGGGGACTTGACCATGGGACAGGCAGACTTGTAAGCAGTCTTAGGGTAAAGATAAAGAGATACATTGAGTGTATACCGGCATAGCGATTGTGGTCGATCGACCGCAGGATTCCTGGGTACCTGCCTTGTCCCCAGCCCCCCTCTATTGATTACCGGGGCAGGGCTTGATAAGTTATAGGACTATGACCCAGCTTCTCCAACCTCGTCACCGCCTATATCAAGAACTGCAGCAACCCCCCGATCAGGTTAACCTGGCCAGGGCCGCCCTCTATATTGCTGAGGAGGAATATCCGGACCTGGATGTCACCAGCTATCTAACCCAGTTAGACACCATGGCCGCGGCCCTCAAACGGCGGTTGCCGGCCCAGTCCTATCCCTTGAAAATGATTGGTGCCATTAATCAATACCTGTTTGAGGAGTTGAAATTTCGGGGCAACCAGGCCGACTACTACGACCCCTGCAATAGTTTTTTAAATGACGTGCTCACCCGCCGCCTGGGGATTCCCATCAGCCTTTCCCTGATCTATCTAGAACTGGCGGGTCGGGTCGGGTTTCCCATGGCTGGAGTCGGTATGCCGGGGCATTTTTTAGTGCGTCCTACCCTGGAGGATATGGCCATCTTTGTCGATCCCTTCCATCAGGGGGAGATTCTATTTGAACAGGATTGCCGCGATCGCTGCCAGCAACTCTTTGGTCAGGGAATTCAGCTAGAACCCAGCCATCTCCAGCCCATCAGCCCCAAGACCTTTGTGGTGAGGATGCTGGCCAATCTGAAAATGATTTATCTTCAGCGCCGTCAAGCCACCAAGGCCCTGGCGGCGATTGATCGAATTTTGTTGATTTACCCGCAGGCGGTTTCCGAGTGGCGCGATCGGGGTCTGATCTACTACCAGCAGGGCGATCTAGAGCAGGCCCGTGGGGACCTACAACACTACCTGCAGGAGAGTCCTGAGGCATCTGACAGCTTTGAAATCAGGCAGGTAATCGATCAAATTGAACGCTTGCAGGCCGATCGGTAAGTGCTTTCACCGCATTAGCTGACCCATATAGGCTGCCCATACGGCCGCGGCCTGACCGCTGCTGCCCTGGGTAGGACTATTGTCATCATTCCCCAGCCAGATCCCTGTAGTCAGGTTCTGGGGTGGCAGAAACCCAACAAACCAGAGGTCGCGGTTATTATCGGTGGTACCGGTTTTACCCCCTTCTCCCAAGCCCAAAAAGGCATTGCGCCCCGTCCCCCCCTGCACCACTCCCTGCAACAACCCCACCAGGGTGCGGGTAACAGATGGGTCCAGGGCCGGGTGGTTACCATCTCCAGCCTGGCCAAATTCATAGATCACCCGGCAGCTGTCCACCTGGTTAGGATCAGCACAGTCACTGCTATCTAAAACTCGGGTAATACCGTGGGGGCGGTTCCAGACACCGTTGTTGTAGACAGCGGCAAAGGCCCCCGTCAACTCCAGCGGGGTGACTTCACTCTCCCCCAGGGACAGGCCCGGCGAGGGCCGTAGTTTGGAGCTAATGCCTAACCGTTGGGCCAGGTTTATGACCCGATCCAGGCCAACCTCCTGGGCGATCCGGAGGGCCACCACGTTCTCCGAACGGGCCATCGCAGCGTACATATCCAGGGGTTGGGAACCAGACCGGCAGCCGGCAAAACGCTGCCCATTCCAAACCAGGGGATCACAGGAAAAACTCCGGCTGGGGGCCAAACCCGCCTCTAGGGCGGCCCCATAGGTGAACAGCTTGAAGGTGGAACCGGGTTGGCGCAGTGCCTGGGAAGCACGGTTAAACTGGCTGCTAGAGAAATTCACTCCCCCCACCAGGGCCCGAATTTCTCCGCTGGGGGTATGGAGGCTAACCAGAGCCCCCTGGGAATAGGCCAGTTTAGCCCCCTGGCGGGCGACATCCTCCGCCAGGGTTTTCTCGGCGGTCTTTTGCAGACTTAGATCTAACCCGGTTTCCACAAAAAAGTTACCTTCCTGGGCCAGGGCGCTTCCCAACACCGCCTCTAGCTCCTCAAAAATGTAGCTGTAGAAGTAGGGGGCCCGGGTACGGCTGAGCTGGCGGGTGGCTTCGGGACTAATTTCAATCCGCGATCGCCGCGCCCGCCGCGCTTCTTCCTGGCTAACCATCCCCAGGGCCACCATCCGGTCTAGCACCCGATTGCGATAATCAATGGCGGTATCGTAGCTTTGCACCGGATTAAAGGCATTAGGAGCAGGCAAAATCCCCACCAGGGTGGCGGCCTCCGAGAGGGTCAGGTCATGGCTGGACTTATTAAAATAAAATCGCGCTGCATCCTCAAAACCATAGAGACTTTCCCCTAGATAAACCCGGTTCAGATAGGTGAGGAGTAAGTAGTTTTTACTGTAGAAGGTCTCTAGCTTGAGGGCGACGATCGCCTCACGGATTTTGCGCCCAGCGGAGTCTTCCGAACCAACATACTCCCGATACAGACTGCGGGCCAACTGCTGGGTAATGGTGCTGCCGCCCTGACGAATTTCCCGGCCTTGCAAATTAACCCAAGAAGCCCTGACAATGCCAATCGGGTCAACCCCCAGATGCCAGTAGTAGCGGGTGTCTTCGGAGGCGACCAGGGCCTTGGGCAGGTAGGCTGAGAAGGAAGATAACCCAGGTAATTCTTGATGACTCTGACTGCGCTGGGGACGCAGGGGCACCAGCTGACCCCCCTCCCGAGCAAATACCATGACGGGACCCTGCACCGACTGAGGTAAGGGGCGCAGGGGAATTTTCGGCCATTCGACTGCCACAATCCAGGCCCCCAGGGCCAGGGATAGGCCGGTAAAGCCATAGAGGGTATAGCGGCCCAGGTTCACATACCAGGGTGGAGGATCCAGGTAGCGCAGGGTCACGCCATCTAAGAGATCGCCAGGCCCCAGGGTATAGACATCGCCATGGTTCATGACGGCACGTTCTAGGCGTCTTTTACCCCGGTAAATACCGTTTGTGGAGCTGCGATCCTTGAGAATGAAGGGCTGCCCTGGCCGGTTCGGATCACGGGTCAGGGTCCCATGGACCTGGCTAACGATGGGGCTGGAGGCGACAATATCACACTGACTGGAACTACGGCCCAGAATGTAGTGATCGCCCAGCAGGGGATAGGTGGTCTGCTCGCCATTAACAATCACCTGCAACTCCGCTGTCCGGGCCCCGGGCTTGACCGCCAGTCGGCCAAAGTCAACGCGGGCAGGAACGGCTTGCAGAGCCTGGGTGATAGTTTTCAGCAAGGTCCGGGGGGGATTGGGGGGGGTCATGGCAGCGGTAATGCCTGACGGAAGGGGGAGAACGGAGGTACAAGCCCCATTGTAGTCATAAATTCTAGAATTACTGGTGGGTCAATAGGACTACGGCGTAGACCGCAATGCCCTCCTGCCGACCCACCGGCCCCAGCCCTTCATTGGTGGTGGCCTTAATCCCCACCTGATCGGTATCCACCTGCAACACCTCTGCCAGCCGCGATCGCATGGCCGCAATATGGGGCTTGAGTTTGGGTTGCTCCGCCACGATCACCGTATCCACGTTGCCGACCTGCCAGCCCCGTTGCTCCACCATAGCCCGTACCTGGGCTAGCAGTTTGAGACTATCGGCCCCAGCCCACTGAGGATCGCCGGGGGGAAAGTAGAGGCCAATATCCCCCAGACTGAGGGCCCCCAGCAGGGCATCCATAACAGCGTGGGTGAGGACATCGGCATCGCTGTGGCCCTCCAGACCGCGATCGTGGGGAATGGTTACCCCTCCTAAAATTAAGGGTCGTCCCCTCACCAGACAATGAATATCGTAGCCATTGCCAATGCGTAACCCCATCGCCACCGACCCCAATCACACCATTCTGGTTCTACCACGGAACGGTAATTAACCGGGTGGTGACTCCAGGGTAAGCTCGTAGACATTCCACAATGCTCCCCCAATGGCGGTATACTTAACCCCCTTGACACTATTGCGGACGGCGGTCAGGGACAAATTATTGACCAGGTAGATAAAGGGTAGATACTCTTGGGAAATCTGCTGGGTTTCCCTGTAGAGATCAAAGCGTTTTTGGTCATTTACCTCCTGGGCCGCCTGCACGTAGAGATCGGCAATACGTTTTTCCCATTCGGAGGCCTGCCAGCCCTGCAGAGCCTCTTGGCCAGCCAGGGCTTGCTGGTTAAAGGCATGGAGTGAACCATCCAGTAGCCAGACATTAGCCCCACCATTGGGTTCTAACCCCCCGGTCAGACCTAGTATGCAAGCCTCCCAGTCGAGGCTATCAGTGAGCCGATCCACCAGCAGGTTAAAGGCCAGGGGTTGAAAATCGACTTGAATGCCTATTTTTTCTAAGTCATTTTTAATTTGTGAGCCAATCGCCTCGCGCATCTTGTTGCCGGAGTTAGTCACCAGGGTAAAGCGCACGGGGTGCCCCTGGGAATCGATCAGTTGCCCTGAGGGATTGTATTGGAATCCGTCTGCCAGCAGTAACTCCCTAGCCTTAGAGGGGTTGTAGTCGTAAGTAGGAATGCCCATCTCGGGTGGGGCATAGTAGGGGCTGGGCACAGAAATCGGAGAAGACTGAAGCTCACCTAACCCCTTAAAAATATTGTTGACCATGGTGGTGCGGTCAATGCCGTAGGCGATCGCCTGGCGAAAGGCCACCCGATTAAACCAGCTCGACTTAATCGGATCCACCAGGGGCTGATTTTGTCGACGGCCCTGATTCAAGTTAAAAAACAAGAAGTTAGTCCCCAGGTCCGGACCGCCGTTATAAATAGTGAAGTTACCCCGAGCTTCTTCCCGTTTCAACAGGGTAAAAAAGTCGGGCTGTACCCCAATCGAATCTAATCCTCCAGAGCGAAACTGCAGCAAGGCGGTATCCGTAGAGGTGACCACTTGCCAGATGATTTCCTGAATATAGGGTTGGGACCGACCCTGTTTATCCTTTCGCCAGTAGTAAGGGTTGCGCTCAAAAATTACCCGTTCTCCTGGAATGTACTCACTCAAGCGATAGGGTCCGTTACCAATAATTTTCTGCGGCGGGGTATTGGTACCCCAGGTGGATAGAAATAGGGGTTTACCGTCTGACCCTTTGGTGGTGACGGCGGCCCTTAGACTATGGGCCGGAATAATACTGAGTTCTGTATTCCTGAGCATGGGCGCAAAGGGTTCCGGTAGGGAGAACTGCACACGCCGCTGATCTAGCTTGGTGACCCGGGGCAGTAACCCCTTAGAGCCAATTCGAAAACCATCCCGACTATTGCTGGGGATATCGGCATCAAACACAACCTCATAGGTAAAGACCACGTCGTCCGCCGTCAGTGGTTCACCGTCACTCCACCGTAATCCCTCCCGCAGGGTAAAGACCAGGGTTTTGCCATCGGCAGAGGTCTGCCAACTTTCCGCCAGGGCCGGCACCATATTGCCGGTGACACCATCGGTAGTGGTTAGCCCTTCAAAGGTAAAGCTAAAAATGTTGGGGGACTCCTGACTCAAAACCGGATTAAAGGTTTTAGGGTCACTCAAGGTACTGATGACCAGGCGAGACTGGGACGTCTCTGCCCTGGTAAACTGGCTGAGGTTACAACCTGCCAGGGGTAAACCCAGAGCTAACAAAATTGTGATTAGCCCCCAGACTCGCCCCCAGCGTTGACAGAGTTTGCTCCAATGTATCAAGCCATCCAACCTGGCTGCCCCCCTTGCAGTGGAAACTTTTTCCGACTTTGGCTGCCCCCACTATACGACTTTTCTGGCTTGGCTGGCACCTGGCTGCCCCCCCTTAGCCAGAGATGGCACCCAACTCAGGGGACTGGGCAATGGCATACCAGGCATTATCATCGCCCAGGTATCCCACGGCGGCTAGATAGATCCGGTCCCACTGGGGAATGGGCAGGTACCAATCCTCCGCCAGATCGTCCTGACACCGCTGTTCCTGTACAGGGTCAGTCAGGGGCGTGTCTGTGCCCTGACCGGTGACATCGTAAAGCCTCACAGCCAGAGTCTGCCCTCCCTGTTGTCGGGCTCTATCCCGATCGCTATCCTCCAGGTGCCAGCGGGCGTAGAAGCGATCGGGGTGCTTCTGGTCAATGGATAGTTGCAACCAGCTCAGCCGACTGGGGGGCGAAGATAGCGGCTGATCTGGAGCTGGGGATGCCCCCACCCCCGTTGGTGAGGCTGAGGTGTCCCCTGGGAGAACCAGGGGCAGGGCTGCTAGGGTTGCCGCTACCGGGGTGATTTCATCGGTAATAGCTGGCGGCAAGGTCACCGAAAGAGCTACCTGGTGGAGTAACTCCTCTTCCACACCCTGGGGGAAAGGGGTCGGGGTGGGGCCAGGGTCCCTAGGCAGGGGAGGCAAGTCAGGAGATACATCAGCGGACTGGTCGGGCTGGTCAGGCAACTGGGCCAGGGCCGCCGCTAAGTCAGCAGGCAAGTCAAGAGATAGCTCAGACTGGTCGGGCTGATCAGGCTGGGTAGGCAACTGAGCCAGGGCCGCCGCTAAGTCAGCAGGCAAGTCAAGAGATAGCTCAGACTGGTCGGGCTGATCAGGCTGGGTAGGCAACTGAGCCAGGGCCACCGCTAAGTCAGCAGGCAGGTCAGCAGGCAAGTCAAGAGATAGCTCAGACTGGTCGGGCTGGGTAGGCAACTGGGCCAGGGGTATCGGCGGTTCAGGAGATGGCTCAGACTGGCTGGGGCTGGCAGGGGGTATGGCGGCCAGCCAGCCTGACTCTGCCGATGGTAAAACCTGCACCATTTGCTGTAATTCCAGAGGAATATCAGGGTCGTAGAGGACACCAGGCGACGGCGACCGATCGCTGGCGGGGCTAGTAGCCGGGTTGATAGCATCCACAGGCACCTCTAGAACCTGGCCAAGGGTAAGGGCCGCTGGGGTCAGAGTCGGGGGACGGTAGGCCTCGCCCCCTAGGGCGACGGCGCGATCAATGCAGCTTTGGGCTTCGGCCTGACGACCTAGCTGCATCAGGGCCTCAGCTTTACCAGACCAGGCCAGGACCGGCGTTTTATCGGTTTCTAGCACAGTGTCAAAGCAAAATAGGGCCTCTTCGTGGCGCTCTAGTTTACTTAATAACCGCCCTTTACCCAACCAGGCGTCCAGATTAGTGGTGTCGAACCCCAGGGCAATGTTATAGCTCTCCATTGCCTCTGCCATCTGTTCCATGGCCAACAGAGCGTTACCCCGCTGGGCCTGAGCCTGGGCGGCAATGACGTTGACTCCAGCCCTTGGTAGATCATGGGCAGTGGCTTTGAGGCGCTCCAGTTCGGTGGCTTCAATAGCGGTGTTAAAGCGAATCAACGCGAGATCATAGCGCTGCTCTCGCATCAGCCGTTTGCCTTCCACCATCTGCGATCGAGCCTGCTCTAACTGATCAGGCGTAGCGGCATCAGGGGTATCGGTGGAGACAGTGGACACCAGCTCTGCCTCTGGAGGCAGGCTGAGGGTCTGATCACTAGAAGGGGATTGACCTAGTTGAGAGAAGTTAATCCCCATCCCGGCAGCGGCCAGGGGCTGACCTGGGGTTTCGCTGGTGAGGGGTTGATCCTGAACCGGGTTACTCTCCCCCTGGGGCTGACCTGACGGCCGCCGGACCGATGCCAGTAACCCGAATAAACATAATGCCCCAGGGACTGCTAGAAGAATCCACCAGGTCTGGGGCGGCAGAGTTTGAATCTGACTCCATAGATCAGCTACCGGGTCAACCGGACTGGCCGCAGGGTCAACATCGGGCTTGCTCTCAAGATCGGGCCGACCCGGCTGGAAGGTCAGCTGGTGATCGGCGGTGCCGATCACCAATTTTCCCGCTGGGGTAAAGCCCAAAAAGCTGGCGGCAGAGCTCAGGGCAATCGGCACTGAGGGTAGGGCCGCACCATCTCCTCCCCACAGCCGCAAACTCTTATCAGCCGCTGCAGTGGCTACGGTAGTGCCATTGGCACTATAGGCGATCGCCGTAACCGCAGTCTGATGGGCAGAGATAGGCTTACCTTCCGGTAGCAGAGTGGTCTGGTCCCAGGAGCGAATCATGCCGTCTCCGCCACCGGAGGTGATGACCTTACCGTAGGGACTAGTGGTGAGGGTGGTAATGCCCCCTTGGTGAGCCCCGTCAACTTGCTTTAACAGCCCACCCTCGGCTGACCAGCGGGCTAGACTACCCTTACCACTGCCGGTAAAGAAGTTTTTACCGTCTGCTGCATAGTGAATAGCCTGAATAGGACTGCCACCAGCGGCGATAACCGGGGTAAAGGGATTGCCATTGGCTACTGACCAGCGTTCTATGGTGCCGCGCTGGTTACCCGTAACCGCAGTTCTGCCATCGGGGCTGATGGCCAGGGCCAGAATGGCCCCGCCCTGGCCGGAGACGGCTTTGCTCAGAGGCTGTCCTGCCCGGTTCCAGCGCCGTAGGGTGCCGTCTACCGCAGCCGAAATAATAATCTGGCCGTCAGGGGTGAGCGCTACCCCAGAAATCGCTGCACTATGGGCAGCTTTAACAATACGCAAGACCTTGCCCTGGCCGTCTAACCATTCTAACTGGCCAGTTTCGGTACCCCGCACCAGCCACTGGCCATCATTTGAGAGAGCGATAGGAGCAGATGGCTGGGCTGGGGTTTTTGACCCCTCTCCAGTTTTGGCCAGGGCTGGGGGCAGGCGGCCTGGGGTTACAGCACCCTGGGCCAGTCCCTTAGCCTGGTCTGCCCCGGGTTGGCCGGGCAAGGTCGCGATCGCACCGATTAGGGCGATAACCAGTAAAGATGGCTTTAGGGACTTATCCATGGGCTACCCCAAACAGAATGCATAGTAATTCTGCTCAAGGATACACGCAGATGGGCAGTTTGGCTTGTTTTTTTGGGCTCCTGGGGCTGGTTGCGGCTTCAGTTGAGAGCGCTAAGCAGGGCCTGGGAGTCGGCTACGGCCCCAAATACCCCCCCCTGCATTTTAATCATTTTAAGGGCAGCCAGGTAGTTACCGTAATCGGTAGCGCCCGTGCAGTCAGAGAGCAGTAAGCATTCGTAGCCCCGGTCGTTGGCGTCTCGCATCGTGGTGTGGACACAGACATCGGTGGTAATGCCCGTCAAAATTAGGTTACGAATGGCTTTGCCCTGCAAAATCAGATCCAGATCGGTGGCATAGAAAGACCCCTTGCCTGGTTTATCAATAATCACCTCCCCCGGCAAGGGGGCCAGTTCAGGAATAATCTCCCAGCCCGCCTCTCCGCGCACCAAAATTCGGCCACAGGGACCAGGGTCGCCAATACCAGCCCCAATCTGCTGCGATCGCCAGCGTTTGTTAGCGGGCAGATCAGACAAATCAGGACGATGGCCTTCGCGGGTATGAATCACGGTAAACCCCATCTGCCGCATCCGGGCCAGCACCTTGCCAATGGGTTCAATGGGAGCCCGAGTGAGGCTGAGATCGTAGCCCATCTTATCGACATAGCCCCCGGTTCCACAGAAATCGGTCTGCATGTCAATGATAATCAAGGCCGTATTGGCAGGACGCAGGTCACCATCAAAGGGATAGGGGTAGGGGTCAGCGCCAACGTAGCGGGTCATGGGTCCATCTCCAAAGTAATGACGGTGCAAAGTAATCAGTGGGGTCACAGTCAGCTAACTTAAAAATCATCCCGGTTGGCCAGGGCTAAACTGAGGCGATCAATCACTTCAGCCACCGGCAGCGCCCCCAATTCTCCCTGGCGGCGGGTGCGGATGTTCAGGCTGGTGGTTTCCACTTCTTTGGCTCCCACCACCGCCATCACCGGAATTCGGGCTTTCTCGGCATTGCGCACCATTTTACCGAGGCGATCGCCGCTGCTGTCCACCTCCACCCGCACCCCTGCCGCCAGGCAGCGATCGCCGACCTGTTGGGCAAATTCCAATTGGTCTGCCGTTACTGGCAAAACCCGCATCTGAACCGGTGCCAACCACAGGGGAAAGTCCCCGGCGAACTCCTCGATCAAAATCCCAATCAACCGTTCCAGAGAGCCAAAAGGAGCCCGATGAATCATCACCGGACGCTGCCGTGATCCATCCTCGGCTACGTACTCCAGGTCAAACCGTTCCGGCAGATTATAGTCTACCTGGACGGTCCCCAGTTGCCACTCCCGGTCCAAGGCATCGCGAAAAATAAAATCTAGCTTAGGGCCATAAAAGGCCGCCTCCCCAGGGGCTTCAAAATACTCCATGCCCAGAGTTTGGACCGCTCGCCGCAGGGCTCCCTGGGATGTCTCCCAGACCGCATCGCTACCGATATACTTAGTGGATTCAGGGTCACGAAAACTCAACCGAGCCTTAAAGTTCTTTAAAGTCAGGCTGCGAAATACCGACAGAATCAGATCGACCACCTTAAGAAACTCGTCGTCTAACTGATCGGGACGAACAAATAGATGGGAATCATCCACCGTAAACCCCCGCACCCGGGTCAGACCGCCCAGTTCGCCCGATTGTTCATAGCGATAGACAGTACCAAATTCCGCCAGCCGCAGGGGCAATTCTCGGTAAGACCGCAACTCACTCTTATAAATTTGAATATGGAAAGGGCAGTTCATGGGCTTCATGACAAAGCCCTCCTCTGCCAGGCGATCAGCTTCGTTATCTGCCATCAGGGGAAACATATCTTGACGATAGTTTTGCCAGTGACCAGAGGTCTTAAACAGGTCTACCCGGGCAATATGGGGAGTCACCACCCCCAGGTAACCCCGTTTAGACTGTTCGTCTCTGAGAAAGCTCTCCAGGGTAGAGCGGAGCACCGTTCCCTTGGGAGTCCACAGGGGTAATCCCGGTCCTACTACATCGGCAAAGATAAACAGACCCAACTCCTTCCCCAGTTTGCGATGGTCCCGGCGCTTACGTTCTTCCTGCCGACGCTGGTGTTCCTGGAGCTGTTCAGGGGTTTCCCAGGCGGTGCCATAGATCCGCTGCAATTGGGCCCGCTTTTCGTCACCCCGCCAGTAGGCTCCAGCCACACTTTCAAGATCAAAGGCTTTGGCATTGAGGTCACTGGTGTTAGCAACATGGGGTCCTGCACACAGGTCCCACCACTGATCTCCCAGGTGATACAGGGTAATCGGCTCCTTTAAATCTGCTAGAATTTCCAGCTTATAGGGCTCCCCCAGAGCTTCTATGCGGCGCTGGGCCTCGCTCCGGGTGACGGTTTCGGGAATCACCGGCAGGCTCTGATGAATGATTTTCACCATTTCCTTTTTAATGGCTTTGAGGTCTTCGGCGGTGAAGGGTTCGGGATTATCAAAATCGTAGTAAAACCCGTAGTCAATCCAGGGACCAATGGTCACCTGAGCCTGGGGAAACAGTTTTTGCACCGCCATCGCCATCACGTGGGAAAAGGTATGGCGAATTCGCTTGAGGGCTTCAGACTCGCTGGTACGGGGTAGCATAATGGGCGCGGCATGATCGGACCCGGCATGAGCTGGAGTAGACTGAACCATGGCAGAAAGACAAAAGCAGAGCTATTCTCAGTTTAGCGAGTTAGGGATCAGCCCGAGCTGATGATTTCCAGTAAGAAGGCGGGCAGGTAGGGTTTTCCGCCCTGGCAGCAGGGTGCAGACAGAGGATTGATGAGTTAACTTTTCAGAAGATATGGATTTACCTATCCTCGAGTTGATTTTCCTCTGGCTTGTGTTATGCTTTGCTGTTGAAAGGTTCGGCTCAGTAGCCATGCAAGTTTCAAGTCTGCATTGGGTTATGACCCTATTCCTTTAGCTTTAAGGCTTTTCTAAACTTAAAAATTCGAGTATGACTGAAGCAATGGCTGATTTACTGGTTGCTCACCCCATGGTGAAGTTTCAACGGCAGGTGGGGTCTCTGGTTAAGAAGTCCAAGATGATTAAACCCAGTGATCCAATCTGGAAGATTGCCTTTTTGTTTGGCGATGATTGGGCCTACTGGAAACAGGAATTGGAGGAGTTTGAGTTCTCCACCCAGGACCCGATCGCAGACCTGTTGGCGGTGCAATCTTGGGAAGAGGATTAAATAGTCAACTAAATTAAATAGTCAACTAAAACGTCAACTGTTCAAGATCGGGCCTTAACTTAAAGCGCACCAGAATAGTGGTGATATTATCGTGGCCATTTTTGTCGTTGGCTAGATCAATTAATTCCCCTACCCCCTGGTCTAGACTGTGACGGGAGCTGAGTAGCGGAGCCAGATGAGTATCACTGTGATTCTCCAAGACCTGGTGATCACTGAGGCCATCGGAACAGAGAATCAACACGGTGTCCTCGAGGATTTCCTCGTAGAAAATCGTCGGCTCTAGTTTATCCAGCTCGCCAGGTCCCAAGGCTTGGGTGAGGTGGTAGGCATCAGGACGGGCGTAGGCGATCGCGGGTTCGATGCCTCGCTGAATGTCTCGTTGCCCCACTTCGTGATCAACGGTCATTTGCCTCAATCCCTGCCGCTTGTTATAGCTGTAAAGACGACTATCCCCCACCTGCACCACAGCAATGCGCAAATCTTTAACCAAGACTAGAATTAAAGTGGTGCCCATACGGCCAATGCCAGCATTATCTTGAGACTGATTGGCGTTAAAAATAGCCTGATTAGCCCGGGCTACCGCGTCAAACAGCAGGTTCTGATCGGGTAAGACATCACTATGCCAGTGCTGCTCAAAGTACTCCCGCAGGGTCTGCACCGCTAGCTGACTGGCCACCTCTCCCGAGGCGTGGCCCCCCATACCATCGCACAAAATATAAATACCCCGGGCTTGCAGGCGAAAGCCCCCGGGATGGGTTAATTTGGTCAGCTCGGTTTGGCTAAAAAACCAGTCTTCATTGTGGTCCCGGCGTTGACCTGGATGGGTCTGCCCCGCATCTGCCAGCATGGTCAACTTCATGGGTAAAACCATGGTAGGACTATCGGCTGCTGGAGAGCTATCCCTGTCCTCCTGATTGGCAAGACCGGCCTGAGTCTCAATAATTTGCATTAACTGCTCATCGGTTAGCCCCAACTCAAGGCCGGACCACAGATCTGGATCAGGGCTCAGTCCTGGCAAGTTGCTGTCAGGGCTCAGACCCCTGGGCTGATGCTGGCACTGGAGGGGGGATATCGGTGATATCTGAGGCTGGGTAGAGGCGGGTAGAGACATCTGATCAGCCAGACAGAATAACTCTGTCTGCAACTGATCAATGTGGGTAATGGTGCCTTGAACCAGATGGTTAAATATCAGACTAAAGGCAGAGCCAACCATCCCCGCCGCCAGCTGTAGCTGCTGTTGCCAGGCCAGACCCAAACTCTTCAAGTCAGTCGATTGATGACAGAAACCGGTGAGTTCTCTCAGGCATACCTGATGGCTAGAGTTGACAACCAACCGATCAAAATTAACCAGATCACTTTCGGTTTGCCAGGGTTGCAGAGCCTGCCATAGCAGACTGATTTCCAGCAGCCATTGGACCTGTTGCAAGGGATCCAGTGTAGCCTTGGCCCAGGCCTGTAAAAAGGTGGGCCAACCGCTGCGATCTTCCATAATTAAAATTACCTCTTGCCCAGCCGATGCTGATGGCGGGTAGGTAATCACGTCATGTAATTCGGGCACCGCCGGAAAGTGACTTCTCTGCAGAGCCAGGTAGGGCAGGGCAGCAACTGGCAAGGCTGCCATGGCGGGAATATCCTGAGGATTTAGATCGGAGTGATGGAGCCAGAGGTCCTGCAGATGGCGCAGGGGTGAACCTGCCTGGGGCAGGCAATCCAGCACCAGCTGGCTAATCACTCCAGATGGGCCGGTGGTTTGGGGCTGATGTAGGCGGTGATAACGACAGGCTGGATCGGCATAGGCACCGGTTGACTTCAGGGGTGAGGCGCGATCGCTAGACCAGGCAATACTCTGCCAGATCGGCAAAGCCTGGTGGCAGTGGGGGCAGCCAGGCTGACCAGGATCGATGGGGAACTGACAGAACGGGCAATTTAACACGTGATTAAGAGGGTCTCTAGGGGCCTGGGCACAGTTAGAGTCACAAAAACTGACAAAGCCTGACTACGCAAACGAACTAAGGGCAGTTTACCCAGATCTCTCTAACCTAAAACTTTAAACCAATCATATTTCTATATTTTAATTTTGGATCTGGTGGGGCGGATTCTAGCCAACGGCTGCCGGGGGGCAGTCGACTCCGCCAGGCCAGTGCCCCTTCCCCAGGGCGGGCTTAACAGGTGGCAGAAAGGCGAGCAATAAATTCCAGAAGGGCGTCAATTCGCTGGCGCAGAATGCTGGCGGAGTCAGGGGCGTGGTTAATCATGACACTAAATACCAGGGGTTGATAGTCAGGCGGTTGCAGGTATCCCGACAGGGCCACATCTCCAGTCATAGCCCCAGACTTAGCCTGAATTCGGCCGACCAAGGGGCCGCCCTGAAACCGATGCCTGAGGGTACCGCTCACCCCCGCTACCGCCAGGGAAGATCGAAAGATCGCCCCATCAGGCCGGGTAGCCATGACCTGGAGGGTTTGTACCAGGGCTTCAGGGTTAACCAGATTATGGCGCGATAGGCCAGACCCATCCACCAGCACCCAGCCAGTGGTGCTGATGCCCAAATTGCCCAAAATGGTTTTAACCGCATCGGTACCAGCCTGACTAGCCTGATCAGGGCGGGTAGGGGTGGTCTGCATGGCCAGGGTCTTGAGTAAGACCTCGGCATAGAGATTATGGCTGTCTCGATTTGCCGGCACGAGTAACTGCCCCAGGGGAGGGGAAAGTACCCTCGCCAGTTCTGGTTGGTTGAGAGGGGCAGGGACAGGCGTAATCACCGTTGACCCAACCGGGATGCCGACCTGACCCAGGGCCCTTTGAGCGGCTCGACTAAAGGCTTCAGCCGGATCCAAAACTGCCAGTTCAAAGGTCAGAGGGCCATCCTGCTGAGTCATTTCTCCCACCAGGTGCAGACTCCCTGAGATCTGAGATCGCCCGACTACCTGAGGCTCCAGGGTCACCCCTGCGGCCACGGTCAGGGTGTCATTACTGATCCTAGGCGGGTTCCCCGGGTCCAGGGACCAGTGGATCTGCAAGGGCTGACCAACCCGGGTGGGCGTGAGGCTGAGGCTAAGGGCATTCTGATTAAAAATTAAGCTATTAACCGCGGGGGCGTAGGCAAACTGCAAGTCCTCCCATTCCCAGGTGGGGTTGAGGGCCAAGCCAGCAAAGTAGGAATCATCTAGCACCAGTCGTCGAACCCGGGTCACCCCGGCAGCCACTAACTGCTGAGCTAGATCGTGAAGTTGATCGGCGCTGAGGCTGGGGTCCCCTCTGCCCACCAGGCGCAAATCCGTAGTGCCATCCGCCTCAGGCTGACCATAGACTGAGGTACGAAGCCGATAGTCGGAGCCCAGGTAAACCAGGGCAGCGGCGGTGGTTAATAGCTTGAGATTGGAGGCGGGGGTAAACAGGCGATCGCTGTGGTAGCCATACAGGGTACGGGGCGGACGGCCCTGCCCCGCCTGGGTTTGTAGCAAAAAGCCAACGTAGGCCCGATCCAGGGGGGGCTGATTGAGCATCACCTCTAACTGCGGGGCCAGATTAGCTTCACACAATCCAGCCTGGGTTCTGGTGGCGGTGCCCAGGCTGATCACCGCCACCAGAACCCCAACTTGAATTACCCCGATGCCGGTTAATCTGACCATGGCTAGGCTGGTAATAGGCTGGGCTCAGGTCCTACAGAATGCAAGATCACCATGGTATCTCCCACCACCGGGCTACGGGCTACCACCAGCCCATCGGCAGTCCGTAGGGTCAATTGGGCAAATCCCAAGGGCTGGGCTTGCTCATAGATAGCCCCAGCCAGCTGCTGCTGTTGCCTGGTCTGCAGTCCATACCAGTCTGCCGCCAGGGTAATGACCAATCCCTGGGGTGCCTGAGTCACCTCAACAGAGGTGACTAACTCAGCCCCGTAGGCTTGAGCAATGCGACTCACCTGAGCCTCGATATCAGCGATAGGGGTGGCTACCGGGGTCGGGGCAGGGGAGATCGCCTGACTAGCTGGGGAGGCAGATTCCTGCCTGGCCGAGGGGAGAGGGGTTGGTCGCGATCTGCCCCCGGCAGGACTGCCCACCACCACTACCAGCACCACCAAACCCAGCACCATAGCGGTCAGCAGTTGGTCAGAGAGGTTTCTTTGCCAGCCGGGGGGAAGCTGACTTCTTAGCCATCGCAGGGCCCGTCGCCATAACCCGAGCATATCTGTCAGCAGCAAAAAAATCTGGTCGATCACCCCCAGGGGCTGGGGATGGTAGGGAATCTCTGTCTCAATCCAATCTGGATTGTTGAGTTGGGCGGCAGCGGTGCCGCCACCCCCCTCACCCGGGCTGGATGGCTGGACCTGATCAGGGGCGGATTCATCGAGATCGCTCCAACTGTAGGCATCATCGGGGGATGGACTGCTGTCCCCTGGCATGGGAGGCGACACCGGCGTAGCATCGGCAGAGGTATCGCTGGGTTCGACTCGGTCCCGGGCAAACGCCGGGGAGTCGATCTGTCCAGTCCCCTGGGGTGGGCGGGCGGCCCCTTCAGCAAGGGGCGATGGGGCTTCAGATCGGTCAACAGGATCGGAGGGCATGGCTAGGGAACCTATCGGTCACAATTCACCTGTGCCCACCATACCATCATCACTCCAGCATTCATGCCGGGCATCTTGACGTCCCCAAACGCACCCCCGATTGCACTCCCAAGTGGGTCCTGACAGAGGGGCCGGAAGGGCCAGGTTCGGTGAACCGAAAAGAGACCCATGGCAACAAAAATTAATATTATGTTACATTGTAATTGTTGATTGTTAGTCTTTGCCCCTCGGGAAAGTTCTGTCGTTCACAACTTACCTGAGCCGAGACGATGAGAAGGTTTTCCAGGTTTAGTTGCCTTTTAAGTTTAGAATTCTGGAGTTAAGACCAATGACAACTCAGCCTACCGATTCTTCCCTAAGCCCTCTGTTTCCCACCAGATTCAATATTTTGGGTCTGGCCTTTTTTCTGATGGGGGCCCCCCACATTTATGGAGTCTTGAAGCAACGTCGCGATCGCCAGATCCAGTCTCCCCTGGTTAGGTACGCGGGCCTGGTGGTGTTAGCTCTGACCCTGGCCGGTTTAGTCGAGCTCTCTGTGCTCTATTAAGATCAGTGTCCTGGTAAAATCATTATCCTTGACTGCAAAGCCTGCCCCAGGGAGTCTTGGCTAGAGTGAGCGGGCGGGGTTGGTGGGTAAATTACACCCCTTCTCAGGCTAGCTATCTTTACAAATGGATCAAGTAATGGTTGCTCTTCGGTAGAGGTGGGGCTGTTAATTTTGCTAGGCAGCCGTCCTTCCTCTGGGTTGGCAGCTTGCTAAGGTGCTTGCAGGAACTGGGTCAGGAGCTTTTCTGCCGGTTCCACCATGGCCCAAGTACCATCGGCTTGCCGCCGCAGGGTGGCAAAAGCCATGATTTTAGCCTTGCCCAACACCTTACCGCGGGCCAATTTACCTAGGCGCCTATCATCAACTCCGCAGAGGCGAAACAGATAGGCGGGTATCTCTGAGCTAGAGACAATCAGGCAAAGGCTCTGCTGTTCTGCGTCGGGCTCAACCTCGCCGTCAAAAGGCATAAATATGTTATTGCCCCGCAGGTCTAGGGCAATATCCCCCAGACTACTTTGCACCCGGTATCCCGCCAGGTTGTCTCCTGGTTGCAGAGCCCAGCGCTGATAAAGATTGACCTTGCGGGGCGCCACCCCACTGGGGGCCTGGCTACAGCTACCGATCGCCAGCAGTAGCGCGACCCCAAAAGCCATCTGGCGGAGCAGACAGATAGGTGCGACGGCACCCAGGGAGGCCTTGAGGTTGCGACTGAGGATTGGGACCAGGAAAGTTAACCGAATCACGGAGATTTTAGTTTATTTGTACTATTCATGCTGTTTATTATATTAGCTGGCTGTCCCCTTAAGCAATAATCGGCGCTAATGCCCCAGGGGTGGTTGGGATAGCAACAGCTTTACCAGTTGGGTTGGGTGCCCCAGGGCTGGACCGCGGTGGGGGCCAGGGCAATGGGCAGGGAACGGGGAATATCTGTCATTACCCGGGCATAAATTACTTGGTTAGGTTCAATCACCAGGGTTTGGGGAACCGTGCTCAGACTGGTGGTCGCCCCTAGCAGTGCCCCACCCAACAGCCCGGCGCCACTCAATCCCCCCAGGATGGTAACGGCGATCGCCCCTACCCCCGCACCCAGGGCTAGGGTATTGCCACTCACCTGGGGAGCACCCACCAGATAACCAGAGGTGCTGGCCAAAGGCACGCCCTTGCCGTCGGCAATAATTAGCAACCGACTGACCCATCGCCGGCTGTTATCAGGTTGGGTTTCAAACTGGCCTACCAGTTGACTACCAGCCGGTGCAATCACCCCGTTAGTGACTGGATCGCGAATTTCCTTAGCTAATACCAGAACCTCATGGTGGGGGCGATCTCGATTCAGGGCCAGGGGGGTTGGGCCCGGGTATCGCAATTCCAAAACCGTCCCTGAGGCAATCAACACATCGGGGGGCAAGGTTTGACCGGGCTTGAGCGGGGGTAAGCCAGAGCCTGGCAGCGGGGTGCCAAAGCTAATCGGGGCTGATGGTGTAGTGGCCGGGGAGCGGGGCGGCTCTTGAGCCAGGACGGAGACGGGCTGGGCGGCGATAGCTGGCTGAGCAGGAATTGGTTGGGGGGCGATCGGCTCTTGGCTGAGGGGAGGCAGGGCAGGTACCGCCGGGGTAGCTGATTTAGAGGGTGAAGTCAGGGTTGGCTGAGCCGAGGCAACTGCGGTTGGTAGGGCTGGCTGGCTGGCCTGCCCCCCAAGGGCCTGGTCTATTCCTGGCACCGCAGATCGGGTCTCCTCTGGACTCGATTTAGGGGACTGGGTGATCGGGGTCTGGGGTACCTGGGCTAAAGCAGGGCTGGGTTGGGCCGGTGGCCGGGAGTGGCGATCGGGCTCGGCCAGAGGCTGGGTAGCGACGGGGGCCAGAGCCACCGCCCGGTCCAGTTCCTCGAGGCTGGGAACACTAATTTGGGGGCTTTCTGGCTGCTTTAAAGCAACGGACTCCAAGGCCTGGGTTGGGGGTAACTGGTTAAAACTATCCAGGTTGCCCGGTAGCATGAGATTGGCAGCGGCAACACTGAATCGACCGACCCCCCGGTAGGGCCAGGCCAGGTTTGGATCGGCTGGCAAAGTGGGCAGACTGACCACCATAGCCCCGGTGGTTGAAAGGCTTGTGGTCGTTAGAGTCCAGCGGGTCTGATCGCCAGCTACCATTGCCCGCAACTGGATCTGATCGGCCCTGATGGTGGTGGCTTTATCCAGCTCTAGGCGCACCTCTAGCCGATCCGGCAGGTCGACCTGGGTCAGGTCGACCTGCCGGATCGGCCCCTGGTAGTGGGCCTGACTGGCTACCGGCCCTAAGCGAGTGTGGGGAAGATCGACGAGAATGGCCCGGCCATCGGCACTGAGGCGGTAGGTGGGGGTAATCTGTTTGGGCAAGGTGAGGGTGAGCTGCTGGGCGATCGGATCAAACTGCCAGGAGGACAGGACCTCCCCCGCCAGGGCGGGAGCGACCCCAACCATCGTGCTGATCAGGGCGCTACTGCCTGTTAGGGCAGCCCAAATCCCCGGCTGCAGCCAGGTCAGCTGATAAAAAGAAGAGAAGTATCGAGGAGTCATCGGGGTGATCTGCCTGAGGGAACGAAGCATCGGGAAAATCGAGCTGGGAGTTAACCCTGGTGGGGTGGAACCAGGGTTATAAAATTACCTAAGCATAGGTCCAATCTTTAAAAATGGAAGAGGATGACATTGTTGCCGATATGTAATTTCATTAAGTAAGGGACTAACATCACTGCCAAAGCTACCCAGCCTGCAGCCCTATTGACCCCATTGCCAGCCATTGCCGCCCTCAGGGAAAAAGGTATTTGAATGACTCTCCACAAAAACGCTATCGCCCCCCACGGCGGCTGCCTCATTAATCGTCTTGCTACGGCTGATCAGAATGCCCTATTTTTAGACAAGGCGGCGACGATGCCACGTTTAGGACTGGATGAAAGAGCCTTTTCTGACCTGGTGATGATTGCCATTGGCGGCTTTAGTCCCCTGGATGGGTTCATGGGCAAGGCCGACTACGACGGAGTTGTTGCCCATATGCGACTGGCTAGTGGCCTGGCCTGGTCTATTCCCATTACCCTTTCTGTCAGCGCTGCGGTGGCCGCCCCCCTGCAGGAGGGGACATGGATTCGTTTAGATGACCCCAACGGACGCTTTGTCGGCGTCCTAGAGCTGAGGGAAAAGTACAGCTACGATAAGGGGCGAGAAGCGTTGCAAGTATATCGTACCGAAGACCCTAATCACCCCGGCGTACAGGTGGTCTACGACCAAGGGCCGGTGAATCTAGCGGGACCGATTTGGTTGTTACAGCGTGATCCCCATCCCCAGTTTCCCCGTTACCAGATCGATCCCGCCAGGTCTCGCCAACTGTTTCAGGAGCGGGGCTGGCAAACGGTGGTGGGGTTTCAAACCCGTAACCCTATTCACCGGGCCCACGAGTATATTCAGAAATGTGCCCTGGAAACCGTTGATGGCCTCTTTCTCCATCCACTGGTGGGGGCAACCAAGGCCGATGATATTCCAGCAGATGTGCGGATGCGCTGCTACGAAATTATGCTGGAGCATTATTTTCCCCCTGAGCGGGTGATGCTGGCGATTAATCCCTCAGCCATGCGCTACGCTGGACCCAGGGAGGCTATTTTTCACGCCCTGATTCGTAAAAATTATGGCTGTACCCATTTCATTGTTGGTCGAGACCATGCTGGAGTCGGCGATTACTATGGCACCTACGACGCCCAGTATATTTTTGATGAATTTGAGCCAGCAGACCTGGGCATTATTCCCATGAAGTTTGAGCACGCCTTTTACTGTACCCGTACCGGTGGCATGGCCACCTCTAAAACCAGTCCCAGTCTGAAGGAAGAGCGGATTCATCTATCGGGTACCAAGGTCAGAGACATGCTGCGGCGGGGAGAACTTCCTCCCCCTGAGTTTTCTAGACCTGAGGTGGCATCAGAATTGGCCCGGGTTATGCGGGTTAGGGACGCGCTTAGCTAAGCATAGGGAACTGGGGCGGTGGGACTAACGCGACGAGCCTTTTTACAGCAGGGGGGAGTGGCCCTGGCCACCCTGGGGTTGGCACCGGGTTTTTATTACCAGGCTCTGGCCCAGCCTGGCCGCCGTAAACTGGCTTTGCTAATTGGCATCAATCACTATGCCCCAGCGACAATTGATGCCATTGCTGGGGAGGATTGGCTGTTGCGGGGGTGTCTCGCCGATGTTGAGATGCAGCGAGAACTGCTGGTACATCGGTTTGGCTTCGCGGCTGCTGACATTGTTACCCTGACCGACCACCAAGCTACCCGTAGGGGAATTTTAGAGGCGATTGATTACCATCTGGTGCAGCAGATGCAAGCAGAGGATGTGGCACTGCTGCATTTCAGTGGCTACGGCAGCCAGGTGCGGATCCAAAGCGATCCAAAGGTGGCACGGCTGGCCTGGGTTACCGTTGATAGCCAGTTGCCCAGCGAGGCCAGACCGGCCCTGGGAGATCTCCTAGAAGCGGAGGTACGGGCCCATCTGCAGCCGCTCCTCAGCCCCTATCTGACTACGGTGATTGATGCCGGTTTTCAGGATGGGGGCGACGGTCGCTGGGGTAACTTTAAGGTGCGATCTCGGCCCGCTACTCCCATGGGCAATCCGCCCCAGCCCTGGCAAACCGTCCCGGCGGAGCTACCAGATACTACCTGGCCCGGTTTGCTATTGCGGGCTGCGGCCCCTGGCAATCTGGTGCTGGAGGGGCAGTGGGATGGCTTCAATGCGGGACTGCTGACCTACAGCTTAACCCAGCAGCTCTGGCTGAGCCTACCCCATACCCAGCTCTGGGTAGGCAATTGGAGTACCCCTGGGGGATTACCCATCAGACCTAAATTAGACCCCCTGGTGGGGGGGCGGGCCTGGCGAAAATTCCAGTCCACCCCCTACTTTCTGACTCCTACCCTGGCCCCTAGCGATGGGGTGGTGAGTGGGGTTGAGGCCGGCGACCGCCCCCTATCCCTGTGGTTGGGCGGCGTGGATCCAGAAATTTTACGTTATCTGCAACCAGGATCTCAGCTGGTTACCCTTGGCCCTGGCGATCGCTGGCTAGATCTGCGGCTAGAAACCCGCAGTGGCCTGCGGGGGACGGCCCGACCCCTGCTCCCCGACGGAGCCCTGCCAGGGGTAGGGCAGCCCCTTTACGAAAAGCTCCGATTGTTGCCCCAAACCATTGATCTGGTAGTGGCTCTAGACCACCGCCTGAAACGCTTTGAGCGAGTTGATGCCACCAGTGCCCTGGCCACCATTCCCTTTGTGGCTGCTGTTACCAGCGGCGATAGGGGGGCAGATTGCCTGTTTGGTCGACTACCAGAAGCCGCTGCAGCCACCCTGACCGCCGCCCTACCCGGCCCGGCAGGGATTGGGGGCGGGGCATCCCAGCCGCCTCCGCCAGGGCAGGAGGGGCGCTATGGCTTATTTTCTCCCCAGCATAGTCTGCTACCAGGTAGCTGGCTGAGGCGAGAGGAGGCGATTAAAAGCGCCATTGGCCGCCTGACCCCCTACTTTGAAAACCTGTTGGCCCTTAAACTGGTGCAACTAACTGAAAACGCCAGGGTGTCCTGGCTAGCTGCGGCCCTCAGCCTGGAAACCCTGGCCCCGGGGGGGCAGGCGCTGACCGCCCAGCAGAGCCATCGAGGCGACCCCCAGGGACTGACTCCCTCCCCAGCCCTTGATCAAGAGGTGGGGATGATTCCAGCCAATCGGTCCCTGGTGTATCGATTGGTGAACCGGTCCCCCTACCCCCTGTCCCTGGCGGTCATTAATTTTAATAGTCAGGGGCAGTGCTCTGCCCTGGTGGGATGGTCTCCCCCCTTAGACCCACCAGGGGCAGATGAGCCCGAAACCAGGCCAGTAGCATTGCTGTCTCAACAGACCTGGAACCTGCCGGTGAGTGGTAACGGCTGGGCCCTACCCGGGGGGGATGGACACCTGATCACCTACCTCATCCTCAGTCGCCGCCCCTTCTTGAATTGCCTGGCTGCGATCGCCCTCAATAGCGCCCTATCTCCCCGTCGGGGTCGCCCCCACCTGGTCAGTCAACCGCTCAAATTGGCCCAGGCCCTGCTACAAGACCTCCACAGCGGAGGACCGGCTGCGCCCAACTATGAACTCAGCCACGATCAATGGGTCACCTTTCGGGTTAGCTATCAAGTTGATCAGATTACCTAGCCCCAGGTGGCCTGGGGCTAGGTAGTAAACTGCTGGTCAATGAGGGGCGTTGAGGAGATGCCAAACCCTAACTGCAATAGTTTTTCCAGGGCGATCTCCTGGGCCATCGGTAGCTGGCCGTAGCTAAACAGGGCGGGGATGTCTGCTGGTACTTGGCCCAGCAACTGCGACCAGAGGTAGGGGCTACCGTAGAGAATCACCGCCTGCAGGTTGCCGGTGGATGCCAGGGCCGCCAGCCAGCGCTGGGTTAACTGCCATAAACCGGCTGTGGTTTGAAAGGGATTCGCCTGGATAAACACCTGTAAAAGGGTGGGTTGAGGCTCAACCGTGGGGTCCATTGCAGGGGTTTGCCGATCCACCCACTGGAGCCGATAGCCCCAGGCTTGGGGGATGGCGATGGCGGGGGTGTGGAGGCCTAGAAAACTTGACTGCAACAGATTATCAACCAGAATTAAATTGATCGCCCCCGCCTGGGGTAAGCCCTGGCGGGCCTGGGCTGGGGGCGACTGCAACAACGATGGTAGGCGCAGCTGAAGAGATTGTTGCAAAATAGTCCGGCAGCGATCGCTGGCCTGGGGCCGGGCCACCTTGGCTATCCAGCCCTCTCCAGGAAGTGGGGACAACCCGCCCTTGGTGGCGGGTACATCACCCTGGACGGCAGCCATTGAGGGCGGCAGCGCCTTACCCTGAACCAGTCGCTGTTTAGCTCGCCAGAGGCGGTCTAGGGATGCCTGCAGGCGGGTCCGACTCAATCGCCCCGTCTCTATAGCCTGGCAAATGGCCGCAATCGTTCCAGGCGGGTCTACGGGCATCAGCAGGATATCGGCACCGGCGGCTAAGGCCAGAATCGGTGCTTCATAGGCTCCATAGCGTTGGGTGACCGCTTGCATCACCAGGGCATCGGTGACAATCAAGCCTTCAAACCCCATTTCCCGGCGTAACAACCGGGTCAAGATCAAGGGGGAGAAGGTAGCCGGATAGGTAGGATCCAGGGCCGGAACCTGCAAATGGGCAGTCATCACCGTATCTACCCCGGCGGCAATGGCGGCTCGAAAGGGGGCCAGCTCGATCTGCTCCAGGTGGAGACGGTCATGGGCAATCACCGGCAAATCCAGGTGGGGATCGACAGTGGTGTCCCCGTGGCCCGGAAAGTGCTTGGCAGTGGTTAGTAGGCCATAGCCTTGAGCCCCCTGCAGAAAGGCTTTTGTTAAGGGAATCACAATGTCTGGGGTTTCTCCAAAGGCCCTCAGACTGATGGCCGGATTATCAGGGTTATTGTTGACGTCAACGATGGGAGCTAGCATCCAATTCAGCCCCAGGGCGGTCGCTTCCTCAGCGGTAATCGCCCCCATCGCTCTGGCATGGGCACAGGCCTGGGGCAGGTCAGTTTGGGCGATCGCCCCCAGCGCCATGGGCGGCGGCATCCAGGTTGCCCCAGCAAATCGTTGCCCCACTCCCTGTTCAATATCCGCTGCCATCAGCAGGGGAACCGTACTCCAGCTTTGCATCTGCTGCGTCCGGACCTGAAGTTCTGCCGTGCTGCCGCCTAATACAATCACCCCTCCCACCCCCAGGTCTTCAATCCAGTGGCGCAGGGTGCTGGCGGGGGCTTCCCACTGGGGGTAACGAATTTCTTGATCAAAAAGGTGTCCAGAGGTTCGCACCACCAGCAACTGGGCAACCTGTTGGGGCAAACTTAAGGTTTGCCAGGCCGGTAGGATAGGGGTAGGGAAGGGGGTACTCAAACCGTTACCTGGACAACGTTACCAAAATTCCCTCAAATTTTAGGCTAAAACGTTCACCTAAAGCATCGGGTTCCCCTTGCCCGCAGGCTATAGGCACCAAGGGTGGGCCCCGCCTAACATGATTTGGGGCGGTTGGCCCTGGCCGTTGGGTGACCGTCTTTGATCGGGATGACAGGATTTGAACCTGCGACATCCTGCTCCCAAAGCAGGCGCGCTACCAAGCTGCGCTACATCCCGTTAAGCTACCGCTACTCTAGCATAGGAAAAATGGTCTATCCAATTGGTATGCCCCCTTTTAGCGGTAACAGGCAGCTTGTCTGCCCAGCCCCTTCAGTTACCCCCACCAATGGCCTGTTAGCGGCCCTAATAGGAAATCGGGGGCCGCTAACGCCGACATCACCCCCCGCCCGGTCTTCACCACCACTAGGCTGGGGCTATAGGCCTTAAACCCTTGCCCCCGCCACCAGGCTCTGTGGCCCCGGCGGCGGTCCTGGACAAAACTTCCTATCGATCTAGATCTAATCCCGTGTTACCTTAAATAAGGGTTTTTTGCCTGATCAGGCCAATCCTGGGCAAGGATCAAGGATAGGGCCAGATGAATAGATTGGCCCGTTTCTTTATCCAGGGGTCAGTCGTGATTCATCCAGGTCTATAGGTCTAATTGCGGTTATCTAACTGCAATTATTAATAGAGCGTCGGCAAATCAGTCTTGCTGATTTTGTCGGTACTGATCTAGCCAGTCAGCCCCTACTCAAGTCATCCTTATCCTTGCTTATTGGAATAATAGAGGTATCGAAATGTCCATTCGCCTTTATGTCGGCAACCTATCCAGGGATTTGCAACGCCAGGATTTTGAGAACCTATTTGTCGCCTACAATGACGACTTGGTTTCTGTTAAACTTATTGCCGATAAAAAAACTGGCAAATGCAGGGGCTTTGGCTTCGTAACGGTCAAAACCGAGGAAAAAGCCGATGAGATTGTGACGCAATTGAACGGTTACTTACTGGAAGAGACCCCTCTAAAGATCGAAAAAGCCTTGCCTCGCGCTAAGGCAGAGGGAGAATCAGAGGACCAAGAGGCCAACCAAGCTCCCGCTGTTAACGGTAAACGGTCGAAGACCAATAGTCGTAAGTCTCCCTCTGCAGAGCAGTCCAGCCCGGCGGTCGTGCAACCCGATCCGCGCTGGGCCGATAAACTAGAACAATTAAAAGCGATGCTGGCGGCTCAAGCCACCTCTAGCTAACCGTCAGGCTTTGGTGTTCGGCTATTTGTTTAAGGCGCTGCAGCTGGGCTGCCATATCTTTTCGAGTCCAGTGGCTGGCCAGGTGGTTGAAACCAAATTCAACTATAGGTTGGGAAATAGTAAATTCAAATTGATTGGTTAGCTGGGTGCCTTTCCCCGTAGCCTGCCACTGCCATTGATCCTGACCTTGGAAAAATCCCTCAAACTGCCAGATGATGAGATGGGGCGATCTCTGAATCACCGTGCTGGTTAAGGTCGGTCGCCAAAGGGGAATTTCAATAGTAAATCGGCTCTGGGCCCCAGGCTGGGTAGACCAGTTACCTATAGGCTCACAGCGGAGGGCAGGATGCAGCCAGCGGTGCATCGCTGCCAGGTCGGTGAAGCAATAGTCTACTGCCGCCGGGCTGGCGGCGATGGTAACAGATTGAAGAAACCGGTGGTAAGCCTTCATCAATGGCACTGATCCGTTATGGTTGATAGCTGGTCAGGACTTGCCTCCAGGGACTCTCCACACCTGCCACCCAATTGCCCGGGGGCTGAGGCAGTAGGCAGGCATCGATGATGGTTTAAGTTTATTAAACTAGCCTTAAAAGAACCCCACAATATTAGACAATAGCAAATCCACTTCAGAGTGTTTACCCCTCCCGGGTGAACTTCATCGGATTGTCGGCATCCCTTTTTTGCTCACCAGTCAGGTCCATCAAGATGGCCCTGGATTGCAGGTCGCCTGGGTCAATACACTCTCTCTAGCATTACCCCCCAGCAGTCCGCCGCATCGATTCGCTGGTTGAATGGGTTGAGCCACGAATCGCCCGAGTCTATCGCCATGGCAGTTCCACCCCAGGATGACATGTCCCCTAACGTTGTTAGCTCAGCCCACTACATCAATCGGGAGCTGAGCTGGCTAGAGTATAATCGCCGGGTCCTGTGGCAAGGTCTAGATCCCCGCACTCCCTTGCTGGAAGCACTTCGGTTTTTGGCGATTTTTAGTAAAAACCTGGATGAATATTTTATGGTGCGGGTGGCCGCCCTTAAACAGCAAATAGCAGCCCAGGTACATCCTCCCGGCGCCGACGGGCTCAGCCCTGCTGAGCAAATGAGGCTGATTGGCCAGCGGCTGCGGCCTATGGTTAACCAGCAGCATCAAGCTTTTTTTGGTCACCTCCGTCCCCAAATGGGGCGCCATAGGGTGCGCCTGCTCACCTACGGTGAACTTAGTGCCGAACAGCGCGCCTTTATGGTCACCTACTTTGAAGATCAAATTTTTCCGGTGCTCACGCCTCTAATTGTCGATACCGGCCATCCCTTTCCCTACCTGTCTAACCTCAGCCTAAATCTGGTGGTACTGCTTAGCGATCGCCAGAGCAGCCTACCCCAGGTGGCACGGGTGAAAATCCCCAGGGTCCTGCCCCGGTTCCTGCCCTTACCAGAGGTTTTCCGTCGCCATCCCTACCCCTCCTGCCACTGGTTAGGTATCCCCCTGGAGGAGGTTATTACTCACCATCTTCAGGACCTATTTCCCGGGTTAGAGGTGCAGGGACACTACCTTTTTCGCCTCACCCGTAACGCTGATTTAGTGGTCGCAGAGGAGGAGGCTGGGGATCTCATGCAGGCGATCGAACAGGAACTGCGCAAACGGCCCCTGGGCGGATCGGCGGTGCGGTTAGAATTACAACGCCATACCCCCAGATCGGTACGAACCCTGCTAATGGAGTTCCTAAACCTGGGGGAGGCAGATATCTATGACATTGATGGTTGGCTAGGACTAGGGGATTTAACCAGCCTGGCGAGTTTACCGGTTCCAGAGTTGAAGGACCCTCCCTGGGTGCCCGCCCTTCCCCCAGCCTTGCGCGCCTTACAGCCCGGGGGGGGAGTCCAGGCAGAGGGCTTACCACCCCAGGGGGAAGGCTTTTTCGCCCTGGTCCGTCAGCAGGATCAGCTATTTCATCATCCCTACCATTGCTTCGTGGCCACCGTACAGCAGTTTATTATCCAGGCTGCCCATGACCCCCAGGTATTGGCAATTAAAATGACCCTTTACCGGATTGCTGGAGGGTCTCCCATCCTCAGGGCTCTAGCGGCAGCCGCAGAGCGGGGTAAGCAAGTAACTGTGGTGGTAGAGCTTAAGGCTCGCTTTGACGAAGAAAATAATATTAATTGGGCCCGCCACCTAGAACAGGCCGGTGTGCATGTGGTTTATGGTCTGATGGGTCTTAAAACCCGTGCCAAAATGGTGATGGTGGTGCGCCGCGAGGCCGATGCCATGATCCGCTACTGTCATCTAGGAACAGGGGACTATAACCCCAAAACCGCCCTTCACTACACCGATCTCAGTCTGCTGTCGGCCCGGCCCGATCTGGGGGCTGATATGGCTGAATTGTTTAACTATCTCACCGGTTATTCTCGCCAGCATAGCTACCGCCAGCTCCTGGTAGCTCCCCTGACCCTGCGCCAGAGCCTGGAGAGGTTGATTCAAGGAGAAATAGACCACGCTCAACGGGGGGAGGGGGGAGAGATCATCGCTAAGCTCAATACCCTGGTGGACCCAGACCTGATTGCCAGACTTTACCAGGCTTCCCAGGTAGGGGTCTCGATTGATTTGATTGTGAGAGGGATTTGTTGTTTGCGGCCTGGCATGGCGGGAATCAGCGAGAATATTCGGGTAATCAGTATTATTGGACGCTTTCTAGAACACTCGCGGATTCTCTATTTCAGACAAGGGGGTAATGAAACTTTCTTGTTGGGAAGTGCAGATTGGACCCCTAGCAACCTGGATAGCCGGGTAGAAGTTCTGGTACCGGTGAGAGATCGCCCCAGTCAAGCCGAACTCCGACTGGTGTTAGACCTGGCCCTGAGCGATCAGCGTCAAGCCTGGGATCTAGCTGCTGACGGCAACTACAGCCAGCGCCACCCGCAGTCCCTAACCAACCCCTGCAGTTTTCAACAGCGGCTGATGGACCGGGCCAGCCAGCCTAACCGGCGCTGATAGGCTGTCGGCTCAAGCGATAGAACACCACCAAAAGCCCGATCAAAAAGCACAAACCAGTGAGGCCCGCCAGAGGATTACCCTGCACTCCGGTAACCCAGGGCGGTACCTGGCCGGTTGGTTGGGTCAGGTGGGCAACATTCAGCACATAGTAAGTCCAGACCAAACTACTGTGGAGACCAATCGATGCTCCCAGGCTGGTTTCTCCAGGATAGGCAGAAAACTGGATCCGACGCGCCCAAACCAGAGTCATACCCAGCAGGGCTAGACCTAAAAACTGAGGCCAGGTAGCCAGTACCTGATCCAGGGGTTTAATAAAGTGGGCCAGGGCAAAGATCACACTGTTGGTAGCCAGGGCCAGCCCAGGGGTAAACCCCCGTTCTAACTCCGCCAACAACCAGCCGCGAAACAGCAGTTCCTCAGCCCACCCCACCGCCAGAGCGGTGACAACTCCACCCAGCGCAACGGGGACCAGGGTGCGGAGATTTAACGCGGCGGGGTTGAGGGCTAACCAGCCCCAGGCTAATTCCACCATCACCATGGTGCTGAGGCTTAGGCTACCCATCAGGGCTCCTAAGCGCAGGGGCCGCCAGAGCCTGAGCGGGTGCACTAAACCCAGGGTTTGCCAGACTCGGGAACTGCGGTGCAGGTACCTTTCCCAGGGGGGCAACACCAGAAGAAAAACCAGATAAAGCAGAACCATGGGGAGCACATCGCCCCCTGGTAAGCGGCCCTGCTCCGATAGCCGATAAAGAGGCCAGGCCAGAGGAAACCAGAGGGCCAGCACCAGGGCAACAAACACCATAATTCTAGCCAGGGGCGATCGCCGCAGGTAGCTAATCAAACCGGGCCATCGTTTACTCATCAGGCTCAATTGTACTAGTCAAGCCCAGGCTTCCCAGCCCCTGACTATAGAACTCTGCCGGCTCAAGAGCACAGGTGATCACCAGGGCAACCCCAGCACTATGGGCCTGCATCATAATGTCCACCGCCTGGGGAGGGGTCAGACTGGGCACCACCTTGAGCAAAGATTCGACCACGTACTCCATGGAGTTAACGTCGTCGTTATGCAGCAGCACCCGATAACGGGGAGCAGGCTTGCGAACCGTAGACGTTGAAAGGCGCTCAATCGTTTCGACCGACACAGCAGTACCTCATTGAGAAGCAGGGGGCAGAGGATGCAACGGCAGAGGACCGGAGGTCTTAGCCTAGCTACTGGATGGATCTTACCCAGGCTAGAGCGGTTTGGCTACCCAGCCCAAGCCTTTTTCCCAGACTCCCCGCCCAATGCAGCAAGACCAGGACAGGACCGGTTCGACAAAAACGCCATAAAACAGGAAAATACTTCACAATTAGAAAAGTCTCTGTAAACTTTTTGTAAAGACAGCCTTTATATGGCGATGGGATCAAGGGGCTATTGCAAGATTATTCACAATTAATAAGGATATTTCCTGTAGTTGGTTACCCAGTTTCCTAATTCTTTGATGGCTCGAAGCGAGGTTTTTCCGTGATTATGGTTCCATAGTTGTGACTTTCGCTACAGGCGACTCAGAAAATTGTGGTTACTTTAAGCGAAAGTGCTGAGGTGAGATTCTCAAAATTTACACAGCTGTCAAGATTGCGTGCAGCCCTAGGCTGTGGACCCAACCTTGAGCAGAGACAGTCTTTATACTCATAACGTATTCGCTCTTTAATCGTGTTTAGATTTCGGTTTGAAATTAGGAGTTTATCAGGTATGCCAACCGTCACTGAATCGATGGCAGTTGTCCAGCCCCAGGGTTCTCTCAACGCCTCTAATGCCCAAGACTTTCAGGCGGCCTTACTGGAGCGAATTCAGGGGGAAGCCGCATTGGGTTTGCTAGTGGATATGAGCCATTTGGAATCTTTAGATAGCTCTGGCTTAATTTCTTTAATTGCTGCTTTCAAGCAAGCCCGCCTCCTGGGTAAACAGTTCTACCTATGTTCTGTGCCTCCTGCCATTCGTATCGTTTTTGAACTAACTCAATTAGACCAAGCCTTTGAAATTCTAGATGAGGGATCGACGTCCTTTCTGGCTGCTGCCTAGCCTGGCGATAGATCTAGACTGGCGACAGAAATGATGATTTCTAGTTGCTAAATTTCACCAGGTCCAGTCAGAGTCGGTAACATTTTCAACGGCATCAAACCCTAAGTAAACTGATCTGCCTCAATCCGGCCAAGGCCCAGGGATTTATTCATTGTCGTCTATGGCAGCGGTCAGTGCCTGGCCTAAGGGTCTGTCGAGCCTGGCTAGCTAGAACCACTGGCCAGATGCGACCTAAGCCTTTTATAAATGTTAAGAAGCCAGGGGAAACTACCCCCCTTGCATTATTGTGGGTCCCTGTTAGGGTCCAAGCCAATGGCAAGTCCTAACAGTTTATCAATGGTTTCAAGTATGTAGGGATTGGGGCTATGGCGCAGTATCCGCCAGAACGTTTTCCCCTTTTCCCTTATCCCATTACTGGACATTAGGATCCATCCCCATGACTTTATTCGCTAAGCTGAAGGCGACCAGCATAACCGCCGCCACCCTTAGTTTACTGGGGGGTGCTGGTATGCCCTTGGGGGCAGCGCCAACTCCGCTGCAACCTCTGGCGGTACCAGATACTATGCTGCTGGCTCAAAACTTTGGCAATACAGCTGTGAACGAAGCCAACTTCTTGGTGGTGGCTGCCCCCGGTAGCGCGGCCCAGCCCTATAAGCTGCTGATTGTTGAGCAAATTAAACCCAAGCCCGCCTGCTGGAGTCTGGCCAATGAAAGCCAACGCCCTACCCAGGTTAACCCGCTTTGGAACTCCTTTGATTACACCGGAGTCTGTCGGGTGCAGAAAGATAGCAATGGCTACGGCATTCGTCTGAACGACCAGGATTTACAGGCCCCTCGCTTTGAAGTCAACCAGCAAAATGGAGAATTGTTGCTGCAGTTTGCCCCCACCACCACCTCTCGCGATCGCATTACCATTGGTCGCACCGGCGGTATTAGCTCCACCAAGTTTACCAAAATCTATCTAAACCCGGGCTGGTCTCTAACCAAGCGTACCTTCGGCGGCCAGATCGTCAGTTCCAACCTGATATATTTTACCAACAGTCTCACCCTGGCCCAACTCCAGGGTGAGACTCCACCAACCCCGACTCCACCAACCCCGACTCCACCAACTCCACCTCGGCCCACCAGCCCCTTCAAAGATATTCAGGGTAATCGCTACGCTGCCGACATTGAACGGGCTGCTAGCCTAGGAGTGATTTCTGGCTTTGCTGAAGACAACACCTTCCGTCCCAGCACTCCCCTCACCCGGGAACAGGCCGTATCAGTGGTGATGGAAATAGCCAAGCGGGTGCTACCCAGCTCAGAGTTAGCCAAACTGCCTCAAACCGTATACGCCAGTCCCTTCCCCGATGTTGCCGCCAGCCGCTGGAGCGCCCTGAAGTTAGCCCAGGCTAAACAGCTGGGGCTGGTTACCGGCGACTACGGCACCGGCGAGTTTCGCCCGGCAGATCAGGTTTCTCGAGCAGAGTTAATCGCCATGGTCAGGAAACTGGCCCTGGCCCGCGGCCAGATCGTCCCCAATATCAGCAATCCTCCTGCCTTTTCCGACCTTGGAGGACATTGGGCGGCTGAGGCAATTCAGCAAATGGCAGCCTATTGCCGCATAGCAACTCCCCTAAACGAAATGGGTACTAACTTTGCTCCCCAAACTAGTGCCCTGCGGGATTACACCGCCTCTGTAGCGGTGCGCATAATTGATTGTCCCCAGGCTCGCCCCTAGTAGGTCTATTCAGACAACTTAAAGACGGCACCTAACGGCTGGGGATAGTCTCCCCAGCTGTTTTTCTACTCTAGGGTAAGGCGGTAGCTGCCAGCCCGTTGCTGCGGGTAGGCCCAGGGCTTAGCGTACAGCTTGCAATAGACCATAGCGGATTAGGCCGCTACTGAGGCCCTGGGCCATTGCCCTCAGCACTAGGGCTCCTTGCAGGGGGCCAGGGCCAGCCTGGAGCAACCCTACCACTGCCTCTAGAGTTAGGGTGGAGGCGATCACATCATCCCAAAAGGGGGCTACTGCCTGGGACCAGTCAGCGGTTTTAACCAGGGTAAAGCCGCTCTCCTGAGCTATGTCCCGATAGTCAGGCAGGGCAATCACGTAGGGCAGATGATAGGCCCGATAGATTCGGTCCAGGTGTCTTTGCTCAGTTGGGGTCAGGGGGCCAGCCAGGGAATCGGTAGGGCGATGACACCAGGTAGCCAGCAAAAGTTTACCCCCTGGTTTCAGCAATCGGTGGCATTCCCCCAAAAAGGCTGCCTTATCTGGCATATGTTCCCCACTTTCCATCGACCAGATCAGATCAAAGCTCTGATCAGCAAAAGGGGTATGGAGCGCATCAGCTACCCGAAATTCGGCACAGGGGGGGCGATCTCCGCCCAGCTTAGCCGCCCTGGCTCGCTCGCTCGCCCGTTCAGCCTGCACCGGACTTAAGGTAATGCCAACCACCCTGGCCTGAAACCGCTGAGCCAAGTCTAATGCACTGCCCCCAATGCCACAGCCACAGTCCAGGATGTGATCAGCAGTAGTGATGTCGGCCCAACTGAGACATTGATCAATCAAATCAATTTGGGCCTGGCGCCGATTTAAGCGGTGATACCCCTGGGGACCGTAGTATCCGTGGTGCATGTGTTCTCCCCAGATCTGTTCCCACAGCCCTGAAGAAGCGTCGTAGAAAGCCTGGATCTGCTGAGCTAGTGCCATAGAGAAAGATAGTGAGATCAGAGCTACGGCGTGATCATACCCCAGAGATTAACCCCGCGGCTCTCCCCCAGCACCGTCATTACCAGGTACGGGCTCAGATAGGGGTCGGCCAGCCCATCTCCCTGGCCAGTGCCTCCATCGCTGGGGGAGAGCTTAAACCGAAGCAAACTGCTGGCCAGATTGGGTGGCAATCGGTGCCACCCGGCCTGGAGTTGGCTATACTAAAGCGGCGCAAATCCAAAGGGTGACATCGATTGCAGATCTTACACCTGATTCCATGGGTTGACCCAACGGTAAGGCAATGGTCAGCCGAAGCTCGTTGGCTACGATGGCTAACCTTTGTGTGGCTGGGTATTGGTTTGCTGGTCTTGTTTTCTGCCTCCTATCCGGTTTCGGTGGCCGAGCATGGACACGGCCTGCATTACGTAGTAGTGCAATTAATGTGGATAGGCCTAGGGTTGGTAGTCTTTAATTACATCGTCCGCAGACCACTGGATCACGCCTTAAAGCTGTCGGGGCTAATGCTGCTTCTACTACTGGGCTTGGTCTTGCTGACCTTGATTCCCTCCCTGGGGGTAACTGTGAACGGTGCGACTCGCTGGCTACCCCTTGGTCCTTTTATGATGCAGCCGTCGGAACTCATTAAACCCTGCCTGGTTTTGCAGGGGGCGCGGCTATTTGGTCGCTGGCATCAGTTGGGCTGGAAGACCCGTCTGCTATGGCTAGGCACCTTTATGCTGGTGTTGGCGGCCATTTTGATACAACCCAACCTAAGTACGGCAGCGGTATGTGGCCTCACCCTATGGCTAATCGCCCTAGCCTCTGGTTTACCCTATCGTTACATCACGATGACTGCCCTGGGGGGAGGACTGGCTGGGGTGATTAGTATTAGTCTAAAATCCTACCAACGCCAGCGGATCATTTCCTTTCTGAACCCCTGGGCGACTCCCGGAGATCAAGGCTACCAGCTCATTCAAAGCTTACTGGCAGTTGGTTCCGGCGGTTTATGGGGAGAAGGCTTTGGCCTATCTCAACAGAAGCTCTACGCCTTACCCATTCAATATACCGACTTTATTTTTGCCGTTTTCGCCGAAGAATTTGGCTTCATCGGCTGCCTGTTTCTACTTTTGTTCTTGACCATTTATATGACCGTTGCAGTAGTGGTGGTACTACGGCTTACCCAGCCTGTTGCCAAGCTAGTGGCGGTAGGAGCCATGGTGGTTTTAGTGGGGCAGTCTGTCTTGAATATGGGAGTTGCGACAGGGCTCTTACCCACGACGGGGTTGCCTTTTCCCCTAATGAGCTACGGCGGCAGTTCAGTGATTGCCAGCCTGGTGACCGCTGCCCTACTGATTAGGGCCGCTCGAGACATCAATCTCCAACCCCTTTCTGTTTTGCCGGTACCCACCCCTGGTACACAAACCAGAAAGTCCCTGCAAACCCGTGAGACATCGACAAGGCTCGGGCAATAACAGCCCTGGTTCGGGCTTGCTTTGGCTGTAGCCCTACTGCCCATAACTCTGCCAAGGATGGCAACAGCATCTGGGATGGCAGCCTTAAGAACGGATCACGGCTTCAGGGTAGGGGTAGCTGGTAAGGCTAGAGAGGGGCCTGGTAGACCCTTGAGGGAAGAAAAGTGACCAATAATGGCTAGGGGTAAAATCAGGGTTGTGGCTGCAATGATAAACCCAAGCACATTAGCAAAAATACTGGGAGGTTCGCCAACAGGGGCATCAGATTGACTGGCAGAATGCATAAATCCTATTTTGAAAGCAACAAAGCGGGCGGTTAAAAACCTATAAAAGGTACTTAAAAAGAACTAATTAGATAGAGGAAAACCAATGGTTCTTTTCAAGATGGCAACTCTTAGAAGCTTGCGGTATAAGTAAAAACCTATACCGTAACTCAAGAAAGTCCCTTAACCCAACCCTAGTTCTGACAGCGGCAAGTTCAGGATGGAATAATTCTAAGCATCAGGGGAAAGGAAACCGTTGTGCAGAATACTAAATCAGCCTTTGGTAATTGATCGATAACAGGGTTATCGCCAGACACGTTGCCATCGCCGCAGCTGGAGACAGATAAAGCTAGAGTCAGTCAGTTGACTGAGCGATATGTTTAGCCCAGTTGCCTGCTTCTAAGCTCTAGTAGCTGAGGTTACAGTAGTTATTTCTGGCTTGACTATTGTACCATTTTATCCCCTCGGGAGAGCAGAACATGTGATCTAGTGCTGCGGCTATGGCGCACTGTAATTGGTTCAGGGGTTAGTCTTTTGACTGAAGCTCCAACAGCCGGTGAATAGCCTGGAGCTCTTGTAAAATTTCTCCGAGCAGAGCATTGGTGAGATTTTCGGCCGGGGTTTGTACTTCAATGGTGGGATTAAGGCCTAACACCTCTTCGGCAAAACGCTGGACTTCCTGGGGCCGAAATTGCAGTGGGTCGTCTTTGTCACGACGAACTTCGGGATTTAATTTCTTCGCATCGTAAGGAGGATTTAACACCTCGGGATTGGTATTGGCATACCGATAAACCGACGCTCTGGAGCGATTCAGATACTTTTGGATGTCTTCCACCGTTAGCAGGGATGGCTGGTCATCAAGGGTTGGATGCCAGCTGGATGGATAGATGGGATAGCTGTCTGCTGGGCGGGTTGAAATCGGGCTCTTGTCATCCATGATGGCAGGGGATACTCTCGACGGGATAGGCAGATCTTTGCTCAAGGGTACTCATGGATGGCTAAACTGGCATGGTGCTGATCAAACTTTTTGCCAATAGAGCCGATCAAAAAAACTACCTTAAGCTTTTTGGGGGCAGGGCTTTGTCAAAATTGTTAAGGCAAAATCGTTAAGGGCTAAACTCTGGCATTTCTATATCTCAGGCAAGTTAAGCCCCATTTCTAGAGTATGAGGAATGAGCGGGTGGCGGCTAAGGGTTGGACGGCGAACATGCATCTCCTATGGTTGCTGGTAAGGGCATTGGTTGGGGCAGGGGCAATCGCAGGGGTCGCAGCCTGTCAGCATGGGGGGCTCAGATCTAGCCTGAGGCCCCTGTTCAGCCCCCTTACCGTGCCCCAACCGATGTTGTTGAATGGTCGGCCGCACCTGTACCCCCAACCCAGCTTTCAGGAGACCTGGCAATGTCGGGTGGTTGTGGTTGGGGGATCTCTGGGAGGGATTGCTGCTGCTACCCATGCTATGGGGACTGGGGCCCAAACCTGCCTGATCGAAGTGGCTCCCTGGATGGGAGGTCAGATCAGCGCCCAGGGTGTATCAGCCCTGGATGAGTCCTTACTAATGCGGCAACGCCGCAACTTTTCGCCTACCTGGTTACGGCTGCATCGTCTGCTGCAACAGCAGCAGGTCAACCTGCCCGACTGGAGCCCAGCCCCTAAATCGCGCTCGGTCGCCAGCCTCAACAGTTGCTGGGTCGGCACTCTGTGTTTTCTCCCCATGGCCGGCCATCTGGCGGCTGAGCAACTTTTAGAGCAAACCAAAACCAAGGCACCTGGCAGCCGATGGTCAACCATGACCGCTTTTAAAGGAGCTGAGTTTGACGCCAGTGGCCATCATCTGACCGCTATATATGCAGTCCGCCGCCTTCCCAAACACCCCAACTATCAGCCCAGGGGCCGGCTATCGGAAGAGTTGGCAGACTGGTATAGCTGGTCACCCAGCCAGGATTTTGATCGGGTGGCTCTCAGGCTCCAGCCACCCACCGGCCAGTCGATGATCGTGATTGATGCCACGGATACAGGAGAATTAGTGGGCTGGGCCAGGGTGCCCTATCGCCTCGGGTCGGAGGCCAGAACCACCACCCGGGAGCCCAATGGTGCCGACTTTGATAATCCCCAGTGCACCCAGGCCTTTACCTATCCCTTTAGCCTGGCCATACACAACGATGGCGGCGAAAGTCTAAGCCTGCTGACCCGTCTACAACCTACCCATACCTCTAGGGAACACACCGATCGCTTTAGCCTAGAGGGGTTTCCCTTTCTCAAGGGTAAAAGCTTCTTTCAATACCGCCGTATTGTCAGCCAGACTCGTCAAAACCCCTTGAGCAGTACCCCAGTCCTGGCAGATATTACCCTGGTGAATTGGAACCAGGGCAATGACTGGAACTGGATGGACCCGCCCCTGATTCTCTCCGATCTCCAGCTAGAGGCTACCGGTCAATACCAAAACTGGATGGGGGGGGTATCCCAGTCTGCCCTAAAATTTGCCGAGGAACATGCCCTGATGTTTGCTCGCTGGCTACTGACCACCCAGGCTTCTGCCACCTATCCCCTCACCTATCTCTACGGGGCCGATAGCCCCATGGGCACCCAATCAGGCCTCAGCATGGTGCCTTACCTGCGGGAAGGACGGCGGATTCTGGGACGACCGGCCTACGGTCAAAATAACTTTATGATTCGTGAAAATGACCTGCGCTATGGTTTCCCAGAAAACCGTAACTTTAGCCCCACCGCCGTGGGCATGACCCACTATGCCATCGATATCCACGGCTGCCGCTATCGCAACTGGTTACCCTCGGGTGAAGCGACTCGGGCGGCAGCCAGAGATGATTTGGTTAAGCCCCTGGTGATTCCCCTGGAAAGCCTGATTCCTCAGACAATAGACAACCTGTTAGTGGGAGGTAAGGCGATCGCCGTTAGCCATATTGCCAATGCCTCAACCCGGATTCACTACGGCGAATGGCAGATCGGTGCCGCCGCCGGGGTGACTGCGGGCTGGCTGGTTTCACCCACCAGTCCGATTGCCTATCCGGCCCAGATTGTTCCCCAAAGACAGATGACCACTTTGCAAGCCTTAATGGTACAGCAGGGCTTAAAACTCGCCTGGTAAAAGCAGGTTGACCAGGCGAGTTTTAAGCCTTAACGTATCCCCCTAGATTTCCTGCTAAGCTGTGTGCAAGTTGTTTACCATGTGACTTGCAGGTAGCCCCTTGGCGGCCTCAGGGCCTGACTGGAAACACTTTCATGTCTACTCTTTTAGCCCGATAGGAGAAACATCGTGGGTTTTCTAGATAAACTTTTTGGTAAAGGTGAGGAAGACAAGGCTAAGGCCGCTCCTCAGTTTGACGTTCAAGCGGCGGCGGCGGCGGCCCAAATCAATCCTGCCAAAGTCGGATTGGACGGCCAGTTTGACGAAAGCGGGTTGGCCAAACGGGTGGCCAAGGCTCTAGATGATGCCAATGTCTCTGACACCGTTGGCCTTTGGGTAGCCCAGACCGATTCTACCGTTGTACTCAAATACAACCCTGATGCAGAGTCAGTACTAGAGAGGGCAAAGGAAATTGCCCTCGGGGTAGAGGGAGCCACCGAGGTGATTACCCAGCCTAATATCTAGCCCGCCTACTATTTATCGGCAGCCAAGGCATTGCCGGAATTTTGGCCGGCCCCGCCCTTAGATCTGGCGGGGCCATGCCTCCAGTTGAACATTCAAAAAGCTGATTAAATCGGCAAAGGTGAACAACCTGGTTTCGTCAAATTGCTCGCTGATATCAATCCCAAAGCTGTGGTGAAAGTCTGTACAGAGGTCAATTCCCCAGTCAAACCAGCAAATACTGGGAAACTGTAAGTCTTCCACCAAGCGATCGCTGGGGCGTAGCCGGCCTACCTCCAGACCGGTATAGACCCCCAGGCGGTGATAGGCAAACTGAATCAGGGGCTTGGAGTAGATCTGCTGCACCGCAGGTGGCGACCAATAACGCTCAAACCATTGGTCGCATGTCAGGTCGGGGCGATAGAGTAGAATCCGGTAAAGTTCTTGCCGGGCCCCCACGTCGGGGCTAAGCCAGCTATAGGTCAGCAGGCTACTGGCTAAGTTGTTCAATTGCTGCATGGAGTCGATGCTAAAGGTCCCTGATCTTTCCTTGAGTGTGCCCAGAGTGGGCTCAGAATTGATAATCAGAATTCTTTCTTTATGTTATTTTCAGTTTCCGCCTGCCCGCTGAACAGGCCATTTCCCCTTGGGGTAGAACCTCCGCCCCCGTTAGGCCTCAGGCTCAGGAGGGGCAGCTAGGGCGCACAGCCTGGCCAGGGTGGGGATAAAGCTGGGATAGGAGACAGCAGCGGCGTCAGCTCGGTGGATGATGGTTTTACCGGTTACCCTCAGAGCCGCGATCGCCAGACTCATGGCTACTCGATGATCACCGTGGCTATCGACCCAGGCTCCCTGCAGGGGAACCTGCCCTCGAATCGCCAGACCATCTGGCCGTTCTTCGACTGCGGCCCCCAGACAGGCCAGTTGGCTAGCCATAACGGTGATCCGATCGCATTCCTTGACCCTTAGTTCACTGGCATCTTGAATGACTGTGGTGCCTTCAGCAAAAGCCGCCGCGATCGCCAAAATAGGAATCTCATCAATCATGCGGGGAATTAAATCGCCACTAAAGTGGGCCGCCTGTAGGGGGCGATAGCGTACCCGCAGATCGGCAACCGGTTCCCCTGTCACCTGGCGGGGATTCTCCAGGGTAATATCGGCATCCATGGCCTGCAACGCCTCTAAAATGCCGGTACGGGTAGGATTAATGCCAACATTTTCTACCACCAGGTCCGACCCCGGAGTAATGGCCGCAGCCACCAGCCAGAAAGCCGCAGAGCTAATGTCGCCGGGCACCACAATGGTCTGACCGGTTAGCCGGGCTGGCCCCTCAAGCGTCACACTACAGCTCTCTGGATCGATCTGCAGATTGGCCCCAAAGGCCCGCAACATGCGCTCACTATGGTCCCGGGAGAGACTGGGTTCGCTCACCGTGGTGGCCCCGTCTACCATCAGAGCGGCCAGCAATATACAGGATTTCACCTGGGCGGAGGCCACCGGGGAGTGGTAGTGGATGGGTTGTAGCCTACTCCCCTGCACCGCCAGGGGAGCCAGACGGTTGCCCTGGCGGCCCCAAATGTTGGCCCCCATATGAGTTAGGGGTTGAATCACTCGATCCATCGGCCGGCAACGCAGGGATTGATCCCCTGTGACGGTAAAAAAGCGCTGGGGATGGGCCGCCAGCAAGCCCAACATTAACCGCAGGGTAGTACCAGAATTACCGGCATTGAGCACATCCGCAGGCTCCTGTAACTGGCCCAAGCCAATTCCCTGCACGGTTACCCAGTCCTGCTCCAGGGAGGACATTTCCACACCCATGGCCTCAAAGCAGAGGGCGGTACTGCGGGGATCCTCCCCCAGCAATAATCCATGAATGCGGGTTTCGCCCTGAGCGATCGCCCCTAGCATCAGAGCCCGGTGAGAAATAGACTTATCACCAGGCACTTGCACCCGACCCACCAGAGTCACCGACTCTGATAACTCGAGGGTAAGGGTTTGGTAAGGAGGGGAGGGGAGGATTTGAATCGGCGCAGTCATAGTCATCTAGGAATGGGTCCGTAGCCGATCCTACCGCTTCCTGAGGACACTGCTCTGGGCAGACTGCGGCTGCCGGTGGCCTTAAAGGGGGCCGCTAGGGACGGCCGTAATGAATTGATCCTCGGCCCCGTAGCTTGCCATCACCCGACCGGGGCGACGTAACTGCTGGTGATAGGCTTGACTAATGGGGTCAGACAGGTCGGTTAGAGAGTCAATACCAATGCCATTACGGCCCTGATCGACCCCAGAACTATGGATGTAGCGTCCCTCACCCAGGTACAGGGCCACATGTTTGGTGCGTTCCGGCGTGCCAAAAAAGATTAAATCTCCTGCTTCTAGATCGCTCCAGGCGATCTCCGCTGTAAAGGCCTCTTGCTGATAGGAGTCTCGGGGCAGGCGAATACCAGCGGTGGCAAAGGCTGTCTGCACTAAACCAGAGCAGTCAAAGTTAGGCCCTACGGTACCGCCCCAAAGATAGGTGTTGGGCTGGGCCATGGCCTGCTGAGCAAAGGCGATGGCCTGGGGTAAACGGCTACAAATGGCGGCACGGGTGAGCACAACCGGTTGGTAAGGGGACGGGGAAGGCACCAGAGCTTTCAAGTCAGCCAGGGCCATCCACCCCGCATAGCCATCTTCGCAAAGGCAAACCGACAGAGCCGTTTGGGCGGCCTGGGGGGGGGTGGTTAACCGCAGCTGACGGCCGGCACAGGCCTGGGTGACTAACTCCTGGAGAGCAGGGGTCTGATACAGGTTGATGGTTCTTAAGCATCGATACTCCAGAGCCGATCTAGAACTCACCGATTCAGTCCCCCTTTTTGCCGGTATTGCGAATATCCACTACCTTTTTCAGCAGGTCATACCAAAAGTTAGAGCCCATGGAAATGGCTAAACCACTCACCAACCACCCCAGAAATCGGCGGGGCACCAGGGGCAGGGGCCAGGACCTTTCTGCCTGCTGTTGTTGTTCAAGCACCAGGGGATCGTAGCCAATCGGAAAGGGAATTTCTTGCAAAGCCTGGTCTACAGCGGTTTTGACCTGGGTAAGATTTTCGTTCAGCGGGGTATTAGAGTCCTTGGAGTTGGCCACCAGTTGATCGGCCGCCTGGGTAACGGTGTTGCGCAGTAAGGGGTCCTTAGCCAGACGGGTAGCAATATGAAAGGAGTCCGCATTAATGGCGATGGCAGTCATCACCCCAATCATCACCGCCACCGCCTTGGCATTGCGTTTATAAACACCCGAGGCCCGATCCATACCCCGTTCGTACCACTTTTCCAGTTCTTTACCAAAGGCCTCCACCTCTGTACGCAGGTTATCGCTGGTGAAATCTACCTTACGGGCGATGGCCATCAGACTAGCCGTCAAGCCTGGGGTGATGGCTACTTTGTCTAGGTGGTTGACCAGACCCTGGGCAGAAAGGTTACCCTGATCAGCCAGACGGCTTAACTCTCTGTAGATATCACTGGTGGTGTCAAATACCTCTAGTAAGCTAGTGATGTTGGGACGCAGCCGACTGATCACGGCATTGCGTTCGGCCGGAGTACTGGTCAGCCCCTGTTTAATGTAGTCCAGTCGTCGCAAAAAGGTTGTTGTTAAGGGATGGCCCACCGGCAGGGCATGCTGGGCCATAGCTATAAACTGGTCAAGACTGGCCACCAGGCGATCTAGGCTGTCTGGCAGGGAAACTAACCTGGCCTTGAAGTCTTGCAGAATCTGCTGCAAGGAGGTTTCTAGGTGCTGCAATTCTGGGTTAAGCAAAAATTCGTTAGCGGTATTGGCCCGCAGGTCGCTAAGGACGCTATGAACCGGCAGTAGGGCCTTCTCGCTGATGAAACTAATCAGGCGCTCATCGGCTAAAACCTCCAGCATCCCCCTTAGCCGCATTCGCTCTACCAGGCTGCTGGCAAAGGCCGCAGGGGGAATATAGGAAGGGCCGGTGGTTTTACCGGCACCAAAGACATTGCGGCCCCCGGTTATGAAGCGATAAATACCGCCAATCAATTGGGCCCCTCGGCGAAAGGCACGGGCAATTCTACCCTTAGCCTCTTGGTTTAAACTTCGAATCCAGGGACTGTCGTAGAGAACATCAGCCAGAGCCTGGGCGGCTTTATCGGTATCGCGATCGTTGCCGGACAGCAAAACTTCTATAGATTGTTTCAGGTGTTCAGCTCGCCATTGCAACAGGATCCCGATCATTTCCTGAATTTTGCTAGCCAATAAACTCAGCACCAGGAAGATAAAAGCCATTCCCAGGGCAATCTCTAACACTACAGGTAAGTTCATTAATTCACTCCTTTGTGATCCTCGCCCCAGCCTCAGATCAGTGACCCTTCCTTTAAAATCCTTTTATTCAGGTAGCCAGAGCGGTGGAGATCTGCCCAGCATAACTCCCTCAGGTCCAGCAGTTTGTCTGGTAGCCCAGGGCTTACCCTGTCCTAGGGAGCGGGCTGATATTCCCCCACGGGCCAACTGGCACGCCTAATTCTACTGAAGCAACTTAGAAATGGAACAAGTTTGTTACCCCTGAATGCTATACCAGTGGTGCTGGCTTACCTTAACCCATGAAGCTAACCACTCGCGGCCACTACAGTGTTAAAGCCTTGCTTGACCTCAGGCTGCAGCGTTCTGGTCAGCCGGTCTCAGTCAGCACCATTGCCCAGCGTCAGGCCTTACCAGTTCCCTATCTGGAGAAGCTTTTAATTGATCTGCGCCGGGCTGGATTAGTGGAGTCGGTCCGGGGTTCTCAAGGGGGATATCGGCTGGCCAGAGCGCCGGATCAGATTTTCTTAGGAGAAATCTTGGCGGCGGTGGGCGATCGGGTCCCTCCCCTGCCACGCCACAGGGCCCAAACCGATCAGGTTGAAGACTGGGTCACGCTGGCGGTTTGGCAACGGCTTTCTCAGAAGCTGCAGGAAGCACTTTATAGTATTTCCCTAGAAGATCTGTACTACGATGCCCGCAGTTGGCGGGCAGCTCAGGGAGATGATACTAACTTCGTGGTTTAGCGCTGTGATCGTGCTGGTGTTGGCCAATGGGTTGGACTACTGCATTGGCGATCCCTGGGGCTGGCCCCATCCCGTTCGGGGGATGGGCTGGGCGATCGAGATCGCTAGCCGACCCGCCCTCAGCCATGACTGGCCATCTGGGGTGAAACGGATCTGGGGGGTAGGGCTGGGGCTAGCCCTGGTCCTGGGCAGTGGGCTAGCCGGTTGGACCCTAGTGCAGCTAGCCAGAGGTATCCATGCTGGGTTGGGGCTGCTGGTAGAAGCGGTATTACTGGCTAGCTGCCTGGCCGGACGCAGTCTGCGGCGGGCGGCTGAGGATGTACTTGCCCCCTTAGAGGCAGACGATATTGAGACGGCAAGACAGCGTCTCAGTTTCTATGTCGGCCGTGATACGGAGAATTTAGACCACGGGGAAATCCTCCGGGCAGTGATGGAAACCGTTAGCGAAAATGCCACCGATGGAGTACTGGCACCTTTATTTTATGGACTGATAGGATGTTGTGTTCCATCCCTGGGGGGCGTAACCCTGGCTCTGGCCTATAAGGCGGCCAGTACCCTCGACTCCATGGTCGGCTATCGGGAATTACCCTATACCGATTTGGGTTGGTTTAGTGCGCGACTGGAAGACGGGCTGACCTGGATTCCCTGTCGCTTAACGGTGCTAACCGTTGCCCTGCTGTCAGGCCATCCTGACCAGGTCTGGCGTCTCTGTTGTCGCGATGCCGCCGCCGATCCCAGTCCAAATGCGGGCTGGAGTGAGTGTGCCTACGCTGCCGCCCTAGGCGTTCAACTGGGGGGTATAAATCGCTATCGGGGAATAGCTAAACCTAAACCCCTACTGGCAGAGGCCCGGTATCCCCTAAGCAGCGATCGCGTCACTCAGGCCCTTGCCCTCACCCGCCAGGCAGCCTTAATCTGGCTGGGGTTGGGGGTCACTGTTATAGTTTTATTAGGAGTTGGCATCGGTTAATGGTCCCAGCGCCTTGCGGGGCTGGCACAGGTGATGATCGCAGCTCTTGTCCTGGCCAGGGATATTGATTGCCATGAGTAGCCATAGCACCATTGTTGAAATCCTCTCCGCCGAAGAAATGCGCCGCACCCTGAATCGACTGTCGTCGGAATTGGTGGAGCGGGGAGCCGATCTAGAGCGCCTGGCACTGTTAGGTATTTACACCCGGGGTGTGCCTCTGGCTCAAATTCTAGCCCAGCATATTCAACGGTTAGAATCTATTGCCATCCCGGTAGGCGCTTTAGATATTACCCTTTACCGGGACGACCTAGACAAAATCAGCACCCGTACACCCGCACCTACCCGCATTCCCTTTGATCTGACTAACCGGGTTGTGGTGCTGGTAGATGATGTGATTTACAGCGGCCGGACCATGCGGGCCGCTCTTAATGCAGTATTAGACTATGGCCGTCCCAATGCCATCCGGCTAGCCGTACTCATTGATCGAGGGCACCGGGAGTTACCCATCCATCCTGACTTTGTGGGTCGCACCCTGCCCACCTCCAAAGAAGAGGCGGTGAAAGTTTTTGTCCAGAGTATTGACGGTCAAGATGGGGTCCATTTACTTAAACCTTGAGGGGGCAAAGGGGCTTTGAGACCATCCCTATACCTGCGTCTTGCCCCTGTCTAGGGTATGATTCATATATCTCTATAACGACTACTGGATCTGGGGCAATTCTTGGGCTAGGGGCAGCAGCCTAGGCCCGGGCAACGTCTTTAGTCGCCCCTAGACAGCCACTGACCACCAGAATTCTTGTTCCCATTGGGGAAATTCAGGACTTGATCATGCTAGATGGATCGATTTTAAAACAACTGGTAGCCGGTAGTGCAAGACCCAGCACGACTCCTTTGAATTATGGAGTCTATTACAAAAACACCCTGGTGGCCCTGTGCCACGCCCTGGAGGACGCCATCCTGAATCTGGAGTTTACCGCCGCACCCCTGGTGATTACTGCGTTTCAGCGCGGCAAATGGTATCTTCAAGAGGCCGATCGCTACGCTGCTATTGCTGATCGAGCAGAGCAGGTGGTCATCATGGCATCGCCGGATGGGGGCTTTCACGATCATCCCACCGGTCAGCGCCCTAATGTTACCCTGGTGGACCTGGCCGATGACGACCCGGTTACCCAGGAATGGCATCTGATTATTCTTTCCCCTGATTACTGCGCCATGGTACTGTGCCAGGAACTATCGGCGTCTGACTACGGCGCAGCAGGAGTCCCCCTCCATGATTTGGAGCGCAAGTTCTACGGTTTTTGGACCTTCGATGCCAGCCTGGTTAGAACAACCGCTGACCTAGCGATCTCCCACTTAAAGGGTTATCACCCCCAACTAGGAGCCCAACTTCACCAGCTTCTAGAGCAGCAACTCTATGCCAGTCAGCAGGGCGCTGATGTCAACCATGCTGTTACCCAGGTGGTGACCTACCTGCAGGATAGTCGCCACCATATTCGGGTTAACTCCGCCTTCAATCGTTTAGAGGATCTCGACCAAAACCTTGCTAACAACGAAATTCAGGCCTTCCTGTGTATGGCCCGGCTGGTTGATCGCAGCGATGCCCGTAACCCCCTGGCGACAGAAGAAGTGGTCAGCCTCTTGGACATGATGGCTCAGCTCATTGATTTACCTGCCTGGCAACTGCAACGTCTACGCCTGGCGGGCTGGCTGCACCGCATTGCCCCGGCTAACAATGCCACTCGCTTGGCCAGCGATGGCCTGAGTTGCCCCCTAGTGCCCCAGGTGCAATCCTTGCGGTTAATGCCCCGGCTCAGGGCAGTGGCCACTATTATTGCCCATCAACAAGAATGGTGGGACGGAGGGGGACTGCCAGCCGGATTGAGCGGCGATAGTATTCCCCTGGAATCTCGTATGCTGGCCCTGGTGGTGGAATTTCAGCAACTCCTGGCCCACTGGCAGCATCACCACCCAGAAGAAGAGCCCGAAACCGGCCTAATTCAGGCTTTAGAGCATTGCCAGCGGGAAGCTAGTAAGCGGTGGGACCCTAAACTGGTAGAAATTTTAGAACTGATGGTGACTGCCCTCCAGCAAGGCATGGGACCACCCCAGGTGTCAAGCCAGATTAGCCTGGGCTCTGGTTTACTTAATCCCGATTTACCTGCCCCCTCTCTTGTTTAATTGTGTTTGACGGCCTTGTCTGTTGCTTATTGATGACCCTACGCCTGTGTTTAGCCATACCTTTAATTTAACGGCCCTACGCTCTGGAGACCTTCGAGACTTAGCTGGAGCCAATCTTCAGGATATGGATCTAGCCTGTAGTCAGATGGCTGGGGTGAATCTGGCCGGTGCCCAGTTAATGGGGGTGAGTCTGGACCGCTGCTGTTTGCATCAGGCCAATCTGGCGGGGGCCAACTTGATGGGGGCCAGTCTGGCCGGGGCTGATCTGCGGGCTAATCTGTGCGGTACCAATTTGATGCAGGCTAATCTCAGTGGGGCTGATCTGCGAGGGGCTAATCTCCGGGGAGCCAATTTAACCGGAGCTTGCCTGACTGGGGTGAATTTGGCCGGAGCCTGTTTAAGGGGGTGTACCTTAACCGGGGTCAATCTCCAGACAGTCGACCTGAGTCAAGCCGACCTGCAGGGCGCTAACTTGTCCCAAGCCAATCTCAAACGAGCTAATTTGTACCAGACGAATTTGCGGGGAGCCCGGTTAGACCAGGCTAACCTGGAGGAGGCCAACCTGGAGCAGGCAGATCTGGGGGGAGCTGAGATGGGGGGAGCCAATTTACTCTGTGCTAACCTCCTCTATACCTCCCTAACGGGTACGGACTTGAGTCAGGTTTGCTTACTAGGTACGACTTTAGATAGATGATCACCAGGGTCCTTGGCAAGGGTAGCCACACCATAGCTGGGCCGGTCAGAGCACCGACTAGAGGCAACGCCCCAGCGATAGTTACTGATGGGCTGACCTAGGTGCTGTGGGGTTTTGGTGGCTGTAGAAAGGTCCAGATATGACTCCAGATGAGCGCTTCTGTAGCCAGCAGGCTATGGTCGTCATCGAGTTCGATCAGGCTGACCCAGGGACGACTGGCAGCGTAGGCGCGACTGGTTTCGATGGCAATGACCTCGTCCTTAAGGCCGTGTAAAATCAGGGTGGGGACTGGAACCCGGAGCTGGCGATCGCAGTAGGTTGCTGCATCTAGCCAAAAATCGTAATGGAGGGGCAGGGTTTGCCGGGCCTGATAGTGATAAACCCCCAGGTAACCACTGGCACGCCAGTGATCGATCTGGGCTGGATCCAGGCGCGGTAACCACTGGGGCAAAAAATCAAACGCCGGAGCCAGCAACACCAGCTGCCTAATGCGGCCCTGCAACTGGGGGTGTTGGGTGGCCCAGGCAGCCGTCAGCCCGCCCAAACTTGACCCAATCATCACCACCGGCTCAGAGCGGGCTAAGATATGCTGTTTCACCTGGTCAAGCTGACGACTCAGGGTTAAATGGCAGAAGTCTCCCTGGTTGAGGTCGGGAATTTCTAAATCGAGCCCCTGGCGCTGAAATCGCAGTGCCATCCGGCGGGCTTTCTGAGAGTTAGGCCCAGAAGCAAAGCCATGCAGATAGAGGTAATGGGTCATAAAATTCTTGGGGTCATGGCCAATCGCCCCCCTCTAGACGTATGATAATCACCCAGTCGGCCTCTCTGATGTTGATCTGATCACTAGTCTTGATTGCTGCCACTTGATTGCTGCCAAATTATGAGCCCGTCCTTTTCCCTTACTCTGCTACCCGGTGATGGCATTGGTCCAGAAATTATGGCTGTGGCCGTTGATGTCCTAACAGCAGTTGGTCAGCGTTTAGATCTCCGCTTTAAGTTTCAATCAGCCCTAATTGGCGGTGCCGCCATTGAGGCGACCGGGTCTCCTCTGCCTGCAACCACCCTGGAAATTTGCCGAGCCAGCGATGCGGTTTTATTGGCCGCCATTGGCGGCTACCAGTGGGATCAGTTACCTCGATCGCAACGCCCCGAAACTGGCTTGTTGGCTCTGCGGGCTGGCCTGGGGCTGTTTGCCAACCTACGTCCGGCCACCATTTTGCCCCAATTAATCGATGCATCTTCCCTCAAACGCGAGGTGGTAGAAGGGGTAGATATTATGGTGGTACGAGAATTGACAGGGGGAATTTATTTTGGCACTCCCCGCGGCATTTTTACCACCGAAGATGGACAGCAACGGGCCATTAACACCATGGCCTATACCCCTGGCGAAATTGATCGCATTGGTCGAGTAGCCTTCCAGATTGCCCAAAAGCGTCGGCAGCAGTTGTGCTCTGTAGATAAGGCGAATGTGCTGGAGGTTTCCCAGTTGTGGCGCGATCGCCTGACGGCTCTAGCCCCTAATTACCCCGATGTGAGCTTAAGCCACCTGTACGTCGATAATGCCGCCATGCAACTGATTCGCTACCCCCGGCAATTTGACACCCTTGTCACCAGTAATTTATTCGGTGATATTTTGTCTGATGCGGCTGCCATGCTAACCGGTAGTATTGGCATGCTGCCCTCCGCTAGCCTAGGCTCAAGCGGACCAGGGGTTTACGAACCGGTACATGGTTCGGCTCCCGATATCGCTGGCCAAGACCAGGCCAACCCTCTAGCTCAGGTGCTCAGTGCCGCCATGATGTTGCGCTACGGCCTCGATCAGCCAGCGGCGGCTGATCTAATCGAGCAGGCCGTGACCAAGGTTTTAGACCAAGGTTATCGTACCGGTGACATTATGTCTGCGGGCATGACCCAGGTGGGATGCCAGGCCATGGGAGCAGCCCTGCTAAGCGCTATCGACTCCATTAACATAACTTAAGGATTTGCCGCCGCTGAAGATTTCGATTACAGTCTTGTCTAGATGAGTCACAGGTGAGCCGTGTACAGTCTTCAGCAGTCTCCCCCCCTAGCCAATCCGCCCATGTCCTCCAGTGCAGAGGGCAATGGCCTGCTGCCGACCTTGCTGAATCCGGCCCTACTTAAATCGGCCCGTCAAATTTACCGCACCTACTACGAAGTGCATCCTGAAGATGTGCAGCGGCCCATCGGCATTGCCATTAGTACCAAGACTCATCGGGGTAAGCTGATTTTTGGCGATCGCCCAGTTTTACTACCCAACGAATGTTTTATTCCCCTTAACCAGATTGAGCCTGGACTGCATTAACTAGGGCTGTACCTTGAATGAACTACCTGGTAGCAGTAATCCCAGAACGCCTCAAGGCTGAGGAAGCCTATGCGGCCCTTCAGCGGGCTAACCTGGGGGTAGAAAGCATCGAAATCTTAGGCCGGGGCTTTAAAAGTGCTGACCAGTGCGGACTGATCGACCCAGCTGAGCGGGCCTGGCGTCAAATTCGTTGGATGCTGGTGTGGCTCCTACCCTTTGGCTTTAGTGCTGGCTTTCTGTTTAACCGTATTACCGGCCTTGATACCTTTACCTGGGCGGGGCGCTGGGGCAACCAGTGGCTAGGGGGAGGGCTGGGAGCGATCGCAGCCGCCATGGGTGGGTTTTTCATTGGCGGTGGGGTGGGCCTACTGGTAGGTAGCGGCAAAGCCCTCTCTTACCGCAGGTGTCTAAACCAGGGTGAGTTTTTAATCGTCGTGCGGGGAACAGACCCGCTGATTCGCCAGGCCACCACGATTCTGCGGCAGTTTCGCCCTACCACCCTGCAGGGCTACGACCACTCCGAGTAAACCGTTTTACTAGCCCTGAAGGGGCCTAACCCTGGTTACCTGGGACAGGGGTTGGCCCTCGGCTCTAGTGTCAGCCTGGTTAAACCGGCACTGCCAGAGATTAATCCTGCCACTCAGCTTTAATCACCGCTGTCGCCGCTCGGCTCAGGCGAGCCAGGTCCTCCTGCAGCAGGGGAGGCCACTGCACCCCCTGATACAAGCCCGCCTGAAACAACGCCGGACTATCTTGAATAAACACTAGCAAGGATTGTACCAGGGGGCGATCGAGACTGGGCTCCTGCCTAAGGCCCTCAAAAATTACCTTGAGGGCCAGCAACAGAGAGGTGACCTGGCCCGGTACCGGTGGCCGACCCTGACGCAGGCAGGCGATAAAGGTATCCGGGCGTTGATCAGAGCCAGGGCTGGTTTGCCCTAGAACAAATTGACGAGCGGTTTCAAAGTCCATAGACCCACTACCTGAGATCGCAATTAGGCGGCATAGTCGAATACCGCATCTAGATACAAGCGGTTGATACGGCGATCGCTGACCCCATTTTGCATCAAAAACAGGGATAGGGCCGCACAAAAGACCCGATGCTGACTCCAGGCCGGATGGGTCTCCACGTAGTCCTGCATGGCGAAAAATAACTCTTCTGGAACCTCTATATTCAAACTAATTCTAGGGGCGATTGACCCTGCCACTGGTTCACTCATTAACACTTCCCCAATTTAGATAGACGCCAAAAAATCTCCCCTGCCATCCCGCCAAGAGGGGTCACACCCCTTAATTTAGGTATCTCAACCCGGATAAGCATCCAATTGAGGATCCCATTTTGTTCATTGGGGATAGACCAGACGGGTTAGAAACAAGGGCTGAATTCCTTGGTCGCATCATTGTCACCAGAGTCAGGGGGGATGTCAACCTTGCCAACACCCCTCCTTTTCGCTAGCAGCCATCACCCCTCCACGAAGGAACAAGGGTTTCAGGCATCGAGTCTGTATAGTCATGTGATATATATTACTCACATACTCCGTAACCGCTGTGGAATTTGACTCTCTACAGACCAGACAAAGGCCCATGGTCTCGTACCAGAGTGTGGAAAAATTCCTAAAACTGTGGAAAAGCCTGGGGAAAGAAAAAATAAGGTTAAGAAAAACTAAGCATTTAAGAGTTTTTTATGCCCTTTGTATAAAAACCGTTATGGTTACAGGCCACCCCTGTTGGGCCGTGTCTGCCCGCCAGCCAGCCGGGTTAACCAAACCCCTGGCCGGCTACACCCATGGGTCCCAGGGCGGAATCAGAGGGTCGGCCCTAGGGAGAAAAATCGTACTCCTGCATCGGCAGGGTGCAGCGGTCCTGCTGATTGAGGGCACGTTTGATCGGATTAATGTCTCTAAAGCCCTCCGCCCCGCGCTGGGTGAGGCTGAGTTCAAACCGACGGGCAAATTCCGTGACGCATAGGTTGGGGCTTTTAGAAAGCTGCTTGAGGCTACCCAGGGCGGTATCTCGGTCCCAAACCGTTACAGCCCGGTGGAGCTGCTCCCAGGCCTGGTCAGACTGACGACTGGTAATGGTTTTTAATTGGCGGCGATCGAGAATATTGTAGGCCAACCAAAAGCTCAACCCCAGAATTGTGGCTATGCCTAGGGAAATCAGGCAACCCGCCAGGGGGCTGTGGCGGTCAAGCAACCCCTTACCCCGGCCAGGGGTATCTTCACGGCCGATCTGCTGATAGTAATCAATAAACGGTTTCATCTGATCAACAAACCACACCTCAATGCCGGCGGCCTGCAGCTGGTCTGCCAGGAGATAGGTCTCCTCCCAGTCCTGGCTGGGGGTGAGACCGGCAACCACCAGAGATTGGCCAGATAGGTGATCTTTCTGGTTCTGTATAGTGTCTGCGGCAGACCGCAGGACAGACTGATTCAGTACATAGGGACAGTCAATGGCATAGTCTTCGGTGAGGATATCAATGTCTCCTCCCCCCGGGCTGGGCACCTGTCGGTAGACCCTGTGGCCATGATCTTCTAGCCAACCAGATAGAAAATCCCTCAAAGACTCTTGGCTAGAAAACTCCATCGTGGCCATGCCCATGCGCCCGTCCAGTCAAAACAACTAGTTGTAATAGCTCTCTATTTTAAACAAGCCACCTTTCCATGGATCTGGATTTTGTCCAGCCAGGGAGTTCACCCGGCTTGCCGATCTCATTGACCCCGGGTTAACCCCCTAGAGATAGCCCAAAACCCCAGATTTCAGCCATAGATTGGACCGATCTCTGGCTCGGGGTTCTGGCCCCAGCCACCTATTCTCACCCAGACTCCAGCTCACCTCTACCGGGCCGATGGTTGGCTAATGTCGGGTGGGAAGATCGCCACTGAAGGACTGGGCACCAGTAGCCGGATAATCATCGTGGGTAGGACCAAATAACTCCAGAATCGCTTCTGCGAAATCACCGAAAAACCCCTTTTGCCGCTGTAACACGGGAATCACTTCCCTCAGGTTTTCGGCCGAAAATCCATAGCCTTGAGCCTGGCCTAAATTCACCAACTCTGAAGCGGCCTCTGCTTGCTGTATTTGACTCTTCAGTTCAGGGCTGGCAGCAGCTTGACGAAGAAACGAAAGGACATTTTCCTTAGACATACTGTTTTAATCCCATAACCTAGAACAACGGTGCTGAGCCTTTAGCAACAATGGTGGTCAGCCGTCGGCTCGGCCTCTAGTTCTAGTCTTACGCTGGTGAGCGGTAACACAGGCATTTCTCAACAGAACCTTGCATTTCTTGAAATGGTGTAATACTGCGTTGACTGGCAGCCAAGGCCACCTTTGCTTGAGGCCTCCAGGCCATGGGTTGCAGCCTGGTTAAAGGTAGCCGGAGATTTGACAAAACCTCCCTTACCACCCAGAATAGGAGATACCCCTTGGGGGCCTGTAGTTCAACCGGTTAGAGCACCGCCCTGTCACGGCGGAAGTTGCGGGTTCGAATCCCGTCAGGCCCGTTCTAGATATAGTGTATTCACGCTTGATTAGCTGAGTGTAATGAATTGGGCTGCCTAAATTTCGGTAGCACGTCGTCCTGATGTTCTGGTGATGGAGTTTAATAGAATCCTTCCTGGAAAATTCTGGCCTTGCCTGGTGGTACTCGACCTACCGGACCAAACCACCACCGATGCAGGGATTCAAGACTGCCCTCCGGGGCACCCGGAGAACCCTGTGCGCCAAATTCATCAAGAACTGTCACCTATTGCTGGGAACTGTTGCTCAAACGGTTGGACCATGGTTTCAAGGGCGACCCTTGCAGGTAAAGTAGGAGCCATCTAGAACTAGCAAGACCCAACCCTTTAAAATCAGGGATTAAAGATTAATAATTCCTATAGACTGTTGACGATATAGCCTGTTTTTGGTAATGCAATCATTTTTTAATTTCCTCCATGCCCAAGGTTGTTCTGGTTAATCCTCAAATCCCACCCAATACAGGCAATATTGCTCGTACCTGTGCGGCTACCCATACCCCTCTGCATCTGGTTGGGCCTTTAGGCTTCGACCTCAGCGATCGCGCCCTTAAACGAGCCGGTTTAGACTACTGGCCCCAGGTGAACCTAACTCTCCATCACGACTGGTCAGCCTTTTATCATCACTACCAATCCCTGGGAGGCAGGTTGTTAGGATTCACTACTTACGGACGATTAAGCTATCTAGAGATAACCTATCGGGAGGATGATTGGTTGCTATTCGGTAGCGAAACCTCGGGTTTACGGCCTGAGGTGCTTCAAACCTGCGATCACGCCCTTAACATTCCCATCTACCGAGATGTGGTGAGAAGCCTGAATTTATCAGCTAGTGCCGCCGTAGGCTTATTCGAGGCACTGCGCCAGATCAACCTTTCCCGTCTAGCCTTTCCCACCTCCGATTGACTAACCCAGGAACGCTCCGGCATAGGGTGGGTCGCCACCTCAGCAAGGGTTTTATCCATTAGGAGTTATAGAAAGATGGCAGACTGAAGGGACCAATCCGGCGTCCAGAAATACTAAAAAAAAGGGATCCAGTGGAGTTTCTGAATACTTGATAGGGTCCTCTGCTACTGGGCACGCTAAAGGTTGTACAGAATACAAAAGTTGTGGAATCTAGATAAGGAATTTATATCTATTTTTGTAGAGCTGGCCTGACCAGGCTAAATGGGCCTTTCATACTATCTTGTCTAGCTGTTAGCTGATCCCCTTAAAACCCTTATCGAGAAAGGGTTTCACAAAGCCTCTTGAAGCTTTTTCTAAGGCCTTTGGAGAGAGAAATTCATTTATTGGTTTCCCTGACTTGCCGTATTTGCCTACTTGCCAAATCACTTTTGTTAGGGTTACCTATGGTTGTAATGTGATGGGAAATCTGAGTCCAAGTTGACTGAGTCCATGGCTTCTCCAGCAAGGTAGAGCTGCGATTGATTAGCTTGTTTGCTATGTAAACTTGCGTAAATTACGGTCGCAAGGTATTCTTACCTATCATGGGTAGTTCTCTTGGGGACAGATTAGCTAAAAATCCATTGGCCCTATGCCTTGGAATTCTGATTGCACCGATGTTTGTTTTTTCCCGCCCTGGTGGATCCATAACATCAAGTTAAATATCATTGTGCGATCGCAGGTCAGTTGTTTACAGGAGGTTATTCCTTGAGTTCCCTGAAGCCAATGCTAAAGAGCAAAAGTTTTTTTATTACTCCTTGTTTAGCGGATAGCAAATCAGTTCAATTGGGTTTGCCTGGTTTGAGCCGACTCACCGTTCACTCCCCTGTAACCATTTTGGGAGTGGTTCTATCCCTGGGTGTGTCAATTCCTCTAGCATCAGTATCGGGTTCGGCTTTTGCCGCTGAAGGGTTAGGAAACCTTGATGGTGTGACTGGAACTCTAGTTACTCCTGTTGCTTCTGACCTATCTACCGACTATTACACCGTTCAAACCGGTGATAGCCTCTCGCGCATCGCTGAAAAGCACAACGCCAATATAGAACTGCTGAAGAGTGTTAATGGTATTTCTCAGCATGAGGTCTTGAAGGTTGGCCAGGTTTTGAAGGTGCCAGTACCTAGTCAGGTTGAGACCCTTGCCTACGCTGGCGGCGTTGGTGGCGACCTACCTGTTTTAACTGGCTCTCAGCCTCAGCAGGGGTCTGCCCAGAACGTCTACCATGTTACCTCCGGCTACGATATGAAGGGTAATGCTGATGCTTCAGATACCCTGGGTAGAACCTTGGTAAGTTTTACTGACAATGGTGCGTTAATCGCTATTAATGCCTCCTCTGCCTCGGTTACTCCAGATGGGTGGCACGTTACCGCTGCCCCAGCGGAGCTTACTGGTAAGGCTGAAAATCCATCTATGGCAGATTCCCCTTCACCGACTAGTGTTTATTTCTCTTCTCCTAGTCGCGAGAAGGCTGTACGCGATGCTCTAGCCCAGAGTCCTGAGGCTAATCAAACGGTACTAAACCGCGAGCAGTTAAATACTCGCCTGACTGAAGTTCTCAAGCAGGTTGATGGGTCCCATAGTTCAGTTTCTAGTGGCCTTTCCCAGTCGGCTAATGATGGTCTTGTTGCCTCTGCCCCTGCATCGACGTCACAACCCAGTTCTGCCCATCAAGCCTCGGCGGCTAGTTCCTCAGGTGCTTGGTCCGTGGTCGACGCTACCACTGCGGCAGAGGCGCAGGTGACTGCTGCTGCCCCCTCCTCTCCATCCCCAGCATCTGCCGCCAATGGCACAGATGTTTTAGCGGCTGCTCCCCTGGGTGCAGAGACCTATAGCCCTTTTTCTGATCAAGCCATTGGTCAACCTGTTTCTCCCGATATGCCGATTTTGCCGGGGGTGAGAGAATTCTTCCCGGAAGTGCCCTCCCGATTTAATGGTTATCTCTGGCCTGCCCGTGGGGTGCTCAGCTCTGGTTACGGTTGGCGTTGGGGTCGCATGCACCGCGGTATTGATATTGCTGGGCCCATCGGAACTCCTGTGATGGCGGCAGCTGCAGGGGTTGTGGTCCGTTCTGGTTGGAACTCTGGTGGCTATGGCAACGTGGTAGATATTCGCCATGGTGACGGTAGTATGACTCGATATGCCCACAACAGCCGCCTTTTGGTGCGCGAAGGGCAAGAAGTCAAGCAAGGTCAATTAATTTCAGAAATAGGTAGTACGGGCAATAGTACTGGTCCCCACCTACATTTTGAAATTCACCTGCCTTCCGCGGGTACAGTTAACCCAATTGCCTATTTACCTAGCCGTTAGGGCTTAGGTTGCAAGCCATTGACAAGGGCAAGTCGGCCCCTAGGTCAGTTTTCTGCCCTTGTTGGTTATTTAAGGTCTAATTTTTCTTTGGGGGTGTAGTCGATAGGCTTTTACTCCTCAAACCTAGTGGGCACTTTAGAATCCTTAGTGATCGCTGGTGGGGCCACCCTCAGGTTTGATTCCCCATTATCTGTCCTGATAACTTGACAGATAGGCCTAATAGAGGGAATAGAAATCCAGGGTTCAATCATCTAAGGCTTGAAAATTTAGTCATTTCCGTCTAGTCTGTGATTGGTTAATAAGGGCAATTAAGCCTTTCTAACTCTGGTCTTAGTGACCGTCTAACCACGGCTCAGTAGCTCAGTGGTAGAGCAGGGGACTCATAAGCCCTTGGTCGCGTGTTCAAATCACGCCTGAGCCATGTTTCAATATCGCCTAATTTACACCTCAGGATTCACAGCTGTAGGGGTATAATTTCCTGCATATCTAGGCAGGAATGATAATCATGGAGACCTTGCAGGTAATTCCAGGGGGCGTGACCGCACCAAAAGGGTTTCAGGCTGCCGGCATAGCAGCGGGTCTTAAGCCTTCAGGGGCAGCCGACCTGGCACTGATTTACTCTGAGTGCGATGCGATCGCTGCTGGAGTTTTCACCACCAGCCAGGTTCGCGCCGCCTGCGTAGATTATTGTCGCCAGCATCTGGAGGCCCGTCCTAACGCCAGAGCGATTCTTATCAATGCTGGCCAGGCTAATGCCTGCACCGGCAACCAGGGCTGGCTAGACGCGGTAGATAGTGCTGAAACCCTCGCTCAGGCTCTGCAGCTTTCCCTCGATTCAGTTTTAATCGCCTCTACCGGAGTGATTGGCCAGCGCCTTAAAATTGATCGACTCAAAGCCGGCATTCCCTCCCTGGTAGGCAATCTTTCCCCCTCCGGTTCCGAGGCAGCGGCCAAAGCCATTATCACTACCGACCTGGTCACCAAGACGGTGGCGATGGAAACTATCCTCCATGATCGGCCTGTGCGCATTGGTGGAATTGCCAAGGGCTCAGGGATGATCCACCCGAACATGGCTACCATGCTCGCCTTTATTACCTGCGACGCCGCCGTATCTCCCACACTCTGGCAGGATATGCTGCGGCGGGCGACCAACGCTAGCTTTAATCAGATCACGGTCGATGGTGACACCAGTACGAACGACACCCTACTTGCCCTGGCTAATGGTGAGTCGCGCACGCCAGCCATCACCGACCAGGGAGAGGAGGCTGATCGACTAGAAGCGATGTTAACAGCGGTTTGCCAGTACCTGGCCAAGGCGGTTGCCCGCGACGGAGAAGGAGCAACCTGTTTAATTGAAGTAACTGTCGCTGGTGCCCTTAATAACGCCGCTGCCAACCAGGTAGCCCGGGCCATCGCAGGTTCTTCTCTGGTCAAGTCGGCTATTTTCGGCCACGACCCAAACTGGGGAAGAATTGCTGCCGCCGCCGGCCGGTCTGGTATCAGCTTTGATCAAGCAGATCTCAAGGTACAACTGGGCGACCTGCTGCTGATGCAGCACGGTCAACCCCTGGCCTTTGATCGGCCAGCCGCCAGTACCTATCTTAAAACGGCTTGCCAGGGGGAGTACCTTCAGACTGACACGGTGGCCATTCAAGTGAGTATTGGCGATGGGCCTGGGTGGGGCCAGGCTTGGGGCTGTGATTTGAGCTACGACTACGTCAAAATCAATGCCGAGTACACTACCTAGCGAATAGGTAACTGAGCCAATCACCAAGCAATCAAAATCAAGGATTTTATCCAAACTGGCCTGATCAGCAGCGGGATATGCTCTCCTTAAGCCCTAGAGGCTAGTAATCTTACCGAGACAAATCACTGATATACAGACTAAATTGAGTTTAAATTAGGTAATTTTCAGGACGTCGACCCGGGCTACTTCAGAGATAATAAAGTCAACACTGAAGAACGCCGGTGACAACTCTCTAGATTCCATTTGGGGGCATTTGGACTTTAGCAGACCTTACCAATTAAGCGGTCTTACAGGTAGCTAAAATGTCTGATCCCAGGGGGCTTATCGGGGTCAGACATTTTTATTTGTGAGTTTACTAACATGGTTATTTGAGTTTACCGCGGGGGCTTGACTTGATCCTCAGGCCTCTGGCTAAGACCATGGGGTAAATCCTAACTTTTTACTGGTTAGTAAGACATAATTAATAGCTCATTCACCTTTCCCCGGCGCGACCCCTGAGAATTAATGGCACGGGCTGCTTGAATGGAATGGAATCTGAATCCATGATACAGCTCTCGAATAAAAGCACAGTCAGAGTTAGATAGCATAACAGGAATACCTTGTCGGGCTAATCGCCGAAACACTACCGCTAAAGACTGCTGATTTTGAGCTGTAAATCCATACCGATTGTAACTGGTGAAACTACTAGTAGGACTAATTGGGTGGTAAGGCGGATCGAAGTAAATAAAATCTCGTCGGGTAATCGGCCAGCTGGGAATATTTTCAAAGGAGAAAGTCGAAAGCTCTGCCTTCTGGAGCGCTTCAGAGGCCCTTTGAATCAAGTCTGGATCACAAATAACAGGATTTTTGTAACGCCCCACAGGGACGTTAAACTGGCCCTGGGAATTTTCTCGATAGAGGCCGTTATAGCAAGTTTTATTCAGATACAGCAGCCGGGCCGCTCGCTCAATCGGTGCGACCAAGTGATGGCACTGTCGTAGCTGGTAATAGTAGTCAGCATTGTGGTGCTGTTGATGATACCGAAGCAGGGCAATGACCTCGGTGGGGCGATCGCGCACACACCGATATACGTTCACCAATTCGGGGTTGATATCTGTCAATACCCCCCGCTGGCATCGATTCACTAAATGAAAAAACACCGCCCCTCCCCCCAAAAAGGGTTCGTAATAGGTTTCAAAGGCCTGGGGGAAAAATGGCTCATACTGGCTGAGTAGCCGCCCTTTACCCCCCGCCCACTTCAAAAAAGGACGAGCTACAGGCAGAGAAAGGGCGGGAGTCATTACCATTAACCATGATCAGAGCCAGGACAGGTGTACTCAAGCGCGGTTTTGTTTACTATAGCAAAGCTCAGGCAGGATAACACGCTCAATCCCGTGGAGGACGCCAAGGATCTACTGTGGTACCCTGTTAACTGTAGGGTGATAGTTAAAATACTGGCTTAGATCTGGTGGTTAGGTTACGGGCCAGGCGACCCCCTAGAGATCGTCTCCAGGGTTCTGAGCAAAACCACAGTACGGGATGTAGCGCAGCTTGGTAGCGCACTTCGTTCGGGACGAAGGGGCCGTGGGTTCGAATCCCGCCATCCCGATTTACCTATACACCGCTCGAACCCTTACGGCCTGGGGCCGTGGGTAGCCTGCGGCAAGCACGCTACGAATCCCGCCATCCCGATTTACCTATACACCGCTCGAACCCTTGCGGCCCGGGGCCGTAGGTAGCCTGGAGCCAACGCCCCAGGGCTATAATTTGCAGATCGCTTGCCTCCAAGGTCAGGCTCTATCCTGGTAATTTAGGCTGGTCTGATCCGTCTAGTCTTTGTAAACGCCGGGAGACTTCCTCGTCGAGGCTGAGTTGCTCCAGGTCTGATGTTAGTTTTTCGGCGGGATTTTCCGACAGTTCTGCCAGGGCCTGGCTACGTAAATGCCGTCCCTTCACTGCTTCTTTGGCTGTTTCAAAGGAGGAGCGAGCGGAGCCGATATCAAACTCGTTATTGACTTTAGCAATAGACTCCAGGGCACTATTAATTTCCGCCAGGTCTTTAATATTCTGCATGTCAGTTTTATACTGCTCTAGCTTCAACCGTTCCCGATTTAGTTTTTCTTTAGAGGTCTCAACAAATTTTTCAGCCTGCTGTACCTGACTTTCCAGCTGGGGCAGCAGATTTTCTACCTGAATTGCCCTGGTCATGGCCAGGCGGGCGGCTTCTACCTGGCCCGATCGCTGAGCCAGGGCGGCTTGCTCCTCAAACCGCTTGAACTCCATCACCTTATCTTGATACTTTTGTTTGGCTCGCTGGTAGGCACCCACCTGCATAGATACAGCGGCAGCGAGTTTTTGCACAGAGTCCTGCATCGCTTGGAGAGATTCTTCAGCGACTGCCACCGCCACCTTCCCGCCTGACTCTACGGGAATTCCCCACAACCAGTTCCAGGTGCCCACCAGGGTTCGTCCGGCTCGATCTCCCATCAACCAGTAGATAAAGTTCCTCATAAAGATCCTCTAGGTGTTGCCAGGCCATGATTATGGAGCCATTATAGCTTCGGCTTTCCTGATTCCCAAGCCGCACCTCGATAGAGATCGGTGCATGGGGGGTCAGACCCTTACAGCCTACCAGCCCACCTACCGCTAAGATCTTCACTATAAGCATGGCTTGTGCTAATTTCCCTCTCTGTGCAGGGCCGCTCCGGCGGCCCTTTTTATTGGCTATTGCAGACTAGAACAGATTGCCCGGTAGAGCCAGCTATTGCCTGGCGGTAAGTTTTCTGTTGTCGCCAGCATTCCTGCCGCTAGAAGCTATACATTAGAAAATATTCAGGGTGTATCAGGGCTGACCTGTTCGGGTTGGTAGGGGGGGCCTGGTTCAGTGTTTCTGGCCGCTACTTGTCTGCCTGACAGCCCCTGGCTGCCAGGGTTTAATTTGGATTCCACCGCGACACTGGTTAGGATAGGGTATATGACATCTACACCATCTCCCATTCGTTGGGGCATTTTAGGGTCAGGGGCGATCGCCCGCCAATTCGCCCAGGGGTTAAGGGTAGTCCCGGGGTCCCAACTGTGGGCAATTGGCTCTCGAGCAGCCGCTACAGCGGAGGAATTTGCCCGAATTTACCAGGTTCCCAAGGCTTACAGCAGCTACCAAGACCTGGTTGAGGATCCAGCGGTTGATGTGGTGTATGTGGCCACCCCCCACCTGCGCCATCAACATGACTGCCTGCTATGTCTGGAGGCAGGCAAGGCCGTACTATGCGAAAAGCCCCTGGCAATGACGGCCAGCGCCGCCCAAGAGATTATCGACCAAGCCCGCCAACAGCAGGTGTTCTGCATGGAAGCGATGTGGATGCGCTTTATGCCACTGATCCAGCGGGTTAAGCAAATCATCGACAAGGGAGACATCGGTGAGATTTTAACCCTAACGGCCGAGTTTGGCTATCCTACAGAATTTGACCCACAAAATCGGTTTTTCAATCCTGCCCTCGGCGGTGGAGCCCTGCTTGATCGCGGTAGTTACCCTCTTTCTCTGGCCTTTTACCTGCTGGGTGAACCCCTGGCCGTAACCGGACAGGCCTACCTGGGGAACACCGGGGTTGATGAGCAGTCGGCCTATCTACTATCCTATGGGGGAGGCGCGATCGCTCAGCTTTCCGCCTCCCTACGGGCCTACACTACCAATAGGGCTACCATTACAGGAACGACCGGAAGAATTATTATTCATCCACCCTTTTGCCGGCCCGATCATATTTCCATTACTCCTCTATCGCCAGAACCGGTGGTCACTACCCACTCCCCCTACCGTTCCCCGACTGGCCTGAAAGCTCGTCTAGAGAATCAGGTAAAGCAGCTACCTGGGGTGAAACAGATAGCCAACCGGTTACGGGATCGAACCCAAACCCTTTGGTCTGCCCCTGTCGGTAATGGCCTCAACTACGAAGCCGCAGAGGTAAACCAATGCTTACGCCAGGGCCTACTAGAAAGTTCGATTATGCCCTTAGAAGAATCGTTGCGAATTCTACAGGTGATGGACAAACTCCGACAACAGTGGGGGTTAGCCTATCCCCAGGATCTGCAGATCTAGGTCTATCAGTCTGGCCTGGTCATCTATAATTAAAATTTCTGAGCGTTGATCTGCTGCGGACTGCCCTACGTTTTGCCTGACCCTGATGTCACCGGGGCTTGAGACAGAGGCTGGGGCTTCTAGCTGTGCCTCACTGTCCTACCTCGAAGCAGGAGCAGTTCACGCCCGGATCAGACACCCTTGAGGCTCTATAGAAGACCCCTGGGCACTATGGATGTCTGTTCTCCCTTGAGCCCATAGCCTATGTCTATATCCTGGTTGACCGACCTACCCAGGGTCATCGGTCAAAAACTGAAGGAGTCTGAGACACTGCAGATCACAGTCAACATGAGCTGGCTGTTAGCCGATAAGGTTTTAAGAATCGTTATCAGCATTTTTCTAGGTGCGTGGGTTGCCAGATACCTGGGCCCAGCGGAATTTGGTACCCTTAACTACGCAGTCGCCTTCGTAGCTCTTTTTGGTAGCCTTGCCAGCCTGGGCTTAGATGAGGTTGTCATTCGAGATATTGTTAAATATCCTGGACAAAAAGACCTTCTAATCAATACGGCTTTGGCCTTGAGAGTGACAGCCACAGTCATTAATACTGTGTTCATAACTGCGATCTCGCTGTGGTTGTACTCAAATCAGAGGACGACAAGAGACATTATTATAATCACCGCTATCATAGTGGTTCCACAAATAATCTCCGAAACCATTGATATTTGGTTCAAATCTCAGGTCAATTCCAGGACCAGCATTATAGTTAGAGATTTTTCCTTACTCCTCTCCAGTGCCCTCAAAATCATCCTGGTCGTTAACCAGGCAACCCTGATTGCCTTTGTTTGGGCTAGCTTTTTAGAATTTACAACAGCAGCTATTGGATTAATATACCTATACGTTGGCGGTGGCCATAGCCTAAGTCTTAACTTAATAGATCTAAGGTTAGCAAAACGCCTGCTACGGGATAGCTGGCCCTTTATATTTTCGGGATTAGCAATTATTTTTTATATGCGAATCGACCAGATTATGATTTCAACGATGATTGGCAGCCAGGAAAACGGTCTTTACTCCGCCGCTGTTAAATTGGCTGAAGTCTGGTATTTTATTCCAATTGTGATTATGTCATCTTACTATCCTAAAATTATCTCTCTAAAGGAGAAAGACAAGATTTTATTTCATAAAAATCTAGAGGATCTATGTCGTCTAATGACTGTGATTGCCTATGGCACATCCCTGCCGTTCAGCCTTTTTTCTGGGCCCATTATTAGCCTATTTTATGGCTCCCAGTATCAGGCTTCGGCCCCCATGCTGGCAGTCATGATCTGGACTACTCTGTTTGTCAATATCGGCGCTGTCAAGGGTGCTCTAATCACGATTATGAATTGGGGTAAGTTGAATCTCTTCACCATGGTGATTGCCTGCCTGGCTAATATCGCTTTAAATTTTCTGCTAATCCCCAAGTATGGGGGGGTGGGGGCGGCAACGGCCACCTTGGTGGCCCAGGCCCTTTCTGCCTACGGCCTGTGCTTTTGTCTCCCTCAGTTGCGGCAGACCGCTGTCATGATGACTAAGGCAATGACCCTGAGCTGGATATTGAGAGCTTAATAAGCCCCCTAGATCTTGATGCAATGGTCAACCACCTAGCCATTCCATAGCCTATGGGTCGACCCATCAGGGCAGGCGTTTGGCGCCGGACTATGGTGGCGATCGCCCTAGGGTTTCAACTTAAACCTTGACCTTGGGGTCTGCCAGCCGATCTCCCCCCCGGCGAGAGAGCCCTGATGGTGAGATTTGAGCCATCGCCTGGCTGCTTGCTTACCCACTGATTAAACCTAAACCTGCCTGTAACCTAAACCCGCCTGTAAATAGTTGGGTAGTTTCTGGGAAACCTAGGACCTGTTGAGAAATACCTGGGTAAAGCAGCCTTTGAACTGCGTTTGTATGGGTAGGAACCAGCAGACTCCGGAGACGATTTTGAAAAAACCTGATTGTTTCCGGATTTGATTGGTGAACTTCTGTATACAGAAGAATTCAGGGCTATAGGTAACGTCTTTTTCTATCTACCGTTCATCCGTCCTTCCCATGGTGCATTTTCGATCGCGGCCGCTGACCTTCGGCCTTCAGCCGTTGGCAACCGGCTTTATTAAGCATCTCAACTTTGGCAGCCGCGCTATCCTGCTATCTAGTCTACTGGCCCTGGCTCTGGTGAGTGGTCTGAAGCGGCTGGGTTTGTTCCAACCCCTTGAGACCCGCAGCTATGACTTAATGACCCGGTTGCAGCCCTATCGCCCCCCCGATCCCCGTTTACTAATTGTCGAAATTACTGAAGCAGATTTAGAAACCTATGGCTGGCCCCTATCAGACCAGAAGGTAGCTGATGTGATTAACGCCTTGCAGAAATATCAACCCGCTATGGTTGGGCTCGATCTCTACCGCAATATCGCCCAATCAGAGGGTAGGGAGGCGCTGATGAAGGCATTTCGGGCTCCTAATGTAATTGGCATTATGAACGTCGGGCAGCAGCCTGGGGAAGGAGAGGTGCCAGCTCCGCCACAGTGGTCTAAACAACAGGTCGGATTTAACGACTTTGCCTTAGACCCAGATGGGGTCGTGCGCCGTAGTTTGCTCTACGTCGGGGACGAGCGCCAGCCCTATTACTCCTTTCCCTTACGGTTAGCCCTGGGCTACTACAAAAATCCAGGGCTGACAGCGGACGCCCATGGTAATCAATTACGGATTGGCGCTGCTAATCTACCTGCTTTAATGAAAGGAGATGGGGGTTACTCCCAAATTGATGACCATGGCTATCAGATATTACTGAACTATCGCACTCCCTACGCCCCTGCTAGAACCTTAACCATTCAACAGGTAATGAGCGGTAGGTTTTCCCCTGAATGGGTACGGCACCGTATTGTTTTAATTGGCACAACCGCCTCTAGTCTCAAGGACGAATTCTTTACCCCCTTTAGCCTGGAGCAATCCAGCCGGTTTATGATGTCTGGGGTAGAAGTTCATGCCCAGAGTCTCAGCCAGATCCTTGATGCGATCGCAGGTAAACCAACTCTTTACCGCTTTTTGCCCCAGTGGGGCGAGTTTCTCTGGCTGACCGGCTGGATTCTAATAGCAGGCCTGCTGGTCTGGACTATTCGTAATCCAATACTGCTGATTGTGGCTAGCAGTTCGCTGATTCTTCTAATTGCCCTGGGCAATTACCTGGGCCTCAACTATCTGTGGTGGATTCCCACCGTAGAGCCCATTGCTGGTTTCTTACTAGCAGCCGGCATGGTAGTCGCCCAGAAAGCTCTTTACCGCAGTACCTACGACCAGTTGACCGCGCTGCCGGGTCGGGATGTGTTTTTAGAACACCTGAAACGGGAACTGAAGCATCAGCAGCGCAACCACCTAGATACAGTTCTAACAGTGGTTTTTCTGGATATTGATCGCTTCAAATTGATTAACCAGTCCTTTGGCCACTCCGTTGGCGATCAGGTTTTACAAGCCATTACTCGCCGGCTATTGCAGATTCTACCAGAATCAGCCCAACTGGCCAGGGTGGGAGGAGACGAATTTGCCTTTTTGCTGCCGATGACGGAGCAAGCCAGTGTGGAAAAACAGTTGAATCAGATCCAGGCAGAGTTATCTCAGCCGATTACCATAGCCAAACATCGCCTGTCTATTACCGGCAGTATGGGGGTCATAATTAGCCGCGACGATCAAGCTACCAAGCCAGAAGACCTGCTGCGCGATGCTCATACCGCCATGTATCGAGCCAAGGCCACTGGCGAAGATCGTTACGAGGTGTTTGCCACCACCATGCGTGAAGAGGCGGTTCGCCGCTTAGAACTAGAAAGCCAACTGTTGCATGGCTTTGAGAACCAGGAATTTCTGCTACATTACCAGCCCATCGTGTGCCTGGAGACTTTCATGAAAACCGGTACCCTCAAGTTGACGGGCTTTGAGGCACTGCTGCGATGGTATCGCCCAGGGGAAGGCTTTGTATCACCGGGACAATTCATTCAGGTGATGGAGGAAACCGGGCTGATTATTACCGTGGGGCAGTGGATTTTTCGTCAGGCTTGTCAGCAGTTGAAGCAGTGGACGGAGGAATTTCCCGATCTTCCTCTAAAAATGAGTATTAATCTTTCTCGTCGGCAATTTCAACAGGTGGACCTGGTGACTCAGTTTGCCGACTGTCTGAATAGTCTCAACGTAGATGGTCGGCAAATTCAGCTAGAAATCACCGAAAGTATGATTATGCGCAATGTCGAAGAAAGTCGCCAGGTGATGGAGAACCTCAAGGCTTTGGGGCTCCAGCTAGCGATTGACGACTTTGGTACCGGCTACTCATCCCTCAGCCATCTGCACCGTTTTCCTACCGATACCCTGAAAATCGATCGTACCTTTGTCGGTCGGATGGAGGACGAAGAGTCTGAGGATTGTGAGATTGTTCAAACCATTATCGATCTGGGACGTAATCTGGGCATGACCCTGATCGCAGAAGGCATTGAAAGCCCAACGCAAGTGGATATGTTGTTATCCATGGGGTGTTTGTATGGTCAGGGCTATCTATTTGCGAAACCCCTGAGTGGGGCAGACGCCACCCAGTTAATTGGGACCCAGCCAGGGTGCTGCACCTATCATCTAGAACCCGATCAGCTGGTGAGTTAGGGGGTTAAGGCCAGACCAAGGGGGCTGGATCTACCCTGGCTCCTGAGATCTACGTAGTCAGGCCAGAGAACTGGGCGAAAACTGCCCTAGGCCTGACCTCAGGCTCTATTTTTTTTAGCCCTGCTGCCAACCCTGCGGTCTTGGAGAAAAAGGTTAAGACCTGCAAAGAAGACCTTAAAGAACCGTATTAATTGACTGCTTTTGCCTCCCTAGATCCTAGGATGGAGAGGCAAGGCAGGTTGGCTGGTAGAGTTGCTTCCTGCACTCAGATCCTCGATATCCTTAGCTGACCAAGCCTAGCTCGAACAGATACACTCCCTGACCGGCGCCATGATCAGACGTCACTGGTGAGGGAAGATTCATCAGGAATCAGGAGAATTTCTATGATTTTATCCCATCGACCTGAGCTTAACCGATCCAACTCCGATTCTAAGGAGCAGGCCTTTATCCTCTGGTTTGAGGAGGTCGGTATTGAAGATATTCCCCTGGTGGGGGGTAAGAACGCCTCTCTGGGAGAAATGATCCAGCAGTTAGGGACCCAGGGAGTCACGGTACCCTCAGGTTTCGCTACTACTGCCTATGCCTATCGCTACTTTATTCAGCAAGCCGGATTAGAGGCCCAACTACGCCAGTTATTTGCCGATCTGGACTTGAATGATATGGTCAACCTGCGCGATCGCGGGAGAAAGGCGCGATCGCTGATTTTAACTACCCCCTTCCCCTCGGACCTGGAGGTGGCCATCAGCAGGGCGTACCTGCGGCTCTGTGAGCGCTACGGCCAGGATAGGGGCCTGGGTGATTTAGACGTGGCGGTGCGATCGTCCGCCACCGCCGAAGATCTGCCCGATGCCAGCTTTGCCGGTCAGCAGGAAACCTACCTGAATGTGCATGGAGCCAAGGGGGTAGTCGAAGCCTGTCACCGTTGTTTTGCCTCTCTATTTACCGATCGGGCGATTTCCTACCGTCACCAGTACGCCCAGCGTCTGCAGGACTTCGATGAATTTTCCGTAGCCCTGTCGGTGGGTGTTCAAAAAATGGTGCGATCCGATCTGGCCACCTCGGGGGTGATGTTTTCCATTGATACGGAAACCGGTTTTAAGCATGCTGTCCTGATTACTGCCGCCTACGGTCTTGGCGAAAATGTCGTCCAGGGGGCCGTTAATCCCGATGAGTATTTTGTGTTTAAACCCACCCTCAAGCAGGGTAAGCGTCCGATTCTAGAGAAACGGCTGGGCAGTAAAGAAATTAAAATGATCTACGACGTTGGCGGTGGGAAGGAAACCAAAAACGTACCGGTGGCCGATCCCGATCGCCGCAAATTCTGTCTCAGCGATGACGAGGTTCTTACCCTGGCCCGTTGGGCGTGCGTTATCGAAGATCACTATAGCCGGCGGCGGGGTAAGCAGACCCCGATGGATATTGAGTGGGCTAAGGATGGTCTCACGAACGAACTGTTTATTGTTCAGGCTCGCCCCGAAACCGTGCAATCCCAGAAGTCTGACCATGTGATTAAAAGTTACCGGCTGAATGGTACGGGGGTGGTGTTGACCAGTGGGCGAGCCGTAGGGGAAATGGTGGGCACCGGCAAGGCCCGGGTGATCATGGATGTGCAACGCATGGGTGAATTCCAGGATGGTGAGGTACTGGTTACCAATAAGACCGACCCCGACTGGGAACCCATTATGAAAAAGGCTAGCGCCATCATTACCAACCAGGGAGGCCGCACCTGCCACGCCGCCATTATTGCCCGGGAAATGGGCATACCGGCGATCGTCGGCTGTGGCAACGCCACGGAGGTAATTACCACTGGACAGCCGGTCACCGTCTCCTGCGCTGAGGGAGAGGCGGGTCGGGTCTACAGTGGTCTGGTGCCCTTTGAGGTGGTGGAAACTGCCCTCCATAACCTGCCCTGTACCCGCACCCAGATCCTCATGAATGTGGGGAACCCGGAGGAGGCCTTTAGTCTCGCCGCCATTCCCTGTGACGGAGTCGGGTTGGCCCGTTTAGAGTTTATTATTGCCAACCATATCAAGACCCATCCCCTGGCCCTCATGCATTTCGACCACCTTAAGGACGGGGCGGCTAAAGCAGAAATCCACCAAATCACCGCCCACTACGACCATAAGCCCGATTTCTTTGTAGATAAACTGGCATCCGGGGTGGCCATGATTGCCGCTGCTTTTTACCCTAAACCGGTGGTGGTGCGGATGTCGGATTTTAAGAGCAATGAATACGCCAACCTAATCGGTGGCCGGGAATTTGAACCCCACGAAGAGAATCCCATGATTGGTTGGCGGGGGGCTTCCCGCTACTATGATCCCAGGTATACCGAGGCCTTTGGTCTAGAATGTAAGGCCATAGAGCGGGTCAGGGATGATATGGGGCTGACCAATGTGATTCCCATGATTCCCTTTTGCCGTACCCCCGACGAAGGCCGCAAGGTGATAGAAACCATGGCCAGCTATGGGCTCAAACAAGGGGAAAATGGCCTGCAGGTCTACGTCATGTGCGAAATTCCCAGTAATGTGATTCTGGCGGACCAATTCAGTCAGGTGTTTGATGGCTTTTCCATTGGTTCCAACGATCTCACCCAATTGACCCTGGGGCTAGATCGGGACTCCGCCCTGGTGGCTCATATTTTTGATGAGCGCAACGAAGCGGTGAAGGAAATGGTGCGCCAGGTGATTGCCAGGGCCAAGGCCAAGGGCCGTAAGATTGGCATCTGTGGTCAGGCCCCCAGTGACTATCCAGAATTTGCCGCCTTTCTGGTAGAACAGGGCATTGACTCCATTAGTTTGAATCCCGATACGGTGTTAAAGACCATGCTGGCGATCGCTAAAACCGAAGCTGGTCTGGAACAGCCATCCAGTCGCGATTAAGCCCTTTCCTGAGCCAGAGCCAGGGCCATACCTCGCAGTAGCTTGCCTTCGGTGGTGCGGGGTATGGCGGCCACCACCAGCCAGCGCTTGGGTTGTTTATAACTGGCCAGCTGGGACCGCATCAGGGCCATTAACGGGTTTAGCCCGGCAAAGTCAGGCCCAGGTACGATCAAGGCGCAGAGGCATTGTCCCCAGTGGGGATCGGCTAGCCCTACCACACACACATCTGTCAGTTGCCCCGTAGCCAGCAGTAGCTGTTCGACTTCCTGGGGTAAAACCTTCTCGCCACCGGTAATGATGGTCGTGCTGCGGCGGCCCAGCACATGGACATAGCCCTGATCATCCAGGTAACCCAGATCGTCGGTAACAAATCGTCCCTGGCATGGGGTCGGGAGGGGTGGCCAGTATCCCCGAAATAGGCAGGGGGTCTCCAGGGCGATCGCCCCTACCCCCCCTGGAGCCAGGCAATCCCCCTGGTCATTGATAATTTCCAGGTGGACATGGGGTAGGGATCGGCCACTGCTCTGGTGACCAGCCAGAAACTCGGAGGGCAGTAGGGTAGCCGCCTGGCTGGCGGTTTCACTCATACCGTAGGTCAGGGCCAGGGGAATGGCCCGTTGTCGGGCCTGTTCGATCAGGGCGGGGGAGGCGGGCGCCCCCCCCAGTAAGACAGCCCGATAGGTTTGTAATCTAGCCAGGTAGCGATCGCCCTGGGCCAGGAGCCATTGCAGTTGGGTTGGCACCAGGGAGAGAAAGCTATCCTGGGGGAAGGGTAACCAGGTTTCCCGCTTTAGATCGCCGTAGCTTTGCAGGGCCAGGCATCCCCCCGAGGCCAGGACCCGGAGGGCCTGCATCAGGCCGCTGACATGGTGTAGGGGTAGGACGCAATAGGCGTGCACAACCTCAACCCCAAAGTGAAGCCGAAATCCCTCCACGGCGGTCATCAGGGTTGCCCAGGAATGGCCCACAAACCGGACTTGTCCGCCGCTGCCCCCACTGGGAATCCAGATGTCGACCAGGGGTTCCGGGGCTAGGGCTCGGCAGGGATAGCACCCCAGATCGGGGACTACCGGTGCGGACCAATCGGGTTGGATCAAATCCCCTACCTGTTGCCACTCCCGGCTACCCCATTGGGGATTGGTGAGAACTACCCTTCTACCCTGGCCTAGGGCGGCTAAAATGGTGGCCAGGCAGCGCCAGGGATTGACCTCCCGGATACACAGGGGCCAGGGTGATCCAGCCGTTTTCGCCAGGCTGGAGGTCAGGGTTTCCAGGCTAGTCCAGAACTGCTGGTGGGCTGGGGTCGCGACCCCAGCCTCCTCGTCTTTTAAGATCAACCAATCCCGCCCCTGACACCGTTGCAACAGGGTTGGGAGGGAGGGTAGGAGAGATGGGTCTAAAGGCGTTGCCATAGTTGATCGGGGGAAAGGTCATCCCAATCATCCTCGAAGCTGTGGCGGGCCCCCAGTCCCAGGGCTAGATGATTGCCGCTGTGCTGCTGGTACTGCGCCGCTAGAGCCAGCACTGCTCGACGGCCGATGCTGGTTTCAAACACCGAGGAAAATACCAGGGTGAGGCGGTGTTTTGCCCAGATTTGTCGTAATCGCCCAGGAAAACCAGCGATCGCCGGTTTGACGATAAATAGGCCCGGCCAGCCCTGGCGGTACAAATTCTCCAGTTGGTGGTAGGTTGCCACTGATTCATCCAGGGCCACAGGGGTATGAAAACGTTGGGCCAGAGACTGGAGCAGGGGAAAGGCTGAGGGTGCCAGGGGTTGCTCTAGGTAGTCAATGGTGCAAAGGTCCGGGGTAGCCCTGAGGCGATCGCAGAGGCTTAGCCACTGGCTGGCCTCCCCCAAACTCAGGCTACCGTTGGCATCTAACCGCAGATGGGCGGCGGCGGGCAGGGCCGCCACCAGAGCTTGTACCAGGGCCATCTCGGCTACCCCTGGGGCGATGCCAAGCTTCACCTTAAACGTACGGATACCCTCCTGCCAAAGGGGCGACCAGGCTTCCAGGGCGGCCTCGCCCGGCGGTAGGAGCAGGCTTAAACGACTGGCGGCAGCCGTGGGAAGGGGGGCCGCGGCGATGGCTTGCAGTTGCTCCAGGGCGGAGGCCAGGGCAAATTGGGTGGCGGGCAGGCGATCGGGAATGGCCCTGATATCGTCAATGGTCAGGGTTGGCCCCAGACCGGCGCAAAAATCCTGGGCCAGGGCCAGGGTCTCACTACCAAAGGACGGCAAAGGGGCGATCTCCCCGTAACCGACCCGGCCCAGCCCATCCTCCAGCTTCACCAGCAGGCCCTGCCGCCATTGCCAGACCCCATGGGCGGTATGCAGAGGCTGCCGCCACCGCCGCCGATAGACGTGGCTCACCAGGCGGATCACCATTAGCCTAGACTACTTAACCAGAAGCCCAAGGTCAGCAGGAGACCGCTCCAGAAGTGAAAGCCAATGGCATAGAACTTGGCATTACTGACCTGCTGGGGTTGGTTATGGTAACGACCGACGTGCTGACTTAAGCGCCAGGCGGGTAGGGCACTGGCAAAGATCAGGACTACCCCAGCCGGGAAAATCCCCGAAGCCAGACCCAGCAGAGCCAGGGCAAAGACCATGCCACAGATCCAGGGCACCAGTTGGGCACCCCGTTTGGTGCCCAGGCGGACAATGGGCGATCGCTTACCCGCCGCCTGATCATCCTGTACCTGGTGAAAATGGGAGCAAAAGAGTACCAGACTGGTGGTGAGACCCACCATTCCCCCTGCCAGTTGGCTACCCCAGGACCAGGCCTGGGTTTGGCTATAGTAGGCCGCCCCCAGGGCTAGAGGGCCAAAGCTAAGAAAACACAGAATTTCTCCTAATCCCTGGTAGCCCAAGCGAAAGGGGGGGCCCTGATAGAGGTAACCCAGTAGGCAGCAGAGTCCGATCAGCCCCAGGACGGTAGGGTCCTGTTGAGTCAGGCAGATGGTGACAATGGCCATGAGACCCAAGGCCAGGCAACCGTTGGCTAGGGCAAACACCAGACGGTGATTGCGGGTCAGGTTAACGACAGAGTGGGCTTTGTTAACATCAATTCCCGTGCTCGAGTCAAACACATCGTTACTAAGGTTTTCCCAAGCCAAAATTAAAATAGCCGCCAGCAAAAAACTATAGAAGATACCCTGGTTCCAATGATGGGTATCGCCGTAAGCCACCATGGTACCAACCGCGATCGGCATAATCGCCACGCTGTACATTGGCGGCTTCATAGCCGCCAGCCACAGTCGAGGGGTGTTGGAATAGGAAGGACTAGAAGGCATAGACTGACGCTAAAACCAGATAAAAGGCTAGAGGCCGTATGGGTGTAATAGCTAGGACTTTATCTGACACTCCGCGCAAACCTGTACTGTCTTAGGAGTGTCACCATGACTACCCAAGCAAAGATTGTCAAAAACAAACTAGGCCTGTTAGAGCTGATTGAGACCTCGGCGGCTCCCAAGCCGGGACAGTAATGGGCATCTAGCAAATGGGCGTCTGGCGCGACACCACTGACCTCTATCAGGAATTATACGAAACGGTTAGTGAATTAGCCTTGCAAGAGATTGACCGTCGCCAACCCTGCGTTAAGAGTTGTGTTGAGGCGGTTATCGAAGAGGTCGTAGTTTGCCTTTGTCATTAAGCAACCGGCCTAGGGTCAGCTGAGGGTGACTAATAAGACGAAAAAGCGAGGCTTATTCGTTTCTCCTGAGGGGAGTACAGTCGATCTGGTTGCACCATAACCTATAAACCGTTGCCAAACGGCTCGAAGTCAGAGCAGCTCAAGAGAATTTAGTTACTTTGATAATCGACAAAACTCCAGGCAGCCAGGTTTACCCTTGCATAAACTGTCTCTGATAAACCAGATCTTCCTTTTCAGTTTCGATTTTCAAATTGGAACGGGGGTAGGCTACGCAGAGCAAGGTGTAACCCTCTGACTGTAGTTCGGGGCTAACCCCCATGCCATCGGTCTGATCTACCTGACCCTCTAAAACCAGAGCTGCGCAGGTGGTACAAACACCGGCACCACAGGAATAGGGAAGCTCTAGTCCTGCGGCTTGAGCCGCCGCTAAAATAGTTTGATGCGCGGGTACGGTCAGTAGACTGCTGGTTCCCTGGTGAGAAATTTCAACGGTGTAACAGGTGGTCATGACGGATAATAGCAAAAAAAAATGAATTGCTTGAGCTATGACTGTGCCGGGAAAGTGCGGTCAAAGTCCTCTAGTAAGTCATCGATTTCTTCTAGGGCCTGGTTAACATCAATGCGCAGCGTACCTAGATCGGGTTGTTCGAGGAGACGAATCAGGGCCTCTCGCTTGCCCTTAATGGTGGCGATGCGATCGCAAATAATTTGAATTTCCATGATGATCACCTCAATAATCAATCTTAATCGCCAACTTGGATAACTTTAGTGCTGATGGGCTCCTAGGGGATAATAATTGATTAGTGCCTCCTCAGCCAAGCTTAGACCTATGCTTTCAAACCAGCAGGGGGGATGATAGAGACAGTTAATTTACATAACATAAACTATGCTGGGGCGAATTAATCTAAGTTTAGTGCTGCTGGGGGTTGGGGGGAGTCTAACCTTGATTGGTTTTGTTGCCTATTTTCAGGACAATGCCACCCTAAACCTGGCGGGCTTTTTCTATGGGATTCCAATTTTATTAGGAGGTCTTGCCCTGCGGGCAGCGGAACTGGAACCGGTGCCCTACAGCCAGCCCACCTCCGCCGAGGTGGTTCAATTACGGGACACCCTGGCCACTCCCACCCAAAACCAGGTCCGTCAAGATGTTACCCGCTATCGCTACGGCCAAGAAGCCCATCTAGATGTAGCCCTGCAAAAGCTCGGTCTAAGTCCTTCGGGTGAGGAATGTCCAACCCTTGAGGGCATCCGGGAATTAGAAATGGATGGTAGCTATGCCCTGATCCTGGAATTTAATTCCCCCACAGTGCCCCCTTCTTTGTGGATTGACAAAAAAGCTAAGATAGAGACTTTTTTCGGTCCCGGTATTCGAGCCGACCTCAACTTTCCTCAGGATGGCAGGGTTGACTTAGCCCTGATTACGGTTCTAACTCCCGTTGCTGTATCACCAGCCTGAGATATCCAGCCATGGCCCCATGCCCTAGCTGCTGATTAACCCGGCATAGCTGGGGCAGATTCCCCTAGGAATCTCTGCCATGGCATTGAATAGTTTATGGGTATAAATACTTAAATCCCTCGCTCAAGCCCGGGGACTCTTGCTATAGTTAGATTAATCATCAGTAATCTTGACGAAAGCCTCTGGTCGAGCCAGGGATTTTGCTTGGATTGCCTTACGTAGCAGGTTCTAGGAGTGTAGATATGGTAACCACTGCCCCACCTCAACAGAAGCGTCTAACCGTTCAGGTTAATTGTCTGGCTGCCGATACTACCACCATTCGCTCCTTAGATTGGGACCGAGATCGCTTTGATATTGAGTTTGGTCTTCAAAATGGTACCACCTACAATTCTTTTATCGTCAAAGGCGATCGCACGGCCCTGATAGACACCTCCCATGCTAAATTTCGGGATCTATATTTGCAAACCCTGAAGGGTCAGATTGATCCCCAGACCATTGACTATATCGTGATTAGCCATACCGAACCCGACCACAGCGGTCTGGTGCGGGATGTGCTAGAACTGGCACCTGAGGCTACGGTGGTGGGGGCTAAGGTAGCGATCGCCTTTCTAGAAGACTTGGTTCACCGCCCCTTTCACCGGTTAGTTGTTAAAAGTGGCGATACCCTAGACCTGGGTCAGGGGCATATTCTTGAGTTTATTAATGCCCCTAACCTGCACTGGCCTGACACGATATTTACCTACGACCACAAAACTGGCGTGCTGTTCACCTGCGACGCTTTTGGTATGCACTTTTGCAGTGATGCCGTCTACGATGAAAATTTAGAAATAATTTCTCCTGACTTTCGCTTTTACTACGAATGCTTGATGGCCCCCAATGCCCGCTCAGTATTGGCGGCGATCAAGCGGATGCAGGCTCTACCTGGGGTACAGATGATCGCTACTGGCCATGGCCCCTTGCTACAGTACAACGTAGCAGAGCTAATTGATCGCTATCAACGCTGGAGTCAGGAAAAGACCAGTAATGAGGCGCTGGTGGCCCTCTTTTATATTTCTGATTACGGCTATAGCGATCGCCTTTCTCAAGCGATCTCCCACGGTATTGTGAAAACCTCCGTGGCAGTCGAAATGATGGACCTGCGATCGGCCGATGCTCAGGAAGCCACTGAACTAGTGAGTCGTTCTAAGGCTGTGATTCTAGGGCTACCCCCTACCTCCGGTAACGGGGCCGGGGAGATTCAAACCATCCTGGGTACGATTCTAGCCGCAGTAACTGGCAAACAAAGCGTTGGCCTATTCGAATCCTACGGTGGCAACGATGAGCCCATTGATCCCTTGGTCAGCCGCTTCCAGGAGTTAGGAGCGACCCAGGCCTTTAAGCCCATTCGAATTAAGGATACCCCCAGCGAAGCAACTTACCAGGCCTGCGAAGAGGCCGGTACTGACCTGGGTCAGACCCTTAACCAGGCGGGCAAGGTTAAACAACTGAAGGCCCTGGATGCAGATTTAGAAAAGGCTCTGGGGCGGATTAGCAGTGGGCTTTATATCATTACTGCTAAAAAAGGTGAGTTGTCCAGTGCCATGTTAGCCTCTTGGGTAGCCCAGGCCAGCTTTCAACCTCTGGGCTTTACTGTGGCGGTGGCCAAGGACCGAGCCATTGAGTCCCTAATGCAGGTGGGAGACCCATTCGTCCTGAATATTTTGGAAGAGGGTAAGCACCTGCCCCTGATGAAGCATTTCCTTAAGCGTTTCCCTCCGGGAGCCGATCGCTTTGCCGGTATTCGTATTCGCCCTGGGGTCAACGGCTCTCCCCTATTGGCCGACGCTCTGGCCTATCTGGAATGTGAAGTGACAAGTCGCATGGAGGTTAGCGATCACTGGATTGTTTATTGCACAGTCCAGGATGGCAAAGTGTCCGATCCTGACGGGGTGACAGCGGTACACCATCGCAAACTAGGCAATTATTATTAGATGTCTGTGGGTCAACTGGCCCTGGGGCAACTCCCATTGCAAAAACTTATTGCAAACATTAACGAACCTTATCAATTAGTAACGCTTCTACCTGGATCAATCCTGTTATCGACTCAGTGACCCAAAATAGTTAGGTGCTTTAGTGGGATTGGGTCCCAAGCAAGTTGTAAGCAATTATCGAGGTAAACCGATGACGACTCCAAAGGAAGTATTTGATCACCTGCAACAGCTTGAGCAGGTCGATACAGTGCAAAGTGCTTCTTACCGGGAAGAGGCCCAGGCTGTCCTGGCCGATGACGGGGTGAGTTTGAAATGGCGACAGGCGATCTCCGATCTCCTCAACCAGGCTAACCACGATTTAGCCCTCCATACCGTGGGTAAGGAAGACAGCTACTAAATCCTCTAATGTGGCTGGCTAGCGCCACTCTAGGTGAGTCAACTCTAGGTGAGTCAATTTAGGAACCATGGGTGACCTGGGATTCGAACCCAGAACCAGCGGATTAAGAGTCCGATGCGCTACCATTGCGCCAGTCACCCTCTCTGGCACCTAACCCCTCAGCCATGAGTTATACCATACCCTAGAGGGATTCTGGTGAAGTCTTAACGGGTTTCTAGCCAGGCTATAACCTGGTCACCCAGGCAGGTCTGGTTTAGCCGATCAATCTCCCGAATTCCCGTAGGACTGGTAACATTCACCTCTGTCAGGTAACCACCAATCACATCGATACCCACCAAATAGAGGCCATCCCGTTGTAGGGTAGGGGCCAACTGACGGCAAATATGCCGCTCTCGGTCGGTAATCTCGGTGGCAGCCACCCGTCCTCCCACTGCCATATTACCCCGAAACTCGCTGCCAGTGGGAATTCGGTTAACAGCTCCAATGGGCTCTCCATCTAGCAAGACAATACGCTTATCGCCCTGGCTGGCGGCGGGCAGGTAGGTCTGGATCATCACCGGTTCCTGCCCCTGACGGGTACTGATTTCTACCATGGAGTTCAGATTGCGATCGCCGGCCTGCAAAAACAAAATTCCCTCTCCGGCTTTACCGCCCAGGGGTTTGAGCACCGCCCTTCCCCACTGTTCGACGGTGTCTCGAATTAAGGTCTTATTCTGACTCACAATAGTTTCGGGAATGGCCTCAGTAAATTGCAGAGCATACATTTTCTCGTTAGCCTGTCGCAGTCCTCTGGGGGCGTTAACCACCAGGGTCTGGGCCCCTACATAGTCGAGAATATAGGTAGCGTAGAGATAGGGCACGCTCACCGGCGGGTCAGTCCGCATAAACACCGCATCCATGGTGTCCAGGGGTAACTGTTCTACCCGATCAATCTCGTACCAGAACTCCGTCGCTACCCAATGGCCATCTACCAATTGCACCGGAGTCAACTGCACCTGACGCAGTAGTCCCCAGGCTTGGCCAGCCACCACGCTCAAGAGCGAAGCCTCGGTAATCCATACCTGGTGGCCCCGCCGTTGAGCTGCCTCGATTAGGGCCACACTGGTATCGTGACCAGGGTCAAGGCGCTCAATAGGATCGATAATAAAGACAATGTTCACAGTGCGTCTCCTCCAGGGCCGGGCTCAGAGCCCCAACCCTGGGTTAATTCAAGCCTCAACCATTTACCATACCTGAGCAGGGGGCAACTATGATCCAGGTGCTGAAGTCAAACCAACTTTCCCTGGCAGGGTTAGTGCTGCTGGTAGGCTGTCAATCCACACCACCTCTGGCTTTCACTCCCTTGATGCCGTCCCAGGCCATGGTTGAAACCCTGGCCTATCCTGGCTTTTTGGTCCAGCCCCAACTCGCCGATCGCTATCGCCAGCAGGGGTTAAGGGCCCGCCAACGGGGAGACCTGGGGGCAGCCATTGCGATGCTCAAAATTGCCCTTGCCCTCGATCCCCATAGCCCCTCTGGCTACACCATTCTGGGTTGGACCCAGCACCTGGCAGGAGCTCGCAGCGAGGCCATAATGACCCTCAACCAGGCCCTCATCCAGAGGCCTGATCTGGTGCCTGCCCTCAATGCCTTGGGGATTGTCTACCTGGTAGAGGCAGACCTGACGGCGGCCATCCGTACCCATAATCAGGCCATAGCCCTGCAGCCTAATAACGAAGTCGCTCACTACAACCTGGCTCTGGCCTACCAGCGGCTGGGGCAGAACCAACAGGCGATCTCCCATGGCCGCACCGCCACCCAGCTAGAACCTGGCAATCCCCATCCCTGGTTGGCCCTGGCGCTGGCCTTGAGGAGCGCCGGCGACCTGAACCAGGCCAGGCTAGCCTATGGCCGAGCGTTAAGCCTGGATGGCCGCTATGGTCAACCTGGCTATTTAAATTCCCTGGAACGGGCCGGCTTTAGTGCCGATCAGATAGCCGCCCTAGCCAGGCGGGTCGATCACCCCGACTCACCACCATCTCCATAATGTCAACCGGTTGATAGCTGACTGCGCCCTATTGCTGAGCTTCCCTCAGGTTGGAGGTAGCTAGCCCCAGCTTAGCGTCGATGGCGACTCGGAAAGTCCTCAGTGCCGCCGTGCCCCTCCCTAGGGTTCTGATCCATCAAGGTAGCCAGTCCTTCTGTCAAAAGCTTAGGATCCATGAAAACCACCTTAGAGTTGCTGCTTTCCCCCAACTTTTGGTTAGCCTCAACATAATCCTGAGCAATCAGAAACTGTAAAATACTGGCACCATCAGAACGTTTATTGAGGGCATCGGCTAGCATCTGAATCGATCGCACGGTAGCCTCTGTTCGCTTAATCGCAGACTGCTGCTCTCCATCAGCCTTCAATACCATAGCGCGACGTTCCAGCTCGGCCGCCCGCTCCATTTCCATTGATTTATGAACTTTCTCGGGAGGGTTAATTTCTTGAAGCTCAACCCGGGTAACCTTTACCCCCCAGGGTTCAGTGGCGTCATCTAGTTGGGACAGCAGGGCTCGATTCAGTTCATCGCGAGATGACAAGGTTTTCTCAAATTCCATGCGACCAATTTCAGAGCGCAGGGTAGTAATCACCAGTTCGCCAATGGCCTGTTCCACATCTTCAATGGCGTAATAGGTGAGCTCCGAATCCAAGATTTTCCAAAACACCACGGCATCCACTTCCAAAAAAACGTTGTCCTTAGTGATGGTGTTTTGCTTGGCAACATCTAGGATGCGTTCTCGCAAGCTAGTTTTATAGGCTACATAGTCAAGGGCAGGAACAATAAAATTTAAGCCCGGCTCGAGCTTGCGAGAAAAGCGACCCAGCCGCTCTACCAGGGCTTCGTCTCCCTCTTTAATAATGCGAACCGAGCTAACGGTATAGCCAATAATGAGTAAGGCTAGAACACCAATAATGGAAGACACAGGCGGGATTTATCCACGGGGGATGAACTAGATTTGCAGACAAGTGTACTACTATTATCTAAAATTGGATACCCATGCCTCCCTGCACAGAAATAGCCATGTTACCGCTGCCACGGTAGGCGTCAAAGGCAAAAATAGCGTTGCCAAAGGCAACCAGGTTACTGTTGGGGAACATATAGTCAATGCCTGGCTGTAATACAAAGGCGGTTTTATTACCGACTACGGTGGCACCACTACCCCCTGGGAGGGAAATACCAGCCCCCAGATAGGCATCCATATTCCAGGTGAGGGGAACATCGTAGGAGACCGTCGGCACAACGGCAAAGTCATTACCAAAGAGAAAGGCCTGGGCCCGCAGCGATATTGGTGCGGTCAAGAAGCGGTAACGACCCGCCAGGACTCCCTGCAGACTGCCACCCTGACCAGTGGCGGCATCCTTAGTTAGGCCCGCCGCAGCGCCAATACCGACGTAGCTGCCGTAGGCAACCTGAGCCCTTGCCGCCCCCGCAGTCATAGCCCCGCCAACGGTGGCTATGGCAGTTGCCGACAGGGCCACCAGGGCCCTGTATCCGATCCCACACTCTACGCTTTTCATCTCTTCAAATCCTCGCCGTTCAACGATTTCAGGTCAGCGGTAACAATCGAGCACCCAGGCGTCCTAAAACCTGACCATAAGCTTACTTCATGGTCAGAATTTCGACACATTGATTTTTGGGCTAGCTAGTGGCCCTTAGCAATCTTAAGGATCTCTAAGAACCCGGTTTCTATCCCCCTGACTATGGTTGGCTGGACAATATCACTAAGCCTGAGGGGAAGGAACCCTGTGAGTGCTATCTCCACTAGTTTGCCAGACTATGAACGACATCTGTTAATAGCCCTGGCTGTGTTTCTGGGTCGTGATCCCGAAGTCCAGGCCCGTGCCTGCTTGTGTATGTATCTACGACAGGCCGAGCCCCGCATTATGGCCCAGGTCAATTACTATGCCCATCGCTATGGGGTAGCAACGGGAGAGGCTATGGAGGGGTACGATCTGCTCACCCTACTGGCTGACTCACCCCAGAGTCTAAGGGAGGTGCTGCCCGATCTAGGGCGCGTCCACGAGGACCAGCAGCCAGACGTATTTGACTCCCCCGGGGTGGTAGATCAACCTGCACCCAACCCCTAGGATGGAGGGGGGATAGACTCCAGGAAATTGCTCAAGATAGATTTACCCACGGGAGTCAGAATGCTTTCTGGATGAAACTGTACCCCTTGCAGATGGGGGTAGTGGCGGTGTCGTACTCCCATAATGGTGCCATCCTCTACCCAGGCGGTAATTTCTAAGACCTCAGGGCAGGTGGGGCGATCGATGACTAAACTGTGGTAACGCGTAGCCTGAAAAGGACTATCTAAGCCGGCAAAGACCCCAGCCCCTTGGTGATAAATAGGCGATGTTTTGCCATGCATCAAGGCTGGTGCCGGAACCACCCGGCCACCCCAGGCCTGACCAATGCTCTGGTGACCCAGGCAAACCCCTAAAATGGGAATAGTAGGGCCCAGCTCGGTGATTACCTGCAAGGAAATACCGGCATCATCAGGGCAACCAGGACCAGGAGAAATAACAATACCTGCAGGGGCAAGGTCCACAATCTCTGCCAGGCTGATTTGGTCATTACGACACACCTCCAGACTGGCGGCCAGGGGTATGATCTGCCCCAGTTCGCCCAGGTATTGCACCAGGTTATAGGTAAAACTATCGTAATTATCGATAACAAGAATCATAATTTTTGAACCAAATGCCAGAGTGGCGGCACCAGCAGGCAGACTGCTACAAAAATCGAAGTCAGTGCCGACAGCAAAACCGCAGCGGCAGCACAGTCTTTAGCGATCTTAGCGAGTTCATGGTAAGTTTGCTGCACCGTCAGATCTACCACGGACTCCAGGGCTGTGTTAATCAATTCCATAGTCATTACAGCACCACAGGTCAAGCTGATAATGGCTACTTCCACAGGGCTCAGCCCCAATCCCAAAGCCAGTCCCACCGCCAGGGTGCCAATCACCACATGGATGCGAAAGTTACGCTGACTGCGAAAGGCATAGCTAATCCCCTGCCAGGCATATTTAAAGCTAACTAACAAATTGGTCGCGACCTGCCAGGATAGAGCTCGATTAATCGGGGGCAGGGCAGGTTCCGCCAGCGTTGAATCCGCCAGCGTTGAAATAGATTGAGACTTTTTGCTATAGATGGTCATAGATGAAAAAATAATAATATCGAAATATTAAGCCCTGGATAGGGGTTTGAAAAGGGTAGAAGCAGATCACCTGTGGAGCAGCAGCCCAGGCTCGATGGACTGTCGTTGGGGATCTGTCAAGAACGTAGGACTGGGGCCTCGGCCCTGGCTAGTATCGGATTGAGGTTGCCCCCAGACCACTACAAAAGCTGATTTCAGGGTCTGGGTACTAAATAAAATAGTCGGCCCACAGTGTTAATGCGACCCGCCAGGTCTCCGGCCTCTACGCCCGAACCTACAAACAGATCAACTCGACCGGGCCCCACGATCGCTCCGCCCGTATCCTGATCTAGTACCAGCCGGGTGAGGGGTTGGCTGCCCCAAGCCCCGGTGGAGTGACGCTGGGGGAGAGCCAGCTGAATGAGAGCGATCGCCCCGGGGGGCATGAGGGACTTGTCGGTGGCAATGGAATAGCCCGCCGTCAGCGGTACCCGCAGGCTACCGATGGGCGCGCCTGGGGTCACCTCTCGAAAGAAAATAAACCGCTGGTTACGGGGCAGGTAGGTATCTAAATCGGCAGGATGGGCGGCAAAGTACTCGATCAACCGGGGTAGGGATAGTTCACCCGCCGGAATCTTGCCATCCTCCACCAGGGCTCGACCAATGCTGGTGTAAGGGTAGTCAGTCCGACCGGCGTACCCCACCGCCATCACCCGGCCATCGGGCAGGTCGAGTTGGGCCGAGCCCTGCACCTGCACCAAAAAGGCCTCCAGGCGACTAGCTAACCAGACTAGCTCTAATCCCGCTAGAGGCCCCTGACTCGCTGCCAGGCCATCCTTACCCTCTAGAGCAGCCCGGCTGGGGTGGGGCTGGGGCCAGGCGTCTAGATCGGTGGGACGGCGATAGAGGGGATAGCGGTACTCCGCCGTGGGTAGAGGGCTAGCCCGGAAGTGGGGCTCAAAGTAGCCCGTAAAAGCTACCGTGCCCTGACCATCCCCGCCGGTTGCCTGATAAAGCTTAAACTCCGCCGCCAGTGCGGCCCGAAAGGCGGCCTGGCTAGGGCTGGTGCTGACCAGCTGGCGCAATCGCTGCAGGCTGCGCCAGACGAGATCGCGACTAATCTCCGGCAGCCAGTAATCCTGGTAATCTGCGGCTGCCTTGGGGCTAGCCAGGTAGGTAAGGCTGCGATCAATTGCCTGTAAGAGGGGTTGCCGATCTAGAGGCCAGGGGAGGCTGGACCAAACCTGGGCCTGATCGGCGGCAAGTAGAGCGCGCAGGGGTGGGGCCGTCGCCCTATCCTCTGGAGCAGGCTGACGGATCTGACCAAGGGCAGGTTGCCCCACCGCCATGGGAATCAGTAAAAGCGCCCACAGCTCTCGCCAAAATCGCCCCCGCTGCGGCATTAGAAGCGCTCCACACTGGAACTAAAAATAGGTTCTACTCGAATCGCCACCAACCGGGAGGGGCGCAGCACCATGTATTCGCCAGGATTGATTTTAGGCAGAGGCACGGTAATAAAGTCGTCAGAGCCGGCCTTAGGCATCAGCTCGCCGCTATACCACTTTTGAAACTCCTGGATAGAGGAAAAGCTCACCTCTTCCCGGTGGCCTCCCTCAAACAATAAATGAATAGTGTACTCACTGGGAGTTCTAGGCATAGACGTCTTCCTCAGGCTAATTGCTACCTATTATCAGTCGTTGCATCCTAAAATCCCAGCTTCAAGACTGAATTTCACTGTTTTAGGCAGTCTTTGCCTGGGGCTAGAAGGGCGGCTGGAGGGTTGCCTCACGGAACAATCAAAACCGGGCAAGGGGAAAGATTAATCACCCGGGTGGTGACGCTTTCTGCCTGGGCCTCTTCGATCAGGCCAACTCCGCGGCAGCCCATCACGATCAAGTCGGCACCCATTTCGTCGGCCACATCGCAGATGACAAAAGCGGGCTGCCCCTGGCGCTCAATCGCCTCAGCCTCAATTCCCTGGGTGGCAAACAGCTGCCTGGCCTTATCCAAAAGCTCAGCCACCGCGTCAGGAGAAGACTGACTGGAGATTTGACCTGATTCCTGGGGTTCTACCACCGACAGCAACACCAGACGACTGTGATGGAAATTGACCAATTCCACCACCTTAGGAGCGGCCTGCTGAGCCTCGGAACTCATATCAATGGGAAATAAAATGGTCTTAAACATAGGCGATCAAAGGGAACTCGCACTCCGGTAAAATAAAGGATCGATAGGTAAATATTACGACAGATTCAGGGTCTAGACGGATTGTGCCCGCCGCTAAGACTAGCTTAGTCAAGGTTGAGTCGGCTTAGTCCCTGTTGTTCCATAACGTAATAAACAAAAATAAAGACTTAAGCAGTTTTCAGGAGGTTTATCCCAGTGGTCAAAAAATCCGTGGCCAGTCTAACTACCGCTGACGTAGCGGGCAAGCGAGTCCTCATTCGGGCCGATTTCAACGTGCCCCTCGATAAACAGGGCAACATCACCGACGATACCCGCATTCGGGCCGCCCTACCCACCATTCAAGACCTCACCAGCAAGGGAGCGAAGGTGCTGCTCAGCAGCCACTTTGGGCGTCCCGAGGGCAAAGTGGTAGATAGTATGCGCCTCACCCCCGTCGCCCAACGCCTGGGCGAGCTGCTGGGCCAGCCCGTGGTCAAGTGTGATGACTGTATTGGTGCGACCGTCACGGCCGCCGTTAATGCCCTGCAAAACGGCCAGGTTGCCCTGCTGGAAAATGTGCGCTTCTACGCCGGCGAAGAGGCTAACGACCCCGAATTTGCTAAACAACTGGCCGCCAATGCCGACCTCTACGTTAATGATGCCTTTGGTACCGCCCACCGGGCCCACGCCTCCACCGCCGGGGTCACCCAGTACCTCAGCCCCTCGGTGGCGGGATATTTGATCGAGAAGGAACTGCAATACCTGCAGGCGGCGATCGAACATCCCCAGCGCCCCCTGGCCGCCATTATTGGCGGGTCTAAGGTTTCCAGTAAAATTGGCGTGATCGAGACCCTACTGGACAAGGTCGATAAGCTGCTGATCGGTGGCGGCATGATCTTCACCTTCTACAAGGCCCGGGGGCTGGCGGTGGGCAAGTCCCTGGTGGAGGAAGATAAGCTGGAACTGGCCCAGAAGCTAGAGGCTAAGGCCAAGGAACGGGGAGTGGAGTTACTACTGCCCACCGATGTGGTGGTGGCCGATGCCTTTGATGCCAACGCCAATGCCAAAACCGTCGGCATTGACGCCATCCCCGACGGCTGGATGGGGTTAGACATTGGCCCCGATTCTGTCAAGGTGTTCCAGGCTGCCCTCAAGCAGTGTAAGTCGGTGATTTGGAATGGTCCCATGGGCGTATTTGAGTTTGACAAGTTTGCCGTGGGCACCGAGGCGATCGCCCATACCCTGGCAGACCTCACCGGTCAGGGGGTGACCACCATCATCGGTGGCGGCGACTCCGTAGCGGCGGTGGAGAAGGTCGGTGTAGCCGAGAAAATGAGCCACATCTCCACCGGCGGTGGGGCTAGCCTGGAACTGCTAGAGGGCAAAGTACTACCGGGCATTGCCGCCCTAGACGAAGCCTAAGCAGACCTCAGACGGCACGGTGATGGCTGAGGATTAGCCCTCCAGCCTCAACCGATAGGGAACCCCTCACGGTTGAGGGGTTCTTTTTTGGCCCCAGGGCCAGACTAATCGCTAACGCCTGTGCTGGTCTGGCCTGGGGCCATGGGTTAAAGCCCTAAGCCTGGAGTTATCGGTAATTGAGCTCGACCGTCTATCGCCAGCTCAAGCTGTAGCAGCGATAGACGGTCCGATTCTGACTAGAATGTAGAATGCTGCTCCTGAAAAATTTACCGCTATGGTTGCCTTACCTTCCGACCTGCCCGCCTCCATCCAGTCTGACCTAACAGCTGTACTGGAAAATCTCTCAACCATGGAGCACGGAAAGTTAATCAGGCAGGTCCTGGAAACCATTTTGCGAATGATGGGGCGGGAGGCCGATCGCCTGGATTGGAAAATTCTTAACCATGCCCTACTAGATATGGAGCAGGGATTTCAGATTTTCTATCCCTACCGCCATATTCGCAAAATCACCATTTTTGGATCAGCTCGGATGGGATCGGACCATCCTGACTATCAACTTGCTCGAGATTTTGCCCAGCGCATTACCAGGGCCGGCTTTATGGTAATGACCGGGGCTGGGGGCGGGATTATGGAGGCTGGTAACCTGGGGGCCGGTCACGACCAATCCTTTGGATTAAATATTCAACTCCCCTTTGAACAGGGGGCGAATCCGGTCATGACGGGGAACGCCAAGCTTATTAACTTTAAATACTTTTTTACCCGCAAGCTATTTTTTCTGCGAGAAAGTGATGCCCTGGCGCTGTTTCCAGGAGGCTTTGGCACCCAAGATGAAGCCTTTGAGTCCCTTACCCTGATTCAAACCGGTAAGGCTGACCCCATGCCCATTGTGCTAGTGGACCATCCGGGAGGCACCTACTGGCAGGGATGGGATACCTACATTCGCACCCATTTGCTGGACCGGGGCCTGATTAGTGCCGATGATCCCAGTTTGTACACCATGACCGATAACGTAGAAGACGCCTGTGCCGCCATTAGCAATTTTTACCGCATTTACCATTCCTGTCGCTATGTGGGCGATCGCCTGGTGATTCGACTTAAACAGCAGTTATCTGATCAGGCAGTGGCTAAGCTCAACCAGGACTTTGGAGACATTCTAGAGCAAGGGGAAATCACCAAGACTGCCAGCCTACCGGAGGAACGCAACGACCCGACAATCCAGTTACCCAGGCTGGTGATGAACTTTAATCATCGGGACTTTGGCCGATTACACCAGTTTATTCGTCAGTTAAATCAACTAGGAGAACATGGACCGGCCTGCCAGCATCCTGAACAGCGATCTCCACACCCACCAGAAATGGAGCTAAGCGGATTCGAACCGCTGACCCCTTGAATGCCATTCAAGTGCTCTACCAACTGAGCTATAGCCCCTAGACTGTTCTTCATCCTCTCCTAAGGAAGGCGATCTCGTCAAGCCTAACTTTTTGATCACCGCTGGTCCCCTGGGGGACTATCCGCGCTAAAGTCAAACATGGCAAATACGGTCGCTAGCGGCCCGGCCTGGTCCTGGCTGGGCTTAGACTGAACGGCTGTCCGGGTTCTGGCCAAAACTGTAGAGTCTCAGGTCCCTGATTATGGTGTTTCCTAATTCCTCCAATCCCGCTTCCTTTGCCCCTGAAACCATCGAGGCTACGCTGCTGGCTTTGCGACGCAAGCAGGGCAGCTGGGTAGATTGGGCCCAGGGCTGCCAGCTATTACAAAAAGCCGGTTTTAATCCCCAGCAGATTTTTGAGGAAACTGGCTTTGAACCGATTCAACAAAACCAGATTATGGTGGCCGAGCAGGTCTACCAATCTCTGGTGAAGGCCGGGGTTTCCCCACCGACCCAGGCCCACTTTAACCAGCGGGGCAGTGATCAGCTTTACGAACTCCGGGTGCTTTCCCAGGCTGATCGGGCCAGTACGGCGGAATTTATTTTGCAGCACGGCCTGGATGCGGACCAGGTACAGGAACTGGTCAAGCCGATCAAGGAATATGCCTACCGCAAACCAAACCTACCTGGCTTTGGCGATTCTCCTGGCGACGCGATCGCCTTTCACTATTGGAACCTGGCTCGCCAGAAAGCCGAACTGCAAGACCGCTCCCGACTGATTGCCCAAGGCTTGCGGTTCGCCGATAGTGCCAGCGCTCGCCAGGAAATCGAGAAACTACTGACGGACTTTACCGTAGTCAAGGCCCAACCCGCCCCCCGCCTACCCCTGTATCGTTTAGAGACCGAAACCGAATTGCCCCGGGTAATTCCGGTGGCTGGCCAGATGCCCCTCAGCCTTGGTGATCTAAAGGCCGTACCCGTTGCCGTCCCAGCCGAACCCTTTGGCCTGGTGAGTTTTAGCGGCGTTGGGGCCTGGCTAGCGGTACCGGGTTGGCAGGTCATCTTTAGAGCCGAAGATCCCGTTGGTTTGCTCACCCAGGCCCATCAACTGCCTAATTATCCGACCGATGGCCCTGACGAAACCGTGCTGGTGATTGTCGATCGCGCAGAGCGCCAGTGGAACCCGGAGAGTTACTTTTTGGTGGCAAACGGTGAACACCTGTCCCTCAGCTGGAGTGCTACTCCTCCATCGGCAGCTATTCTGGCTGAGGTGGTCCTGATTTTGCGACCTAAACAGATTTTAGATGAAGACTACAACCGGGAGTTGTGGCAGCTTGACGAGTAACGCCAAAGCCACCTGTAATTAACTAGGGTAGAGCAGGAATTACCATGGGTTTAGAACGCCGGTTATCGCGATCGATATTTTTAAGTACTGAAATCGTCCAGCTTCGACAGTTGTGTCTGACTCCCGGTGGGCTGTTTGAACCAGGGCAATATCGGGCTGAAGAGCTCCCAGACATTGCCTTTGAAATGGGTCTGGTGGAAAAATTACCCCCACCCCAGGGGAGAATTGTAGAGCCCACCTCAGACAGTCATCCCTAAGGAACTATGATATTGAGATGAACCGCCTGCACGTTCCTGCTCCCCTGGCCTTTCCTATGCAGATTACCTACGATCCCGACCGAGACATCCTGCAAATCGCCTTGAATAGTCGTGAAATAGGGGAAACCGCCCGGCTCTCTCCTGATTTAATTCTTGACTATGACGACGATGGCCTGATTGTGGGTCTAGAAATTCGCCGAGCCTCAGAGCGGGTAGAAATTCCCCTATCGATTACCTATACCGTAGGACCCGCCAACCTGGATAAGCCGCCGATCTAATCAGTGCCAGCACGGGTATACCCATCATCATCTGGCAATAGGTATGCTAGCTATCGGGGGAGAGCCCCTGGCCAATAGAGCGATTCTGCTTAAGCTGACCCAACGGTGGCTGGCTGTGACTGAGAGGAGGGCTGGTCCAATCCCACTAGCTTGGCGCTTAAGTCCCAAAGCTTACGGGCTTTAGCGTCATCCTGGGCTTCGTTGGAAACCTCCTGGGCAAAGGAACGCCGACCCGGTTGCTGCCGATTGCCCCAACTCCAGTAAATGCCCGACTCCGCCAGGTCGGGATCGGCCACCACCGCTGCTACCCGTTCCCCTGCCAGTTGTTGGGTGACATAACCGCCGGTTATATTCTTCTGGAACCAGGGAAAGATGGTTTGAAAGGCTTTGAAGTGATTACGGAACAGGGGCGTATCGGCGACACAGCCCGGATAGAGAGAACTAAAGGTAATACCGGTGGATGGGTGGTAGCGACGGTGTAACTCCCGCATGGTGAGAACATTGCAGAGCTTACTATCTTTATAGGCTTTTCCTGATTTAAACTTTTTGCCGTCAATCATGGCGATGGGAGCCTTAAAGCCAGCTGCAAACCCCTCTAGGTTACCCAGGTCAGGGGGGGCAGGGATGGGAATTTTGCCTCCTAGTTCCTTAGGATTGGCCGTCACCGTACCCAAAATAACCAGGCGCCTGTCCTGCGCTGGTGACGCTTGGAGGTCTTCCAACAGCAGGTTAGCCAACAAAAAGTGCCCCAGATGGTTGGTGGCCACACTAATTTCATAGCCATCGCTACTGTAAATCGGTTCCTTTTCCAGGGGATAGTAGACGGCGGCATTGCAGACTAAAGCTTCTAGCGATCGCCCCATGGCCCGAAAATCGGCCACGCACTGACGCACACTGGCCAGGGATGCCAGATCCAGGTGAAGCAGGCTGTAGCTACCGGTTGGCATGGCGATCGCCTGGGCCGCCCCCTGGGCTTTGTCCAGGTCGCGGCAGGCCATCACCACATGCCAGCCCCGAGCGGCCAGAGCCCGAGCGGCATTTAGCCCCACCCCAGAGGAAGCGCCGGTAATAATGACGGTTTTTTGCTGTTCCATTGCCAGACAACCCTACTTATCAATTACATCCAGTTACATCTATAGCCGTAGCCACGGTTGACGGAGCCGAGGCAAAACGCCTACCCAGGTACATGGGGATGGCTCCTAAGCCCAGACAAGCCTGTCCGTGACAGCCATCCTATTGCCCGATCGACTGGGTCCTCAGCCTTCTAGCCAGAGCTATAGTTTCTTAGTGTTAAGGATCTTTCCGTCATTCGGGCTATTTCTTAATGTTTGTTGAAATATGGCTTGGGTAAAACCCCTCAAAGGGTGGGGAAAACCCTTAAGAAACGCCTTCCAATTGCAACTCCCATAGCCGCCAGGGTGTCCTAGCCTAGGTTGATCCGCCCCGACTGGCGGGAGACCCCTGGCCCCAGTTCGCTTTTCCGTTATAGTAGGGTCTTGCAACCCCGATGGATAGAGAGTTAGAGAGTTATGGCGCGGCTGGCACTGTTGAGCGTATCCGATAAAACCGGGCTGGTGGAATTGGCCCGGGCTCTGGTTAACCAGTTTGAGTTTGAAATCCTAAGTAGCGGTGGAACGGCTCGAACCCTGACCGAGGCTGGCATAGCGGTAACCCGGGTGTCCGACTACACCGGTTCTCCCGAAATTTTAGGGGGCCGGGTAAAAACCCTCCACCCCCGCATTCACGGCGGTATTCTGGCGCGACCTGATTTGCCTGAGGATCAGGCCGATCTGGCGGCTAACCACCTGCGTCCCTTCGATCTGGTGGTGGTTAATCTTTATCCCTTTGAACAGACCATCGCCCGGCCTGGAGTTAGCCTACCGGAAGCGGTAGAGCAGATTGATATTGGCGGTCCAACCCTGGTGCGGGCGGCGGCCAAGAACCACGCCTATCTCACCATTCTCTGTCAACCGGCCCAGTATGCTCCCTACCTAGAGGCCCTGGCTGCCCACCCGGAGCAGGTACCCCTGGCCTTTCGTCAGGCTTGTGCCCGGGTGGCCTTTGCCCACACCGCTGCCTATGACCAGGCGATCGCCACCTACCTGAGCCGTACCCTGACGGCGGCGGATCCTGACGCCAGCACGATGCCTCCCCAGTGGGGCATGGTGGGCCAGCGCCACGCCAGTCTGCGCTACGGCGAAAATCCCCACCAACCGGCAGCCTGGTATAGCACCGCGGCCACCCCTACAGGGTGGGCCGGAGCCCTGCAGGTGCAGGGGAAGGAACTGAGCTACAACAACCTGGTTGATCTGGAGGCGGCCCGCCGGATCATTGCCGATTTCCCCACCGATCAGCCAGCGGCGGCAGTCCTTAAACACACCAACCCCTGTGGGGTAGCCCTGGGCCAGACCCTGGCCAGCGCCTACCAGCGCGCCTATGGGGCTGATCCAGTTTCCGCCTTTGGTGGAATTGTGGCCCTGAACCGCCCCATTGACTCCGAGACAGCCCAGCAACTGACCGGCACGTTTTTAGAATGCATTGTTGCCCCCGGCTGTGATCTTCAGGCCCAGGAGATTCTGGCCCAAAAATCCAACCTGCGGCTGTTGTTACTGGAGGACCTCTATAGCGGTCCGAAGCAGGAGGTGAAGGCGATCTCCGGTGGTTTTTTACTGCAAACCCCCGATCGCTCACCGGATCAACCCACTACCTGGGAACGGGTGACCACTGCCCAGCCCGACCCCGCCGACCTGGCGGAACTGGTGTTTGCCTGGCGGGTGGTCAAGCATGTCAAATCCAATGCCATCGTCATTGCCCATCAACATCAAACCCTAGGGATTGGAGCGGGCCAGATGAATCGGGTGGGATCGGTGCAGATTGCCCTGGCCCAAGCTGGAGACAAGGCCCGGGGGGCGGTACTGGCCAGTGATGGCTTCTTCCCCTTTGAAGATTCGGTCCGTACCGCTGCTGCCGCAGGGATTCGGGCGATTGTGCAACCGGGGGGGAGTCGTCGCGATCGGGAGTCTATCCAGGCGGCTAACGAGCTGGGCTTGATTATGGTATTCACCGGAGTCCGCCACTTTCTCCATTAGAGGGGCTGCGCACCAAAGTCTCTAGGCTGAATCACTACCTCTTTAACCACCAAAGTCGTGGTGGGGGTCCTGTTTTTTATCTCCAGGGTAGTCTGCCATCCCCCGCCAGCCGGGTTCTTACTATATGCTTTGACTGTACCTCTCCTGAATGATTCACCATAGCAATGGGCCGACTTACCACCCACGTTCTTGATACAGCCCTGGGTAAACCCGCCGCCTGTCTGCGGCTGACAGTCTGGGCCATTAATGATGCAGCGGATATTAAAACCGCTCTGAAAACCGTAGAGACCACCAGCGATGGTCGTACCTCTGAACCGTTGCTAGAGGGAGCGGAGTTTAAAAAGGGCACCTACGAAATCACCTTTGATGTGGCCGCCTACTTTGCTAAAACCAGTTTAGCGATCGCCCATCCCCCCTTTTTAGACCAGATTCCAGTTCGGTTTACGGTGGCCGATCCCCAGGCCAACTACCATGTTCCCCTGCTGGTTTCTCCCTGGGCCTATAGCACCTATCGAGGCAGTTAAGCGATGAGCGATCCCCACCCCGGCAGCCTGTATGTGGTCGGTACTCCCCTGGGTAACCTGGAGGATATCAGCCTGCGGGCGGTGCGTATTCTACAAACCGTTGATTTAATTGCAGCCGAAGACACTCGCCATACTGGTAAACTGCTTCAGCATTTTCAAATCACCACCCCTCAGATCAGTTACCACCACCACAACCGCCAAGAGCGCCTGGGGCAACTGCTACACCATCTCCAGCACCAGCATCAGGCGGTAGCACTGGTCAGCGATGCGGGCATGCCGGGGATTTCCGACCCAGGGCAGGAGCTAATCGCCGCCTGCATTCAGGCTGGGGTGATGGTAGTGCCAATCCCCGGTCCCACCGCCGCGATTACGGCCCTGTGTGGCTCAGGATTGACCAGCGATCGCTTTGTCTTTGAGGGCTTTTTACCCGTCAAGGGACCAGCCCGCCGCGATCGCCTCCGGACCCTACAGCCAGAAGAGCGCACCTTAATTCTCTACGAAGCTCCCCACCGGCTGATTAAAACCCTAGAGGATCTGGCGGAGTGCCTGGGTCCAGAGCGATCCGTCAGCCTGGGGCGAGAACTAACCAAACGCTTTGAGGAATTCTGGCGGGGCACCCTGGCGACCGCCCTGGCCCACTATCAACAGCAGCCCCCTAAGGGAGAATTCACCCTGGTCGTGGCCGGGGCCCCCGCCACGACTCCATTTCTAGCAGAGACTGCCCTGCAAGCAGAAATTATCCGCCTATTAAAGCAGGGCCTGTCCCGCAGCGAAGTGAGCCGACAACTAGCCAAACTCACCAGCCACTCCCGACAGACAATTTACCAGCTCTCTCTAACTGTTGAATCCTGAGCCTCAGATCAGCGCTGGTATTGACTCCTGAAACTAGAGCCCGACCGGCAAAGCCTCCTCACTGAAGCCCTGGGTGGCCTATCTGGGTGATCTCTCTGGGTGACCTAAATATAGACGGAAATATCTTCACCGCATTCCTCTGCCAAATAGCAAAGGGCGCGGAACCGTAACTCAACCAGCTCGTTGTAAAAAGGATTTAACTTGCAAAGGGGAGGAATGTGACCAATGCAGTATCCCAACACCGTCAAATCTCGCTCGAAGGGGCATTGACCGGGAATCAAGGCAGCGACTTTGTGGGCACGGTCGGGAGTATTAACATTGAAATTGCTAACCAACCGCCGTACAGGCTTTAGAGGTTGAAAAGTCAAAATAGAGCTAATCGCTGAAATCGTTATTGTTTCTATAGTAGCAAGGAAGCTCGGCAACAACGGCATGGATACTAAAGAGATTAAAAAGATCGATTAAGTCAAGACCTAGCTATGGTACGGCAAAATCAATCATGCAACGTTTGATCATTCGTCTGGATCATATCAGTAACAGTCACCTGCAACTGACTCCAGAGCAACAGCACTACCTCTATCGAGTCTTACGGCTAAGCCAGGGCGATCAGTTCCTGGCCCTTGATGGCCAGGGGCAGCAGTGGCTAGGGGTGCTGACAGAGCAACCCGGTGGGGCAAGGCTGACGCCCCAGAGACCCAGCCCCGACGCCCAGCCCCTAATTACCCTGGCCATCGCCCTGCCCAAGGGGAATGGGTTTGATGGGGTGGTGCGTCAGGCTACGGAGCTGGGGGTGACTCGTTTGCAGCCCATCCTCAGTCAGCGTACGCTAAGTGATCCCAGCCCCCAGCGGTTAGACCGCTGGCAACGGATTGCCGCTGAAGCCACCGAACAATCAGAACGACTCCACCTTCCCCAGATTCTGACCCCCCTGCCCTGGGCAGCCTACCTGGAGCAAATCGGGGCGGCCACTCGATGGATCTGCCTTACCCGCACCCCTGCCCCCCATCTACTCACTCTGGCTGACCACAGTGCCCTAATGGGGGAAGTCACCATCGCGATCGGACCTGAGGGAGGTTGGACGGAGACGGAAGTGACCACCGCCCTGGCCGCCGGGTTTCAGCCCGCCTCCCTGGGACCGCAAATTCTACGCGCCGTAACCGCTCCCCTGGCCGCCCTGGCCCTGGTACAGGGGGTATATGCAATGCGTCACCAGGATGCCAACCTCTGCCCTGGGGCGCTAGGGGCCAATTTCAAGCAGCCATGACCAGACTCAAGGCTCTGCCAAGCTGATGACGGCCACATCAAGCCACCTTTCTGGGATTGGCCTGCACCTTTTAAAGAGGCCTTAAGGGGTCTGGCCAAAGCTATACTATTGTCATTAAGCTAAGCTTATTGCCATTCGCTGGAGACAGGTTAAGCTATGGTTGCCTACACTGCTTCTGCCCTTAAAGCTGAGCTGAACGAACGGGGCTGGCGTCTGACTCCCCAGCGGGAAACCATCCTCAGAACCTTCCAGAACTTACCGGAAGGCAACCACCTCAGTGCCGAGGATCTCTGTGATCTGCTAGACAAAGCAGGCGATCCGATCAGCCTCTCCACCATTTACCGTACCCTCAAGCTGATGGCCCGCATGGGAATTTTGCGAGAGCTAGAACTGTCTGAAAGCCAAAAGCGTTACGAGATTAACCAACCTGCTCCCCACCATCATCACCATCTGATCTGCGTCCGTTGTACCAAAACTATTGAATTTAAAAATGACGCAGTCCTCAAGGCTGGGGCCAAAACCGCCATTCGGTCAGGGTACCACCTACTCGATTGCCAGCTTCTGATTCAAGGTATTTGCCCCAATTGTCAGCGGTCTTTGATCCCGGTTTAGGGGATTTGGCTAGGCCCCCAGTAGTTGCTCAGCCCGGTCTACAAAGTTAGCTGCAGTCAGGCCATTCAGAGCCATAATCTGGCCAGCGGTAGCGGTGGTTTCTCCTCGCTTCCAACTAAATACGTCCCGGGGCAGGCGGCTGCGGAGCAAAATCGGTTCTAACATGGCGCTGGCCCCACCGGTAATACCCAGCAGGGCGTCGCCTCCAAATAGCCGCTCAAAGCCCGCCTCATCCAAGAAGTCACTATCCGCTTCACTGCAGAGATCCCAGGCCACATCGCTGGGGCGATAGAGGCGACGGGGATTGACCACAGAGACAATCCGGCTGCCCACCCCCCGACTAGCGAGTTGGGCGGCGGCCTCTAGAACCGGGATCAGGGTCATGTCACCGATCACCGCAAAGGTCACCATCTTTTCACCGGGGTGACTGGCCAGTTCTACTGCCCCCTCCGCCAGGGCCTGACGGGTTTGGGCAAAGGTGGTGTAAATCGGTAAGGCAGACTTGCTAGCGGTAATCACCACCCCTTTGTTGCGGCTCCCGAGGGCCCAGTCGTAGCAAACCTGAATGGCGTTAGCATCGGGAGGAAATAGGGGAAACACATTGCCATTGCGCATCATGGCGGCAAAGTAGTTTTCCACCTCCGGACGCTGGTGGGTCCAGCCATTGCGACCCTGTTCCAGAGCCCCAGCGGTAAATAGGGTGACGGTAGCGGGGGTGGGGCGCCGCAGTTCCGCCATGGCCTGGGTGACGGTTTGCCAGATGGGTAGGCCATTAATGGCAAAGGACTCATAGGAACACCAGAGACTACGGCCCCCAAATAGGGCCTGGGCCGCTGCCAGGCCAGCACAGGCGTCTTCGCTGAGGGGTTCGTAAACCTGGCCCTGGGGCTCCTGAAAATAGATGGGGTCGGCGGTGGGATGGATAATTTTCAGGGCCTGGTTGATGTTGTTAATGCCCGAGGCGGCGTTACCGTCGGCGTTGGTGATGACAAACTGGGGATCCTGTTGACCCACATAGCCCACCAGTACCCCCATGGCGGTGGTGGCTACCTGCTTTTCTCCCAGGGCAAATTCCTGCAGGGGTAGATCACCCAGATCGGTCAGAGGTAAAACTGACTCTGTAACGGCGGTCTGGGCCGCAGGACCAGCCATGGACCGTTCGTAGTTAGTGCGCACCAGCTGCCAGGCGGGGGCGGCCAGGGCGCGATCGCTCAGGGCCTTGGCAATGTAGTCCCGATCCAGGGTATCGCCAGGATAGAGGTTGTGGGATTGGGCACCGCGTTTGTGCACTCCCGCTCCCTTGAGTTGCTTCACAATTAGCACCGTCAGCCGTCCCCCCAAGGCCAATTGGGCCGCTTGGTCGGTGGCCTCCAAGACCGCCTGGGTAAAGGCCAAACGTTGGCCAAAGGAAAAGCTGGTACTATCCGCGTAGGCCCCAGTCTGGTTGGTATCATCGTAATCCCGGGCATCCACCAGGATTACCTCCTCAAAGCCGTTGCCGCGCCAGTAGTCCACCATGCCAGCATTGGTTTGGGTGGAAACCATACTGTGGTGTTCCTGGGAGTAGCCATTCCACACCAGAATGGGAAGGAAGTTGGTGACCCTGGGGTAGGCGGTATGGAAGTGGGCCATGCTACTCATGATGTAGGGTTCTCCCAGGCCGCCATCGCCAATGGTGACCGGAAACAGCACCCCCGGATGGAGTCTGGCGCCGGCCATGGCGAAGTGCTGACCCTGGCCCAGGGGACCAGCCGGGCTCAGCAACCCAGGGATTTGTCCCGATAAATGGCCCAGCAGGCCGTGGGTTTCCCGGAAGCGATCGCAGAGCTGCTCCACCGTTTCAATGCCCATCGCCTCCAGCGAACGGTCTAGAAAGGCATGGCTGTAGAAACCAGGGGCATGGTGTCCTACTTCCGTCACCAGGTTTTTATGCCCCAGCATCACCAGAGCTGCCATGGTCTCAGCAATACTGGCAAAGCCACCGGGGTGCCCCGACTCTTTGCTGGCGGTCATTTGCAAGGTCAGGTAGCGGAGGGCGTCAGCGGCCAGTAGGGTTTGGTACACAGCCGCCGGGTCCTGAGAAGAAGAGATGGCGGTGTGACCAGCGGCGATGGCTGGGGTCTGGCCGTAGGTCTCAAACTGCGGTAGCAACTCGCCGAAATACTGGATTCCCTGGCAAAATGCTGGTTTTGCTGTTGTACTGGCCGCCGTCATAACCCAACCTCCCTAACTGCAGGTATATACATAGGTTGACCCTGGGTAAATCAATCCAATCAGTAGAAAACCAGGCATTAAGATTAACCACCCAGATCGCCTAATTTATCCTACCAAGAACCGACGCTCCCCATAGTTCCAGGCTAGACCAGGTAGCGACCCCCAGCCCTGGCCTGCCTAGGCCAGGGGTTAATTCTCCTTTTGCGACCCGGGGCCCCAGCTTCGGCAACAGCGTTGACCCGCCGATCAACTCTCCGATCTGCTTGGGAAAGCGCTAACCTTAAGGGATAATAAAGATACATATTTCGCAATATATTTTCTGCGGCCAAAGATATGACCCTGCAAGACCTCCACTCGGCTCCCCACCTAGAGCTTTCTGATGCCCCGGCCACTGCTGACAAGACAGCCCTAACCGAGGCTCAGGAACCTCAACCGAAGCCCTGGCGGGCGGCCTGCCTAGGGCTGGGGCTAGGGGTGTTACTGACCCTCCTGGGTAGCCACCTAATGGCCCCCAAACAGCGGGCTACATCCCCTGCGCCAACAGCCACCCCCATCTCTTCTGCCGCCAGTCAACCAGTGGCGGTGACCGCGGTGCAGTCCGAGACGGTGGCCGATACCCTGACGGTGAATGGCACGGTAACAGCGATGGATTTGCTCTCCATTGCGCCCCAGGTCAGTGGCTTGCAAATTCGCCAGGTGCTGGTGCGAGAAGGGCAAAACGTCGTCTCCGGACAGGTGCTGGCCCGGCTTGACGATACTACCCTGCAGGCAGATAGCCGACAAGCCCAGGCCCAGCTATCGGTGGCCCAGGCTCAGGTGACCCAGCGTCAGGCTGCTCTGGCCCAGGCTCGGGCTAACCTGGCTGAGGCACAACAAAACTTGGAGCGCAGTCAGGCGCTGGCCAGTCGGGGTGCCATCAGTCAGCAGGAGTTGACCCGCCAACGAACCCAGCTGTTGACGGTGCAGCAGTCGGTCGGCCTGGCGATCGCCGATGTGGCCAGCGCCCAGGCAGGGGTTAGATCCCAGCGAGCAGCGCTAGATCGCCTACAAACTCAGATTAGTCAGACAGAGGTGCGAGCCCCAGTGGCAGGCAGGGTGGCTGAGCGCCGGGCCAGCGTTGGCGATATCTCTGCGGCAGGCACGGCGATCGTCACTCTGATTCAAAATAATCAATTAAAGTTGGCGGCAGAGGTGCCCCAGGCCCAGATCACCCAGGTGACACCAGGGGCGATGGTAGCGATCCAGTCCACCACCGATTCCCGGTTGCAGCTGCAGGGAGTGGTGCAATCCATTGATCCACTAATCAAGGCCACTACCCGCACCGCCATCGTTAACATTAGTCTACCGGCTAGCCCCTTACTCAAATCTGGAATGTTTCTACGGGCAGACATCACCCTGGCTTCCCGCCGCGGGTTAACCATTCCAGCTACAGCCCTACAGCCCCGGCCAGACGGAAGTAGTCAGGTATTTGTGGTGAACACTAATAACCAGGTCAGTGCCCGTCAGGTTACCTTAGGCAGCCGCCTATCGGTCCGAGCCGGGCAGCCGGCCCAGGTAGAAGTGGTAAAGGGGTTGGCCTTAGGAGAACGGGTGGTAACCAGCGGGGTCGGCTTTCTGCAGGACGGCGATAGCGTTACCCAGGCCCCCTAGTCAGTCTCTGGGGCCTGGAGGTAAGGCTGATCAGCATAGGATTAGTCCTCCTGCTCGAAAAACTCTGGACGACGATTATGGGGAATTGGCCAGTCGTCGTTCTCGCCCCCAATCAAACACTTTTCAATCACCACATACTCGCGACTAAACTGTTCCAGGGTATTAATTAAGACATCCAGGGCAAGGGCATCACTAGTACCCAGATCAAGCCAGCAACGAGCCCAGCACCCTTGGTACTCCACTTCCCCCATATTGTGCATCACCGACAGCATGCTGTCCCCCAGCCGGTCTTGATCGTAGGCCATATAGCTAATATCTAGACCCGTATCCTGAACCTGGAGATTTTCGGCGTTGAATCCCCCCAATTTCCCCAAAAAAAACCAGGAGGAAAATACCTCGTCAATGTACTGCTGCTCCAGGTTGGAAGGCACTGTGGCAAAGCTTAACCAGATCCAGAGATTAAAAAAATCACACTCGCGAAACTCTACCTGCATAGGTAACTGCCTCCATCTTTCTACAGTACTCTACAGGCAGATCGGGACATTGTGCTAATTAGACCCAGCTCGCTGAGCACAGAGGTTGCCCTCTAACCCTTCTGTTAAGCATTTCTCGTAGCGAATTTGCCAGACAACCGGTTTAGGCAACTGCTGGGCATAGCTCAGGGTCTCCGCATAAACCGCTACGCTCAGCTTCGTATCACCTTTAAGGGCAAGAATTTGGGCCTTTAGATAAAGCAGATCGGGGTTTTTAGGGGCTTCTAGCAGAGCCTTATTAACCTCTGTCAGGGCTTGATCATAGCGCTTTAAATCCCGTAGACCAATGGCAATCCCGCGATGAGATAGGTAGGCCGGATAACCATTTTGCAGTCGGGCGATCGCCTGATCGGGATTTGCGAAGGGAAGATTAACCGCCAGCAGTAAATCCATAAAACCCTTGAGCAAACTCAGCTCCGGATCGGTTGGGTTGACCTTCTCCGCAGCCTGCAATTCGCTAAACACCTGCTGCAGCATTCGCAGGGCAGTCGGAGTCCCCCTGGCAAGTCCCTGGGTTTGAAGCACATGGGCACCTTCCATAAATACCCCTACCGCACTATAGAGATGGCCTCGCAGGGGGTCGGTGGCCTTGAGGGCCGCCGCTGTTTGCTGGGTTAACTGGGCCTGCTGGGCCAATCCTTCGAAATCGTTATTTAAGTAGCTCAACGCTGCCGCCATAGCATAGTTCATCGGTTCCTTGGGCTCGGCGGCGATAGCCTGATTCACCAATCTTTGCGCCCTCCCATAGTCACCAGCGTAGAATAGGGCCTTAAAAGCACTCTCACTGGCGGTGCCAATCCCATGAGGATTGGTGATGCGAAAGGGGTCAGCAGCCCAGGCTGGCATCGTGGCAGTCAGGCCCATGGTTACTGCCACCAGTGCCCCCAACCAAACCGAAGAACGAGACCTGCGGTAGGCAGGTTGCCGCCGTTGGGCATTGTTTATCATGCTGCCTGCACTGGGGCTGATAGGGGGCCAGATCATGGTTACCAGATTCCAATCCTTCACGTCGATAGCACTATTGTGCCCGATCGCTCCGCCAGGTGACAGGCTAAGCTGGTACAGATGATACACTGGCACCTTGCCCCTCGGGCTTGACCAGATTTCCGCCAGGGCTTTCCAGCCTAATGACACGATCTGAGGTTTTTCCCAGGCCCATGCTTTACCTTCGTCAGTTGACCTACCATCCCCCCGCCAGTGCCCAACCGATCTTAGACCAGGTTTGCCTGGAACTAGCCCCTCGCCAGATGGGGGTAATCTATGGCCCCAGTGGATCGGGTAAAAGTACTCTACTGGAGTTGGTAGCAGGATTTGCCAAACCGACGGCAGGCACTATTCAGTGGCGCGAGCAAACGCTTGATCCAGAGTCCTTGCGACAGCTGGCAGGACTGGTATTTCAGTTTCCCGAGCGCCACTTCTGCGGTCAAACGGTACTGGAGGAACTACGGTTAGGACATCCAGAGACCAGCCGGGAGGCCATCGATCGCACCCTGGCGGCCGTCGGCCTCAACCACCTTCCGCTCCAGACCTTCCCCCATACCCTCAGCGGTGGACAGCAGCGCCGCCTGGCCTTGGCGGTGCAGTTGATCCGTCAGCCCTATCTATTGTTGCTGGATGAACCCACCGCCGGCCTGGACTGGTCCATGCGCCAGCAAATTTTGCGCCTCTTGCAGGAACTCAAACAAAGCTGGACCCTACTGGTGGTGTCCCATGACGCCGAAGAACTGGCAGCGCTAGCCGACCAGAGCTGGCAACTACACCATGGCCACCTGAGCGGTGGCCCTAGGGCTAGCTGTGCGGATCAACCTTAGGACCCTACCACCATGCCGCCCCTACCGGATTATCCTCAGCACTGGCAACAGAGCCTGCACTGGCAGCCCTCAACGGCCTTGCAGAGCCAGTTTCAACGCCTTTATGAAGAAATTTTAATAGCCAACCAGCGGCTGAATCTAACCCGCATCGTCAGTCCGGATGACTTTTGGGAAAAACACCTGTGGGATGCCTTACAGGGAGTGGCCCCCTGGCTGCCAGAGGCTAACGGGCCAGATCCTGGTCGCCGCCTGATTGATATTGGGTCCGGCGGGGGCTTCCCTGGTTTGCCCATCGCCCTGGTTTTTCCTCACTGGTCTGTCACTCTGCTGGATAGCACCCATAAAAAAGTTGCGGCTCTAGAAACCCTATGCCAGGTCCTGGCCATCTCCAATGCCACCCCGGTAGCTCAGCGGGCCGAACAGTTGGGCCACCAGCCCAATCACCGGGAAACCTACGATCTGGCTCTGCTAAGGGCCGTAGGCGGGGCCAACAGTTGTGCCGAGTATGCCTTACCCCTACTGCAGGTGGGAGGTCAGGCTGTGCTTTACCGGGGGCAGTGGTCTGCGGCGGAAGCTGCCGCCCTGGCTGCCATCTTACCCCGGCTGGGGGGCGAGGTCCTGGAGGTACGGGCAACCACTACCCCCCTAACCGCAGGTATACGGCACACGGTGGTGGTGACCAAGGTGCAAGCGACGCCGCCCCAATTTCCCCGTGCCCCAGGGGTACCCAGCCGCTCCCCTCTGGGCAAAGGAGTTGGCGCGGATTGACAGGCGATCGCGGCGTTAACCCTCTACGCACCGGTGCCAATCGGCTAAACTTTAGGAGCTAGAAGTAGTCAGGGGGGAGCTGTGGCCTGTCTGGCAGGATTGCTACTAGATGTCTCTATATTTTTAAAGCCCGTGTAGCTATATTTACTCCATATTTATTCCATGGCCCGCCCCCCCTCAGTCCATCGCCAGTCCATCGCCTATGGACGCCTCTTTAAGAACTTGATACGACTACTGGACGCAAGCTGTAGCCAGAGCTTTTACGAAGTCATCCCCAAGGGAGTGCAGGTGTGGCTGCCGTCAGAACAGCGGGGGCTCTATCCTGACCTTTGTATTATTGCTGGGGAGCCCCTGTTTCACGATGGTCATGCCCATAAGATCACTAACCCTTGCCTGGTGGTAGAAATTCTACCGGAGCGAACTGCCATCTACGATCCCACCGCCAGGACCCTGAACGATCGCAGCCAATTATTTCGCCATTGCCGTAAAATTCCTTACCTGCAGGAATACATTTTTGTACATCAGCAGGAAGTCCGCATCGAGCAGTTCCACCGGCAGGAGGAAAACCTCTGGACCCTGGCGGTCTACGAGGAGATAAATACGGTGGTTGAACTCAATCTTACCGATACTCGCCTGCCCTTAATGGAGGTATACAATAAGGTGGGGGCTGGTTAACAGCCCTTGACAAACCTGAGGGGGCGATTTGGTAGCGGTGGTAAAAACCCTCAACCAGCCCGTGGCTCTGGGCTAAGGTGGGGGTATGGTCTGGCAACCTAGCTTGGCAGTCAGGGCAACCATAGGCAACGGCCCTCGCTACAATGGTACAGTTAATCGGCAGTGCGGCCATGACCTGTCTCAGTGCCTGGGACCTCAGGTGGTAGTCCTGCTACCTTGCTCTTTTCTTCTCTTGCCATGGCTTTGCCCATCGTTGCCGTTATTGGTCGCCCTAATGTGGGCAAGTCTACCCTGGTGAACCGGCTAGCGGGGGCCCAGGCGGCGATAGTTTACGATCAGCCGGGAATCACCCGCGATCGCACCTACCAACCGGCCTTCTGGCGTGATCGGGACTACCAGGTAGTCGATACGGGGGGCCTGGTATTCCATGACGACAGTGAGTTTTTACCCCACATTCGAGAACAGGCCCAACTGGCCCTGGCGGAAGCCAGTGCCGCTGTATTTGTGGTTGATGGTCAGATCGGCCCCACCCAAGGAGACCAGGAAATCGCCAGCTGGCTGCGGCAGCAATCGGTACCGGTCCTGTTGGCGGTAAATAAGTGTGAGTCCCTAGAGCAGGGACTGATCCAGGCGGCTCAATTTTGGCAGTTGGGGCTCGGAGAGCCTTACCCGGTGTCGGGCATCCATGGCAATGGTACAGGGGAATTGCTAGACAGTCTGATTACCCATCTACCTGCCACCGTGGAGGAGCCTACCTTAGAGGAGATTAAGGTGGCGATTGTGGGTCGCCCCAACGTCGGTAAATCGAGTCTTTTAAATGCCTTTGTAGGAGAGGCCCGGGCGATCGTTAGTCCGGTGTCGGGCACCACCCGTGATGCTCTAGATACCCAGGTCCACCACGATGATCAGGTCTACCGCCTGATTGACACCGCCGGCATTCGCAAAAAGAAAAGTGTGGAGTACGGTCCTGAATTTTTCAGTGTGAATCGGGCCTTTAAGGCGATTCGCAGAGCCGATGTGGTGTTGCTGGTGATTGATGCCCTAGAAGGTGTCACCGAGCAGGATCAAAAGCTGGCCGGTCGCATTGAAGAGGATGGCCGGGCCTGCGTCATCGTCGTTAATAAGTGGGATGCGGTGGAAAAGGATAGCTATACCATCTACGACTTTGATCACCAGATCGCCGCTCGCCTGAACTTCCTTGACTGGGCTAAACGCATTTATGTCAGCGCCAAAACTGGCCAGCGGGTAGTCAAGATCCTGGAGTTGGTAAACCAGGCGGTAGAGCAGCATCGACGCCGGGTCAGCACCGCAGTGGTCAATGAAGTGTTACAAGACGCCAGCCAATGGCATACTCCCCCCACAACTCGCCAGGGTCGTCAGGGCCGGATTTACTATGGCACTCAGGTGACGGTGCGGCCGCCCTCCTTTACCCTATTTGTCAACGATCCCCACCTGATTAAGGATAACTACCGGCGTTACGTGGAACGTCAATTTCGAGATAACCTGGGCTTTGAGGGCACGCCTATTCGGTTGTTCTGGCGCGGTAAGACAATGAGGGACCTGGAACGCAGCAGCGCCAATCGGGCCACTAGAGTCTAAGCCGCCATGGACCTTCTCCGTTCCCTACCCCTTGGCCTTTACCTGGAGCAGCCCACCACCTGGTTGCACCGCCTGGACCCCAGGGTAAAAATAGCCTGGTTAATGGGGTTTTTACTCACCCCAATTCTAGCTAACCCCAGCTGGCGCTTTGGATTAGTGGGGGCCTTACTGCTGGTCACCCTGGCGACCGGTATTCCGTTGCGGGTGTGGCGACAGCAGTTGGGCTGGTTACTGCTGCTGAGCAGTCTGGTCATGGTTCTTACCTGGCTCCTGCCCGATGGGCTGGAGGTTAGCCAACCGGTCCGCCTGCCCCCTGCCGAGGCCCTGACTCCCCTCTCCCAGCCTACCGGTTACCGCTATCAGCTTTTCCATTGGGGATGGCTGACCATCACCCAGCGATCGCTAGAATTAGGCATTCGCATTGGCACGCTACTCTTTACCCTGATCTACGGCACTAATCTATACCTGCTGACAACGGCTCCAGAAGAAATTACCCTGGCTTTAGAGTCCTTAATCAGTCCCCTGGGTCGCCTACGTCTGCCGGTGACGGAAATTACCCTCACCGTCACCCTTTCCCTGCGGTTTATTCCCCTGGTGCTAGAAGAGGTACAAAACCTGGTGCGATCAGTGCAAACCCGGGCGATCAACTGGAAAAAACTAGGTTTTCGCAGTTCTATCCAGGTCTGGCTAGTGGTCATAGAACGGCTTTTAGAAAATCTGCTGCTGCGGGCCGAACAAATTGCAGCCGCGATGGCCGTACGGGGCTTTACCAGTCCGGACCAGCACCAGGTACGCTGGCATCAGCTAGTACTGCAGGGTAGGGACTGGCTAGCCCTGGGGGCACTGGTGCTATTTTGCTGGTTGCGTCTGGGCTGGGGAGGAGAGGGTTGAACCTGACCCAGCCCTGGTGCTGGCGATCGCTACCCCTGGGTGAGCGTACCGGCAGCCAGGTTTTTCAAGCCCTGTACGGCCATCACCTGAACCAGCCCACCAGTCTAGCCAACCTGGTGATGCTGCTGGAAAGTCCCTATCCCCTGCCCGATCTAGCCCCATCCCGGCATAGCCGCTACTCCCTCTGCGGGGGGCCGCCCCGCTGGCACCAGAACCGTCCCCGACTGTGGACTCCTCCCCTGGGCGAAATTTTATCCACCCTGGCGGCTCGTCTGAGAGAAGGCCAGGGGCTGAACACCCCAGCGATCGATCCGGCCTTACCCTTTACCGGTGGGTGGTTGGGCTGGCTGGGCTATGACCTGGCCTGGGAAATTGAGCGACTACCGCGGCTTAAGACCGATTCCTTACCCTTTCCCATCGCCCTCTGGTACGAACCCGAGACCTTTGCCCTGCTAGACCACGCCAATCAACACCTGTGGCTAGCAGCCGCATCTAACCAAGCTCTGGATACCATGGAAGCCCAGGTTTTGACCCACCATGCTGAGCCGGCCCTAATTCCCTTACCAGGAGACCACTCCTCACCCCTCCATTTCGGCCTAACTGCCCCGGCCTACCAGAGGGCGGTTAGGCAGGTCCAAGCCTATATCCGGGCTGGAGATGTGTTTCAGGTCAACCTCTCCCTCCGCTTTAGCGCCCAAACACCTACCCATAGCTGGAGCCTTTATCGCCAGTTACAGCAGATTAATCCCTCTCCCTTTGCCTGCTACTGGCATACTCCCTGGGGCGATGTGATCAGTTGCTCACCAGAGCGGTTGGTGCAATTGCAGGGTAAGACCGTAGAAACCCGACCGATCGCCGGCACCCGCCCCCGGGGCCATAGTGTCTCCGAAGACCAGTATCATAGCGCCACCCTACTTAACCACCCCAAAGAACAGGCCGAACATATTATGCTGGTGGACCTAGAGCGCAATGATCTAGGGCGGGTCTGCCAATGGGGTACGGTTCAGGTAAATGAGTTACTCACCCTGGAATACTACAGTCACGTCATGCATCTGGTTAGTAACGTCACTGGTCAGCTAGCAGCAGATAAAACCGCTATTGATTTAATTCGGGCAGTTTTTCCAGGGGGCACCATCACCGGCTGCCCTAAGGTTCGTTGTCTGGAAATCATTGAAGAATTGGAACCCGTACGCCGCAGCCTGTTTTACGGAGCCTGTGGCTACATAGACTGGCGTGGCCATCTCGATCTCAATATTCTCATTCGAACTCTGCTATGGAGTCGGCCAACCCCTACCCCTGTGGCCAGAGTGTGGGGGCAGGTGGGGGCCGGAATTGTGGCCGATAGTGAACCAGAACGGGAATGGTTAGAGTCGTTGCAAAAGGCTCAGGCCCAGTTGCTAGCCCTGGGATTTAACCTCAACCAATGCCCCCAAACCGGGCCTGAGTTATAAAAAGAATCCGCAACCCCAAGAGCTTTGTGCGCCTCTATGGGACATTTAACTGAGATAATTAAGCCTTTACCCGCAGTTCCCTCATTGTCTCTGCTGCCTGAATGCCTACAGAAAACTATCTTAACCATCCCAATTTCGGTCTGCTGTTCAGGGTATGTATAGTAGAAGAGGGCCAGGAACTATTTGCCACCCTCTATGCCCAACGGCTGTTTTTCCTGGTTAGCAACTCAACTTCTGAGGGCCTGGTATTTCAGCCTCTAGGCCGCAGTAACGCCCGCCAGATGTTAGAAAACCGTATGCGTTTACTGCGACGAGCGGGCCGCCAATCCGACTTTGATCAGCTCCAGCATACCTACAAAAAAACCTTTCACTGATGGATGCCGACGCCGCAGAGCAGATTACCAGGCGCATTCACGACCTGCGCCTGACCTTACCTGCCCAGGTAACCCTGGTGGCGGTCACCAAGTTACTACCGGCCGAAAGTATCCGCATTGCCTATGGGGCCGGTTTACGCCATTTCGGCGAAAACCAGGTACAAGAAGCGATTAAGAAGCAAGCGCTGCTCAGAGATTTAGCCGGTATTACCTGGCATTTAATCGGACATCTGCAAACCAACAAGGTACGCAAGGCAGTGGAACACTTTCAATGGATCCATTCTTTGGATAGTTTAAAGCTGGCAGAGAAGCTAGATCAGGCCGCCGCCGATCTGGGCCAGTCGCCCCAATGCTGTTTACAGGTTAAGGTGCTACCCGACCCACCGAAGTATGGATTTGCCCTATCCCAACTAGAGGCCGAACTACCCCAGTTAGACCAGCTGAGCCATCTGCAAATTCGCGGATTAATGACCATTCCCCCCCAGGGATCAAGCCCTGAGACCATTCAGCAGGTTTTTCGGCAGACTCAGAACCTGGCTGGCACCATTAACCACGGCCAGTTCAATCGCATTCACATCGATCAGCTGTCTATGGGAATGTCGGGAGATTACCCCCTAGCGATCGCCGCCGGCGCTACCATGATTCGCCTGGGCACCATTTTGTTTGGCCCCCGTCCCTAAAAAGTAAACCCGAGTTGACTAGAATCAATTTTTAACTAATTGTGAACAGATTATCCCGGTTCAAACTTTCGTGTATACTTTTTACTCAATATTCTGGCATCAGAACCTAGAGGTCTGACCGCCTGCGTCAGTCATGGCAATCCATACCCTGATCTGCAGAAGTCTATTTATCAGTGAGAGGCTGGGAAAAAACCAGGGGTAATCTAGCTGATGGAGTGGGGAATTAGAACATGTAAAATTTTCGGATTTTCCCTTACACCATTCTCCTTCAACTACCTGTGGATATTCTTTCCAAACTAGCTTTTCAGCTCATCTAATTTTCCAAAAAAGTGTGAGCAAATTGGTAATAGGCGTTATCATGACCATCGGATAACCCAGAATGTTTTACCCCCTATTAGGGCTGGTTGAACATAGTTTGTCTTCTAAGCGAGCGATAGTCGTCGTGGAGTGTAAATTGTGAGCAATGTCTTCAGCAAACTGCGGGATTTCGTTGGTCTAAACGATCCAGCAGATTATGAGTATGAGTACGAAGAAACCGATGGCGAGGAGTACCAGAACCTCTATCAGGAGGAAAACCCCCAACCAGTGGTTCAGCCCTTGTCCGAAGATTCTCGTGGTCGCCGTCGATTGCGTGAGCGCCCCCTTACCTCTGATACAGGATTCACCCCTATGGCCAGTAACGTAATTGGTATGCCCGGTGCCATCAACGGTGCCTCTGAGGTCGTGGTCATGGAGCCCCGATCCTTTGAAGAGATGTCTCAAGCGATTCAAGCTTTGCGGGAGCGCAAGTCTGTGGTTCTTAATTTAACCATTATGGACCCCGACCAAGCCCAGCGAGCGGTTGACTTTGTCGCTGGTGGCACCTACGCCATCGATGGTCACCAGGAGCGCATCGGCGAAAGTATCTTTCTATTTACCCCCAACTGCGTACAGGTCAGCACCCCTGCCGAGTACGAAGAAGAGGGATTTATGGGGCAGTCCCAGGGTATGCCTATGGCTGGCCATATGCCTCCTGCGCCCGCCTGGGGTGCCGAGGGCGTTGCTCGGATGGCCTAGGCCTGATGGCTGGGATCGGCTCAGGGTCAATGCCCTCCACGACAGTCTAGGTGACTATGCTTGTAGTTGCATAAATTTTTCTATGCTCTGCCTCCATGGGCAGGCTATTTAAAGTAGCCTTTGGTAGGTCGCGTTGCAAAATCATGCATGGTAGAGAGGACATTCGGGGTTATTGGTGGCGGGATTATGGGGGAAGCTCTCCTGTCCCGCCTTCTTGATCAGGGCATATTTTCTGCTGAGGCCGTTGTGGTCAGCGAACCCCAGGGGGAACGGCGGCAATTTCTAGAACACACCTACGGGGTAGAAACCACCAGCAGTAATAAAACTGCGGTGGAACGGGCTGACATTATTTTGCTAGCTATTAAGCCGCAGATGTTATCTGCAGTGTCCCAGGAATTGGGCCAGGAGTCGCTACTTTCCAGGCCTCTGGGGTTATCGATTTTAGCGGGAGTTTCCCTTTCCCGGCTGTATCAGTGCTTTCCTGGCTGGGCCATGGTACGGGCTATGCCCAACACCCCTGCCACCGTTGGCGCTGGGATTACGGCTTTGGCCGCAGGTTCTGGTGTTAGCCCGGAGCAATTGCACCAGGCCCGGCAAATCTTCGCCAGTGTGGGCACTGTAGTAGAGGTACCAGAGGCTCTAATGGACGGGGTAACAGCTCTATCGGGTTCGGGACCGGGTTATATTGCCCTGGTGATTGAGGCTCTCACCGATGGCGGGGTGGCAGTTGGCTTGCCCAGGGCTACAGCGATGACCCTAGCGCTACAGACCGTTAGGGGGACTGCTGAGCTGCTGATTCAGCAACAAGACCTCCACCCGGCTATGCTGAAGGACCGGGTCACCAGTCCGGGAGGGACCACCATTGCCGGTATGGCTGAGCTAGAACGGGCTGGTGTGAGATCGGCCTTGATTGAGGCAGTGCGGGCTGCCAATCGCCGGTCTCTAGAACTGGGCCAGGGTGATTAGCTATAGCTCAGCCCATGACCCAAACTGGGCCGCGGTTCTGGTTGTCCCCTTAGCTAGCAGAGCGATCGCTGGCTTGCCCCAGACGAGGTTCGGTACCCGCTAGTAGCCGACCCATGTTGCTGCGGTGGCGGAGAATGATATAACCGCCCCCCAGGGCGGCTAGGAGCTGGTAGGGTAGGGGCTGGGCGGTAAGCACCATCAGCACCAAAGTCGCGATCGCCGCCAATATAGAGCTCAAGGAAACAAAGCGACTGCAGCCCAAACTCAGAGCAAACACCCCCAGGGCCACCAAAGCCACAGGCCAGGCTAGGGCCAGTAATACTCCCAGGCCGGTGGCAACGGATTTACCGCCTTTAAACCCCAACCACAGGGACCGACTATGGCCCACCATCGCCATCAGACCAGCCATCATCTGCAGCCAGGGCTGGCTTGATGGAGCCAGATCAGCAACCAGTGCAGCACTCAGGGACAGGGACAGGATCAGCTTTACCAACCATACCGCCAGCAGTCCCTTTAACAGATCAACACCAAATACCACCAAGGCTGGCCCCTTACCCACGGTGCGCAGGACATTGGTAGCGCCTGTACTGCCAGAGCCGTGGTGGCGAATATCTATACCCTTAAGGCCCTTGGCCAGCAGGTAACCAGTGGGCAAAGACCCCAGTAGATAGGCTGCCGTCAGCAGGGCTAAAATGACTAAAACAACCACAGTTTAGGTTTTCTCCCATACCCATTTCCTACTAGTTTAGGCTGAAACCCTGTCCCCTGATGCTACCAATTAGGGAGATGACGGCCCGGCTAACAGGCGGATTAACAAAAGTTTGCGGTGATCCTGTCAGCGTGATCAAATGGCAACGGAACCCGATAAAGTGGCCCTATGGATGATAACGATTTAGTCAGCCTTAATCCCGACCTTGAGTTTGCCGATCCCCTTGATCAGCTGGGTCCGCCACTAGAGCATGGGGCGTCTGAGTACGACCCAGAGGTAATGCTGCCCCTGCTGGAGTCCGTCGAGCCCCAACAGCGTATGCTGGCAGCCCGGGCTTTTTGTGAGTTGGAGGAACCCCGGGCGATCTCGGCGCTGACTCGGTTGCTTTGTGATCTCTGCCCCCTGGTCCGGGTCAGTGCCGCCTATGCCCTGGGTCGTAATCCCAGCCCGATGGCGGTAGAACCCCTGATTACCCAGTTGCATCAAGATTGGAACGGCTATGTTCGCAAGGGCCTGGTCTGGGCCCTAGGCAATACCCAGGACCAGCGGGCTCTAGAACCCCTACTCAACACCCTCAGTACCGATATTCCAGCGGTGCGTCTTTGGGCTGCCAGTGCCCTGGCCCAAATGGCCCAGATCGGCTACGACCCGATCATTGCCACCCTCCCCCCTTTAATCGAGGTGATGCGTAAAGACCCGGTACCAGCGGTGCGTAGTAATTGCGCCTGGTCTGTGGGTCAACTTTGCCGTCAGCTGCCGTCTAACGTGGTTTACCATACTGCCGTTGATGCCTTGATTGAAACCTTTGCCGAAGATAATGACCTGGGGGTCCGGGAGGACGCTCGCTCCGCCATCTTAAAAATGGGAGACCCCCGTGGTCTTCAGGTGATCGAAGATCTTGAACGGGATGGCTTCTTTAACTGGTAGGCTGTTGACTGGTCAGCGGGGCAGCTACCGCCCTAGGCATCCCGGTGCTGTTGCTGAAACCAGCGATAGGTCTCAGCAATACCGGTACGCAAATCTGTTTTAGCCTGCCAGCCCAGCTGATGCAACCGGGATACGTCCATCAACTTGCGGGGAGTGCCATCAGGTTTGGAGCCATCAAACACCAGGTCTCCCTGGAAACCCACCAGTTCTTTCAGCAGCAAGGCCAGATCCTGAATGGAGACCTCCTCTCCCGTACCGATATTGATGAAATCTGCAGTATGGTCGTAGTGCCGCATCAAAAAAATTAATCCATCGGCCAGGTCATCGACGTACATAAATTCCCGCAAGGGGGTGCCTGTGCCCCACACCGTAACCGTTGACTCGCCGCGCTGCTTAGCCTCATGAAACTTACGCATAAGGGCAGGCAACACATGGGAGTTAGCCAGATCAAAGTTATCGTTGATGCCGTAGAGGTTGGTAGGCATGGCCGCAATAAAGTTAACACCGTACTGGCGGTGGTAGTTTTCACAGAGCTTTAATCCGGCAATCTTAGCGATCGCGTAGGGCTCATTAGTCGGCTCTAAAAAACCAGTCAGCAGGTCTTGCTCCCTAATCGGTTGGGGGCAAAGCTTGGGGTAAATGCAGGAGGAACCTAGAAATAAAAGCTTGCTAACGTCATGCTGATAGGCACTGTGGATCACATTAGCCGCAATCATCAGGTTTTCATACAAAAATTCTGCCCGGTAGGTATTGTTAGCCTGAACCCCTCCGACCTTAGCCGCAGCCAAAAACACATAGTCAGGTTTTTCGGCAGCAAAAAAATCAGCTACGGCTACCTGGTTGAGTAGATCAACCTGATCACGGGTTCTTAACAGCAGGTTGCCGTACCCTTGAGATTGCAAGGCTCGCACCAGGGCACTACCCACCAGTCCACGATGACCAGCAACATATATCTTCGCTTGAGTATCCATAAAACAATGTCGTGTCCAATAGGCTTTAGGTTTAGAATTCAGTCGATATTAGTTAATTCATAGTTAGAATAACCCATGCCTACCCTGATTGTCGCCACTGGCAACCCCGGCAAACTGAAAGAAATGCAAGCTTACCTGCAGCCCTTACCCTGGCAGCTACAGCTAAAACCCGATTCCCTAGAGATTGAAGAAACCGGCCACACGTTTTTAGAAAATGCCCGCCTTAAAGCCGAGGGAGTAGCCCGTGCCCTGGGGCACTGGGCGATCGCCGATGACTCTGGTCTCCAGGTAGATGCCCTGGGGGGAGCCCCGGGCATCTACTCTGCCCGCTATGCTGCCACCGATGCAGCCCGAATTGATCGCCTGTTAAAGGCCATGGGCGGCATTCAAGAGCGCTCTGCCCAGTTTGTCTGTGCCATTGCCTTGGCTGGTCCCGACGGCACAGTTGTCGCCGAAACCGAAGGCATTTGCCGCGGAGAGATTTTGAGCCAGCCCCGGGGTAACCATGGATTTGGCTACGATCCAGTCTTTTATGTTAGAGAAACTGGGCAGACCTTCGGAGAAATGTCTGCCCAGCAAAAGGAAATCTGTAGCCATCGCGGTATAGCCTTTCGTCAGCTCATGCCCAGGTTGGTTACTCTAGATCTACTGGGCTAACCATTACCGCCTAAAGCAGCCATAACCATCACTGACACCAGAGCCAGACCCCTACAATCTTGGCTAGGCTACCCTGGTGAGGACCGTCTAACCAGGGCTATAGCCTCAAGCTTCCCGATTGAGAAAGTCTTGAAGTTGACCCAGGGCCGCCCGACCAATGTTAAAAACTGCCCAGCTAGCGGCCACGGCGATTGGCAACAGCACCACAACAACTCGCCAGTCCATACTCTATCTCCTTAGTAACAGTCGCTTACTTAAAGTGTTGTCATAATTTTCTCATAATGTACACCACTGTGGCCCTTAACGAAATAGGCCCGATCAATTCCTTGATGGGGCTGTATCTCCAACCCCTACTCCCGCGCCCCTCGGTTGGAAGGTGTAGCGAAGGCGGCCATTAAAAGACAGACAATGCCAATATTGATGCAAACATCTGCCACATTAAAAATCGGAAAGTGAATCAAACGAAAATCTAAGAAATCCACCACTTCTCCTGCCAGTAGCCGATCAAGGCCATTGCCAAGGGCCCCGCCCAGAATTAAACCGTATCCTACCTGCTCCCATCGATTCACCAGCCTGGCCTTCAGACCCAGGGCAATTAACCCCAGGCTAACCGACATAGACAGCCACTTCAACCATTCTCCATGGTGACTCAATAGACTAAAGGCGGCTCCCCGATTAGTGACGTAGGTGAGATGGAAGACTCCTGGCCAGAGGGCAATGGACGCAGGGGGGCGGGTAAGGGCAAGGCTGTGGGCGATGGAGAATTTGGTGAGTTGATCAAGACTTAGGCCGACAATCGCGGCTAGCCAGAAGAAATGGTTGCGAAGACCCATGGATTTAGTAAAAAAGTGCACGCCTTAAGGCCAGAGATAGGACGGCTACGGCACAAACCAGCACCAGGTGGCCTGGCAACAGCAGTATGGAGTAATTCCACACTAACTCCCCATAGGAGTTAGAAACCATCTTTAGCCAGCCTAGCAGGGAAGCGAGGGTGAGGTAAATAAACCCTGAGCTATGAATAATTGCCAGTCCACACAGACTACTGAGGGCCAGGTTCTCGAGCTTAGGCGGCCACAAAAAGGCCAGCTGGCCACACAACCAGCCGGCAGGAATAAACCCCAGCAGGTAGCCAAAGCCGGGCTCTTGCACGTAGCTCAAGCCACCCCCCTGGGTGAAAATCGGCAGTTTGAAGGCCTGAAATAGGGCCAGGCCAAGCACCAGATAGGCAACCTGGGAGAGGGCGGCGGCGTTGCGCCCGCCGACGCAGGCGGTGAGCAGAACGGCCCCAACTTGAAAGCTCACTCCCAGGGAGAAAACAGTGGTACCAGATTGACTCCAGACCCAGGCAGGATTGACCGTAAAGGTTTCCATCCAGGTACCGAGAATGGTCAGCACCAGGCCGATGAGGGCCCACAGTAGTTCAATCGGGGCCAGCAGGGGCGATCGCTTCTCCATACGTATTCCTATAGGTTTTCAACTACGTAATCGGTCATCAGGACCATCACCCCCCTTTGGCTGTTATCAACTGGCCCGGCTGGGCTGCGCCGGGCTGTACCTGAGCTGGATTTGTTTTCAGCCATTTAGGGTAACAGGTTTTACCTGGCGAGGCACATCGCTACCCAGAAGTTTGCTAGCGATCGCCAGCCGGGACAGATAACCTAAACTGATAGAGGGATTGGCAGTCTAACTCGCCGGCACAGACTGGCTCTGGAAACGAGAAGTGATTGAGCACATCGGGATGAATTTCCCCAAATTCTCCTACGATTTGTCCCTCCATCAGCACCATCGCTGAACGCCCACTAATGTAGTAAGGAGCCTGGCCAGGTACCAGGGTATAGGTGTAGCCCAGGGCCTTCAGTAGGGTTTGCATATAGGCCTTAGCCGTAGTGAATGAAGCCCGGGCATCGAGGCTAGCAAAACCCCAATGATAGCCTTCCAGCACCTGATCGCTAGCCTGTAACCGTATTACCTCCCCAATTTCGTAAATATTAATGGGCTTGGGAGCGTTGATATTCCGGCTCAGAATCTCCAACAACCCCGCCAGCAGGGTAGGCCGGGTAGCGCTAAAGCTACGGCTTTTAGCATTACTGGTCTGTAGGTAGGGAAAGTGAAAGAGATCGAGGCGATCGGGGTCGGTAAGAATATAGCTTTTCACCTCCATTAAGCCCAGACGTTGGGCCAGATCTCCCACCCGCAGGCCAAACTGTTGCAGGGCTGCCGCCTTACCCAGGTGAAACTTGACCGCCAGGGGTTCGGCCTGTAGGCTGTCAATCCCCAGGGCCACCAGTAGGTCACCGGCAATATCAACCTGGCTAAAAATGTCAGTGCGATAGGTGGGAACGTAGATGACATCCTGGCCACTTACCTGCAAATCCATACGGGCCAGAATCGGGCCCAAACCAGTCTTAGGAATGGCCGTGCCGATAATCTCATTGAGAAAGCGGGCAGAGAAGCTGACCGGACGACGCTCTAGAGAGGGGGTAACCAGGCTGTCGGCGGGAAAGTCAATGGCTACGGTTTCTACCCGGGCGCCGGTGTCTAAAAAGTTGTGGGCCAAAATATTGATGGTTTCCATCACAGTTTGGGACCGAATACCCGTCACATCAATGAATAGATCTCTGGTATCGGGGGTGATTTCTCCAACCCCGGCAGCATTGATGATGGGCGGCATGGAGAGCACCTGGCCGTCCTGGTCCCGTAAAACTAGAGCTACATCTTCTACGGGCAGGGTATGGTGGTAAAGCTGACCCGCCGGATGCTGGGATAGAATTTGGCCAGCGGTCATGGCTTCCCTAGCCTGTAGCGGGGTAAAGACAATTTCTTCCTGGGGCTGGGCGGCGTAGGTGAGATCGCCGACAATCTGCTTCAGGTCGTAAACCCCAATGGCAATTTTTTGTCGTTGCCGACCAAAGGTTTGGGTCACTTTTTCTTGAAACTGGATCAATACCTCCAGACCGCCATCGGCTAAATGGGCCTGGCGTACCACCAGGGCGGCAATGTAGGGGCGCAGGGGTTGGACTGACGGGGATACTCTAATCCGCCGACCGGAGGGGGCAAGGCGGGGGGGCAGGGACCGTGGTTTGCCATTATAAATATTAATGGCCCGGGTAAAACCCTCCGCTGCCAGTAAGTCGGGACGTTCAGCCGTCACCTCCACCTCCAGGTCTGATCCCCTTAAGGTGGCCTCTAGCCCATAGTCAAAGGCCTGGGCCTCGAGATCGACTGGGGCTGTAGAGGTTAGGCGTTGTAGGTAAGCCAGGGGAAAGGTGACGGTGGGCATGACAGAGGGTACTAAAGGGTGCTCATTCCCACTATAGGGTAGCGCTTTGGGCTTCCAGGTCGATCCCCAGTACCTGGGTATAGGCTCCCCGCGCCTGGGTCACCCCAATGGTGCGCTGGGAGGCTTCAATCATCGGGCGTCGCAGACTCACCACAATAAACTGAGCCTGCTCAGCCTGCCGCTTAATCATGCGGGATAGCCGTTCCACATTGGCCCCATCCAAGAACATATCCACTTCGTCAAAGGCATAGAAGGGGGAGGGACGGTACCGTTGTAGGGCAAAGATGAAGCTCAGGGCGGTAAGGGATTTTTCTCCCCCCGACATCGAGGCCAGTCGCCGGACGGGCTTACCCTTGGGGTGGGCGACTAGATTGAGACCGCCGTTAAAGGGATCTTCGGGGTCTTCTAGCTGCAGGTGACCGTCCCCATCGGAGAGTTCCGCAAAGATGGTTTGGAAGTTTTCGTTGACGGCGTCGTAGGCCTCCTGGAAGGCATTGCGCCGCAAGGTGGTAAAGGTTTCTACCCGTAGCAGGAGTTCGGTACGTTCTTCCTCCAGGGTGGCCAGTTTCTGACTGAGATCCCCCAAACGCTCTTCCGTACGCTGGTATTCCTCCAGGGCCAGCATGTTAACGGGCTCCATGGCCTCCAGGCGGCGTTGTAGCGATCGCAGTTCCTTGCGTAGCTCCTCCAGATCGAGGTCCACCGGTAGCTCGGGCAGCGGATCGGGGAGGTCGGCGGTCTGAGCCTCCATCTGGGCCTGGGCCTCTAGCAATTGCTGCTGACGCTCCTTCTGGGTATCTAAAAGTTTTTGCCGCTGCCACTCCTGCTGTTGGGTTTGGGTGCGTTGCTCCCGCAGACGTTGCTCCAGCCCATCGCGACTGGCCTTTTCCGCCGCCAGGGTTTGATCCAACTGGGCCATTGATTGCCGCAGTTGGTCAATTTCCTGGTTCAGGGCCACCTGTTGCTGTTTAGTTTGGCCCAACTGCTCAGCGTGGCTACTCTGTTGCTGTTGCAGGGTCAGGATAGCCTGTTTGGCTTGCTGAATCATCAGTTCAGCCTGTTGCTGTTGGGTTTGGTGGGTCTGGACCTGGCGTTCTGCCGCCTGTAGGCGGGCTTGGGCCTGAGCCAGGTCCTGCTCTGCCTGGGTGACAGCGGCCTGGGCGGTCTGCCATTCACTGTGGGTTTGGGACTGCTCCAGGGCGGCCAAAGTCGACCGCTGGACGGCAATTTCCTCTTCCTGCAGGGGTAGGGTGGCGGCTAGCGCTTGTAAGCGGGCCTGGGTCTGGTTGAGTTCTTGCTGCGCCTGATCTAACTGGGTGCTAATCTGACTGCGGCGTTCTGTCAATTGCTGGTGCTGAGATTGCTGCTGTTGTCCCTGGAGTTGTAGCTCCCGGTGCTGCTGACGCTGGCTAATCAGGTCCTGCCCCAGGGTTTGTAGGGTAGTGGTAATCTCCCCTAGAGTGCGATCGCAACGTTCCAGCATAGCCTCGATTTCCCCCAGACGCTGGCGCAGAGCCTGGGCTTCAACCGATTCTGCGGGCTCTACCGTGCCAAAGTGGAGGCTTCCCGATCTCTGGGAGAGGGTTCCACCGGTCATTGCGCCACTGGTTTCCAGAACTTCCCCCGCCAGGGTGACCATACGAAACTGGCCGAGGTGCTGGCGGGCGGTTTCCAAATTATCAAAAACGGCGGTGCTGCCAAAGGTATAGGCAAAAATATCGCGATGGCGGGGGTCGCAATCAATCAGGTTGACCGCATAGTCGAGGAAGCCATCGGGGCGCTGCCAGGCCGGCAAGGGAGTAAACTGGGGTGCCCGAATCTTATTTAGGGGTAGAAAGGTAATCCGACCAGCCCGCCGTTGCTTAAGGAATTCAATGCCCTGGGCCGCCACCCGATCGCTATCTACCACCAGGTAACCCAACCGGGCTCCCGCCGCCACCTCTAGAGCCACCTGATAGCGCGGATCAACCTTACCCAACTGGGCCACCAAGCCGTCAATGCCCCGTAAGCCGCTATCAATGAGTAGTTTGGTCGCCTGGGTCCCCTGGCTTTCCTCCACGGCTTGGGCCTGGGCCTCGAGGCGATCCAGCTGGCGCTGTTTATCCCGTTGCTCTTTCTGTAGGCGAATTTGGGTGTCGCGCTGAACCGCCAGTTCCGCCTCAGCCGCCGTGATTCTGGCGACGGTATCTTGAATTGCCGTTTCCATCGCAGCCAACTGAGCCGGGATAGCTGAGGCCTCTTCAGGGGCCGTTTCCCCACCCAGGGTCTGGAGTTGATCCTGCTGGGTTTGAATTTGCTGCTGTAACTGATGCAACCGCTCCTGCAGGCGAATTTGCTCCGATCTCTGGGGTTCGATGGCCCTCACCAGTGCCTCTAAATCATGGCGAAGTTGGGCCTGTTGTTGTACCCAGGCCTGGGAGGTAGCGGCAATGGCACTGGTGGCCTGGCGACGGTCCTCCAGATCCTGCTGTAGCCGATCGCGGGTGGTGGTGAGGCTCACCAGTTCCGTACTGGTTTGGATAGCCAGCTGGCGCTCCAATTTAGCCCGCTCCTGTTGGTGCTGCTGGAGGGCGATTTCCGTATCCCGCAACTGAGCCGCAATCTGATTGGCGACTTGACGGGTATCCTGTTCCTGGCGCTGCAACTGGCGGAGCTCAGCTTCCTGGGTAGCCACCTGAGATTGCAATGCCAGGTACTCCTCTTCTCCCATGGCCTTAATGCGGCTGTTGAGTTCCGCCAGTTCGGACTCCAGGGCGGTCAGGGCCGACTGCCCGGCTGCGATCGCCTGGGCCAATTCTACGGCTTCTGTTTCCCCCGCCGCCAAGGCCTGCCGCAGAGCCGCGATCTCCTGCTCCTGCTGACGCCACAGCAGCACCCCTTCCCATTGACTCTTGGTTTGAAAGACCGCCTTAAGGTGCTGATACTTCTCAGCCTTTTGCCGATCCTGGGCCAGTTTTTCCAGTTGGGTTTGCAGTTCCCGTTCCACAATGCGAAAGCGATCTTCGTGGTCCCTGACCGCCTCTAGCTTGCCCCTGGCCTGCTCAATTTTGCGATCGAAGGCCGCCACCCCAGCTAGCTCATCAATGATTTCTCGACGCTCCCGGGAATTCATCGAAATAATGCCGGTGACGTCCCCCTGGAGGACCACATTATAGCCCTCGGGATAAATATGAAAACGTTGCAACTGATCGTGCAGGTCGTTGAGGGTACAGGGTTCGCCGTTGATGGAGTAATTAGAGGTATAGGTACCCTGACTGGTGACGCGGAGTCGCCGGGTCACACTCCATTCCCGCGGTAGGGGCAAAGGGACCACCTTGTTTTTCAGACTGGGGTTAACCGTTGCCTCCAGACCAGCATCATCTATCCTGGCATCCACCCCGCCATCCTGCTCCAGAGCAGGCAGCATCAGTTCAGGGGCGACATCACTGAGGTCAAAGGTAACGGTGACACTGGCCTCTGAGGTGGATTTACGCCCAATCTGATTTTGATTCACCAGATCGGGCAACCGCTCTGCCCGCATGCCCTTAGAACTGGCCAGCCCCAGACCAAACAATAGAGCATCTAAAATATTAGACTTACCCGACCCGTTAGGGCCAGATATGACAGTAAACCCAGGCAATAGAGGAACCTGGGTCGTACCACCAAAGGATTTAAAGTGAGACAACTCAACGCGCTTAATGTGCACTGGCTGGCCATGCCTCGGACATAAAACAGGCGTACTATAAAGCTAACATACTTTGATCGGAGTGGGGATCAAAATTAATACCATGACGCTTTTCAAGTTACTGCCGCCCTAGTTTAGTGCAAATGCCAAAAAATGGTTAGCCCTGACAGAAAAAAATCATCAACAACCGTTGGCACCGGGTTAGGGAAACATCAAGCTCAGAGTGCCCTCGTCGCCATCGAGGCAGGCCATAGTGCCCAGGGGTAGGGCGGCATTGTCACCATCATGGCCAAAGGGTAGGGCCGAAACAATGGGAATACCCAGGTCCGTGAGGCGATCTCGCAGAACTGCGGCCACAGAAAAACTGTCTGCCCCCGGAGGCGGGTCACAGCGGCTAAAACGCCCCAGGGCAACGCCAGCCACCCCCTGCAGGTACCCCCCCAGCCGCCAATGGGTGAGCAGGCGATCGATGCGGTAAGGGGCTTCGGTGACATCTTCCAAAGCCAGAATCACCCCCTCCAGATGGGGCTGATGGGCCGTGCATAGAAGGTGGGTGGCTACGGTCAGGTTGGCCGCTAAGAGGGGAGCCGTCACCCTACCGCCGCCCCACCCCAGCCCTTGCAAAGGCGGCAAGGGCTGGCCCGTGACTAAAGCCAGCAGGCGCTGTTGAGCCCAGGGGGGCTCTAATCCCAGGGTGGTCAGAAGGGGGCCATGGACCCCGACCGTACGGCGTTGTCGCATCAGGCTCCATAGCAGGCTGGTAATATCGGAAAACCCAATGATCCAGGGAGTGTCAACGGCCTCTGGCCAGACCCAGTCCTCCAGTAATCGGCTGCCGCCGTAGCCCCCCCGGGCGCAGAGAATACCGCGACAATCGGCTGCCATCAGGGCGTCGGTGAGCTGGCGGCGGCGTTGATCATCGGTCCCCGCCAGGTAGCCCCAACGGCGGTCTAGGGAGGCCGGTACCACCACCTCAAAGCCCCAGTTTCGCCAGCAAGCGATGCCCTGGTGCAGCCTTTCTGGCTCTCGCAAAGCACCGCTGGGGGCAATCACATAGAGGCGATCTCCGGGCTGTAGCCAGCGAGGATAGATCACCCTGCTGCCCGGGCTAGAAGCTGGTGCCCCTGCCCCCTGGTTATGTTGCTGATGCCCGGGTTTACCCATATCGTTGCGATGCTGACTGACTACACTTGATAGCATGATCCATGCCATGATCTTCAAGATTGTCTAGGCAGGTGGGCAGGATGGCGATTATACGAGTACGACAGCACGTTAATCCCCTGGGGGAGAAATATCAGCGCCCCGTCCAGCCTCCCCCCTGGGCAGCCATCTACGGCGAGCTGCACCAGCCTCTCCATGTAGATATTGGCTGCGGTAAAGGCATTTTTCTATTGCAGATGGCAGCCCTATATCCAAACTGGAATTTTCTTGGTTTAGAGATTCGCCAACCCCTGGTAGACCAGGCCCTGGGGCGCGGCCCAAGGGCTGGCCTGACTAATCTGCATTTTCTATTTTGTAATGCCAATCTAGCCTTTCGCTCCCTGATGGCCAGCTGGCCATCGCCCCAACCGCTGCGTAGGGTTTCAATTCAATTTCCCGATCCCTGGTTTAAGCAACGACACCACAAACGGCGGGTCTTACAGCCAGCCCTGGTGGAGGACCTGGCGACGTTTTTACCGGCCGGCGGTGAGGTGGTGATCCAGTCCGATGTGGAGGCGGTAGCCCGACACATGCGCGATCGCCTAGTCGAGTTCCCCGGCTTTACCCCATCCTCTCCAGGCTGGCTGGCCGAGAGTCCCTTTCCAGCCCAAACCGACCGGGAGCGGGTCACCCTGGAGCAGGGATTAACGGTTTACCGAGCCCGCTTTATCAGGTCTTGCCTCCCCGAGCAAGGGAGTTACGGCCAGCTAATTTAGGGGCCAATAGCCCACCCGGGCGATGTTAAGTTTGGCTATGATAGGATTTACAAAAATTATAGAACTGCCATGGCCAACCTATTTTTTCGATCGCCGCTATCTCTATCCCTGATGGGCGCTCTAGTCAGTGGTCTGAGCTGGTTGGGGGTGTGCCCACGAGCCCTGGCGTTAACCACCGATCAAATTGTTGCTAAGCTGAATCAAATTCCCGTCTTTATGGTCCACGACGCCAAGGGAGAGCAGCTCAAGGCCGTTAGCGAGACTGACCAGAAAGTTCAAGCTCCCGTAGTGTTTCTAGACGGTCCTACGGCCGCTCAGGTGGTACAACGACTCCAGAGCCAGGGTCAGCAGGCCAAAATTGATGTCGTTGACCTGGGCAGCATATACAAACAGTCCGCTGCAGATGGCACGGCTGGGCCCCTACTTTACTTCCCCATCAATACCGAACTAACTACTGCAGAAAAATTACAACCAGGCTTCAAGGGAGTGCCTCTGTTTATTCCCCGGCGAGGCCAGAGTGATTCCTACCTACCCTTCGTCCAAGATAACCAGGTTTCCCTGCCCATGTTTTTCTCCCGGGATGACCTGCAAACTTACTTGAATTGGGTATTCAAAGATAATCCCAATGGGGCCAAGGAAATCGTGGTAGAGGTGCGCTCCCTTGAATGGCTGCTGGGGGCGATGGCGGCAGCTAAAGACACCACCATGAATAATCAGTTACAGCAAATTCGCCTGTTTCCCTCCACCCAGGTGCTCGACTTTTTAAATACTATTCAGACCCAGCAACAATCTAAGCCCCAGGCTCCGGCTTCGGCGCCGGCCCAAAATCGAGCTCAGCCTGGACCTGCTCCCCAACCGCGGCCCTAGGAGCGCAGCACCAGCTCTAGTTCCGCACCCGGTTTGGTCCTGAGGCGGCCAGGATCCGGGGGGTTTGTTACACTTAAAGCCATGACTGAAGCCATCCTGTTTGTCCAGTCCGTAAGGATTACCTGCCATGTCGGTTGCTCCCTTCTCCCTTTCCCTACCCAAGACTGACGATCTATTGTCCAGAGAGTACACGGCTCAGCGCGATCGCTTTGGCTCCTCCTGGGAGTCTACCCTGGCAACCCTACTGGGTTTAGGGCGAGCTGCCGGAGCTGACTTTGTTGAGTTTTTCCTAGAACGCAACAACTATATTAGTTGTCAAGCTGAAGACGATGCGATTACCAGCATCTCTCCCCGCCTTGTCACCGGAGCCGGGGTACGGGTATTTTTGGGGCAAGCCGATTGTTATGTCAGCACCAATAATCTTTCCTTCAACGGGCTCAAGGCTGCCCTGGATAAAGCCCTATCGATTATGGGCCTGACCTTGCCGGGGCCCGGTGCCAATTTGTTTGAAATCAACCTGGAATTACTGCGGGACTACGCCAGTGCTCGGGGTAAAGATGCCTGGCTGGAGCGCTGTAGCTCCATGCAGGATATGGGAGAGGTGCTGCTATCGGCTAATCAGGCTCTGGCCCATCAGGCCAGTCATGTGCAATCTCGCCGAGCCGTTTACTTTCGCGACTGGCAAGAGGTCATGGTGGCCGCCAGTGACGGCACCTTTGCCCGGGATATTCGCTTGACTCAGTCGGTGGCCTGTAATCTGCTCTGTGCCGATGGCGAGCACCGTTCCTCCATTGGTGAGCGCCTGGGCGATACCAGTAATCCCGAATTTCTAACCACCTGGGATTACCAAACCACCGCCGAGCATGTAGCCGATTCAGCCGGCAAAATGCTCTACGCCGAATATTTAGAATCCGGTAGTTATCCGGTGATTATGGCCAATCAGTTTGGTGGTGTAATTTTCCATGAAGCCTGCGGTCACCTGCTAGAAACCACTCAAATTGAGCGGGGCACCACCCCCTTTATGGACAAAAAGGGCGAAAAAATCGCCCATGTTAATCTAACCGCCTGGGATGAGGGGCTGTCCACCGATGCCTTTGGCACCATTGACATGGACGATGAAGGCATGCCGGCCCAGCGGACCCTGCTAATCGAAAATGGCATGCTTCGCAATTTCCTATCTGACCGGGCCGGTTCTATGCGCACTGGCCATCCCCGTACCGGTAGCGGACGTCGCCAGAGCTATACCTACGCCGCCGCCTCCCGGATGCGCAACACCTACATTGCCCCCGGTGATTATAGTCTCGATCAACTGTTTGCCTCTGTGGATAAGGGCATTTATTGTAAGAAAATGGGCGGCGGCAGTGTGGGGGCTACGGGACAATTTAATTTCGCGGTAGATGAAGCCTATCTAATTGAGCATGGCCAGGTTACCAAGCCTTTAAAGGGGGCCACCCTGATTGGCGAAGCCACCGAGATCATGGATCGCATTTCTATGTGTTCTAATGATCTAGGCCTGGCCCCTGGCTTCTGCGGATCAATTAGCGGCAGCATTTACGTCACCGTTGGCCAACCCCATCTTAAGGTTGATGCCATTACCGTTGGTGGTCGCTAAGTCAGCCCGTCTTCTAACCTTGGTTTCCCTTCATTTGGTTGTTTTCCATGCCTACCCTTGAAGATATTGCCAGCTACGCAACCACCAGTGCCCAAAAGCTGGGAATTTACAAGTACGATGTTTACGGCGCTACGGTGGATGAAACCAGCGTCCAGGTTGACCAGGGTGATCCCAAGCAGGTAAAGGCCTCGAACCGCTCTAGCGTGATCGTTAGGGTTTGGAATGACCAGGGCAAGCTGGGGGTGACCTCCACCAGTGATGTCGATCCGGCGGGTATGGATCAGGCCCTGACCATGGCCCGGGATGCCAGCCACTTTGGTGTTGATGATCATATTCCCGATTTCAGTCCTGAGGCTCAAGCGCCCACCGCCAAGGTGGGGATCGAAACCTCAGCGGCCGCTCCGGTCAGTGATTTGATTACTAATTTGATCGATCTGGAGAAGCAATTACTGGCAGCCCATCCGGCCATTACCAGTGTGCCCTACAATGGATTGGCCCAGCGCCGCAGCGATCGCTTCTACCTCAATAGTGCCGGGGCCCTGCGTCAAGAAACCCGCACCTACGCTTCGGTTTACCTTTACAGCAAAACCGCAGAGACTGGCCGTAAGCCCCGTTCCGCCGGTGCCATGCGGGTCCACCACGGCCTTGATCGCCTGGATCTGCAGGGCTGTGTCCGGGAGGCAGCAGAGAAAACCATCAGCCACCTCAACTACGAGAAAATTAGCTCCGGTAAGTATCGGGTTGTGTTTTCCGCCGAGGCCTTTTTGAGCCTGCTGGGGGCCTTCTCTAACCTCTACAACGCCCAGAGTATTCTTGACCGCCGTAGCCTGTCTAACGTAGACGACCTGGGCAAGCAGGTGGCCTCTCCCCTGCTGTCGGTCTACGATGATGCCCTCCACGCCGACAACATCGGTGTGGAAACCTTTGATGGCGAGGGTACCCCCACCCGGCGAGTGGGGCTGATTGAGCAGGGGGTATTGACCCACTTCCTCCACAGTGCCGGTACGGCCAGACGCTTGGGGGCGAGCCCCACCGGCCATGCCAGCATTGGGGCCAAGGTCAGCGTCAGTCCTAGTTTTTACCATGTGCTGCCGGGGCCGGAGCAACGCTCAGACTTGAGGCTGGAGACCGCCGATCAGGTGGTGTTGATTGACGATCTGCAAGCTCTCCACGCTGGGGTAAACGCCCTCCAGGGGTCCTTCTCCCTGCCCTTTGATGGCTGGCTCTACCGCCAGGGAGAGCGGGTCAGCATTGAGTCGGCGACGGTGGCTGGCGACTTTCGAGAGCTCTTGCAGCGAATTATCTACGTTGAACCGGAGGCAGACATTACCCCGGGCGGGGTTTGCCCCGGGATTTGGGTAGATGATCTATCGATTACTGGGGAAAGTTAGTCCGCAAGGTATCTAGCTTTTGTTGTACAGCCGTCAGGGTAGGGCCTAAATCCTGGCTTTGCAGTAGGGTTACCGCCTGTTCGAGATCGGCAATGGCGTCCGCTCGATTACCCCGGGCTTCATAGACGGCGCTGCGGTAGCAATAGGGTAGGGGTGCCTGCGGCTCTACTACAATAGCCTGATTATAGTCTGCCAGGGCGGCCTGGGCCATTCCCAGCTTTTGCTGGCATCGACCCCGGTAGAGGTAGGCTAATCCCAACTGAGGGTGATGCTGTAAAACCTGGCTAAAGGCGGTCATAGCAGTGCCATAGTTGCCCTGGTGCAGATGTAGCCAGCCGCGATTGCAATAGGGGGCAACCTGCTGGGGATCTTGCCGCAGCGCCTGCTGAAAGTCTTGATCGGCCAATTCCGTCAGGCCCAGTTCCAGGTGGGCCACCCCCCGGTTATTCCAGATCACCCCCTGGTAGGGAGCATGGTCGAGAAGTTGGGTGTAATCAGCAATGGCACGACGGCGATCGCCCAGGTCATGGTAGGTGGTAGCCCGGTTAAAGATGGCCTGGCCCTCCAGGGGGGCGAGGGCAGGATTGGCAAACCCCTCAATTAGGGATTGAATCACTTGGGGCTGGGTAGTTCGCAGTTTAACCTCTAATTCTGGAATTGTCAGACTATGGGTTTTTAGGGTTTGCAAACTGAGAATGGCATAGGCTCGATCAGGGGAGAGGGGATGGCAAACCAGATAGCGCTCGACCGTACCGATGATTTTGAACTTAAACCGGTCTCGATAGAGTTGTCGTAAAGATAGCAGTTGCTGGAGGGGGGCTTGTATGGTACTGGCCAGATCAACGGGTTGGCTCCAGCCCTGAGCGATCGCTGCCACCAAACGGGGCTGGTCTAGATTACCCTGATGGCACCAGCCCAGGGTGAGCTGACCTCCCCGTTGTAAAAACCGGCTAAACCCCTCGACTAAAGTCTCATCCAGAGTGGTCTGGGAACTCCAGGGCCAAACCAGCAAGATCCGGCCCTGGGTCTGCTCCAGAATTTGCCCCAGCAACTGCTCACCACCCCTCTGGTCAGACTGGCGAGGACCGCGATTCGGAAAATCAATGATCCAATCATGGTCAGGGGCACCGCCGACCCCTCTGGGGGTGCCTGACGGGTTCAGCTGATTTTCTAGGTATTGCAACCGTTTGGTCAGGGGAATTAACCGTCGCCGACTCTCCTGCACAGACTCCTGAACAGCCTGGCTGACTTCAGCCATCTGCCCCCCGAGGCGATCCAGTTCCCGGCGGCTCTGGCTTAAACCATCCACTGAACCAATGGGAATTTGGGTCAGGGCCCGGTCTAAGTCGGCCTGTCGTTGGGCCAGGCTCCTAACATGGCTAATCAGGTTGGAGAATTCATCCTGGGACACCCGATCGTCGCTGATCTCTTGATTGAGACTATCTTTTGGCCATGAAAACTGTTGCCTGAGATCGGTTTTTGCGGTTTCCCAACGCCTGGAGTGCTGGCGCATTTCTGCCCCTACGGATTGAAGCTCAATCTGGACTGCCAGCAGGTTGGTTTTTAAGTCAGATAACTCATCTTCCAGGGCTTTGAGTCGGGTCGGGTTGGCTAACAGGCTAACCTGGGTAGTTAACTGGTGGGTCGATTTGAGGATGGCAGCGTACTGCTCCTGGAGCTGCCTGACTTCCTGCTCCGTCGCCTTGAGAGCAGCGGTTCGGGGAAATTCCTGGGGATCGGCGATGTAGGTGCGTAGCCCATTAATGTCTTGGTACAGCCGGGTGAGGGAGCGGCTATTGCGATCTAACAGCGATCGCTGCATCTGGGTCAGAGTTTCAGGAGACGGCAAGGCCGTCACCCGCTTATTAAGATAGATCATCCCCTGTTCTAGCTGACGGTGGTGAGCCGTCAAGGTTTTTTCAACCCGGTTGAGCTGGTCCTGATGGCGGTGGCGGTAGGCCAGTTCTAAAAGGGCCAGGGCCGAAAGGGGGGCACAGGCGAAAAAAACATTCTGGCCCGCTACGGAAGCCAGGGTACCCAAACCAGAACTAACTACCAGAGCCCGTTCGGTCTGCTTTATCCACGGAGAACTGGACACATACGCCTGCAAATTCGACGCTGTAGACAAAACCCTGATCTTGGAATTCCAGCAAATTCTATAATTTGAATGCTAGAATCCCCATTTACTCTATCTTCCCACGGTTCCAGTCGCTCAGGTTTGGAAAGTTTTCTAAAGAAACTCTACAGGATGGTGGAATAGCCTCTAAAAACTCTATGGTTTTCACAGGTGATGTCTTTATCGATGCCAACCATTTTAGGTGGTTGTTTAGAAACAATTCTTGGTCTGTCTTGAGTAGATTTATAAAGTTCTATGGCTACCCCCGCAATCGAATCAATTTTAAGTGAAACTCGCCTGTTCCCGGCTCCGGCCAGTTTCTCTGAACAATCCGCCATCAAGAATCTAGACGCATATCGAGCCCTAGCCGCTAAAGCGGCGGCTGACCCCGGTCAATTTTGGGCTGACCTGGCCAGCCAGGAACTGCACTGGTTTAAGCCCTGGCAGCAGGTATTAGATTGGCAGCCTCCCTTTGCCCGATGGTTTGTCGGCGGCCAGTTGAATATTTCCTACAACTGCCTGGATCGTCACCTGACCACCTGGCGGCGCAACAAGGCGGCCCTGATCTGGGAGGGAGAACCCGGGGACAGCCGTACCCTCACCTACGCCCAATTGCATCGGGAGGTGTGCCAGATTGCCAATGTACTGAAGCAGTTGGGGGTGAAAAAGGGCGATCGGGTAGGTATCTACATGCCCATGATCCCTGAGGCGGCCATTGCTATGCTGGCCTGTGCCCGCATTGGTGCCCCCCATACCGTCGTCTTTGGGGGCTTTAGTGCAGAAGCCCTGAAGGATCGCCTCAACGATGCCCAGGCTAAGCTGGTGATTACCGCCGACGGCGGCTTCCGTAAAGATAAGGTGGTGGCCCTGAAGGCGGCGGTGGATGTGGCTCTGGCGGAGAACAGTGTGCCCAGTGTTGAGCACGTGCTGGTGGTACAGCGCACTAAGGCGGCGGTGACCATGGTACCCAACCGGGATCACTGGTGGCATGAGCTCCAAGCCGCTGCCTCGGCTGACTGCCCAGCGGAGCCCATGGATGCGGAGGATATGCTGTTTATTCTCTATACCAGTGGCACCACCGGAAAACCTAAGGGGGTAGTTCATACCACCGGCGGCTATAACCTTTACACCCACATGACCTTTAAGTGGACCTTTGATATTAAGGACACCGATGTCTACTGGTGTACCGCCGATATTGGCTGGATTACGGGCCACAGCTATATTGTCTACGGCCCTCTCTCCAATGGGGCCACCAGCCTCATGTACGAGGGGGTGCCGCGGCCCTCTAACCCTGGTTGCTTTTGGGATGTGGTGGAGAAATACGGCGTCACGATTTTCTATACCGCACCAACCGCCATTCGCACCTTTATTAAGCTAGGGGATCACCTACCCAAGGCCCGTAACCTCTCTTCCCTGCGGTTGCTGGGCACGGTGGGGGAACCGATTAACCCCGAGGCCTGGATGTGGTACCACCGGGTAATTGGTGGGGAGCGCTGCCCCATCGTCGATACCTGGTGGCAGACGGAAACCGGCGGGTTTATGATTACTCCCCTGCCGGGGGCGATCGCTACCAAGCCAGGGTCCGCCACACTCCCCTTCCCTGGCATTCTGGCAGACGTGGTGGATTTGGAGGGTAATCCGGTGGCCGCCAACGAAGGGGGTTATCTGGTGATTAAACACCCCTGGCCTAGCATGATGCGCACGGTTTACGGCAATGATGAACGCTACCGCAGCACCTACTGGGAGCATATTCCCCCCCGGGACGGCCAGTACCTCTACTTTGCCGGTGATGGCGCCCGTAAAGACGAGGATGGCTATTTCTGGGTGATGGGCCGGGTGGATGACGTGATCAGTGTCTCTGGCCATCGCCTGGGCACCATGGAAATTGAATCGGCCCTGGTCTCCCACCCCGCGGTGGCAGAGGCAGCGGTGGTGGGCCGCCAGGATGACCTGAAGGGGGAAGATATCTTTGCCTTTGTAACTCTAGAAAGTCAATACACTCCCAGCGAAGCCCTCAAAGACGACCTTAAAAACCATGTGGTCAAAGAAATTGGCATTATTGCCCGACCCGGCGAAATTAAATTTGCCGATGCCCTGCCCAAGACTCGCTCCGGCAAAATTATTCGTCGCTTTCTGCGCAGTTTAGCTAGTGGTGAGGCGATCTCCGGCGACGCCTCCACCATGGAGGACCAAACCGTCCTCGATCAACTGCGCGAAGGCTAGGCGATGCTGGGACAGACCTAAGCTAACTATCTAGCCCGTTTGACCATTGCCTAGGGGTTCTAGATCGCCCTGCCCCAGTAACTGAGGGGCAGGGCACTGGGTTGCGCCCTCTGTGCCAGAGGGCATCGGTCTTTAGTTCAGCTCAGTAAAAGTTACCTTGGAGTGTTCGAAATACCCCTTCAACCGAGTCATCTACCGACCCATCGACGGGTGTTTAAAACATCTTGATCAGGGTCAGCCCTAGATAGGCGTTTCAAACATCCTTGCCGCTTTGCGTCAGCAAAGATTTTAGCCCCAACAGAATCATGGTTATTGATCTTCTTTCCCCGATCAAGGTCAGCCCCGGAAAGCCGGGTTCCGGGGTCTAAAGTGAGGAGTTGAATAACTGCCTTAGGGGCAAAGCACCGGCTCACAGTAGTGCCCTCAGTCTTGAAGATAAATTTGTATCTGACCCCGACAAGAGGGGTTAGAATTAAATTATTAAAAAAATGCTTACCCTACATTTTTCGGTGACAGATTTCGATCCCGTGATTATAATAAGCGGTACAAAACCACGGACAAAGATGTTATCGACTAGCAACCTCTCTAGAGTAGTTACAAAGCTACTGACTGAGACGGCCTAAATATAGATACTAAGACCGATATAGCCTCATCCCTTCTCCTATGGAACTTTCCTGACGATGGCAGAAAAACCAGCCCCCCTTACCGGTAAAGCACTGATTCAAAAGGTGAAAGAACTGTCTCACCTGACCAAACGAGAAACCGCTAAAGAGTGCGGCTACTACACCTTAACTAAGGATAATCAACCCCGGATTAATTTATCGGGCTTCTACGATGCACTGCTGGAAGCCAAGGGTATTACCCTGGAACCAGAACTGGGCAAAGATGGCCGGGGGCGAGAACCTACCTATCGAGTTAGTGTGCACAAAAATGGTCAAATTGTGATTGGTTCTACCTATACTCAAGAAATGGGGTTACAATCCGGTGACGAGTTTGAAATCAAACTGGGTTATAAGCATATTCATTTAAAGCAGTTAGATGGGGTTTCTATGGAGGAAGAAGATTAGCCGTTAGCCAACGGGCAGGCTTTATAGCCAAGTTAGATACAAACGCTTTTCTATCTAACCAAAGGATTCCCCTATCCTTAGTAGGCAAGTTCTTTGTCTGTTACCTCTGACAGATATTTTTAGGGTCTTATCTGCACTTATCTACATAGTTATCTCAGCCAAGATCCCTTATCTACGGCTAGATTCCATAGGTGCCCTGGGTTCAGCAAGGCTGGTAGCTGAACAGAACCAAACCTGGTGCCACCCGCAATCGCTGGGTGGCTTTACTATAGCCAATCAAAAGGGTTGTTTCAAATACCTATTCCGATGGCATGACAACCACTGATTGAGAGAGAGCAACGCCAGCAGCCGCTATCATAATTAACCCAATAGCGACTATCATTTGCACAGTCAGAGTTTCCCCTAAACCCAAAAAGCCTGTGGTGGCGGCGATCGCGGGTTCCAGGCTGAGCAATACCCCAAACCCATGCATAGAGATGCGGCGCAGGGCGGCCATCTCTAAGGAACAGGGCAGGGCGGAGGAGAGCAAGGCGACCACTAGTCCCAACCCTAAAATGGAAGGAGACAGTAAGGCAGGGCCGGCGGCAACCCAGCCCCAAGGCAGCAGGGACAGCCCCCCCACGGTCATGGCCAAGGCCAATCCCTGACTGCCCTTAAAGACCTGACCGACCCGGGCTGAGAGCAACATATACAAACCCCAAGCGACCCCAGCCAACAGGGCCAACCCCAGCCCCCCACTGTCTAGCTCCGACCGGTGCAAAGGAGACAATAGCCCAATTCCCAGGGCCGCCAGGGCCACCCATAATCCATCGATCCAGCGGCGGGAGTGCACCATGGCCACCACCAGGGGACCTGAGAATTCAACGGCCACCGCTACCCCAATGGGAATGCGGGCGATCGCACCGTAGAAGCAGCTATTCATGACCGCCAGGGCCAGGCCAAACATCACCAGCAACTGGTATGTCTTGGCAGAATACCCCGCCAACCGGGGTCGCTGCCATGCCATCAGCATCAGCGCCGCCAAACCAACCCGTAAACAGACCACCCCAAACGGGCCCACCTGAACAAATAGACTTTTGGCCAAGGCCGAACCCACCTGGGTAGAGACCATGGCAGCTACCATATAGATCAGAGCCAATCCATCCAGCTTGATCATTACCCCAACTCCCAAAACCCCACAAAAGCATAACTCCCGGCCCTGGGACCGGGAGCTGCTATGGTTAGTATAAAAGGCTCGACTAGTAAGTGGAGTTCGGTATAGGAATCTACAGGGGAGGAAAATCGATAAGGTTGATTCACCTGCTTTAATATTCCCCCAGGATGACCCCCAATCATCAGCGAACTGTTAAAAAAAATAGAAAGTCAGGAAACCATGACTTTCATCCAGATCAGCCCCCGGCCTCAAGGAGACTGACCCGGGCCCGATGAAGCAGGCGATCTCCCTGGCGATAGCCCGGATAGCGAATCCGAACCCGCTGCCCCGGCTGCAAAGTCCCCTCTAGGGGCTGGTGTAGGCGAGGATCGTAGGTGGCCTCCGCCCCCACCGTGCCAATGGCGCTCACCTGCCAACTGGCCAGCAATAGCTGCCAGGGTTGGCAGAGGGGAATTAACCGGCTAGCGGGCAGGGTTGGATTGTGCTGAGCAGCATAGACCGCCGCCGGCCATTGCAGTAGCCAGGGTTCCAGCAACGCCATGGCCTGGTCTTGAAACTGCTGCACCAGGGCCGAATCGCTGCCAGCGCCTCTGGCAGCAGCCTCCAGATCGGGGCCTGAGACAGGATTAGAGGTCTCTAAATCGGCCTCTGAATCGACAAAATAATCAATTAACTCCGCCGTCGTGGTACCCAGCACCCGGCTGAGACGCTGAACCCGGTCCACCCGCAAGCCACCTAGCTGGCCCTGGCGTAATCGGTCGACCGTGACCCGAGGCACTGCCGCAGCCTGGCAAAGGGCCCGATAGCTGGTCAGGCCAGCCCTCTGCATCAGCCTTTGTAAACGGGGGCTCAAATCGCAGCGTTTACCGGTCATGGGTACCCTTGTCTGAGGATAAAATGCTGTCCTAGAGTTGCAACAGCAGATTAATGCAAATTATAGCTTTGGCCAGAGACTGCTCCCCCCTTACCCTGGGGAGCCAGGGGAGGGAAGGAGCCCGGCGCTGCAAAGTAGCCCTGCTAGGGCTGAGCCTGACTGTAGGCTTGGGGCTACCAGGGGTCGCCCGGGCGGCCGCCAATCCAGCGATTGAGGTTGGCGTGGTCCAACGATTTGGAGAAAATCCCCAGAGCCGCCTGGTGCTGGAGGCCCTACCGGGCGATCGCCTCAGTCTCAGCTTTACCACCAAGGGCCAGCCCCAAACCCTGATAACGCCGCGGGTGGTGGTGGGAACCGCACCCGTGCCCCTACCCCAGGCCGATTTACAAGAACGGGTGGTTCTGAGTCAACATCGTAGTTTTGAAAGCGCCGAACACAGCGCCCAGGAGTGGCGGCAACGGGGTATTCAGGCTGAGATTGCCCAACCCCAAAGCTGGCAGGTATGGGCCAATCGCCAGGCTTACCCGACACCACTGCTGAGACGGCTATTGGTGAGTAATTTAAAAGCCCAGGGATTTGCAGGGGTTTACCTGGATAGTCAAGTGATCACCCAGGTATCTAGTAGTTTTTTTGAGGCGAATGGCAACCGCTACCATCGAGATCGCCTCAGTCTTGCCTCTCGTCAGGGGCAAATCCGCGTGCTTCAAGCCGGCGAGACCCGGGTTTATGGTGGTACTCTGCGCCTACAACCCAACGCCTACGGCACCTTTACCCTGGTTAATCAGGTACCGATTGAAACCTACCTACGGGGAGTTGTACCCCACGAAATTGGTCCAGGGGCTCCAAGGGCCGCGATCTCGGCCCAAACTATCCTGGCCCGCACCTATGCCCTGAGAAATTTGCGCCGGTTTGCCATTGATCAATATCAACTCTGTGCCGATACCCAATGCCAGGTCTATCGGGGCCTGGGCGGCACAACTCAGGGGGCAGACCAGGCTATTCAGCTAACCCGTGGTCAGGTGCTGGTGTACCACAACGAACTGGCGGACGCCCTCTACTCCTCCACTACCGGGGGCGTGACCGCCGCCTTTAGTGACCTGTGGAATGGCCGCGATCGCCCCTACCTCAAGCCCGTGGTGGACTCAGTCAGGGGCATTTGGAATCTGGCTCGTCAACCCCTTAACCTGGAACCCAGTTTCAAGGCCTTTATTGCCCTCCGCCAGGGCTTTAATGAAGAGGGCTGGAAGCTATTTCGCTGGCGCTACGACAGCACCCTGGCGGCGATCACTGCCGATCTGAGACAGTTCCTGCAAAGCCAGCAAGACCCCCGGGCAGACCTGCAGCAGGTAGCGAGGATGGCCGTGGCAAGACGGTCCCTGTCAGGACGGGTGCAGACCCTGGATATAGAGACGGACCGGGGCCAGGTACGACTGGAAAAAGATGAAATTGTCAGAGCCCTATCGGCTCCCCGCAGTCTGCTATTTTACCTGGAGCCCATGTATCAGGAACCTGCCAATAGCTCTGGGACCCCTACCGCCACCCTGATTGGCTACAGTTTTGTCGGGGGGGGCTGGGGTCACGGGGTGGGACTCAGCCAGACCGGTGCCTATCGCCTGGCTAACCTGGGCTGGAGTTATCCCCGCATTTTGCAGTTTTACTATCCTGGCACAGCCCTACAGCCGATTCGGTCCGATCTTACCTTCTGGCGAGATCCTCTGGGTTCGGCTTCTAAGTAGGAACTAATGAGGAATTAAAGGGGGCGATAGGTGCGGTAATTAATGTTAGGGAAGATATTGTCTACCGCCTCTACCTTCTCCAGCCAGCCAGAGTCGATCTTGCCGCGCAAAATATCGTCCCAGAGCTTTTGGAAGCGCATCAGGTGCGATCGGGTCCGGCGCACCGCGTAGGGAACCATGGTGCCCGTCCGCATGATGAAGGCCCAATCGGAGGACTGAGCCAGCAGCAACTCCCGGGCCGCCTGATTCAGGGCCCGCCATTCTAGCTCATCGGCAGGCTCTCGTCTGGCTAGATCAATCATGCGTTCTGCCGCCTTGTGCAGGTGGGGATAGATCCAGGAATTGGTCTCGTTTAACCAGTATTCATGGAAACCCTTATAGCCCCAACTGGACTGGGAGGGCCGACACACCTGCTGGGTGGGATGGGCCCGCAGGTAATCGGCCAAGTGGGTCATTTCGTAAGTGCTCTGGTCATGCCAGCTCTTGCGGAAGAGATAATCCAGGAACCAGGGGCCTTCGTACCACCAGTGACCAAACAGCTCAGCATCGTAGGGAGAAACAATAATCGGCGGCCGCTGCATCAGATTATGCAGGTGGTTGACCTGTTGCTCCCGATTGTACATAAAGTTACCGGCATGTTCCGCCGCTTTTTCCTTGGCCCAGTAGGGATCGTAGAGATCTTTATCGGATAGGCCCAAGCCCTTGCCGGTAATCTTGTGGTACTTAATGCCCACATTTTTCCGCTGGCCATTGGGCATAACGTAGGGCTTGATGTACTCGTACTCCGCATCCCACCCCAGGTCACGGTAGAACTCACGATATTCGGGAGCGCCCGGGTAACCCACCTGGGAGGACCACACCTGCTGGGAAGACTCGTGGTCTCGACCAAAGGCCGCCACTCCGGTTTCGGTAAAGATCGGGGCGTAGGAGCCAAAGCGGGGGCGGGGGCGAGCATAGAGAATGCCGTGGCCATCGGTGAGGAAATAGCGCAGGCCAGCGTCCGCCACCATCCGTTCCAGACCCTCGTAGTAGGCGCACTCCGGCAACCAGATACCCGAGGGGAGGCACCCAAAGGTGTCCTGATAATGCTCCACAGCCACCTGAATCTGGGCCCACACCGCTTCCGGGTACATCTTCATCAGGGGCAGGTAACCGTGGGTAGCGCCACAGGTAATAATTTCCAGGTTATTGGTCTGCTGGTATTGCTTAAAGGCTGTCACCAGATCGCCGCTGTAGCTCTCCCACACCTGGCGGACATGGTTAAATTCCTGGGCGTAGGTTTCTGCCAGGTAGCGCAGGTGACCATGGTGGGTATGGCGCTCCACCTCCAGTTCGGTTAGCTCCTCCAGTTGGGCCAGGTGGGCATCGAAGCGCTCCTGCAGCAAGGGATCCCGCAGCATGGAAACCAGCGGCGGGGTCATGCTCATGGTCAACTTGAAATCAATGCCGTCCCGCTTCAGCCCCTCAAACATGGTAAGCAGGGGAATGTAGGTTTCGATGATAGCCTCGTAGAGCCACTCTTCCTCCAGCACATAGTCACTTTCGGGATGGCGGACGTAGGGCAAGTGGGCATGGAGAACCAGGGCGAGATATCCGATAGCCATAGGGGTGGTAGGAGGAAACGAAGAGCAACTCAATAGGAGTCATTGAAAAGATTTTACGGCAAAACCTAAACACTACCTAAACACTAAAAATTATGTAATTTGTATCCGTTACCCATCCCTGGGTTTTCAGCGGAGCTGCTCTTAAGGCTGCCGCCTCCAGGGCAGAAAAGACTCCTAATTGGGGCTTCCCAGCTGGAGAGAAAATCACAGTACAATACAATGCATAAAATTCTTTTGATTAATCCATCTGCAGGAACGGCTATGGCATTGCTGACAACCGGTAAATCTTTCATTCGAGATGTGGAAACCCAAGCCGCTGTTGCTGTTCGCATGCCCCTGGAAGGGGGCTTTGAAGGGCGCTATGAGCGGCGCTTAAAGGCCAGTGGTTACGAAATTTTAAAATTGACGGCGCGAGGACTGGGTGATCTCTCAGCCTACCTCACTGACGTCCACGGCATCCGGCCCCCCCACCTGGGTAAGAAAACCATTGGTAACCAGGCGGCCGTGGGATATACCTACTTTATCCCCCCGCTGCTTACCTACCGCCTGGAGACCATGGCTCCCCAGGCCAAGGGCATGGTGCTATGGCTAATTGAGGGCCACATTTTATCTCGGCAAGAAATTGCCTACCTGGTGAATTTACCCAGCCAAGAGCCCCGGGTAAAGCTAGTGGTAGAAATGGGAGGAGAGCGTTACTTTAGCTGGGAACCACTGACCAATTTTCTGTAGTTTTTACCCATCTTGACGTCCCATTGACTGCCCCGGCAAATTTGGTAAACCATCCAGCCCGTCCCCTGCGATCGCTGAAAGCCGGTCAATGGGTCAAGCTGATCTGCGGAGCCAGCTACCAGGATATGCCAGCGATTCGATCGCTGGTGATGATCTATACCCTGGCGGGGGTAGACTGCATCGATCTGGCCGCCGACCCGGCGGTTGTGACTGCCGCTCGCCAGGGTTTGGCCGATGCTCAGGTGGACCTGAACAGCCCGGATCGCCCTTGGCTGATGATTAGCCTTAACGATGGAGAAGACCCCCACTTTCGTAAGGCCAGCTTTGATCCCACCGCTTGCCCTGAGACTTGTCCCCGGCCCTGTCTCACCATTTGCCCTACCGCCGCCATTGACCTGACCGAGCCCGCCCGATCCGGTGTGCTACCCCAACTCTGCTACGGCTGTGGTCGTTGTATGACCATCTGCCCGGTGGGCCATATTGTTGCCCAGTCCCACCAGGTTAGCCCCGAGGCCTTGCCCCCCGAGCTCTGGAGTCAGATCGATGCCATTGAAATTCATACTCAAACTGGCCAGGAACGCAACTTCCAGCAGCTCTGGCAGCGGCTCCAACCCTGGCTCGGCAATCTCAAGCTGATTTCCATTAGCTGTCCCGATCATCCCCAGGTGGTGGAGTACCTACACCATCTCTATGCCGCCATGGCTCCCCTTACCCTTCCCCTGATCTGGCAAACCGATGGTCGGCCCATGAGTGGCGATCTGGGTAAGGGCACCACCCATGCCACCCTGCGCCTGGCCGAAAAGATCCTGGCGGCCAACCTGCCGGGGTATGTGCAGCTAGCGGGGGGCACCAACCACCATACGGTTAGAAAAATGTTAGATCTGGGCCTGGTGCGATCGCCCCACCCAGCGATGGCCATCGCCCCCCCTCCCAACTCCCCAGACGGTGTTCCCACCATTGCTGGGATTGCCTATGGCAGCTATGCCCGGACCCTGATTATGCCGACGATGGAAGTAGACGATAGTAGCCATACCAGTCCAGATATCCTGGGCCAAAAACTACGGCAAGCTCGCTGGTTAGTTGGACAGCTAAAATATAGAAATGTTGAAGAGTTTGTAGATTTATAGTCGGCCCTTGTCCCCCTCTCCCCTGCCGCAACCCCTAAACTTCTCTATGGTTAGCGATCACAGCCAACGGTTTCCAGATTTTGACGCTTCCCCCAGTTCCGCCTCCAGCCATGCCCCTGAGAGTCCATCTAACCTTGCGGAGGGCCCTGACCAGACGGCGCATCCCACCGATGATCTGGACCAACTTCTCAGTATCTTGCCCCTACCCCTGGGTCGGAAATTAGCGACCCATCCCCAACGTCATAACCTGGTAGAGGTCATTCTCGACCTGGGTCGATTACCGGAAGCCCGCTTTTTTGTCGGGGCAGAGTACCTGGCGGAGGTGCCGGTTAGCCACGCCGACCTGGAGCACTGCATCCAGAGGGTAGGGACCTTTGGCGACGATAACCGGGCGGGTATTGAGAAAACCCTGCATCGCATCAGCGCTATGCGTAATCGTTCCGGCTTAATCATTGGCCTTACCTGTCGGGTAGGTCGAGCTGTGTTTGGCACTATCGGCATGATCCGGGACCTGGTGGAAACCGGTAAATCGATTTTAATGTTGGGTCGGCCGGGGGTAGGAAAAACCACCGCCCTGCGAGAAATTGCCCGGGTACTGGCAGATGACCTGGAAAAACGGGTGGTCATCATTGACACTTCCAATGAAATTGCTGGCGATGGAGACATTCCCCATCCGGCCATTGGTCGAGCCCGGCGGATGCAAGTCGCCCATCCCGAGGAGCAACACCGGGTGATGATTGAGGCCGTCGAAAACCATATGCCCGAGGTCATCGTCATTGATGAGATCGGCACTGAATTGGAGGCCCTAGCCGCCCGTACCATCGCCGAGCGGGGGGTGCAACTGGTGGGTACTGCCCATGGTAACCGGCTAGAAAATCTGGTGAAAAATCCCACCCTCTCCGACCTGATCGGCGGTATTCAGTCGGTTACCCTGGGAGACGAAGAAGCTCGCCGTCGCGGTAGTCAGAAAAGCGTACTGGAGCGCAAGGCCCCTCCCACCTTTGACATTGCCATCGAAATGCTCGAGCGGCAGCGATGGGCTATTCACGACGACGTCAGTCTGACCATTGACAATCTCTTGCGAGGGCGGCAGCCTGGACTGCAAATCCGTGCTCTGGACGATCAGCAAAAGGTGGTGATTACCCACGAATTGCCCAGTTCAGGGCGGGAGGTGAACCGGCCATCCCGGTTGGGTCTGGGTTGGCGATCAACGGGGCAGATGGTACCGTTACCGGTCTCCCAACCTCCCCTCAGGATCTATGGCGATTCCAACTCCGCCACCCTTCCCAGTACTGCCTCCAGTGCTGCCCTGGAGGAACCCGATAGCCGGTTTGGTGATCTGCTGGAGCAAACCCCCACCTCCCCCCGGGTCGGTCCCAATGGGGAAGATGTCCTGCGGCTCTATCCCTACGGCATTAGCCGTTACCACCTCGATCGCCTGATTCAGACCCTGCACCTACCGGTAATCCTCACTAAGGATCTCGATAGCGCCGATGCAATCCTAGCTTTGCGGTCCCACGGTAAAGGTCAGTCTAAACTCCGGCACATAGCCGAGGGACGGCATCTGCCCGTCCACCTGGTCAAGTCCAATAGTATTCCCCAAATTACCCGAGCCCTACAGCGTTTGCTCGATTTAGAAGATGACCCCACCAGCCTGAATCTGGATATTTTTAGCCGTAGTGGCGCTGATGATGAGTTAGAAGCCCTGGAGGAAGCCCGTCTAGCGGTGGAGCAAATCGTCATTCCCAAGGGGCAACCGGTAGAACTTCTGCCCCGGTCCGCCCCTATTCGCAAGATGCAGCATGAGCTGGCAGAACACTACCGGCTGAAGTCCCTCAGCTGCGGAGAAGAGCCCCATCGGCGGCTGCGCATCTATCCAGCCTGAGGGCCAGCGCCTGAGGGGCTCCCGGGGATTACTGCCGAGAGCCTGGGACAGGTACGGTAAAGATATAAAATAAATTTACTTGAATGACATCAAGCCCATTTGCCCTGTCCTTCATCTTTGACCTTTTGCCAAAAAAACTATGAAAGCCTTCCTTGCTCGTCTTGTTGCCCTGGTGTTAGTGGCTGTGATTGGCCTGACCGGGTGTAGTGCTGGCACCAGTGGCCAACTGACTGGGGACTACCGCCAGGATACCTTAATGCTTGTAAACAGCCTCAGAACTGCCATCAGCCTGGCTGATGACGACCCCGCCAAGGCCGAAGCTCAGGCTGAGGCCAAGGTCATTATTAGTGATTTCGCCTCTCGATATCGGCGCGATGAATCAGTCGCCAGCTTGAGTTCCTTTACCACCATGCGCACAGCCCTTAATGCCCTGGCTGGTCACTATAGCTCCTATCCCAATCGCCCCCTGCCTGAAAAACTCAAAACCCGCATCGAACAAGAACTGAAGCAGGTGGAAGGGGCCTTAAATCGGGGCGCTTAAGGGGTCATGGGAGGGCTGGGGCGATGGCGATCGCTAAAACTCCAGGTTTTCTCGATAAAGGTCCTTCACCAGGTGATCTAGGGATTGCTCTGGGCAACACTCGGCCAGGGCATAGAAAGCCTCTAAGAGCTTAGCAGCACTATCCCCCAGCATGGGACTCAAGGTCCACACGTCTTGCACCCAGTCCTGGGGGTCGATGTCATCAAAAATCATCCGTTCTAGCAGGCGTTGGGCTTCGACTTTAGAAATGGCCATAGGGAAAACTGGGGTAGGGAGTGGGGCAGTTTCTGGGTGCTGGCTTTACAACCATCTGCCAGGTGCTATGATAATAAGCTGTGTTTGAATTTTAAGCAGGTTACCGGACTTGGGGATGGCATGGCTAAAAAAAGCATGATTGCGCGGGAACAAAAGCGAGAAAAACTGGTCGCTCAGTACGCCAAAAAACGGGCGGCACTGATTGAAGAGTTTGAAAATACTCAAAATCAGCAAGAAAGAATTGATATTCATCGCAAAATTCAGCAACTTCCCCGCAACAGTTCCCCTACCCGTCTGCACAACCGCTGCTGGATGACCGGCCGACCCCGGGGCTATTATCGAGATTTCGGTCTTTGCCGTAATAAGCTGCGAGAAATGGCTCACCAGGGTCTATTGCCCGGGGTGGTCAAATCCAGTTGGTAGGCGAGCTGGATAGTTACTACCGCTGCCTAGAAAACCCGTTAGCCAGTCCTGATCGGATTTGCATAGATGAATTTGCATAGATCACAAGCATCTATAGGTCGAGGGTAATAGATCGACCGCAACAGCGATCAATGCCCAGGCGATCGCAGAGCAAGTCTCCCACCGCATTGGCCACGGTGAACTCGCCATAAAAACTATCGGAAAAATCAAAACTCTGTAACTCTGTTAAAATCGCCATCACCAGAGAACCCAGATCGTCTTCCCCTTCTAGCCGGTGGCGCACAAACACCTGGCTAACGCGCCTAGCAATGGCAACGTTAGCGGGTTCCGGCAGGTATTCAGCATTGAGCCAGGCCAGTAAGCGAGATTGCAGCCAATCCCCCTCCAGTTGAGGATTTTCCAGGGGAGGCAGGGTAATCGGAGTCAGGGGTTGGGCCATGGTTGGTGTCTCCAGGGCGGGGTAGGGCCGTAACCTGGCCAGATCCAGCCAGACTTCTACTATAGCAGTCCCCCGACTGGCAACCTGCTCAGCCACCCCCAACCCTGGGCTAAGCAGGTTAATCTCCTGAGCCCGAAGTATCCTGGCGGCGCTGCAACCTGAGAAAGTGTTCTTCCCCAGCCCGGGCCGGGACTGAAACCGTGACCGGTTGCAGTTCAAGTACCTTAAAGTAGGGGCGGAAGATAGCCTGCAAATCCCCTGGAGTAATCCCAAAGGGGGGACATCCCTGGCGATTATGGGTAAAAAATACCCCCACCAATTCCCCTCCCGGGGTCAACAGGTCGGCCACCAGTTGGGCATAGGCGGAGCGTAGGCTGGGATCGAGGGCGCAAAAGCAGGTGTGTTCTACCACATAGTCAAACTGTCCGGCCAGGTCTGGCACCAGGGTAAAAATATCCTGCTGCCGGAGGCTGAGGGGGAGTTGGGCGGCTTCGGCCTGTTGGGCCAGGGCCGCGATCGCCGAGGGGGCAAAATCCACCGCCGTTACCTGAAAGCCTTGACCAGCCAGTAGCAGAGCATCGTAACCCCGGCCCGCCCCCAAGACAATAGCCGCTGCCGGCAAGGGGGCAGGCTGACGGCTTACCCACCGCTGCAGAGCTGGGGCTGGCTGGCCTAAATCCCAGGCCGTGCGGCCCTGCTGATAGCGCTGTTCCCAGGCGGCGGCGCTGAGATCGGCTGGTTGGGGTGCGCTCATCGCTAACTCCGGTGTATGCTCTCCACAGAGTTTAGGATAGCGCCTATGCAGCGACGTCATATAGTTAGGGGGTTAGGGGGGCTGGGGGCGGCCATGGCAACCCAGGCCAAGGCGGTATCCCAGCCGCCCCCAGTCCGCAAACCGCCTCGCCTGCAGCGCGGAGATCACGTAGGGATTATCAGCCCGGCGGGAGCCACCTACGACGCCGATCGCCTGGAACTGGTGATAGACGCCATCAAGGGGTTAGGGTTTGTGCCCCGGGTGGCTCCCCATGCTCTAGACCGCTATGGCTACCTGGCCGGTCGTGATCGCGATCGCGCCGCTGACATCAACGGGTTCTTTGGCGACCCCCAGATCAGCGCCCTCATCCCCATCCGGGGAGACTGGGGCAGTGCCCGAGTCCTACCCTATCTGGACTACGCCGCCATTAGCAGGCATCCCAAGGTCCTGATCGGCTTTAGCGACATTACCGCGCTGTTGCTGGCTATCCAGGCCCAAACCGGCCTGGTTACCTTCCACGGTCCCCATGGCCTGACTGCCTGGCGACAGGACCAGGTGGAGGGGTTCCGCCGCCTGCTGATGGAAGCAGAGGCCCTGAGCTTTAGTAACCCCCTAGTTGGGGCCGATCAGGACCGACTGATGCGAGACCAGGGGCGCATCTATACCCTCACCCCTGGTCAGGCCAGGGGTGCTTTAATCGGCGGTAACCTTTCGGTTTTGTGTGGACTGGTGGGGTCTCCCTACATGCCCACCACTAGGGGGCGCATTCTATTTCTCGAAGATGTGGGGGAACCCCCCTATCGCATCGATCGCATGATCACCCATCTAAAACTGGCGGGGGTGCTCGATCACCTAGCTGGCCTGATCTTTGGCCAGTGTGGAGACTGTAACCCGGGGGAGGGCTACGGCTCCCTGACCCTGCGGGAGATTTTGCAGGATCACATCCAACCCCTGGGTATACCTGCCTGGATGGGAGCCTGGATTGGCCATGTGGAACCGATGTGGACCCTACCCCTGGGAACCCAGGTGACCATAGATGCGGCTGCCGGTCATATAACCATGGTGGAAGCAGCGGTGGAGGAAGGGAATAAAGTTTAGTAAATAGTGGCCGCCATGAAAAAGTTATGACAAAATTAGGCTCAAGCAGGTTGATCCTGAAGGCTTGCTAAAACCGCGTTTACAGACCCGATACCGGCCGATCCTGGTCACTGGCTTGGCCTTCTCCCTTCCCCAGCCTGGTGTCTGGCTGACAAGATAACCGCTCATGGTGCAACCTCTCCGCCGGTCTTCCCCGACCCCTTCTGCTTCCTTATTTGCTGCTGCCAGGCAACCAGGGCTGGCGGCCAGCGTTCTGGGGTCAACCCGATCGCCCTATCGGCCCTTTGTGCTAGTGGGGCTTTTCTGGATGGTTCTATTGACTGTAGCCGCCCTGGCCTATCGCCAATTGATGGCTTCACCGCCCTCCCCGACTGGTCCTGCCCTCTCCGCCGCGACGGCTAGTCCAACTCCGCCTGCCAGTCCAGCCACAGACCGCACACTGCCGCCGCTGGCCAGTCCCACCGGTCCACCGCTAGAGCGCGCTGCCCCTAAACCTCCTGGCGTCAGTCGAGCCACCCCCCCGCTTAGCCCTGGCTGGCTATTGTGTTTTCTGGGCCTATGCGCCCTGGGTTGCTTCGGCATTAGTCAACAGCTCCAGAGGCCTCGCCGGCGACGACTCTACGCCCGGGGTAGAGGATCCAGGCCCCGCTCAGTTGCCCCAAAACGTCTGAGTCCCTATTCTCCCCAGCGAGACAGCATGATGGTGCCCCAGGCAACAGTTCCAGCCCCCTTCAATCAGCAAGCCCCAGCTTCGCCCCCCCAAGCTAGCCCTAACCCTGCCACGACCATTGTGCCCGACGGGGCCGATCTCCCCCTGGACTGGCCAGAGGCTAGTATTGCCCATAATTTAGACCTGCGACAGCGCCGTTCTCTGTCTTCCTGGCTCTAAGGTGTTCGGCCCTTCCCTACCCTGGCCTGTTGATTTAATCAGGAAACCTATTTTGAGCCACCTACCGGTCGTCTTCCATCCTGATTATGTCGCGCCTCTGCCCCCTGGCCATCGCTTTCCCATGCCCAAATTTAAGTTGCTCTGCGATCGCCTCCTGCAGGATGGGGTCATCACCCCAGCCCAGATCTATCAACCCGGCGAACCACCTCCCCAGTGGCTTGAGCTGGTACACCAGCCAGATTATGTCCGGGCCTACCGGGAGGGTCACCTGGATGCCAAGGCGCAGCGGCGCATCGGTCTGCCCTGGAGCCCAGCCCTGGTACAACGGACCTCTACGGCGGTAGGGGGAACTATCTTAACCGCCAAACTGGCTCTGGAATACGGACTGGCCTGCAATACTGCTGGCGGTACTCACCACGCCTTCCCCAATTACGGAGCAGGCTTTTGTATTTTTAACGACCTGGCGATCGCGGCTCGGGTTCTGCAACACCATGGCCGGGTTAAGCGCCTGCTGATTCTTGACCTGGATGTCCACCAGGGGGACGGCACCGCCTGGATCTTTCGGCAAGATGACAGTGTATTTACCTTTTCTATGCACTGCGCTGACAACTTCCCAGCCCGCAAGCAGATCAGTGATTTAGATGTCGCCCTACCTTGTGGCCTGGAGGATGGGGCCTATCTCCGTTGCCTGGCCCAATACCTCCCCGACCTGCTCAGCCAGGTCAAACCCGATCTGGTGCTCTATGACGCCGGTGTTGATCCCCACCGGGACGATCGCCTGGGTAAGCTATCCCTCACCAATACGGGGCTCTACAACCGCGACTTGCTGGTGTTAGACAGCTGTATTGTAGCGGCTTATCCAGTAGCCTGCGTGATCGGCGGCGGCTACAGCGAAACCATGGAGGATCTGGTGTTTCGTCATTCTCTTTTACACCGAGCGGCCAGCGCAGTCTTTCAGCATCGCAGGTTATAAACCCTGCCCCGCTGGGCAATGATACGAGACCGCCTAGATTTGCTATAGTCGGCAGTATGAGCTGGATAGTTACTACCTTTTATAAGTTTGTCCCCCTAGTTGATCCCAGCCGGCTCCAGATTGCCTTGCAGGCCTACTGCATGCAGCTAGACCTGCGGGGTACCATTTTATTGGCTCCAGAAGGAATTAATGCCACCCTGGCGGGGGATCAGCACGCGATTGATCACCTCCTCGACTGGCTAGCCAACCAACCCCAGATTGGCCCCCTCACCTATCAATCTGGAGTAGCCCCTACCGCCCCCTTTGGGCGCTTAAAGGTGAAAGTAAAGAAAGAAATTGTCACCCTGGGAAAACCCGAGATCAATCCAGCTGACCAGGTGGGTATTTACGTCGAACCGGCAGACTGGAACGCCCTCATCAGTGATCCGGAGGTGGTGGTAATCGATACCCGCAATGCCTTTGAGGTAGAGGTGGGCAGCTTTAAAGGTGCAATCAATCCCCAAACCCAATATTTTCGAGACTTCCCCACCTACATAGCTAACCATCTGGCACCAGAACGGCACTCCCGGGTAGCCATGTTTTGTACCGGCGGTATCCGCTGCGAAAAGGCCACAGCTTATTTGCTAAAGCAGGGGTTTCGCAAAGTCTATCAACTGCGGGGAGGCATTCTCAACTATCTTCGCCAGATTCCACCGAGCCAGAGCCTCTGGCAAGGGGAATGCTTTGTCTTTGATCAACGGGTAAGCCTCAACCATCACCTGGCGGCTGGCTCCTACCAGCTGTGTCAGGCCTGCGGCCATCCCATCAGCTCAACCCCCGGAGATAGATCGCCTGAGCCTGGCCACTCGGGGGGGTGCCCTGGCGCACCAACCAGCGATCAGCCCTAGATTCAGTCACCAACCGTTCACCCTGAGCAATTTCACCAGACTAGCGCTGGTATAGTCCATTTCAAATCCGATGAGGGGAGCGTTGTCAAACTATTGTTATATTTTGTAAAATATTGACAGCCTTTCCTTTGATGGTGATCTTGGCCCTGATAGTCGTCAGTTTCAAGCTGGCCTAAAAGGTCCCCGTACCTAGCTCGAAAGCCAAAAACCAATACCTCTGGGGTGTGCTGTTCTGGCGATCGAGATGTTGTTTCCTCTCAGGAGTTAATTCATGAACGAACCCATGCAACTCTCTCTCGAGCAGCAGTTTAATCTGAGGTCCTTTGAGACCCAGGTTAATAAAATGAGTCGCGAACAGGCTCAGCAGTTTCTCGTCAAGATGTACGAACAAATGATGATGCGAGAATCTATGTACAAGAGTTTTTTAAAGCACGAGTGGGGAATCGGCCCTAATCCATTGATTTAAGCCTGGTTTCGCCCCACCAATGAAGGCGGCGACCTCCTTCTTGAGCACGATTCTGGGAATCCGGCTGGGGATGTTGGGGCGTCTCTTCTCAATTTTTATACCGTCGGATTTCATATTTTTTGGGATACAGCTTCAAGTACGTTCCGATGTAATTGGAAAATTGTAGAGGGAAATATATAGAGTCGCTACCCAGTCATTCAGTAGCAATACGGAGATTAACAGAGAAATGTAGGGCCAGCGACACAAGTGCTGACTTCAACGCCAAGGTGGCTCTAAAGGCGGTTAAGGGACTAAAGACTGTGAGCGATCTATCAAGTGAGTATGGCGTCGATACCAATCAGATAAACCAATGGAAGAAGTAGGTGCTTAGCAAGCTTCCTGGCCTTTTCTCGTTATGGGGAGCCCAAGGCTGTAAAGGCCAGGAAGAGCTGACAGCCCAACTTGATTAACAAGTTTAATACCCCGTCGCTGACAAGTTTGTCTCGTGCGACCGAACATGAAATAGTCAACTGAAGTAGAAGTGAACTGGTTGGGAAAAAATATAGCCTTTTTAAAATCCGGATCTGACAAGTTAGCCCAGGTTCCGAATCTTAAAAACCGCTAGCAGATAAACGTCGACTGCTGGAGCCAGAGTATCCTCAGCATCCGTCAGCAATGTGAGTTATTGGCGCCGGCGCGGTCTGGCTGGTGCTAGGAACCGGTGACAGTTGCCCCTTACGAGTAACACCTGATAAAACGAATAGACGAAAATAGGCGACGACGCCCTTTTACGAGTCTAATCTGTCCCATCTGTCAGACAAGGTTTAATCTATTACACGTAAAATTAGTAATATTCTGCTGTCCTGAATATGGGTCTAGGGAGAGCACACTCCTGCTTCATGATTATTACGGTAGCTAGTTTTAAAGGAGGTGTGGGTAAAACAACTACCGCTATCCATCTGGCGGCCTTTTTGCAGGGCTACGGCCCAACCCTCTTAATCGACGCTGATCCTAACCGTTCTGCCTTGACCTGGGCAGGACGGGGAGAACTACCTTTTCAGGTGGTAGATGAGTGGCAGCTAGGCGATCAGGCTCAAATCTATAATCATGTTGTTATTGACACTCCAGCCCGACCAGATCTCGAGGACTTAGCTCTGCTGGTGGCAGCATGCGATTTATTAATCCTACCAACCACTCCAGATATCCTGGCCCTTGACGCTTTAGTGCTAATGACAGACTCCTTGCACTACATAGGGACAAGAAACTATAGCATTTTATTGACAGTGATTCCGCCCCACCCCAGTCGCTCTGGAGCAGAGGTCAGGTCTGTACTCACCGATGCCCATCTGCCATTATTTAAAGCTGGAATTAGACGCTACGGCGCGTATCAGAAGGCGGCCCAACAGGGCCAGGTAGTATACGCTATTAAAGATTCTAAAGCGGAGTCAGCGTGGCAGGATTATCGGGCTCTAGGTCGGGAACTATTACATCAGTGGCAAAACTACTGACTAGAGGTGTCCAGTTCTCCTATGAAATTGCAACGTAGTACCCTGATTCTGGTTGGCATTGCCCTGGCACTGGGGGTGGGGGTTAGCCTAGCCGAAGCCCCCTGGACTGAGTCCCGTCAACCTGATCAACCCCCGAGGGGCCAGAAGCAAAACGTGATGTTGAATTTTCTTGAGACCGACGTGGTAGGTGTTAGGGTGGAGCGTCCCGGAGAAACCCTGACCTTAGAACGAAATAGCACTCAGGGCTGGAAACTCACTAGTCCCCTGCAGAAACCAGCCGAACCAGGGGCGGTGGCCTTCCTATTGAGCCGATTGAACACCGATAGCCCGATGCAAACCCTGACTATGGATGCTGATAGGGCCCAGGAATTTGGCTTTAACCAACCCACAGGCACGGTAACAGTAAGCCTGGTCAACGGTAACCAACATCGGCTAATTCTGGGAGGATCTGACTTTAGTGGCACTGCCTACTATGCTGTGGTAGACCCTGCTAAGTGGCCCCCCAGCCATGGAGATAAAGCCTACAGGGTTTTAGTAGTTAGCGCTGATGTTGCTAACGGTATCAGTCGCCCCCTGGCAGAATGGCAGATGGCAGATCAAACCTCTAGGGCCACACCAGGTGAGTAAACAGTACTTGATAAGAAGATGCACGTTGCGACAAACGATTCTTTTTTGATTGCTTAGATAAGCAAGTCTTTAGCCATGTATCTACTAGTTTCCTGGGTGGGCAGGGAATTGATTTTCATCAGAGCTGACTCTAGCAGCTGGGTGGCATCATCCCAGGTGTAACCAGTGGCGGTTTCATAGGCAGCCTTTGACATTACCTGCCACTGGGAATCAGTTAGTTGAATCACCTGCATTAAGTAATAGGCCAGACCTTCAACATCCTCTACAGGAGCCATAAAACCATTGACTCCTGGCTTGATAATTTCAGGAGCAATACCCGTTGATACCGAAACTACCGGGCAACGACAGGCCATAGCTTCCAGAATTGGTAAACTGAATCCTTCCGAGCGAGAACCACATAACCATACATCGCAAGAAGAATAAATCTCTCGAATAGTATTTTGAGGGGGTCTAACGATAAAGTTTATTTCGGCGGGAAGGGGAATTTTAGGGGATGAGTTCAGGGAGCTAAAAGTAACTATTTTCACCTGTGGAAATTGTTGTTTAACTAACCGAATAGCTGCCAGACAAATATCGGAGCCTTTCCAGGTTAGATCGGAATACATAAAGCCTATAGTCGGACGATGATTTTTGACCCGAATGGGGGCGCTAAATAGACTTGTATCTACACTATTAGGTACTAAATACACGTCTTTATTGTGATTACCGTATTCTTCAACCATCAAGTTTACCAGCCACCGAGAAATTGTTATCTTTGGGAAGGGTAGTCTATAGGTAGCTTTGACTCGATTCTGATGCTGGTGATCAATGACTATTTCGTGGTGTTGAACGAAGTAAATTTTTCTTCCTTTTTTGTCAGAAAACTTGGCAATCCATTCTGCTGTCTCCCACCAGGTCGCCACAATGAAATCAGCATCTGGAAGATCGGCATCTTCCAGCTTAGCTTTTTTAGATATGTGAACCGATAATTGGTTTATTTGAAAATAGGTATCATCATAGTAATTGGCAGTGGAAAAGGATCGGTGTTTGACCAAAGATCTGAACGCAGCCAGTAAATTTTTATGCCTTGGTTTGGGCGCGATTATAAAAATATCATGCCCCCTATCTCGCAGGTGCTTTGCATGGGTGGCAATCACCCTGATGCCCCCAGAGATTGTTAAACATGAGATTACAAATGTAATTTTCATTATTTGAAGGCAAACAAACCAAGTTTTTAGAGAGATTAGAGCCTACAGTGCTTATCGTGTCTGCTACTTAGCTGAGTCGACAGAGATACTCTGTACCCACCTATCTAGCCTAGTAGAGAATTAAATCATCTTGACCGGCTTTATTTAGACCGATAGCGACCCTAGGCACTTTAGCCAATTCGATGTGTTACCCCGAGTTACCCTGCGCGATTCTCAAAACCCTTTTAACCCACTATATACATCTTCAAGTCAAATGAGTCTGTTTCCTATCACCGGAAATTTAGGGTATTCACCCAGGTAATCACTTCAGGCCCCTGGGGAACCCACCTACAGCCCTGGCCTCAGCAGAAAAATAGGCCAGAATAGGCAGTTCTGGCCTTCACTCATCGATACCGGGGAGCTTGGTCAGCCTGGCCCCTCAAGTTTTCCCTACCAGTTCTGATTTAATTGATACTTGATCTGGGTTAGCCCACAAAATCATTTTCAAATCATAGGCACTATGGAGATAGCGGTGCTGAGGCAAAATTCGTAGAGACAGTCCCTGTAGGCCACTGGATGCGTACTCCACTTCAATGCTGTAACAACTCTTGCCATGTTTGTCTTCTCCCTGGTAAATCATGGGAGTCGCTACGCCACTGTGGATCTCACCGTCAACGGCAATTCCTCCGCGATAGAGTTCTACTTGAATATCTTCAGGGGTAATCGCTCCGAGTTGGAGGCGAGCTATCACTTTAAAAGGCTGGTTAACCCGTAGATCACTGGTATCGGATATCAGAATTTCCTCAATACGCATGTCGTACCAGTGCTCCAGTAGGCGAGACTGCCATATCGCTAATTCTTTTCCGGGGCCGTAGTTTTGGGAAATTAACACCTGGGCTCGATCGCTGGCTGCGAAATATCCTTGATTGGCGTAGTCTTTGACCATACGAGCGGTGTTAAACATGGGAGTGTTGAAGTAGATGGCCTCTTTCATTTTGGCCACCCATCCCCGGGGAATTTCTTCCTTATCCCGATCATAAAATAGAGGAACCACTTCTTTTTCTAGGATTTCGTAGAGGGCATTGGCCTCCACATCGTCCTGGTAATCTGGATCGTCATAGTCTTCTCCATGACCGATGGGCCAACCGGTGCGAATGTAGTCGGCTTCGTCCCACCAACCATCTAGGACGCTGAGGTTAGGTAACCCGTTCATAGCGGCTTTCATGCCACTGGTGCCAGAGGCTTCTCGCGGTCGCCGGGGATTATTTAGCCACACATCACAACCAGCCACCATATCCCGAGAAAGGTGAATATCGTAGTTGGGGACAAAGACAATGGATTGGTGTAGGCCTTCATCTCGGGTAAAGTGAATGATGCTGCGGATCAGTTCCTTCCCTGGAATGTCCTTGGGGTGAGCCTTACCGGCAATTACAAACTGCACTCGACGACCGTGGCCGTCGCCGTTAATGATTTTGCGGATGCGCTCTAGATTATGGAGGAAGAGGGTAGCCCGTTTATAGGTAGCAAACCGTCGGGCAAAGCCAATGGTCAGCACAAAGGGATCGAGACATTCCTGGGCTTGCTTCAGTTCCCGGGCTGATCCCCCCCGTTCTAACAAGCTACGGGTCAGTCGTTCCCGCACGGTTACCACCAGGTTAGAGCGACACTGCTCGTGGTTACGCCAGAGTTCTTCGTCGGGAATGGCATGGACCCGCTTCCAGAGAGAAGCGCCCGGACTGGCCTCAGACCAGCTAGGGCCCAGGTAGCGATCGTAAAGAGCCTGAGTAGGCTTAGCAACACAGCTACGGGCATGGACGCCGTTAGTGATGGCATGGACTGGCACCTCGCCCAGGGGTAACTCGGACCAAAGTTCGCCAAACATGGCGCGGGAAACCTCTGCATGGAGCTTACTGACGCCATTGATGAAGGTAGCGGTTTTAATAGCCAGCACCGCCATACTAAAGGGGGCTGAGAAATCACCGGTCTGGGTGCGCCCCAGGGCTAAAAATTCATCATCCCCCAGGCCAAAGTGGTGGCGGTAACGCCCCAGGTAGTGCAACACCTTATCGGGGGGAAACAGGTCTATACCGGCTGGGACCGGAGTGTGGGTGGTAAACATCTGGCTGGCCTGGGCTACCTGGAGGGCCTCAGAGAAACTCAGGCCATCTTCCTCCATAAAGACCCGAATCCGTTCTAAAGCCATAAAGGCGGAATGGCCTTCATTCATATGGTAAGCGGTCGGGTTCAGCCCCAGGGCCTTGAGCATGCGAATGCCACCAATACCCAGCATAATTTCCTGGTGAATGCGCATATCAATGTCGCCACCGTAGAGGCGATCGCAGATATCCTGGTCATACTGGTTATTGGGCTCAATGTTGGTGTCTAGCAGGTACAGAGGCACGGTTCCCACCTGGACTCGCCAGATGCGAGCATAAACGGTGCGGCCAGGATACTCCACCCCAATTCGTAGTTCTTCGCCACGGTCATTCCGCTCTAAATGGAGGGGCATGTTGTAAAAATCGTTAATGGGGTAGCGCTCTTGCTGCCAACCATCAGCGTTGAGGTATTGGGCGAAGTAGCCTTCCTGGTAAAGCAGACCTACCCCCACTAGGGGCAGGCCCAGGTCACTGGCGGATTTTAGATGATCTCCCGCCAGCACCCCCAGGCCCCCTGAATACACCGGCATGCAGGAGGTGAGGCCAAATTCCATCGAGAAGTAGGCATACCGTTCTCCATGGACCGGCGTCAGACGATGCTTCTTATACCAGAGGCGATTGGTCAGGTAATCGTTTAAGCGTTGTGCAGCCCGGTCCATCTGGGCCAGAAAGCCGTCATCTTCGGTAACCTCGTTGAGTCGATCCTGATTGATGGTGCCTAGCATCAGGACTGGATTGTAGCGACTGGACTGCCATAGGTCAGGATCGAGGCGACGAAACAAGTCTACGGTCTCCACATCCCAATCCCAATGAAGGTTATAGGCTAGGCTGCGAAGCGCCTCCAGACGCTGAGGGAGGGCTGGAGTCACGTTAAAAGTACGAATCGGTCGCATAAAATATGAATTACCAAGGGAGGGTAAACAAACTAGTTTTATTTTCCCGCCAATAAATCTATCTCTGGCTATTTTTAATACTTTTTCCCAGGTCGTTGCAGCGCGGATGGGTGGTGACCCCGCCAGCAGCAAAGCAGCGTCCGCCCACCCAGCTAGGGTTTTACTTCGCTGGTCTGGGGTGGGCGGGGGTGCTGAGTCATTAGGGTTTGTACCGCCTCTGCATGATAGGAACTGCGGGTTAAAGGGGAGGAGACCACCTGCAGAAAGCCCTTAGCCTCACCGACCTGTTGCCAGCGTTGAAACTGTTCGGGCGGGACAAAGGCCTGCACGGCCAGGTGCTTAGGGCTGGGTTGGAGGTATTGCCCCAGGGTGAGAATATCGCAATCCACCCGACGTAAATCGTCCATAACCTGCCCTACCTCTTCATCGGTTTCTCCCAGGCCGACCATCAAGCCAGATTTGGTATAGACCGAGGGGGCCAGGTCGCGGGTGCGCTGCAGGAGTTCCAGGGAACGCTGGTAATCTCCCTGGGGCCGAACTCGGCGGTAGAGTCGCGGTACGGTTTCCGTATTGTGATTGAGCACATCTGGTCGAGCCGCAAGGATGGTGGCCAGGGCCTTCCAGTTGCCACACAGGTCAGGAATCAGGACTTCGATGGTAGTGGCGGGGGAATGTTCTCTGACTGCCCTAAGGCAGGCTACAAACTGGCTAGCCCCACCATCTTCTAAATCGTCGCGATTGACGGAGGTGATGACCACATGCTTAAGGCCCAGACGCCGTACCGATTCTGCCAGGCGGAGGGGTTCGCTAGGGTCAAGGGCTTGGGGGTGTTTTTCAAAGTCAATATCGCAGTAGGGGCAGGCACGGGTACAGGCTGGCCCCATAATTAAAAATGTAGCGGTCCCGGCTTGAAAACATTCACCAATGTTGGGACAGGAGGCCTCCTCGCAAACCGTATTCAGCCCCAGGTCTTGGAGAATGGCCTTAACTGCCCCTACCCGTTCCCACTGAGGGGCTTTAACCCTTAACCAGTCTGGTTTTGCCGCCACCGCTTTGTTTTCCAATATGGTTGCCTTTAATCATAGCAACCCAGAGCTCTATACCTGCTGTAGCTGGCAAATTAGGCCGCCCTGAGATTGCTCAGCGCTGCCGGCTGGGGCCAGATCGCCGCCCCGGAGGAAAATTTTGATAGGTCTGCCAGACCAGGTATAGGATAAACCCAGGCCCCTAGAGTACGATAACAATTCCTTCTAGCCTAGTGACAACAGCATGATCGAGCTCTCTCCACTGCATCGCTGTGTAGTGGTTTTATGCTATGGAGCCGCCGCCTTACTGGCCTGGGAAACCTGGCGAAACCACGGTCATGGCGATCGCCAACTACCCTCTAATCTTTTTCAATCTACCACCCTCTATCGCCTCACGACTCCCCTAGCCCAGGCTCCCCAGACCCTGGTTGCCGCCAATACCCGGGTTGAGATTCTCCTGGGTCAGCGCCGTTTAACCCTGTACCAAAACGGTCAGGTACTGCTGAAAGCCCCCATTGCCATTGGCCAGGCAGACTGGCGTACCCCGGTTGGGGATTTCGCTGTCCAAACCATGCGGGCCAATCCAGTCTGGCAACATCCGATCACCAAGCAAGCAATTCTACCAGGACCCAACAATCCCCTGGGAACACGATGGATTGGCTTTCTAGTTAAGCAGGGCTATCACCTTGGTATTCACGGCACCAATCAAGAAACCCTGATTGGCACCGCCGTATCCCATGGCTGTGTGCGAATGCTAGAAAAAGATATCCGCACCCTCTACGATCACGTAAAAATTGGTACCCCGATTTCCATCAAGCCCTGAAGTGCCTATACGGCTGCTAAGGGCACATCAATACCCGCCGCCCTCAGGTCAACAGGTTGGCAGGGCTTGTCGTCTACGGCCATCTGTTCAATGAGACTGGCTAATCGTAAGGCCTTAAGAGCTTGTTCACCGCCAACCGAGGGAGGTTCACCACCCCGCACACAATTAATAAAGTGTTCAAGTTCGGCATGAAGAGGTTCAATATTACTGGTGTAAACCTTTTCAATTAAGCCATCTTGACGGTAAAGTACCTGGCCGTAGTCGGTCGAGCAATCGGCGGTGATCTGGCGATGAATTAAAATTTCATTATTGAGAAAATCAGCCTCAGTCAGGGAGTTTTTACAGTGGGCGGTAATGGTTCGAATTTTACGATGGGTGACCTTACTAGCGGTTAGGGTAGCCACAATTCCATTACTAAAACCCAGGGTAGCCGTGACGTAGTCAAGATAATCAGAATCTGTTACCCGCCCCCCGCTGGCGGTTAAGCTAGAAACTCCGGCACTGGCCAATTCTAACAAGAGATCGATATCATGAATCATTAAATCAAGTACCACTGACACATCATTGGCCCGCTGAGAGTAGGGACTCATACGACGGGCTTCAATAGCCAGTAGCTTCTCGGTTTTTAAGACTTTATGTAACTCCTGAAAGGCAGGATTAAAGCGCTCGATATGACCAACTTGTAAAATGCAATTGGCTTCTACGGCTGCATTAACCAGTGATTCAGCCTCTGCGATACTAGCAGCAATGGGTTTTTCAATTAAAACGTGAATGCCAGATTGCAGGCAAGCCATGCCCACACTGTGATGGAATCGGGTAGGCACAGCTATGCATACGGCATCTACATGTTGTAGTAAATCCTGATATTCTTCAAAAAAACGGACCCGATACTTACCGGCTGTATCTAACCCCCGTTCCACATTTAGGTCAGAAATACCCACCAGTTCCACGTCTTTAAAGCGACTGAGAACCCGAGTATGGTGCTGCCCCATGTTACCCACACCAATAACACCGAGACGAATGGGGTCAGGCAGATTTCGGGAAAACGTCATATCGAGGAGGAATGAAGATTGAACACCTTTATTATGCACGTCTGCCCCTCCTTAATGGGGACAAAGTTGTAATTGCAAAATTAAGCCACAATGGCGCAGGGATAACCCGGTACAGTTAATATTTCCCAAGCCGGAGTAACCAAGGTTAGAAAATCAATATGGGGGGGCAACGCTCCAGTTTGGTGAGAGCTTTGATCTACTGATCTGAGGCTTGCCATGCTACTTCAGACTTACATATAGAATCCTCTAAATGTCGAGGATTGTCAAAGATCGCGGCTATGGCGATGCCCACAGCAGTCAGCCCGGTCATCAGTTTAGCTAAAACCACCCTGCCATGGTGCGAGCTAGGGGGTTTCCAGCCTTTTTACCAAAATATCCTGCAATCTCGGTCCCTGGGTCGATAGTACCGTCCACTGGTGACCTGCATAGGTACAGGTCTCACCCGGTTGGGGAATTTTTTGCATTTGATCAATTAAAAACCCACCCAGGGTTTGATAGGCGTCGCTATCGGGTAAGGTCAGGCTTAAGAGTTGGTTCACAGTGTCTAAATCTACCTGTGCCCTCACCCGATAGGTACTCTCATCTAAGCGCTGCACTAGGCTTGCTACCTGTCGATGGGGAACATGAACCTCGCCGATGATTTCCGTTGTCAAGTCTCGCAGGGTCAGCAGGCCGGCAGTGCCACCAAATTCATCTACGACAATGACCAGTTCCTGACCAGTGCGCTGAATCGTGGCTAAAATTTCGTGTAATGGAGTATGTTCAAGTACAAAGCGAGCTGGTCTTACCCATGGCTGAATGGGGGTAGCCGGGGTAATCTCTTGCCTGGCCAACGGGCCTAAAAGATGCTTTAAATCAACAACACCTTCAACGTCGTCAATGGAATCACCAATCACCGGGTAGCGGGAATGATCGGTTCTGGCTACGGTTGTCAGTAGGTCTGCCAGATTGGCAGACAGATTAACTGCGTGGATCTGGGTGCGAGGAATCATGATTTCTCCAGCCGCCACATCCCGAAATTCAAATACGTTGTTTAAAAGTTCCCGTTCCTCAGCGTCTAAATCAGGAGTCTCGGTGGTGTTGCGAATAATTAACTGGAGTTCCTCAGGAGTTAAACGACTATAGCTAAATTGGTTCCTATACTGGATTCGAAGTAGCCGCAGGAGGCATCGGGTGGATTGATTCAAGACCCAGATAAAGGGATTAAATAGCCTGGCGATCGCCAGGCTCAGGGGTGCCAGGTACCGGGCCAGTTCTTCCGGGTACAGCATAGCTAGAGACTTGGGACATAGCTCTCCCAGAACAATTTGCAAATAGGCAACCAATAGAAAAGCCGTAGGAATAGCTATAGCATGGGCCAGAGAGTTGCCCTGGTCCTGGCTAAGGGGGCTATGGCGAATCCAGAAAACCAGAATAACGGCCATGGTGCTCTCGCCGATCCAGCCCAGGGCTAAACTGGAGAGGGTAATTCCTAGCTGAGTGGTGGAGAGCAGACGGTCCAGGTGGCTCTGTAAATGCTGTACTGTTCTAGCCTGTGGATCCCCCTGGGCAACCAGTTGACTAATGCGGGAGCGACGTACCGAAACAATAGAAAACTCAGCCGCTACGAAAAAGGCATTTATACTAATTAAAAGTAATATCGCCAACACTCGGGAAGCGATGGCGCTGATGGTCAGGGTATAGGGGACAATTAAACCCAGAGACAAATTTAGAAGGCACATAGGAGATCGTTACGATAAACCAGGCCTCACCTACCTAACGTTCCCCGCCACTAGTCAGAACCTTAACCTGGGCTAAAATATCAGACTCCTTGGCAAAACCCTGACCTTTAGCGCCCGCCTCGCGGTTCATAGCAGCTGCGTTGGCGGGTCGAGCATCGGGTTGACGAATACCGCTAAGGGCCTGGCTACCCGCCGTAAACCCCCAGGAGGCACTAATTACACCAGTACCAATCATGAGAGACAATAAAATTAGAGTTAGGGCCACAGCGGAGTTCATACCAGTCTTTTTCAGCGCTAGACATTGAACAAAAGAAATCTTCTACAGTGTATACCACCAACACAAACTAACCGTAGAGACTTTAACCCAGGGCTAGTCGTCGACCTCAGCCAGGCACGCCCCAGTATTTGGAGCCATAGATAACTCTCACTTTAGTTATCAATCCTTTGCTAACAGGCTAGAAAGCAAAAAAGACCAAAAAGCCAATAATGCCTGCCTTCCCAGGCTAAGCCATCAGCACAGCATCCAGCGCGGTACCCTCCTGCTACTGACGTAATTTTGCTATCCAGGGTGCAGGAGTTGAACCTGCCTAAGGCGAATTATGAGTTCGCTGCCTCATCCGCTCGGCCAACCCTGGGTCAACTCTAAACAAACAAATAATACTCAATTATAGAATTTGAGAGTGTGGTTGGAAAGGGGCAGCCCCAAACAAGTCCCCTTAGGGTTTTTACCTGGCTAAAATCTTAGCTGTCATAGATACCCATGACAGGGCAATCTAGTGCCCTTGTCTCCACTTGTTAAGATTGTAAGCATTTTTACCAATCATCTAACTTTGCTTAAGATGCCTTGAAATCGACTAAAGTAGATGTTCGTAACGCTGAGGTTCAATTCTTGCCTTAGCAGAAATCATTATCATAATTTGCTCCGGCTCAACCTTGTCTATGAAAGCCTTAAGTTCAAAATCGCTCATAGGCTGGGTAGAAAAGTATTGTAATCCCGGGCAGACAGGGTCATAGTAATGACCGGCTTCTGGTTTCAACACATGCTCAATAAACATACCGTAGAGAATGTATTCCGACCAATGCAAGGTATTAGCCAGCGTCTCTAACCAGTGGCAATGAAATCGCATCTCTAAGTAATCATGCAGCTTGAGCACCAGGTCTCGGCGCCAGGTAATCAAATCACCAATAAAGTTTGGGGCCGGATAAATGACGGGTGGAATTCCTAAAAGTCTAGCGCTACTGTGATACCATCGGCTAAAATTTTTCCACTCCGCAGGAATAGAAGCGGGGTTACGGTAAAGTCTTACCCGTTGCTCCTGTACAAAACCAGAGGGATCAAAGGGCCGAATAAAGGCCACATCGGAATCAACAAAACCAAAAATATCTTCTTCAATAACGGTTGCGATGGATAGCTTGACAAGCTGTTGTAATATCCAATTGCGAATAGGCAATCCTTTAAAGTTAATCCAGCCTTGCTGAGACAGGGGTAACCGTTTAATCCACCAGGGCAGAATATCTTCTACGATCAAAATTTCGGTACTAGAATCGCCTAAATCTCTAAATAGGGAGGCATCTCTAGCATCAACAATAATGTAGTGCTTTACCGACTCGGGCCAAAATTTTTTGCGGGTTTTACACAGCAACTGACAGCGTTGAAAATCTTGACCATAACTAGGGGTAACCAGACCGAAAGACAGCTGGGGTAGATCAACCTGATAAGTTCTGGGAGAAATTAGTTGTTGCATTAAAAATTGTCTCAGTTAAAAATTTATCCCGAAAGAACCTGATAACTAACGGCAAAACTCTTCAAAAGGATATCAATTCGGCCAAAAAATAACGGAACTAAAACAGTCAAAAACTCAATTATCTCAATTATATAGAAATGGCACTACCCAAATAAGAAACTTAGGACCTGAATCAACAGAAAGTCAATTGAAAAAAATCGGGCCCATACCATCAAGATTGGGTCGCATCACTACTCCATAAGCCCTAAAACTCTAACAAGACGATCTAACAAAGACTATCTACAGATCACACAAAAGTTTTCCAGCAAGCCAGTCTATCTGCCTTAGGCATAAATTAATCGAAAGCCGAAAAAGCACAATAATTTACCTTTAAGCACTTATTTCTAAGTACCTAATGTGAAGTCATTGGAATACGAGTATTACTTAGATAATATGAACTCGAAGGATTAAGAAAAGGATAAGAAATGGTTTAGGTCAGAACAAGGGTCACCATAACTGCCCCCAGATTGCACTTACAGCGAATAACATCTTCAAGCTTGTGCGGTGTGACCTTCTGGTTCTAAGCCAGGCCAAAAACCTCCAAGGTTTTGCTTGATAGGGTGATGTTCTTAAGTAGATTATTTTCTCCAACGGGCCTCAACATCTGTATCTGTCTTGACCTCTGACACTTTAGTCCTGTGGCGTCAACTCCAGCTGATTCAGGATGATTGAGAACTTCCTGATGATAGACAGCATTTCAGCCGCGGGGAAAATCTAAAGAAAATCTTACTTATGTTGATCATAGCCGTCGCTTAGTCAGAACTTAGTCTGCACTTAACCCGAGACCATACTGTCATCCGTAGAATCTACGTGGATTTACTGAAAAGTTTCCTTAGCTTCATAAAGATATCTCCCGTCATTTCGAGGTTTTAACATTATGGCTACTACCCTGACCGGTCCCAGCAGCAGTCAGACCCCCTACGTGATTCCAGCGGCCTCGGCCACGGGGGTGAAGGTGACCTCGATTCTAACCACAGGCGATGCCCCCAGTAACGGTTACAAAATGGTGGGTATTCCCGATGGATTAGGGGCCTTCGACAATCTGGATGGCACCTTTACCCTATTAATGGGCCACGAACTGGGCAGCACCACCGGGGCGGTTAGGGCCCATGGCGGCAAGGGAGCCTTTATTTCCAGCTGGGTAATTAACAAGTCTGACCTCTCGGTGGTCAGTGGTGGGGACTTAATCCAAAAAGTCTACAACTGGGATGTGGCCACCCAACGCTCTGCTACCACCACCAGCACCATTACCTTTAACCGCTTCTGTTCCGCTGACCTGCCTGAGGTCAGTGCCTTCTACAACCCCCTCACCGGCCTCGGTACCCAAGCGCGTATCTTTATGAACGGCGAGGAAGGGGGC
>JAGWXD010000073.1 GCA_018970085.1 Cyanobacteria bacterium REEB459
AGCATTCCAGGCATCGCAGCCCCGCCAACTTTATGGTCAATGTTCTCTGTGGCTTGATTGCCTACTGCCATCAGCCCAAGAAGCCCTCGCTCAATCTTGACTTCGCTCTTCCCCCATCGGCTTAACCCGAACTCAGGTTGTCTTACTGAAGAAACGCTGGATTGTGGAGCGTACCTTCGGATGGTGGCAATGGTCACGGCGACTAGTCCAGGACTATGAACAACTGCCTGAAAATGCTGCGGCGATGCTGCAGATTCCCCTGGTCCGGATTATGCTGAGACGCTTGGCGTAATTGGCTACATACTTACCCCTTTTCAAACATCCTCTGAGAAAAAATCGCTCAAAGGCTTGTTGAAAAAAAATCTGCCGGGCTAGGCAGACTGCTGGCTTAGGGCCCTCTCCAGTCGGGGAATATCCACCTGTTGCTGGCGCAAAATTAACCAGGATTCCATCAGGTCTGGTCCCTGCAGAGAACCCATCAGGGCCGCCCGCAGCGACTTCATGACCAGGCCCTTTTTCACCCCCTGGGCCTGGGTTACTTGGTCCACCAGGGTTTTGAGATCCTTGAGGTCGGTGGGAGCCCCAGGGGAGGTCAAGGCTGCCAGTAGGGCAGCGATCGCCTCTATGGCACCTGGCTGTTGCAACTGAACCCTACCGTCCTCCTGCACCTCGATGGTTGGCGTGAGGAAACAACGGCTTTGATCAACAACATCGGTCAACCGGGTAAGACTGGGGCCAATCAAGGTCATCAGGGCCAGTAGCCAGGGGCGATCGCCTTCTCCGTAGGGGCCGTAACCAGCCCTGTGGAGAAAGGGGAGGGCCAGGTCCAACAGATCAACCGGATCTAAAGCATGGAGATACTGACTATTGAGCCAGTCCAGCTTGTCCCAGTCGAAGCGAGCCCCAGCCTTGTTGACCCGATCAAAGCTAAACATCTGGGCGGCCTCGGCCAGGGTAAAGCGTTCCCGAGCGTCGGGGGCGGACCAGCCCAGCAGGGTCATATAGTTAGCCAAGGCCGGGGCGACAAAACCCATGGCTTGGAAGTCGGAAATCGAGGTTACCCCATCTCGTTTAGACAGCTTCTGGCCGCTTTGATTCAGAATCAGGGGAGTATGGGCAAAGCTGGGAACGGCCGCCCCTAGGGCTTCGTAGAGGAGGATTTGTTTAGCGGTATTGGCGATGTGGTCTTCTCCCCGAATCACATGGGTAATGGCCATATCGATATCGTCAACCACCACAGCCAGGTTATAGAGGGGCTGACCAATGGCTCCCCCAGCGGAGGCCCGGGCCACTACCATGTCACCGCCCAGGTCGCTGGCCTGCCAAGTCACCGTACCCCGCACCAGGTCATGCCAGCTGAGGGTGCGCTGGTCATCAATTTTGAAGCGAATCACCGCTGGTCGCCCCTCCGCCTCAAAGGCAGCCTGCTGAGCAGGGCTCAAGTCACGATGGCGATTATCATAGCGGGGAGCCTGACCCTGGGCTTTCATCCCCTCCCGCATAGCCTCTAACTCATCCGGGGTATCATAGGCGCGATAGGCTAACCCCTGGTCTAAAAGGGTTTGAATCGTCTGATGGTACAAATCAAAGCGCTGGGACTGAAAGAATGGCCCCTCATCCCAAGTCAGCCCTAGCCAGCCCAACCCACTGAGAATGTTTTCGGTAAACTCAGGCTTAGACCGTTCGGTGTCCGTATCTTCGACCCGAAGAATAAACTGCCCCCCCTGGTGACGGGCAAATAGCCAGTTGAAGACCGCCGTCCGGGCGGTGCCAATATGCAGATTTCCCGTGGGACTGGGGGCAATGCGAACACGAACGGTCATGGCGTACCTGCACTCTCGATAGTCTCCTATTCTAGGACAAGGCTTAGGTCAACAGGAGCGCACAGGGAGAAAAGAGCGCCGGAGTTACCTGGTTAGATAGGCCCCAATGGAATAGAATTAGGGATGTTACAGATCTACTCAGCTTTTGCTTTTCTGGCAAGGGTTTCAAGTAGATTCGGCAGAGACGTAGTTAGGATCTAAGGCCATATTGCCGGGTCTGTTACCAGGCCCGGCAATATTTTTGACAGGTCATTATAAAGTAAAGTAACGTATCGATTGTCACCCTACTGTCTACAACTATGACCACCCCGATTGAAAACCAGAATAAGGATGCCACCTCTATTGAGGCCCGCATTGAAGCTGCTACTCAAGAAGCCCGTGAACTGAGCGAGCGCCTGGGCGCCACCTCCTCGGAGAGCAAAGTTGCCTGGGATACCGTCGAAGAACTCAAGGCAGAGGCGGGCCACCAACACCAAAAACCCCGCAAGAACTCTTTGGAGAGCTATTGCGATGCTAATCCCGATGCCGATGAGTGTCGCATCTACGAAGACTAATCGGGGCAGGGTTAGGGGTAGACTAGGGGGTACGCCTATCTGTCTCAGCTAGTTGATGGCAGATAGCCTCTAGTTCTGCCGCCAACTCCCCCACATACTGCTGTTGAGGTTCAGGGAGTTGCAGTTGCTGCAGGCAAACACTCAGGTGGCTAAGACGCCTGATCAGAACCCCTAGGCTCTGGGGGACAGCTGGTTCTGGAATTGCGATCGCAGCGTCAGGGCGATTCCCCATCAAGGATCCGGTCTGGCCCCATTCTCCAGGTTTGCCATGGGTCTGAGCAGCCTGGTGAAGGGTATCTTCGACTCCGTACATTTCCATCGGATCAAAGACCCTGAGCAAACTGGTCTGGGTGATAATTCCCAGCCCCTGGCCCCAGTTCCAGGAAACCACTAGTCGCTGTACCCGATGGCGCTGCATCACCTGGTGGGCATCCCAAAGGGAATCATCTGGGCTGGCTAGAAATAGCGGGCCACTCATAACGGTTTGGGCCAGGGTTTGAGCCAGGTTCAGGCCAAGGGCCTGAAATTGCACCACATCTCGTTCTGTGACAATACCAATGGGAATTACCGTTTCCCGTTCCTGCCGGTTAATATCGGATGCTTCGACAATCACAACGCAGCTGACCCGTTGTTCCGCCATCTGCTGGGCCAGACTCGTAATAGGAGTAGAGGGCAGGGCGTAGATCGCCTGGGGGGTCATCACCTCCCCTACCCGGCGTAATTTAAGCAGGTTGGTGGGACGCAAGATCTGGCGAATGCTTTCGTGGGAAACCAAACCCACCAGGTAGCTGTTGCCGTCCACAATCACCAGATGACGAATCCGATAACGACGAAAGAGGAACAGCGCCGCGAAGATTTCCTGAAATCTATCTTCAGCCAGGGTGATAACAGGGGTAGCCATCACCTCGGCGATGGAAACAGAGGCCAGATCAATGCCACTGGCAGTTAGACGGACCACATCCCGCTCTGTAAAAATACCCACTACCCGCCTGGCTTCAGTGATTAGCACACAACTAGAGCGTGACTCCCCATGCCAAAAGTCAAGGGGGGCCGATGGTTCTGTCTGGTCTGCTAGGGTACAGCTAAACCCCCGAGTTTGACTCATCAATACAATCACATCAATTAGGGGAGTGGTCGGATCCACAACCAGGGGACAGCGATCAACGGCAGCATGAATGGGCAGGGGTCCTGAATGGGCATTGACTAGCATTTCGCCGGGTCCTTGCAAACAGTAGGGAGACCCCATCTATTCTGGGGGATTCTCTTGAGTCTGGGCGATCGCCCCACCGGCTCTAGGGAAAGCTTAATCGCCCTTAGGAGCAGTATTGACTTTAACCAGGGTTACTACACCTCCGCCCAGGCTGGACGGAGTCTAATCCGGGCAACTCCGCCAAATCCACTGCTATTTTGGGGATCACCAAAGGTTAGGATGGATAACGGCCCTCCCCTCAACCCTAGGCGAGGGGGCGCTACTGCTTACCACTAAACTTGGTTCCTTTTGTGCAATTAAAAAGTCTCCAGTCTTCCCCTCAGGGAAAATCATCCCTCGCCCAGGCTCAGCCTGATTCGGACCTACCCTTTAGCCTTCAGGATTTAAAGAACGCTATTCCAGACCAGTGTTTTCAACCCTCTGCCTGGCGATCCATCGCCTACTTTTTAAGGGATTTGGGTTTGGTTGTAGTTCTCTATGTCGCCGCCTACCGCCTGGATATCTGGTGGGTTTATCCCTTGTTTTGGGTAATGCAAGGCACCCTCTTCTGGGCTTTGTTTGTGGTGGGCCACGACTGCGGTCACGGTTCTTTCTCTAAGTGGAGCTGGCTAAATCATCTGGTGGGCCATCTTTGCCATACCCCGATTCTGGTGCCCTACCATGGCTGGCGGATTAGTCACCGCACCCACCATGCCAATACCGCCAACATCGATACCGACGAGAGTTGGTATCCCCTCTCAGAAAGCCAGTACCGTAATCTGCCTATAGCCCAGCGGTTTGTCCGGTTCTATGCCTCCCTGCTAGCCTATCCCTTGTATCTGTTTCTGCGATCGCCTGGACGCAAGGGGTCCCACTTTCTGCCCAGCAGTCCGCTGTTTCGGCCCTCGGAACGGGGCGGCGTGCTAACCAGCACCCTTTGCTGTGCAGCTATGGTTACCCTACTGCTGGGGCTGACCCTGCAATGGGGAGTCGGCTTTACAGTGAAATTTTACCTGATGCCCTATCTGGTGTTTGTGGTATGGCTGGATTTAGTCACCCTACTCCACCACACTACTCCCGACATTCCCTGGTATCGGGGTCAGGATTGGAACTTTCTGAAGGGTGCCCTCTCCACCATTGACCGCGACTACGGGATAGTTAACAACCTCCACCACAACATCGGTACCCACGTGGCCCACCATATCTTCCTGGGCATTCCCCACTACCACTTGAAAACTGCCACGGCGGCCATCAAGCCTATTCTGGGTGACTATTATCGGCAGTCCCAGACATCCCTTTGGAGCAGTTTCTGTCAAGCCTTTTGGCAATGCCGCTACGTGCCCGATCAGGGGTCTGAGGTTTACTATCAACCCCATCGCCCCTAGAGCCCTGCCCAGCTACCGCCGGCCGGTGGCGGCGGTAGTCCTGGTTAGAGGCCCATAGTCAGCAGGTCAATACCTGATACCATAGTCAGGGTCTAGACCGACAACTGCCTCTGCCAGAAATATGCTGATAGTAGGGCAGTCAGTATCAGCCCGGCCGGGCTGAGGTTAGGGCTAAATGTTTGTACTCAAGTCTTACCCATGGTGACAGAGGCGCAAATCGGCATTATTGGGGGCAGTGGTCTCTACCAAATGGAGGGACTGACCGATCTGCAGGAGGTTCAGGTGGATACCCCCTTTGGCGAGCCCTCCGATGGGATTGTGCTAGGTCGCCTGGAGGGGGTGCCCGTGGCCTTTTTAGCTCGCCACGGCCGTCACCATACCCTCATGCCATCAGAATTACCGGCCCGGGCCAATATCTACGCCATGAAGTCCCTGGGGGTGGAGTACCTGATTTCCGCCTCGGCGGTGGGCTCTCTGCAGGAGTCCGCCAAACCCCTGGATATGGTGGTGCCCCATCAGTTTATTGATCGCACCCGTAATCGGGTCTCTACGTTCTTTGGCGACGGCGTGGTCGCCCACATTGCCTTTGGCGACCCGGTGTGTTTGCAACTGGCGGGTGTACTGGCGGATGCGGTGGAGGCGTTGCAGTTACCCGAGGTTACCCTGCATCGGGGCGGCACCTATGTCTGCATGGAAGGACCGGCCTTTTCCACCAAAGCAGAATCCGCTGAGGTCTATCGTCGCTGGGGAGCCGCGGTGATAGGCATGACCAATTTACCAGAGGCCAAACTAGCCCGGGAAGCAGAAATCGCCTACGCTACCCTGGCCCTGGTTACCGACTATGATTGCTGGCACCCAGACCATGCCAGCGTTACCGTAGACATGGTGATCCGCAATCTGCAAAAAAACGCCCTCAATGCCCAGCGGGTGATTCGGGAATCCGTGGCCCGGATCGCCGCCCATCCCCCCGCATCAGAGGCCCATTCAGCCCTCCAGCATGCCATTATTACGCCCCTCCACCAGGCTCCCCCCGCCACCCTGAAAAAACTGGAACTGCTGCTGAGAAAGTATTTATAAGGGACAGCCCTGGGGCTTGATCAATCCGGCAGGAGGGAGGCGGTTGGTTGCAGCAGCAGGGTCTGCAGTAACCCCAGGCCCTGCTCAAGGCCAACCTGGGCGATCGGGGACAGGCTTTCGCCATAGCCCATGTGAATGCTGGGCAGCAGCAGGGCGTAGGCCAGTGGCGAGTGACCGTAGAGGGTCTCGGCCAGCGCCAGGATTTGGGCCGGATGGGCGTGATGCATCCCCAGGTTGGGGCTAGAACCGCCCCTTAACCGCTCTAACCGCAGGGGGCTGGGGGGATTTTGGGGAGAGGTGGCGTCAACAAAAATCACCCGATCAACTCGGGTCAGATCGGCGGCCAGTTCTGGCGTTAGCTGGTGGCAGGGATAACCCTCTACCCCCTCTAGAGCCAGGGTTTCTACCATCTCCGCCAGGCGGTAGCCGACCCCATCGTCCCCCCGTAGGGTATTACCGTAGCCAATTACCAGGGTTTTCAAAGGGTTTTGACCAAGGGCTATGGGGAGACCTTAGCCGTGGCGCTGCTGGTGCCAGCCCCAGGCATGGGTCAAAATGGTATCGAGATCACTGTACTGGGGATTCCACCCCAGGACCTGGCGAGCTCGCTGACTGCCCCCTACCAGGGCGGGGGGATCACCAGGGCGGCGATCGGTTTCAACGACGGTAATGGTTCTACCGGTAATGCGGGTGGCGGCATCAATCACCTCTCGCACCGAAAACCCACTGCCATTGCCCAGGTTAAAGACGGTGCTTTCTCCCCCCTTAAGTAGATACTCCAACCCTAAGAGGTGGGCATTGGCCAGGTCACAGACGTGGATATAGTCACGAATACAGGTGCCATCGGGGGTGGCGTAATCGGTACCGTAGACGTAGATGGCGTCCCGTTTACCCAGGGCCGTTTGCAGAACCAGGGGAATTAGATGGGTTTCAGGGTTATGATCTTCTCCCAAAATCCCTTCGGGATGGGCACCTGCCGCATTAAAGTAGCGAAAACAGACAGAGTGCAGACCGTAGGCCTGATCGTAATCCGCCAGTACCCGTTCTACCATGAGCTTGGTAGCGCCGTAGGGATTGATGGGAGACTGGGGATGGTTCTCGGGAATGGGTAGTTCTTCAGGCACACCATAGGTGGCACAGGTAGAGGAAAAAACAAAGTTTTTGACCCCTGCTTCCACCATGGCATCCAGTAGGGTCAGGGTACCTACCAGATTATTCTCGTAGTATTTACTAGGATTGGTTACCGACTCACCCACATAGGCATAGGCGGAAAAATGCATGACCGCATCTATGGAGTAGTCCGCAAAGACAGTCCTCAGCAGATCTCTATCCAGGGTGCTACCAACCACTAGGTCAGTCTTTAAAACCTGTTCCACCAAGTCTCGGTGGCCGTAAACCAGGTTATCCAAGATCACTACCCGGTAGCCCGCCTGTTGCAACGTTAAAACAACGTGGCTGCCGATATAACCGGCACCGCCAGTGACCAGTATGGTTTTAATCGAATTAGACATAGCCCGAGCCTTGGCCTATAGATATAAGGATAAACCCTATCAGTTTAGACCAATACCCGGACCAGAAAGGGAATTTACAAAGGGTATCTGGGGGTAGGTCAAGGACCGGGGTATCGCTAAAATCCCTCAAGTGCCTTAAAAATCCTGCAGGATAGCCATAGCCCCCTGGGCTTTTCAATCATCCAGTGGGATGGTCTAACGCTGGGGAATGGTTGGGCCGGACCATGACCGCATGGTTAAAAACAGCTTGGGCGGTCCTGGCATCAAACCCGCCCTAGCCAGGGACTAGAGATCGAATTGATTACCACGACGATATTGGAGGTAGGCGGCTACGAACAAACCTGCCAGGGTAACCGGAATCAACCCTAATACAATGCCACTCAGCAATGGTTCAACCACAACCCTACTCCTTAAATACTGATTAGCAAGCAACATTACTGAAGTTAGTCTATCATAGGAGCGCCTGGTCCTAGGGCAGACCATGGCGCCTTCAGCAATTCTCATTGGTAGTCCATTAATGCACGGGAAAGAGGAAAATCAGGTTACGCCACTGGGATAATAAGGCAGACAAGCTCATGGCTATTGAGATGACCTGTCCGACCTGTGGGTCTCACCATATCTCTAAGAACGGCACCAGCCACCGGGGGAAGCAACTTTACAAGTGCCGGGACTGTGGATGTCAATTCGTGGAAGATCCGCAATGGCGACCGAAACCAAAGGAGACCCAAGACTTGGTGAATCGGTTGTTACACGAGAAGATTCTGCTAGCGGGGATTGCCCGGGCGACTGAGACCTCAGAGAGTTGGGTGCAAGGCCAGGCCAATGCAACCTATGCAGCCGTTTCTAAAACCCCCGAGGTGTCACCCAAACCCCAAGGTCCCCTG
>JAGWXD010000028.1 GCA_018970085.1 Cyanobacteria bacterium REEB459
TGGGGCGGTAAACTTGCCCTTTTCCCAGGCGGCAAAGCCCGGGGGACAAGCCCAACCCCAAGCCACAGCTATAGTCCGGTTAGCGGGTGTCTAGGATGCATCAACAGCACCCTCAACCCCCGCTAACTGGGCTTCTACTTGAACACCGTCACACTGTTTTGTTGTAAGACACTGGCGGTCGTACCGGCTCCACCAGCAACAACGACAATCCCGTCAAGACCCGCAGTAGTTGTAAAGCCATTGTTGCTGCTAGCCGCACCGGCCAGAGTATCCTTCGTCCCTCCGACCTGCACAATATGGTTAGAGTAGGTAGGAGGGGTGACCGTACTGCCGCTAACGGCAACAGTAGCGACGGTATCCTCATCGGCAACCGACTGGGAGAAACTGAAGGCTCCCCCGGTGGGACCAGCCGCTGCCGTACCGGCGGTAATTGTGCCAGTAGCCCCAATCACCGGTAAAACCACAGCGCCAAGGCCAGACCCGGACATAGAACTAGAAGAAGTTCTGGCGGTTGATTCGACGGTGGCCGGTGCCACGGTGAGGGTCACCTGGGTGGCGTGGTTATTGGTAATCAATTGAGCATGGGCAGGTACGGCCATGGCCATAGCCAAACCAGAGGCAGCCAGGGCAAAGCGACCAAAATGAACTAATTTCATCGAATAGTCTCCTAAGACTTTGAGTAATGACAGAGACAGGTCAAGTCCACCAGGGTACATGTATAGTTGCAACCCCTCAGCCCAGCACACCGAGTCACCCCGTAGATCTCAGCCCACAGCAAAGGGCACCGCAGTCTCGCCCGAATCGACCGGGTGACTGCTTACCCATGCAGTGGCAAGACCTGCAGAGAAACAGCGTGGGAGCATCGATGGAATGCAACCTTTAGGTAAAAAAGACCTGTAGACACGGGACTGTAAGGCGGTAAGAGCTCACCAATAACCCAGTAGGGCCAGGACGTAGATGCGAATGACCTGGACCAAACCGCTAATCAACTGAGTTAGGGAATAGATGCAATAGGGCTATTAAACTCTGGAAGAGAACTAACTGTCAAGGAAACAATACATAGAGAAAACAAATATTAACTAAAGATTATTAGAGGGTACACGATTAAAAAACCACCAGACCCCAGACTAACCTTTCCTTATTATTTCCGTTGATTTGCGAGCTAGCCTTCATGACAAAAGCTGATCAAAGAGACCCCTGATCAAGATTTTGGTTGCCTTTGGTTGGTTTTGGTGATTGCTTTAAAGCATCCGGCGACTCTACCTGCTTTCTACCATGCGGAAGTGTTCAAAACAGCAGGCTAGACCAAGCTAAAGCCGGTGATGCTTGGTTGCCAGCATCCAGATTTACCCAACAGTCTGATCACTCCCCTGCTAAGCAGGTATCTATGATATCGGCCTTAGGAACCCAGTTAAAATTCATTATAGGGCCCTAAAAAACGTTCACCATTAAAATGAATCAGGTGGGACGGCGTATCTGCCACCCATACTTCACTCTCCCACGCGATTTCACCCAAGTGGCGACCCATCACAGCCCGGTTTGGAAAAGCGGTCACATAGACAAGCCCAGCCCTCGATCTGGCAAACAGTTTGGCCAGTTCAGCATGCCGCTTTCCATCAACAGGTCCGTGACTGGTCACAGACTCAATCAGTAGTAGCCAGTTTTTTGCCGTGTAGTACAGCACTACGTCAGGCATTTTGCCGTGGGAATCGACGGTCACTCCCACCTCAGCGAGTAGGGAAGCATCAAAGTAGCCCCACTTTTCGCCAGTGTCCCCGACATACACCAGTAGGCTACCTGGGGCAAAACGTGGGGCAAACTCTTCGATAATCCCTCGAATCAGTTCACTGTGCTCGCCAGGGCTGAGGGTAACTTGTTGACCAGGCGTAATCTTAACAGGGATGCGGTGGTGTTCCCGTTCTCTGGCATATTTGCTCACCAGGGTTTTGCGGTGGCTTAGATAGGCGATCAGGGTGTCGTGCCAGGCTAAGGTACCAAAGGTACGCAGCAAAGCCAGGGTTGCAGGTTCGATCTGGTAAACCGCTTTCGGGCTATTTACCGGGCGATCAGGCTCGTCCGGGTTGTAGAGAGCCACCCCAGCGTCGCAGAACTGGTGCATGGTCTGACGACGTATTGTCTCGCGGGTATTCGGCGCATATTCTTTATCGTAGTGAGCCCGTGCCCAATCTATGATGGGGGTGATTCCCATAAGCGGGTTTTCTGCATCAGCCCAGGCCTTGCCCGGCGTCAGATTGAGAAGGGCCAAGAGACAAAAAGCAGACCGCTGATTCTGCTGAGATCGGGGCAGACCTAGGGCAACGATAATCTGCTGCGCCGCCTTAATGTAATCTTCCTTATCCTTCATCAAGTCAGGGTTCTTAGCTTATCGTCGATCAGGTCTTGTGTAAGTATTTCCTGACTAGTCGCCCACTCGCCAAGCTGAACCAAGACAGAACGGCAAGGATATCTAATCAGCTTAAGATCGGTCGCATTAACTTGTGTATGTCCGTTAAAACACCGAAAAAGCTGATCCACCGCAGTCGTATTGAGAAACACGGCTAACCCACGGGCCAGAAACTCTGGCAAGCCCTTTTTGTTCTCGTGGAAAAGATTTAGATGATTTTCAAACCCTATCAGGGATGCCTTACCAAATGTCCCTGGTTCCACGACGCTGGCCACGATGCGGCGCTTTTCTTCCTTGGATGAGAATCGCCGAACCACACAGTAGAAGCCATTGGGATATAGCCATTTTTCGGTCTCGCTATTGCGCTCGATGGCGTTGGGTTTCTTCATCCCCTGGATGGGCCATGTGGTGCCTGTACTGCTGACATGGGCAGGATACAACAGCGGTACAGTACTCTCTGCCGGCATGTCTCGCAGGTGCTCTTTCAACCGGAAATCGACCACTGGCCCGGTCGATACCTTAAGGCCAAGATCGGCCAGACTACAGCCGATCACCTGGGATAGTTCGATGACGTTTTTCTCTAGGGACGTAGGAACGTGAATGAACCGTTCTGGATCATCGGGAAATACGATCCGGTCGAAGGGGTGTTCATGGGTAACCAGATCAGCGAAACTATCATCGGTTGATGTCGAAATCGTCACCGACTCCTGCTGACCGTCCCGCTCTAGTCGGATGATGATATTTTCTTGCAGCACCTCGTCGTCCTTGAATGCCTTGCTGCGGGACTCGAATAAGTGAATGTGTCGGATCGCTACCCGTTTCATCATAAAGTCGCGGAATGGCCGATAATAGGGCCCATTGCAGAAACTGCGCGGAATGATCGCAACAATTTGCCCGCCTGGCGCAGCCTGAGCAATAGCCAGGGCAACAAAAGCACTATATAGGTTCACTGTCTCGATGCCGACACGGCGTAGAGCTAACCGATGTGGGGAGTTGCTGTTGATTTTTTTGTATGGCGGATTGAGAATCGCGTGGGTGTAGTACACCAAAGGTCTAGCAAATAAGTTACCAGTCAGTGATTCAGCCGCAGCATGAATAAAATCTTCTGGATAAATGTTAGACAAGAAATTAGATTGATGGCTGTATTTACCTAAGGTTTTTGACAAATGTTCAGTCAGGCTGCGGTCTAGTTCAAACGCATTGACCTCGACTCGCTGAAAGTCAAAACCACCCTTTTGCCACCTATCCAAAAAAGCCGCAGATAATGAGCCGATCCCGGCCCCTGCATCTAAAAGGTAACAGAGCCCACCTCCATTCGGGAAAAGGCTTGCCATAAATGTGGCTGTGCTTTCTGGCGTAAGAAACTGACCAAAGTTTGCCTTTTTTTCTGCTTCGGTGCTTTTTGAGAGTTGCAGTCTTCTCTGTTCAACCGTTGATAGCAAAACCCTGTCTCCTTTCTTGAGTCCTAACTGATTATAACTACCCTCACTCCGACTCAATTCAAGCGTACTATAGGGGATTATTTGCTGCAAGTTTTTTCGATTGAAGTATAACCTGTGTTTATATTTCGCTGCAGATTAAGGCGCTATGAGGGTGTTCGATTAGTAAGTTAAGATCGATGTTTTGAGGTGAATGACCATACCAGATCAGGCTGAAGCCGGTGATGCTTGGTTGCCAGCATCCAGATTTACCCAACAGTCTGATCACTCCCCTGCCCCTAGAGACCAAATACCTCGGCAGGGTCGGTGCGTTGTACCTTGCGCAGGGCGATCGCTCCTGCTATCAGGCACATCACTAGGGTTAGCAGATAAAACCCTCGAATCCGATCTAGGGTGAGGGTAAATCGCAACCCTGTGATCGTCTCCCCCAGTTGGTAGAGTAGAGAACTCACCAGTAGGGCTGGAATAAAACCCAACACCGACAAAATCACCGCTTCTTGAACCACCACCCCCAGCAAAAACCGGTTGCTATAGCCGATCGCCTTAAGGGTGGCGTATTCTGACCAGTGGTCGGCAATATCGGTGTAAAGAATCTGGTAAACCAAAATAATGCCCACCATAAAGCCCATGGTCGTCAGCAGAGAAAACACAAAGCCGATATTGGTATTTTTTTCCCAGTACTGGCGTTCCCGGCGAATAAAGCCCTCAGGGCCATATTTGGGCAGTACCAGCACATCCTGGGGTAGACGCTGGCGCAGCGCCCGAACCACCCCCTCCACTGCCGCACCAGGCTGGAGTTGCAGTAAGCCAATATCGGCGGTGGCAACGCTGCGTTTATCTTCCTGGGGGCCACGGTTGGCAAAGTAACGCAAAAAGTTTTGGTCACTCATGATTAAATTACCGTTGCCGGCGGCAAAATCTGTACCCAGGCTGAAGGTGCCGACGATATGAATCTGGCGATCGGCTAATTCGGTCACCACACCCTCTTGCCGGGGCCCCAATTCGGCCCGGGCCCGACGATCTATTAAGGCGGTGTTGGGCAGACGCAGATCTTGCCGGTGGGCCAGCACCTCTGGCAAACGTAAAACTGGATCGACAGGGTTGTAGGCAATCACCCGCACGGGGCGAGTTTTTTTAGTTTCCGGGTTTTTCCAGCGGGCGTCACTGGTATAGATCGGGTAGGCTGCCGCCACCCCATCCACCGCCTGGGCCTGGTAAAGGCGACGACGGGGAAAGGAACGGGGCACAAACATGTTTTCCTTTAACCGGTTGATAATTACGATATCGCCATTGAGCTGCTCTAAAAAGTGGGTTTGGCTGTCGTACAGGGCATTTTTGAAGCCATTAAATAACAACATCAGCAGCACCGCAAAGCCCACCCCAGCCACAGAGGTTAGAAACTTACGGCGATCGTGAATCAGGTTTAGCAGAGCCAGAGGGGTACGCATGGGGTCAACCTGATTTAGGCAAAGACATCGGCGGGGTCGGCACTCACCGCCCTGCGCACAGAAATCAAGCCCGATAGGCTGCACATGAGGATGGTTAACCCCAATACAAACACCGCCCGGGCTGGCCCCATCTGCATGGGCAAAGAGCCGGCGGTGGCCTGATCGGTAAAGCGATAGAGCCCGATCGCCAGAATTAATCCGGGAATATAGCCCATGGCCGCCAGAATTAGCGCTTCTTGAATCACGGTTTTAAACAGATAGCCACCGCTATAGCCGATCGCCTTGAGGGTGGCGTACTCCCGCAGGTGGTCCCGGATATCGGTATAGAGCACCTGGTAAACAATCACTGTCCCCACCACCAGAGAGACCACCACCCCAAGACCAAAGATAAAGCCGATGGAGGTGGTTTGAATCCAGTATTGGCTTTCTTTGAGAATGATGTCGGTTTTGCTATAAACGTCAACATCGGCGGGGAGGCGATCGCGCATGGCCTGCTTAACCCGCCCAAGATCGGCCCCTGGCTCTAACAATACCAGCCCCAGGCTAACCTCGGTCAGGCGGCGGGGGGCAAAGTAGCGCAAAAAGTTTTGATCGCTCATGATTAAGGTGCCATCAGCAGCAAAGCCACCCCCCAGGTCATACTGGCCGACAATGGTGACTCGCCGGCGTTCGGCCTCGGTGGTCAGACCCACGGTTTGGGGACCAAATTCAGGGCGAGAGCGGCGATCGATAAAGGTGGTATCGGGTTGCCGCAGGGCCGCAATAGCGCTGGCGGTATTGAGCTCGGGCATTAAGAAAACCGGATCCTCTAGATTAAAGGCATAGGTAAACATAGCCCGACTTTGTTTAGTCTCAGGGTTCTTCCAGAGGGCGTAGGCGGTATAGAGGGGCATGGCCCGGGCTACCCCCTCAATGCCAGCCACCTGGTACAGACGCTCTCGGGCAAAGGCCTTGGTGGTACTAATTTCCAGAGATTGGGGAGAAATCAAAAAAATATCCCCGTTGAATTGGGCGTAAAAGTTAGTGGTGGTGTTCACCAGCGCCCCCAGAAAGCCCAAGTTCATAAAGATCAACAGCACCGCAAAGCTGACTCCGGCCACCGCCACTAGCAGCCGCGATCGCTGATGGCGCAGGTTATACCAGGCCAAGGGAATAGCCCCCATGGGTTAGCCTCCCGAGGTGATATCAATGGCCACATCCACCTGCAGGTTAGTCAGGCCCTTCACCACCGGGCTCTGGTCTAACTTCAGGCGCACTTCTACCACCCGGGCATCGGCATTGGCGGCCGGATCATCATCCAAAATATTATTTTTAGCAATTTGCAGACCCACCTCGGTAACAGTGCCCCTCAATCGCTCACTGAAGGCCCCATTGCGGCTGGTAATGGTGGCGGACTGGCCCAGCTTTACCCGAGGGATATCGCTTTCGTAGACCTCCGCCACCACCTCCATCTGGTCAGTGTTGCCCAGGGCAATCACCTGGGCTTGAGTGGGGGACACCGCCTCCCCAGGGCGAGTATAGATCGCCAACACCTGACCCGCCTGGGGAGCTCGAATTACCGTCAGTTCCAGTTGGGCTGTGGCCAGGGCTAAATTCTTGGCGGCTGACTCGACTCGGCTGAGTATCTGATTGCGGCGAGCATTGGCCTGGGCTACGGTTTGCTGGGCCTGAGCCTGCTGCAAGTCGGTGGTGCGACTAGTCTGCAAACGCTGACGAGTAGCGGTGGCACTGGCCAGATCAGCCCGCAACCGATCCACCGTCGCCTGTTGTCGGTCTAAGTCCTGGCCCGCTAAGGCACCGGCCTGATGCAAGGCCTGAAAGCGAGTCAACTCGAGGGTGGCCCCTCGAAGTTGGGCCTGGAGGCTTTGCATGGCTCCCTCCTGAGCGGCGATCGCCGCGGTTTGAGGCCCATCTACCTGGGTAACCCGAGCTTGGGCCTCAGTCACCTGAGCCTTACCCAGGGCACTGTCTGCCGCCAATTGGGCCCTAGCCTCCGCTAGCTGGCTAGCGGCATAGTCACGCTCTGCCCGACGCACCCCATAGCGGTCTAGATAGCCAAGAATCTGCCCCGCCTGGACCCGATCGCCCTGCTTCACCAATAAGCGATCGAGGCGACCGGTATCGGAAGCAGCCACTCGAATCACCTGACCAGCCGGTTCAATCCGCCCCAAGGCCGCCACCTTAACCTGCTGGGGTGGGGGTAGGGCCGCCTGCTCCTGGGCCTGTCGTCGGGCTTCAGTGCGATGGCGCAGCATCAGGGTGGCTCCCAGACCAAACAGTAGCAAGGCCCCCAGGGCCAGCCACACCACTGGCCGTTGCCAGAGCTTAGGGGAATCCACAGCCATAGAACCTAACCAATAAGCGGGCTATCAACGATGGTAAGCCCTCCGACCACCAGATTAAACCAGGGCGGGGGCAGTCATGGGCAAAACAGGGTTGGCGGGATTCGAACCCACGACCTACCGCTTAGGAGGCGGTCGCTCTATCCTGCTGAGCTACAACCCCAGAGTCAGCACCAGACCCAGCCTTAGTCTATCCTGTTTACCCGGCCTAGGGACATAGCCACCCCCAACAAAGAGCCCGGTAACTAGCTGTAACTCCCCTGCCCATCACCCCCTGGGCCTAACCCCAGCGTTGACGCTACCGGCGATGGGTGCGATATTGCAAGTTATCGCCATGCTCTAGAATAAATAGAACATACTCAACAGAAAGCCTTTCGGTATCGCTAGTTTCCTGGATTTGTATCTATGCCGCCCACCGAGCTTGACACCGCTGCCTCTGAAATGGCCAGCCTCAACGGCACCCCGGCGACATCTGCGGTCGATCTAGATGAAGTACCCGACGATGTTGAGATGTCCTTGTTTGACCATCTTGAAGAACTGCGGGTACGGATTTTCTACGGCCTGATCGGGGTATTTGTTGGCATTGGGGCTTGTTTCTGGCAAGTCAACCGCCTTGTTGCCTGGTTAGAAGTGCCTGCCCAGGGGGCTAAATTCCTGCAACTATCGCCGGGGGAATATTTTTTTGTATCCCTTAAGGTGGCTGGTTATAGCGGTCTGCTGGTGGCTAGCCCCCTGATTCTGTACCAGATTGTTATGTTTGTCTTGCCGGGGCTAACCCGACGAGAACGCCGGTTAATGGGGCCGATTGTGCTGGGTTCTGGGCTGCTGTTTTTTGCCGGCATCTTGTTTGCCTATTTTGCCCTGATTCCCGCTGCGTTGAATTTTTTCATCAGCTACGGTGCCGATGTGGTTGAACAGTTATGGTCCATCGATCGCTATTTTGAGTTTGTCTTGCTGCTGTTGTTCAGCACCGGGTTAGCCTTTCAAATTCCGATTTTGCAATTGCTGCTGGGCCTGCTGGGGTTTGTTAATTCCCGCCAAATGCTAGCAGGCTGGCGCTATATACTGCTGGGAGCGGCTGTGCTGGGGGCAGTTCTAACCCCGTCTACCGACCCGGTCACCCAAAGCCTGCTGGCAGGGGCAGTGTTATTTCTTTACTTTGGCGGCATTGTAATGGTTAAGGCGATCGGCCGGTAGATAGCCATTGGCCGATGACAACCAGGCTGATACATCGTCAACAGTAACCTATCCTCGCAAGGGCCATGGGGTTACCCGGTAATGGCTGGGCCCCAGCCCAGCTTCCGCCTCCCAGATCAGAGCATTGCTCTGGAGCCGCAATGCCCCTTGGCCAACCCTTCCCCTAGACTGCTAACTCTAGTCATGGTGGGGCGATCGGGCTGAGGGTATAAAACTATCTGGCAAGCCCTTCCAGAAACTTGCCAGGGACGGTAAAGCCAATGGTCAACCCCTAAGCTGGATTTATTTAAACCCCACAGCAGCCTGCCAGACAAAGGCTAGAAGCAAGAAAAATACCGGAATAATGGGCAGCACATCGACCAGGGGATCAAATAGGGAATAGGCTTCAGGTAGTTTTGCCAGCAGCATTACAGCACTCATTTAGGATTAGTCCTCTCTTTACACAGCCAAATAGGGTGGGCGAACCAGAGGTGCCAAACAACCTGGCAGGCCAGGGGTTGAAACTCCTGCGGGAGATTGCCCAATGTATTATTAGTTTACCATGTTGCCGACCCCCAGCCAGGGTCGGCGGAGCCAGGGGTTGGGCTTTGAGTTGTCTACCCTGGCCAGAGAGACCGCCCTGTTAGCCATTAATCCTAGCTATTGATTGGGCCCGACAGATGGAAACCCCTGAGAAAACAGCTATTGCGGATGGTATCTTGAAGCAGCCTAGGGGGATCATTATCGGGTTTGCGCAGCAGAAAACGGCGGATACGCCAGGTGCTTAACCCGATAATTGCCACCATATCTGCTAACAGGAGGGAAACCCTGCCGTAGTTCTTAAGAAAATAGCGCCGCCTTGAATCAAATACGTATTTGGGTAGTCGCCGGGGGGGAGACTTACTATCGGTGACTCCAGAGCTTTGGCCCACCAAATGCACCACTCGACTGGCTGGCACATACCAGCAGGACCAACCGTGGCGATAGGCTTGTAGACAAAAGTCCATTTCTTCGCAATACATGAAGTAGCCTTCGTCCATCAGTCCAATCTGCTCCAACACCTGTCGGCGAATTAACATACTGGCGCCAGCCACCCACTGCACCTGGCAGGGTTCATCCACCATGGGTAAGGTGATCTTCCAGCGAGATAGCAGTTTAGTAATCAATCCCAGACGAAAGCTCCCATCAATTTCGGTCAAAATCCCATGGAAGCGAAAAGCAGAGTTCTGGGGGGTACCATCCGGATCCTGTAGGCGGCTACCGGCAATGCCCACCTCAGGGTGGGCCTCCAAAAACTCTACCAGGCTATGGATGGCCCCGGGCTGAACAATGGTGTCGGGGTTTAAGAGCAGCACATAGGGAGGTAGATTGCCTGCCTGCATCGCCCGCCGGATAGGGACATTGTTACCGTAGGCGAAACCGCCATTATGGCTGAGGGGCATAAACTGAATCCAGTCGCATGCCATGGCCGCTAGGGCTGTGGCAATGATTTGATCAGACCCATCGCCGGAGTTATTGTCGGTAACCACCACCTGAAGATTAGGTAAGTCCTTGATTTCAGACCGCAGGGACTGGAGGCAGTCGAGGGTAAGCTGGGGAGTACGGTAGTTGACAATCACCACCAAAACTCCGGTTAGACAGGCTGGCGGGTTGGGGTGTACCAGCTCAAGCCTGCCTGGGGAGTAACCCAGGGGCTGACTCGGATCTGTAGAGGCTAGGGTATCAGGCATGACTTTAGACTCGTGGTTAGCAACTAAGGAATAACTGTAGAGGTCTCTGGCGGTTGCAGATCAGGGGTCAGCCCAGGGGCTCAGGCGTAAACGGCTTTGTAGTATTCCTGATATTCGGGAGATAGCAGGGGCCGCCACCAGTCAGGGTGGGCTAGATACCACTGGACAGTTTGCCGTAATCCTTCAGAAACGGTTACAGCGGGTTCCCATCCAAGTTGGTCGCGAATTTTGCTGGCATCGATGGCATAGCGGCGATCGTGGCCTGGCCGGTCCTTCACAAAGGTAATCAGGTTGTGAGCAGGTCGAACCGGCAGATGGGGGGCTAGTTCATCCATCAGGTCACACAGCATATGCACCAGGTCAATGTTTTTAACTTCGTTATTACCCCCAATGTTGTAAGTTTCCCCGGGTTGACTGCGCTGAATGACCCGGTCGATGGCGCTACAGTGATCGCCGACGTAGAGCCAATCGCGAATGTTTTGGCCGTCACCATAAACGGGTAGGGGTTTGCCCATCAAAATGTTGATGCACATCAAGGGGATTAGCTTTTCTGGGAAATGATAAGGGCCGTAGTTATTGGAGCAATTGGTAATTAGCGTCGGTAGTCCGTAGGTATGAAAGTAGGAACGAACCAAGTGATCGCTACCCGCCTTGGAGGCAGAATAGGGACTATTGGGGGCGTAGGGCGTGGTTTCACTAAAGGCCGGATCGGCTGGCCCCAGAGTGCCGTAAACCTCATCGGTAGAGACGTGCAAGAAGCGATCGTCCTGGGGTTGGCGGCGGCTATTCCAGTGTTGACGAAAACTTTCTAGCAGAGTAAAGGTGCCTACCACGTTGGTCCGCACGAAGGCATCGGGCCCTAGAATAGACCGATCAACGTGGGACTCGGCGGCAAAGTGAACAACGGTATCGATGGTTTCCTCCGACAAGAGGTAATCAATAGCCGGGCGATCGCAGATATCGCCCTTAACAAATCGCAGATGGGGATGGCTTTCCAGGTCTGCCAGATTACTGCGATTACCGGCATAGGTGAGGGCATCTAACACCACCACCCGGTCTTGAGGATAGGTTTTGACCCAATGGTGAACAAAATTAGAGCCAATGAACCCGGCTCCGCCAGTGATTAAGACCTTGCGTTGAGTAGTTGTAGCCATAATTTAATGAGTAGATCCTTAATAAAAATTTTTAGACTTATTAGCCAGGTCTGATTAACCGGCTTGAACCCAGGGGCGATCGCCTGGGGGATAGTGGGGTTTTTCGACAACCCCCTAAACCAGTTCAACCTGGCTATCATCGCCAATCATCAGCCGCACCGCCTTAGGACGTTGAGGCGCCTCAGTGATGCGAGCCCGTTGCCCTACCAGACTATCGACAATACGTTGATGGATATCAACGATTTTTGCGCCTTCCAATAACACGCTGTGTTCAAGATCAACGTTGATCAAAGTAGACTGGCTGGCCACGCTGCTATAGGGACCAATAAAACAGTTTTCCAGGTAGCAATTTTCCCCAATTGCCACCGGCCCTCGAATCGTACAATTCTTGATTTGAGACCCTGCTCCGATGTTAACCCTACCAATTAGCTGGCTAGCCTCATCAACATCTCCACGATTATCGGCGGTCAAACAGGTATCTAAAATCACCCGATTAGCTTCCAGCAGGTCATCTTTTTTCCCGGTATCTAGCCACCAGCCCTGAATTTGACGAGCTTCCACCTTGCTCTTCTGATCAACCAGATACTGAATTGCATCGGTAATTTCTAGTTCTCCCCGAGCGGAGGGTTGAATATTAGCAATGGCTTCGTGAATCACCCGGTCAAATAGGTAAATACCCACCAGGGCCAGATTTGACGGTGGCACCTTGGGTTTCTCCACTAGTTTTAGCACCCGACCCTGGTCATCAACGCAGGCAACACCAAAGGCGGTGGGATTAGGCACCGGGCATAACAGGGTGAGGGCATCCAGTTGGCGAGCCTTAAAATCATTCAAAAAGGAGGTCAGGCCACTCTGAACCAGGTTGTCCCCCAGATACATAACAAAGGCGGAATCCTGGAGAAAGGGCTGGGCGATTTTAACCGCATGGGCCAGACCCGCAGGATCTTCTTGCAGAATGTAAGAGATGTGGGCTCCGAAGCGATCTCCGTTACCGGTTTTAGCTTGCACTTCTTTGCCCGTTTCAGGACTAATGATAATGCCAATATCGGTGATGCCTGCCTCAACCAGGTCCTCAATGCCGTACCAGAGAATGGGCTTATTGGCCACAGGTACCAACTGTTTGGCCCCTGTATGGGTCAGGGGCCGTAAACGAGTACCTTTTCCACCGGCGAGAATAATTGCTTTCATAGAGCCTTAAGTAAATATTAAAATAGAGACAACTACCATCCAACAACACCTAACTGGATTCTTCTGAGAGCAATCCCTCGTATTTGGCCAACTGGCGTAACATCGCCCGCAAGCCCTGACGCCAATGGGGGGCAGGGGCCCCCAGCACAGCAGCCGTCTTTTGACCAGACAAAACCGAATAGGCAGGGCGTCTGGCGGGCGTGGGATATTCAGCTGTTGTAATCGGTATAACCCGCTTTAGGGCGAGGGGAAACCCCAGCCCAGCGGCTTCTTCAAAAATTGCTACAGCAAAGTCATACCAGCTAATGGCTCCACTATTAGTAAAGTGGTAAGTGCCCACTACGGGCTGTTGGCCAGGTAAATCGGGACAGAGACCAGCAATGAATTGGTCAATGGCCTGGGCCAGATCCCCGCTCCAGGTCGGAGTGCCCACCTGGTCAACCACCACCCTTAATTCTTCCCGCTCCGCCCCCAGACGTAACATGGTCTTAACAAAACTTCCCTTACCCCCTACGCCATAGACCCAGGCGGTCCGCACAATCACATGGCGATCGCACCCCTGCCGTACGCCCTGTTCTCCCAGCAGTTTGGAGTAGCCATAGGTACCCAGAGGATTGGTGTCATCCTCTTCCTGGTAAGGAACATTCTGCTGGCCGTCAAAAACGTAGTCTGTGGAAACGTGTACCATGGCTGATTGTAAGGCCTGGGCAGCAGTAGCCATCACTTGAGGAGCCCGGGCATTAATGGCATGGGCTTTATCTGGTTCCCCTTCGGCCCGATCTACCGCCGTGTAGGCAGCAGCGTTGACAATCACCTGGGGACGGACCTGTTCAATTACCCGGTGAATGGCCTCGGTATTTTCTAAATCTAAAGTATCCCGCCCATAGGCAATCACCTCATGGCCAGGAGATAACTGGACCTGTAAATCATGGCCCAGTTGGCCATCCTTACCCGTCAGCAGAATCCGCATTATTCAAATACCTCGGCTTCTTTAAACCAGGCTCCGGCTTGATCTTTGGCCGATAAAATGGGAGTCATGGGCAACTGCCAGTCTATTGCCAGATCGGGATCATCCCAACGAATAGAACGCTCATAGGTGGGGGCGTAGTACTCCGTTGTCTTATAGATCATCTCGGCCGATTCCGAAAGGACGACAAATCCGTGGGCCATCCCTGGGGGTATCCAAAGTTGATGTTTATTGGCAGCACTCAATCGCTCAGTGATAAACAGACCAAAGGTGGGGGAACTGCGACGGATATCGACCACAACATCCAGAATCTCCCCAACCACAACCCGCACTAGCTTGCCTTGAGGCTGGTGCAACTGATAATGTAGACCCCGCAAAACCCCCTGGGAAGACCGAGAATGGTTATCCTGGACAAAATTCATCGTCAGACCGGTTTTATCAGCAAAAACCTGCTGATTAAAACTTTCCATAAAAAAACCACGGTCATCCTCAAACACCTTGGGCTTGACCAATAAAACGTCAGTAATTTCAGTTGAATTAATAATCATCTAGATGCTTAACAGTCAATAATAAGGTTATGAACTATAGAAAGAACACATTAAAACAAGACCAATAAGCAGGCTAAATATTAAAAACTAATTCCAGATCATCAGATCAAACCAAAGCATCCATAGCTGAAGATCGAGCCCATGCCCCACCTCCGGCGACTAAATCATCACCCCAAACCTCCTATTAATATTATAAAAGCTATCATAACAACCCCGTCAGTTGAAATCCTTTATGCTCTGCATTAAGCCAATCTTTAGAATCGAAGGCGATTTATGAAAATTAGATATAAAGACCAGTGCACCTAAATCAGGCAAATTAGAACTAGAAACTGCCGAAAAAGTGCCCACCTTGAATGATTAAAACACCTAAAAAGCAAAAAACTATCCGCCAGGTTTCTAGTATAAAATAATACCTAGGACGGCAGATTGGGGTACGCTTTGAGTTGGCTCGGCGGGAAAGATTGGAAAAACTAATAGACTCAGGCCTCCTTAGAGCTTGAAAAGCTTAAAGGAAACCAGGCCTAACCTGCTTAGAGAGCTTGAACATAGCCACGCTAAATAACCCATAGAACATCAGAAAATAGTCAGAATTAAATAACTAATGACAAATAAAAAACACTTTTACCGTGTAGGCTCAAGGCTTGTGTAATATCAAGTCTATAGTCTAAAAAACTACCCATAGGACTAAAGGCCTCAGGTCGTCTGACTACGCCTTTCAGATTAGCACATTATTAATCAATCACCCCTTCAGCAATGGTCAGGCGGCTGGCATAATAGGGTTCAATGCTGACGAGCTCACTGATGGCTGCTACCCCGCCCCCTCCCCTGCCATTATCTTGGCGACCCCGTCCCAGGTTGTCTCTGGCCAGGGTGTCAGGGCTGCTGATGGTGGCCGGGTTACTCTTGACTGCTGTATTTATCTTCATAGCGGTGTTGGCCCCAGCTTTTCAGGCTGCGGGTTGGCTGCAGGATCCAACCACAGCGTTGCAAAACCCTATTCACCAACCCCCAGATAGCCACTATTGGTTTGGCACCACCCGTCAGGGCTACGACGTATTTGCCCGTACCCTCTTTGGTAGCCAGGTGGCCTGGCAGGTGGTGCTACTGGCTACCCTATTGAGCCTGGTGGTTGGGGTGCCCTTAGGAATGGTGAGTGGCTATCTGGGGGGACGGCTGGATCGAACCTTGCTGTTTTTGATGGATACAATTTATACCCTGCCGGGGCTACTGCTGTCGGTCACCCTGGCTTTTGTCGTAGGTCGGGGGGTGGTCAATGCAGCGATCGCCCTGAGCATTGCCTATATTCCCCAATATTACCGGGTGGTACGCAACCATACGGTCAGCGTCAAGACCGAATTGTTTATTGAAGCAGCCCAGGCCCTGGGAGCGTCTACCTGGACTGTACTGACCCGCTACCTATTTCTTAACGTGATTCAGAGTGTACCGGTCCTGTTTACCTTAAATGCCGCCGATGCCATTTTAGTGTTGGGAGGATTGGGATTTTTAGGCCTGGGTTTACCCGAACAGGTGCCAGAGTGGGGGGCTGATATTCGCCAGGCCCTGGATGCTTTACCCACTGGTATCTGGTGGCCGGCTCTATTTCCGGGGCTGGCCCTAACCCTGATGGTCACCGGTCTTTCCCTGTTAGGGGAAGGCCTCAATGAAGCCATCAACCCGAGGCAACGCCAGGATTCCTAACTTACCCTAAATCACAACCATACCGCCAGTCCCCTGGCGACTGTGGGGCTGTTCCTCTGACTCCATCCGACCGTCTACCAAATTAATCAGACGATGAGCCACATCTAAAATACGATTGTCGTGGGTCACCATCAAAATAGTACAGTTTTCCTCCTGGGCCAGTTGCTGCATCAGGGTGACCACATCTCGACCTGAGGCTTTATCGAGAGCGGCGGTGGGTTCATCCGCCAGAATCAACCGGGGTCGATTAACCAGAGCCCGGGCAATGGCCACCCGTTGTTTTTGTCCCCCTGATAGGGATGCCGGTTTATAGTCTGCCCGGTCAGCCAAGCCGACCTTAGCCAGCATGGCTGCTGCCCGCTGCCGCTTGGTGCCCAGGTTACCGGTGAGCTCCGCCGCCATTTCTACATTTTGAGCCGCTGTCAAGGACTCAAACAGATTATGGGCTTGAAAAATAAAGCCAATATTACGACGAACCTCTACCATCTGGCGATGACCCAGGCCCACGAGCTCCTGGCCCAACACCTTGAGACTCCCCTGCTCTAGCGATCGCAAAGCCCCAATCAGGGTTAGTAGGGTGGTTTTACCCGAGCCTGAAGGGCCAGTCATAATCACGATTTGCCCCCGCTGTAGATCCAGGTTGATGTCGTAGAGCACCTGCTTACGCAGGTCGCCCTGGCCAAAGAAGTAATTTAACCCCATCACCTGAACTGAAGCATCCTGGAGGGCTTCAGAGTCAGTGGGCAGAGAGGATGCTGAACGATTAGGATTCATAGAGAAGGGAGCTACTGCTAGCGGGGGTTAAGCCGGCAACCAGGAGGTCAGGGGTAAGGTAGCTGCCTATGTCTAGCATAACTTGAGGCAGAGGGTCTGAGAACAGCCAGCCGGTTACCCCCAACACTCTACCCACCGAAAAACTACCCGAAAAACCTCTGACCTCAGGCTGCAGGTGAGCGTCACGCGCCAGCGTTACCCCTGTAAAGGGCCGGGCTCAAGCTAGCCCCATATGGGGTAAGATTGCCAGGACCAGACGGTTTTAAAGTGACCCCAAGAGGCTCAGCCCTAACTGGTGTTTCGGAGTTAATCTATCGGAGAGACAGTAACATGGGATTCCAGGAGTTTGGACTACTACTCATCTCAGTACTTGCCAGCAGCTTTGGTCAGTTTTTTCTAAAGCTAGGTGCCCTAGAACTAGGAGCGGTAACCCATCAAAATTTGATCAACCATATCCTGCGTATTGCTACCACCCCAGTGCTACTGGCGGGTTTGACCGCCTATGGGGTAGGCGCTATCGCCTATATTATGGTACTAACCCGGGTAAAGCTGAGTGTGGCGGCGCCTGCGTCCTCCCTCATCTATGTAGCTTCAGTGTTAATTGGTTATTTTTACTTTAACGAGAGTCTACCCATAGCTCGAGTCGCTGGGCTGGGGCTGATTATGGCAGGGATAGTTTTAGTGGCTTCGCGATAGCCATTCACCGGTTCTTAAATGGCCAACCAAACAGCCCTAGAGTCACTGTACCAGGGTAAAACCCACAGGGGTTAGGAGAAACGGGACTGAATCGATAGGGTAGCTTTGACCAGAACCATGCGGTCAAAATTGGTTAATTAACCCCACGACTAGCGGAGATGCTGGTTGACCTCCGCCCCTAGGCCATCGCTACGGCTATAGCAGCCCCGTGTTAGGGTTTTTGCAAATCAAGTTTAATGCATAGCTTGACTGCAAACAGTCAATTACTATCACCCTCAGCAGGGTAAAGGTTAGACGGGAACTAATCCGGTCATGCCTAGAACCCTATTCAGCAAGCCGCTAATAATAGCTAGCAAAATCGCTCCTAGAATGACACTCCAAATGCCCCAGCGCAGACGGAATCCCTCTAGCAGCCAGGCCGCCAGACCAAACACAATAATCGAACCGATCAGGGGAATAATGCCCAGGCTTAGCCAGGAGACAGTCTTGGTTAGGCCGCCGGGTAAAAATCCCCAAATACCATTAAAAACACCGATAATAGCACCGGCAATCAGAGCGGTGATGGGGTTATCAATTTCCACGCCAATGGGTGGAATTTTAGAAATAATCAACAGACTAACCGCCAGGACAACAACACTAATCAGGAAACCAGTCATGGCTTTTGCTCCTCAAAAACTAGGGGACACAAACTTAAGAGTTAGAAGGTCGGCGAAACCGATCCAGAATTACGGAAAAGTTTGGCACAAACCTTTCCTAGTGTAGGGTAGGGGGTTTAAAATCCAGTTTAAGAAAAGATGAATAAAGCTTCAGGTAGAGCCCAAAGGCAATGGGCTACAGGTTTAATTCGCAACTATTTTCCTGACTCAGGCCTTTAAAGTTCTTAAGCTCTAGTCAAGTTGTTTAGAACTTAATAGCCTGGGGATAGAGTAATGCTTAAAAGTAGCCCGATGATGCTCTATGAAGCAGGGTATTAAGGGTTAACTAAAGCACCTGGGGAAGCACCGAGTCATAGCGCCTAAGAGGATATTAAGGGCCTGGTCATGATTGCTCGACTACGGTAAAGGATTAATTAAACTTCTCTATAGCAATTCTTGAGCGGATGGAGGATGCCGTATCCCTGCTAACAAGGGGCTTAAGCCCCTTGTCTAGACTTCACTCGAATGGAAAACGCTATAGCCACGCCGGTTTTTAACTGCGGCTTAGATCATCTAGATGGTCTGCCAGATCTTGATTTTGGCGCCGACGAGACAGCCGGCGATGCTTTTTGGGCTCTAGCAAGGGCTCTTGGTGGGTTGTACCCATCGGTTTGGTTTTAGTCTTCAGGGCGACCTCCCCCGGTTGACGACGTTGGGGGGAATCACGGATAGTAATCAGCTCTGTTAGTAGGGCCACATAAAAGGGATAGCGGTCCCAGGTGGTTCCCAGGGCACAGCCTGGCTCATCCCGGTGCAGGCAATTGCTAAACTGACACAGGTTATGGTTCTGAAAATACTGACGCACCTCGGGAAAACAGAAGGCTAACTCCTCAGGGGGCAAGGTTAAATCAGGCTGATTAAACCCAGGGGTATCGGCTAGAAAGCCTTCTGGCTCTAGCTCCAGCAGTTCCACATGGCGGGTGGTGTGGCGGCCCCGCCCCAGGCGTCCGGAGACCGCTCCGGTGCGCAATTTAGCCCGGGGAATCAGGTGATTAATCAGGCTGGACTTGCCTACCCCAGAGGGGCCGCAAATCACTGTAGTTTTACCTTGCAGGTAGGCCACCAAAGGAGTCTGCTGGGGTGGCGGGTGGAGGCTCAAGACCAGGGGACTGTAGCCCCATTGCTGTAGACGGAGCTGCCAACGGTTAACGGTCTCTGGTGCCACCAGGTCTTGCTTATTTAGACAAATCCCTACATCCAGGCCGGTGGATTCGGCCTTAACCAAAAACCGACTGAGCTGCCAGGGATCGAGGCCGGGCTCCGCCAGGGCGAAGACGAGCAAAATCTGATCGACATTGGCGATCGCCGGTCGGTCTAGCATTGTTTGCCGGGGGTGCACCGCGGAGATCGCTCCCCGTTGGCCCTCCCAATCAGGGTCAACCACCTCGACCCAATCTCCCACCATTACCTGCTGCCCAATTTTTTTCAGACGGGCCCGGCGAGTACACAGCAGGGGGGGCAGACCTGACTCACCAGGGCAGGGCTGACCGCCCAGTTGCACCCGGTAAAAGTTAGCCTGCACAGCAGTAACTACCCCCCAAAGGCCGGGAGGCAGTTGACTCCTGGAGGAGAGGACCACACCCATAGATCACCTTGATCGCCGCACCTGCAAGACAAAATAGCTACCGCGATCAATCAGAGCCGCTATGGAGTAACCCTCCATAGCTAAGCTCTCAGGCACCTGCTCTACGGGTTCACCGGCATCTAACCAGACCTCCAGCAACTCCCCAGGGGGGGTTTTCTCCAGTTGTAATTTGGTGCGGACAAAATTAATCGGGCAGGGTGTACCCCTGAGATCAAGGCTGGTATAGGGAACTGGGGATAGTTCAGCATGACTCATCCGCGAAATAATCCTCCTAGAAATCCTTCAATCCCCCCCCGATTTACCTGTTCTCCCCGCATCTCTGCCAATTTTTCAATCAATTCCCGTTCCTCTGGTTTGAGTCTGGTAGGAATATTAACCTGAACCTTAATCAGGTGATCACCCCGGCTAACTGGATTACCCAACCTGGGCACCCCATGGTTTTCCAGGGTTAATACGGTGCCGGGTTGGGTACCGGCGGGCACATCAAATTCGATGGGGCCGTCAACTGTCTCGATCGTCAGTTTGCAACCCAAAATTGCTTGCAGGTAACTCAGGCGTAGATCGGAAAGGATATTAATCCCGTCTCGCTTAAAGGCAGGATCTTCGCTAACGAACAGATACACATAGAGATCCCCCGCAGGTCCTGCCCGCAATCCGGCATCCCCTTCCCCCGACACCCGTAATCGAGTGCCGTTATCAACTCCGGCGGGGACGCTGATTTTTAGCTTTTTGGTTTCCTGGACCTGACCGCTACCGCTGCAAGTGTCACAGCGGTCCTGGATGACTTCGCCGCTACCCTCACAGGTAGGACAGGCCGAAACCTGGGTAAAGCTCCCAAAGGGAGTGCGGGTAGCTCGCCGCACCTGGCCGCTGCCGCCGCAGGTGCCGCAGGAGGTAGGCCGGGTACCGGGCTTGGCTCCACTACCCTTGCAACTGGCGCAGGATTCTAGATGGCTGATCTTAATTTCTTTGTCGCCACCAAAAACCGCCTCTTTAAACTCAAGCTTTAAATCCAGACGCAGATCATCCCCCCGGGTAGGACTGCGACGGCGGCCCCCAGCCTGCCCAGCACCCCCGGCAAAGCCGCCGCCAAAGAAACTTTCAAAGATATCGGCGATACTGCCGACATCGCCGAAGTCCTGGTAGCCGGCACCAGCGGCACCGCCTACCCCAGCTTCACCAAAGCGATCGTAGCGGGCACGCACCTCTGGTTCTGATAACACCTCGTAGGCCCGGTTGATTTCTTTGAAGGTCTCTTCGGCCCCCGCATCCTTGTTCACATCTGGGTGATACTTGCGAGCTAGGCGCCGATAGGCACGTTTAATTTCATCCTGGTCGGCGCTGCGGGAAATGCCAAGCACATCGTAGTAATCACGGGCCATAGGGGCTACCTAGACGAGTCCAGCTATAAACAAAAGTTTAAACTATCTTAGGAGTCCACAGTCCCTTTGAACAGGTGGGATTCCCGCCCCTAGTCGATCGCCTCATAGTCGGCGGCAACGGTGGATTCTAAATCGGCATCATCTTGACCCTGACTGGAGCTGGTGTCATGGCCCAGCGAATTAGGGCTGGAACTGGGATAAAGGTCGGGAAACCGCAGGTCTATCCCCTGGTCTACCTCAGGTTCGCGGTAAAGGCTAGAGCCCACACTAAAGAGGGCAGATTGGAGCACCTCGATCGCCGCCAACAGGTCCTGCGGGTTAGTAGCTGTAGACATCACCTGCCGTAGTTGGCCCGCTTTATCGGCTAAGTCGGCGCGCACAGCCTCCTCCATCAGGGCGGCATTTTCTCTGACCGTGGCTTCGTAGCTATAGAACAGGTTATCGGCCCGGTTAACCAGTTCGGCAAGCTGACGCCGCCGCCCATCGTCATCAGCAAACACTTCAGCGTCCTGACGCATTTTTTCCACTTCAGTGGGATTTAAGCCACCGGTATTGCTGATGCGAACACTCTGGGCTCGGCCGGTGCCCCGGTCTAAGGCGGCCACCTGCAAAATGCCATTGGCGTCAATTTCAAAGGACACCTCAATTTGGGGCACTCCCCGAGGGGCAGGGGGAATACCGGTAAGCTGAAACTTACCCAGACTTTTGTTGTCTTTAGCCATGGCCCGTTCCCCCTGGAGCACATGGATATCAACCACGGTTTGGCCATCGCTGGCGGTGGAAAATACCTGGGACTTACTGGTGGGAATGGTCGTGTTGCGATCAATCACCCGGGTAAACACCTCTCCCAGGGTTTCAATGCCCAGGGAAAGGGGAGTGACGTCCAGCAATAGCAGATCCTTAACTTCTCCCCCCAGCACCCCAGCTTGAATGGAGGCCCCCAGGGCCACAGATTCGTCGGGATTGACGGAGCGATCGGGGGTTTTACCGTTGAAATAGTGGGTAATGGCCTGCTGTACCGCTGGAATGCGGGTGGACCCACCAACCAGTAAAATTCGGTCAATGGCATCAGGGGTAAGATCCGCATCCTTAAGGGATTGCTGTACTGGCTCCAGGGTTAATTTAATCAGGTTGGCTGACAACTGCTCAAAGGTTGAGCGACTGAGACCCATTTCCAGGTGCTTGGGGCCTGATTCGTCAGCCGTAATAAAGGGCAAATTAAGAGAGGTTGCAGTCAGGCTAGACAGCTCGATTTTGGCCTTTTCGGCAGCTTCTCGAATACGTTGCAGGGCCATGCGATCGCGCGAGAGGTCGATCCCTTCCTGGTCGAGAAAGGTGGCCAGCATCCATTCCACAATACAGTTATCAAAGTCATCACCGCCGAGGTGGTTGTTGCCGGCAGTCGCCTTAACCTCAAACACACCGTCGCCAAGTTGCAAGATTGACACATCAAAGGTGCCGCCCCCCAGGTCAAACACCAGAACCACCTGGTCTTGATCCTGTTTATCGAGGCCGTAGGCAAGGGCCGCCGCCGTCGGTTCGTTAATGATTCGCAAAACATTGAGACCGGCAATCGTGCCGGCATCTTTTGTGGCCTGGCGCTGGGCATCGGTAAAGTAGGCTGGCACTGTAATCACCGCTTCAGTCACCTCTGCCCCCAAATAGGCCTCTGCATCCTGCTTAAGTTTTTGCAGAATCATGGCAGAAATTTCCTGAGGGGTATAATTTTTGCCCCTAATCTGAACATCTACCGTACTATCTCGACCACTGACACAGGTGTAGGGAACTCGTCCCCGCTCGGTTGCCGTATCATCCCAACGACGACCGATAAACCGCTTAATGCTATAAACCGTGTTTTCAGCATTGGTAACCGCCTGTCGCTTAGCCAATTGGCCCACCAGCCGCTCGCCATTTTTACCAAAGCCCACCATACTGGGCACCGTTCTACCCCCCTCGGTACTGGTAATGACCACGGGCTTACCACCCTCGAGAACGGCCACACAGCTATTGGTTGTGCCCAGATCGATGCCAATTACTTTTCCCATAGCCCACCGTGCTCAGCGATAGTAGTTATTTATAAGTCTTCATTCATAGCCGGTAGGTATTTATCCGGATGAATTGAGAGAAAATTTTCATAGAAATAAAAATATATCGACTCTTGTCCTAGGGTACCCTACCAATCCAGGAAGGTGCGGTGATCAGGGGCAAAGGAGCAGAAATCTTAAGGGGCAGCTAGGCTATCTCCCCATCGGGGGGAAGGGGTTGGTCCTCCGGAGGAGCGGCCACCTTAACCATGGCGTGACGAAGTACCCGATCGCCCAGTTGATACCCCCGCACAAATTCTTCCATCACCGTACCTTCAGCATGGTCGGCACTGGGTTGTCGCATCACGGCCTCGTGGAGCAGGGGGTTAAACTCCTGGCCCTCCGCTCGCATAGCCGATACCCCCAACCGTTTGAGGGCGTCTACCAGTTGTTTGTAAACCCCCTGATAGCTTTTGTGAATAGTCATTTCCGCTTCGGTTTGGGGTTTAATCTGCGAACGAGCCCGTTCAAAATTGTCTACAACCGGTAACAAATCAATAATTGTATTACCTCGTACCTGGGCCTCCAGGTCTTCTTTTTCCTTGCTGGTGCGCTTGCGATAGTTCTCAAAATCAGCAGCAATCCGCATGGATTGGTTGGTTCGATCCTCCAATTCTGCCTGGAGGGTAGCCAACTGTTGCCTCAACTCGGCTACATCAAGGGCGGCAGGGACCTCCTCTAGGGTCTCTGCGGCCTCCATTGGCTGGTCAAAATCAATGTCGATGCTAGCGTCTTCTGCTCGCAATTCATCAATTTTTTCCACGTCGGGATTCGTATCAGAATAGTTAGTTTGATAGTCTTGCTCAACCATACCAATCCGCCAATGATTCAATAAATACACTTTACAGGCTAAAGCTTAGCTCAATTAGGGAATTGCCGCTAATCCCTTTTTCTGTCCTGGTAGGGACCCTTAAGGTAAAAGGGGAAACCCTAGTTTTTCTCGCTGTTCTAAGTAGAGTTGGGCTACCCGCCGGGCCAGACCCCTGACCTGACGAATGTAGCGAGTCCGCTCGGTCACCGCAATCACCCCTCGGGCGTCGAGCAAATTAAAGGTATGGGAACACTTCAAGACGTAGTCGTAGCTGGGCAGCACCAGGGATCGATCCATCAGGGCTTGGGCTTCCTGCTGATAGAGTTCGAATAGCTTAAATAAGAGCTCTGGATTGGCAGCCTCAAAGTTATAGGTAGAGTTCTCAACTTCGGCCTGCAGGTAGATATCGCCGTAGGTGAGGTGATCATTCCAGGCAATTTTTGCGATCGCATCTACCTGCTGCAGATACATCGTCAGGCGTTCTAAACCGTAGGTCAGCTCAACGGAAACGGGCTGGCAATCAATGCCACCGCACTGCTGGAAATAAGTAAACTGAGTAACCTCCATGCCATCTAGCCAGACCTCCCACCCGACCCCCCAGGCACCTACCGCCGCGTCTTCCCAGTTGTCTTCGACAAATCGAATGTCGTGGTCTTCAGGTTTAATGCCCAGAGCTCGCAGAGACTCCAGGTAGGTGTCTTGAATATGGGCAGGCGAGGGCTTAATCAGTACCTGGTATTGGAAGTAGTGCTGGTAGCGGTTGGGATTTTCTCCGTAACGGCCATCCGCTGGGCGGCGACAGGGTTCGGGGTAGGCTGCCGCCCAGGGTTCGGGGCCCAGGGCCCGCAAAAAGGTATGGGGACTTTTGGTGCCGGCGCCCTTCTCGGTATCGTAGGGCTGCATAATGACACAGCCCTGCTGAGTCCAAAAGTGATTCAGGGTAGCAATGACAGACTGAAAGTTCACAGACGCCTCTTTTTACCGATCCAGATAGATACCTTAACCCACTCCCATAGTAGGGGATAGACCAGCCCAACTCCTCGTTAATGTCGACTGGTTAACGATGACTGGTACGAACAATCCAATAGCCGATCGCCAGGGCAAAAATGGCAACGGCTAGACCTATCAGGGAAACTCCAGACACCTTAGCCAGGTCTAGAATAATAAACTTTCGGCCAACGGCAGTGAGGGCGGTGGCCAGCACCAGCTCTACTTCTACCACATGGGTTTTAATGTAGGCGGTGATATTTTCTAAAATTTCAAGGGCAATTAAAACCCCCAGAAATAATCCAAAAATCTCGATGACAGGCTGGCCTAGAAAGTCATCTGGAGGAGTGGTAAAAATAGTTTTAGTCACCACCAGGGCCAGGTCGACCACCATCGCCAAAATCACACCGATCATGCCGAGGGAGAGCACCTTAGAAATGGTTCCCTCAAACTGGTCTAATCGACGGATAAAGACTGGGTCTTGGAACTGTTCAAGCAAACGCCTGATCATACAACCTGTTTAAAACAACCTGTTTAAAAAATCTCTGGGGTAACTCACATCAGTAAACCTGTTCTCTAATGGTAGCCGATGGCCGTGGGCTGGGTGGGCCAGGCATTTGGGCTAAACAACAGTAGCCTCAAGGGTCGCCGACCAGGGTGGCGACCTGAATGTATCCCAGGGTTTCTAACTTACTTAACACCTTAACCACGCTTTCTTCGATGGTTTCCTGGTCGGTGTGGCAGTGGACCTCCGGATTGAGGGGGGCTTCGTAGGGGTCGTCAATACCGGTGAATTGCTTGATTTCGCCAGCTCGAGCCCGTTTGTATAGGCCTTTTACATCTCGAGTTTCACATACTTCCAGGGGGGCGTCTACGTAGACTTCGATAAAGTCGTCGATGCGATCGCGAACTTCATCGCGGACCTCTCGATAGGGAGAAATCGCCGACACCAGCACAATCACACCATTGCGAGTGAGCAGATGGGAGACAAAGCCAATGCGCCGGATATTTTCGTCCCGGTCTTCACGACTAAAACCCAAACCCTTGGTTAAGTTGGTGCGAACCACATCCCCATCCAGCACTTCTAGGCCGTAGCCCCAGGCTCGCAACTGGTCTTCAAGGGCCCGGGCGATGGTAGATTTACCCGATCCACTCAACCCTGTAAACCAAACCGTTACCCCGCGTCGCTGCTGCATTAGCTGAATCCAATCCAGTTATCTTTGTTTACCATAGCATCGAAGGGTTTACCCCTAAATACCCAGCCGCAGGGATCTGGGGCAACTGTTCACTGGCCTGCAGGAGTTGGTTAATGACTTTAATTACGGTGCGCCCGCAGGGGTTGTACTGCCAGCCAGGAGACTTTTTTATTGACCCCTGGCAGCCCGTAGACCGGGCCCTGATCACCCATGGTCACAGTGACCATGCTCGCTATGGGTCGGCCCACTATATTGCCACCCAGGAGTCCGCGCCCATTCTGCGCCACCGCTTGGGGGCCACGATCGGGCTGCAAGCGGTGGCCTACGGTAAACCCCTGAAACTGGGGGCAACCTGGGTATCGTTCCATGCCGCCGGCCATGTTCTGGGTTCGGCCCAAATTCGGGTGGAATATAAAGACGAGGTTTGGGTCGCCTCGGGCGATTACAAGCGCTGCGCTGACCCCTCCTGCGCCGCCTTTGAAGTGGTGCCCTGCGATCGCTTTATTACCGAGGCAACCTTCGCCCTGCCCATTTACCGCTGGCAGAGTGGGGCTGCCACCGTAGCCCAGATCTACGATTGGTGGCAAGCCGATGACCAACGACCGGCGATTTTGTTTTGTTATGCCTTTGGTAAGGCCCAGCGCATTCTCAGCGAGTTAGCCCAGTTGAGCGATCGCCCAGTTTACCTACATGGTGCCCTGGTCACCCTCACCGATCTATACCGGGCCCAGGGAGTTACCATGGTCCCGACCCTAGCAACCTCAGCGATGCCCCGCAGCCATGGCTATCGGGGAGACCTGGTGCTAGCTCCCCCCAGCGCCTATCGCTCCAGCTGGATGCAACGCTTTAAGCAGCCCCGCACCGCCTTTGCCTCAGGCTGGATGGCAGTGCGGGGGGCACGGCGACAAAAGGGCTACGACCGGGGTTTTGTGCTGTCTGACCACGCCGACTGGCCAGGGCTAATTCAAACCATCCGGCAAACCGGGGCTAGCACCGTCTATGTTACCCATGGCCAGTCGGAGGTGCTCTCTCGCTATCTGCAAGAAGCTCTGGAAATCCAGGCCATGCCTTTAAAGACCCTATACGCAGAAGCCACCGAAGAAGACTGAAATCCTCTGCAGAGGCGGCTCAGCTAACGGATTTCCGCCCTAGACAGTAGGCCTAGGCCCACCTAAAATTCAGCCATCTGTAGTGTTGTATTGCTGTGAGTCCTTCCCCCTCTCTGATTAGCCTGACTCGCCAAAGCCTGAGTCAACTGCTGCATCGCTATTCGGCTTCCCTGGGCAGGGGGGGCGATAGCCGCCACCTCAGCGCTCTGCAAACTGGCCTGGGCCAAATCCAGACCCTCCAGGCCAAACTCGAGTCTCGCTGCCTCAAAGTCGCTGTATTTGGCCTGGTCAGTCGAGGTAAATCGGCCGTGATCAATGCCTTGATGGGAAACTCTCTACTGGCCACTGGACCGATCCACGGGGTGACCCGCTGGCCGCGATCGCTCTATTGGCCAGTTCCCCTGGCGGGCCAGCCCGGTCAACCCGCCTGGCAGATAGAGCTGATTGATACGCCTGGGTTAGATGAGATCGACGGCAATATCCAGGCCGATATGGCCCAAACCGTCGCCAGCCAGGCGGATTTAATTTTATTTGTAGTCGCTGGGGACATTACCCAGGCCGAATATCTGGCTCTGGTAGACCTGTGGCGCCAACACAAGCCCCTGCTACTGGTATTTAATAAAATCGACCTTTACCCAGCCATCGACCAGGCAACCATTGCGGCCCAGCTGCGCCAGCTACAACAGCAGCTGGGAGAACGGGAAGGCCCGCCAGCGATTACCGATGGGGTGGTGATGGTGGCTGCCAGTCCGGCTCCCTGGCCGGTACGGGTAGAGTGGCCCGATGGTAGCCGGCAGGAAACCTGGGAAACCCCCGCCCCCCAGATTGAGCCCCTGCGTCAGGCCTTGGTGACCCTGGTAGAACAGGAAGGAGCAGCCCTAATCGCCCTTAATACTCTCAACACCGCTCGCCAGGTTGAAGGAGCCCTGGTTAGTCATTTAAGCCAGATCCACGGGCCACAGGCCGATGCGATTATCTGGCGATTTGCCCGCTACAAGGCCTTAGCAGTAGCCCTCAACCCGATTGTCGGTCTAGACCTGGCCGCAGGGGTGCTGGCGGATCTGGCGATGATTCGCCAACTGGCTCAGGTCTATGGGTTTTCCCTCAGCGGCCGCCAGGTCGCCCACCTCTGGAGAGCCATTATCAAAAGTTCAGGGGCTTTATTGTTAAGCGAATTGGGTAGCGGTCTGTTGGGGGCGGGTAAAACCACTGCCGCCCTGTTCAGCCTGATCGATAGTGCCTCCGGGGTGACGGCCCTGACAGGGGCAATGATGGCCCAGGCCAGTACGGCTGGCTATGGGGCCTACACCGTTGGCAAGGCCGCCAAAATATATCTAGAACAGGGCTGTAGTTGGGGCCCAGAGGGCATTAGCACAACCCTCACCAGAGTCTTACACCGCACTGACCAAAGCACCACCCTGGCCCGTCTGCGACAGGAGATTCAAGGTAGCCTAGCGGTTGGTCAAACATCCCGCTAAACTATTAATAATAATTTTTCATAATTACGTGATAACTACGGCTAACAATAATTACGGCTAACATTGGGCCGGAATGTCTGCCTGGCCTCACCTGATGGTTAACTCTATGGCCCCTTCTTTTGCATCTAAAGTCAACTGGCAGGGCTGGTTCAGCGCCTTAATGTACGGCTTTATGTACGCTCCCATCCTGGTGCTGGCGGTCTATAGCTTTAACAGCTCGCGCTACAGTGCCCATTGGGAAGGCTTTAGTCTGCAGTGGTATGGCAGTCTATTTAATGACAGCCGCATTTTTGCTGCCCTGCGCGATAGTTTGACCATTGCCCTGGTGGCGGTGACGATCGCGGCTATATTAGGGACCCTGATGGCCATTGGCCTGGCCCGGTATCAGTTTTGGGGTAAGGGCCTATACCAGGGAATGGCCTACCTGCCCCTGATTATGCCTGACATTGCCATGGCTGTCGCCACCCTGGTCCTGCTCAGTACCCTGACCATTCCCCTCAGCCTGGGGACTATTATTGCGGCTCACATTGTCTTTTGCCTGGCCTACATTGCGGTGGTTGTCGCCAGTCGTCTGCAAGCCCTGGACCCCCACCTGGAAGAGGCCGCCCTGGACCTGGGAGCCACCCCCCTTCAGGCTTTAATCTGGGTGCTGATTCCCCAGTTGGCTCCAGCTATTTTAGCCGGCTGTCTGCTGGCCTTTGTGTTGAGTATGGATGACCTGTTGATTTCCAGTTTCACGGCGGGTGGTGGGGCCAATCCCCTGCCCCTGGAGATCTTTAGTCGGGTTCGCACCGGGGTTAAACCCGATATCAATGCCCTGAGTGTGGTACTGATCACTGGCTCGGCTTTGATCTCAGCCCTGGCAGAATACCTGCGTTACCGCAGCGATCGCCCCAGCCATTCCTAACCCCCACAGACGGCGGGGCTGGGAGAAAACCTCAGACCATGGCAAGTCTGGTGCAAACCCTGGCCAGTTGCATTGCTCTAGCCAATTTTGCTGAAATTCTTCTATGGCATCTGGTCAAAGTCCTAACTGATCAGACAGAATACAGATATTCTTAATTGGCTGCCCACCCTATGATGCTCTGCCCCCCCGTCTCATCGCCCCTTCCGATGAAGACACTAGCCCTATCTTCTCTAGCGGTGGTCGGTCTTTTGGGTTTGGCCAGTCCCAGCAAAGCCCAGGCAGCAACTGAGATGGCTACCTTTAAAGATAGCCCCAAGGCAGTTCTCGATGAAGCCTGGCAAATCGTTAATCAAGAATACGTTGACAATAAGTTTAACCAGGTGGATTGGCAGGTGATTCGGCAAGATCTGCTGGGGCGAGAGTACACCTCTCCAGAGGCTGCCTACGGTGCCCTGCGCGTGGCTCTGCGCCAACTGAACGACCCCTATACTCGCTTTCTGTCCCCTGCAGAATATGCTGACCTGACCGATCAAACCTCGGGGGAAGTCTCTGGAATTGGGGTGCGATTGCAGTACGACAATCAAACCCGGGGGGTGGTGATCAGCGAAGTATTGGCGGATTCTTCGGCCCAGAGTGCCGGATTAATAGTGGGCGATCGCATTCTTTTAGTCGATGGTGAAAGTACCGACCACCTCAGCGTCGATGCCGTTTCCCAACGGTTGCGAGGCATCGACGGTTCCCAGGTAATGGTTACCATTTCCCGTGGTGGTACCAGTCCTCGTAGTCTCATGGTGACTCGCTCCCGTCTGGAAATTCCTACCGTTGAGTATGCCCTGAAAACCTCTGGCCGCCAGTCCATTGGCTATATTCGTCTGATTGAGTTTAACGCCCAGGCCGCCCAGCAGATGGAAAAGGCGATTCGCAGCCTCACCGCCCAGGGAGTTAAAGGCTTTGTGCTAGACCTGCGGGGTAACCCCGGTGGGCTGCTGATGTCTAGCATTGATATCGGTCGAATGTGGTTACAGCATGGACCCATTGTGCGAACTCAAGACCGCAACGGCAACGATGACACCATCTCTGCTAATCGCACCGCCCTCACCCAACTGCCCCTAACGATTTTAGTGGACAGACGATCTGCCAGTTCTAGCGAAATTCTCGCCGGCGCCCTACAGGATCACAACCGGGCCACCGTCGTCGGGGCACCTACCTTTGGTAAGGCGCTGGTGCAGTCGCTCCATGGTCTTTCTGACGGGTCTGGGCTAACGGTGACCGTGGCCCACTACTTCACCCCCAATGGCACCGACATCAGCCGTCGCGGCATTGTCCCCGATGTGCCCATCGAACTCACCGACTTACAGCGCACCCAGCTATTTAGCAACCCCTCCCAATTGGGTACCAGCGCTGATACTCAATACCTCAAGGCAGCCCAGGTACTAGAGCAGACCATCATCGCCCAGACCGGGGCCGGTCGGCCGCGGCAACTCAGCGAAGCCAGACTCACAACAGGGGTGGCTCGCTCCGATATGCCCAGGTAACCACCTGGCCAATCACCGCCAGGGCAGGAGCCTCAAAGGCTGCTGCCTGAGCCTGACTAACCACCCCATCCAGGGGAGCTACTAGGATTTGCTGCTGGGGGTAGGTGCCCCAGCGAATTAAGGCTACGGGAGTCTGGGGAGCAAGGCCAGCCCCTAGCAGTTCTCGGGTAATAGTGGTCAGGTTATGAATACCCATGTACACTACGATGGTTTCTGCCCCCTGGGCCAGGGCCCGCCAGTTCACCTGGGGGCGATACTTACCCACCGCCTCATGGCCAGTGACAAAAACCACGCTGGAACTACAATCCCGATGGGTGAGGGGAATACCCGCATAGGCAGGTGCCGCTACCCCCGCGGTAATTCCAGGCACCACCTCTACCCCTATACCGGCTTGTCTTAAATCGGCCATTTCTTCGCCACCCCGTCCAAACACAAAGGGATCACCCCCCTTAAGTCGCACTACCAGGGCATGGGCCTGAGCCTTAGCGATAATTAAAGCCGTAATATCGGCCTGGTCCATAGAGTGGCGCCCCCGGCGCTTGCCAGCGTTGATCACCTCGGCCTGGGGGTTGATCATAGCCAGAATCGGGGGGCTAACCAGGGCGTCGTGAATCACCACCTCAGCGGTTTCCAGCAAAGCTTTACCCTTAAGGGTGAGCAAGCCTGGGTCGCCGGGCCCCGCTCCCACCAGGTAAACCTTACCAAGATAGAGCGGGGACGGGGATGGAAAGGAGCTAGCGGTCATCAGAGTTCAGCAACGGAATTAAGGCCGACAATATCTTCGTAGGCCGCCGCAATGATGCAACTGACTAGGGGAGCCGCCACTAAAAGTCCCACGCCTAAGGCCAGCAGACCTGCCAAAATCAGCAGAAACAATAACAGACCTAAGCCCAAAAAGGAGAACCACTTCTTAGTAATAATTCGGCGGCTGGTTTCCATGGCAGACCAGAAATCCATATGTTTGTCAATTACTAGCGCCTGGGAAAACATATAACCTACTGCTAGATAAATGCCCGGTACAACCAATAAAATCAACCCGATGAAAATCAGCAGACTCGACACCAAAGATGTCAATAGTACAGGCAAAAATTTGCGAAAGCCACCAAAAAAATCTCTAAAGGTTTTGGGTCGACCACGGGCTATTTGAAAGGCTACACAAAAGTAACCTACTCCCAGAACAGGGGCAATAATATTACTAAAAATGACTGCCAAAGTCTCAGGAAAAATTTTACTAACGGCCAAACTAAAGCCCAGGTAAATTATAGTAAATAGAATAAATTGCCAGGGGTAGCTCTTAAAGATTTTCCAGCCCCGACTAAAGTACTGGCCCATCTTAAATTCGTAGTCTCGATTAACCAAATCGCCGTTAAAGCTAGTCATGTGCAAACGCCCAAAGATCTATACAACTAGAGAAAGAGAATTAGTTAAAATTTCTACTACAGCCCCCATTAAAAGGCCCATTTACCGCTGGACTGGTTAGGGTTTAACCCGACCAGTGGAGTCTGGGGGGCTCCTGGTGCAGGACCCTGACTAAAGTGAGAAATCCTATCTAGCCGGGGTAGGGTAGCTACCCTGGCCAAATCAGCTCTAAGATTACCTAAGGACTTGATCAAAGCCTTGAATTCATAGCAAAGTTTTAATCAACCAGAGGGCTATCGCCCCCTGGTTGGCGGCCAAATCTTTTTACCCTCATTCCTAAATCCGGTCTCCCACAAGGGGCGCAGGGACTTTCAACCGAAAGCCTGGTTCAGAAGATCCTCTCCCCGAGCAGGAAAGGGCGGTACTTGTTTTGTCGGTCAATCAGGCTTTAGCCCTTTGCCCATCCTACTCACCCTGACAAAGCTGATCCCTACCCAACCGGGGTCTACAGGCTGAGAGCAAAGGGCAGTGAGGGGTCTATTTGATAAGTCTATTTGATTAAAGTAAATAACGATCGATCTAACCCTAAGGGCTGGCCGATTCCTCTACTTGCCCCGAAACTCAAGCCATAGGTAGGGTCAACCTAACCCATCTAGAGAGCAGCTGTATTATAGGCAACAAGGGTGGAGGTGTTCTAGGGTCAGGAGAGTGTTCCACAAAACTGCGCCGGGGGCGATCTCGCCACCCAAGATCACTATCCTTGGGGGTTTACTCCCTGGTGATTACGGCGATGGGCCCGCCCTGGAAGCTGGCGGCGATCGCAGAAAAACGGCGAGTGCCGGTGGGGCTAAACACTATGGACCGGAGGCCACCCTCCTCGGCGTACACCTGCACGGGCCAGAGGATCCAGCCCAATCGATACCGCTGGAGCAGCAGCGGTGGGGAAAGCTTAGGACGCTGGTGGGCCAGTAGACGTTGGCCCTCCTCCAGGGGCCGCACCTGGGTACGGGCCAGGCGGTCGTGGACAGCTCGTCCCTGGGGATCGAGGAGGGCGGTCAGCCCCCCGGCTAGGCTGGCGGTCAGGCTCAGCCCCGCCAGGGCCACCAGGCTAGGGAAGGCGCCACTGCTCAGCCAGACCAGGTAAGCCAAACCCAGGGGTAGGCCCAGGCGCCCCACCCCCTCCCTCAGCATGGCGGCGGTATAGCCCTGCTGGGGTTGGTGGGGGGCCACCACCTGAAGCCCTAGCCAAGTCTTGGGCAAGGTTTTACCCCTGGTGGCAAGGCCATGGAGGTGGTGCAGCCCCAGGCCCAGGGGTAGGACCAGAGCGGTAAACCAGAGCAGGTTGGTCAAGGGGGGGACCTGGGTGACCAGGGACTGGCGCGATCTCCCCAGGGGTGCCGCCGTTACCTCTTGCACCAGGCTAGACAACGGATTCAGGGGCACAAGATGATCCTGGACTTGGTGGCGAACCCAGGCTCCGGCGGCCCAGGGCAGGGCGGTGCTGGCGGTGAGTAAACTGACCTCCAGGCTGCAGGCCAGTAAGCGGCGTAGGGTTAACTTCCAGGGGGCTGACCAACCTCCCCGCACCGTCGTAGCTGATACCTCAGCGGTAATGGGTTGGGAGTCGGAGGGCAGGGCCATAGCTAGGGATTACTGGCTACAAACAGAATTGAGTAGGCCCCATTGTAGCCAAAACTCCTCCCGCCGCTACGGATTTGATCGCGGACCGGTTTAGGGAACGACAATCTCCACCGTAGCGGCAATGGGCTGGCCCTGATGGGTCAGGGTCTGATGACGGTTGGTATTCAAACTCACCGTGATCTGGTGACGCCCCGGCGGCAGATCAACAAGGTGCACCCAGGGACCGTAGATCCGCCCGCTTTTTTCACCGTTAATGGAGAGATGGCCATGGCCCACATTGGGCTGATTGGCCTGGTTGACCTGCTCCGGTGCAAACCGAAAGTTGGTGGTTTGAATCTCCAGATTCCAGCCCCGCAGAGCGTCGGTGTGAACCACCAGGTTAAGGGTGGGTACCGCCTGGCCAGGGGGAACTTCAAAGGTACCGTGGTGGGCATCCCCATGGGGCTGCTGCTGACCATGACCGGTGGCTGGCTGGGTCTGATGCCCAGGGCTAGGGTTCACCCCCTGGGCAGTGCCTAGACTGAGCCCCAGCACCAGGAGGCTCAGACCTAGCATTTTGAGACGGGATGCATAAACCATAGTCAGAAGACTCCTTGCTTAATGACAGGGTTAGGGCGAAGGGGGGATGCTCCCCAGGGTTGAAGCCGACCCTCAACCCGTGGCCAGGGCCGGGCTTTGCCATGCGTTGAGTAGGGTCAAGATGTAATGGTGTAAGGGGGCCTGCCCCTGGAGTTGGGCGCAGTGGGCGGCCTGTTGCAGGTCCGCCAGGCCACCGGCATGGTCCCCCAGGGAACGCCGCAGCAGGCCCCGCTTTAGATAGGTGCGGGCATGGTCAGGATCAATGCGGAGTAAGTGGTTCAGGTCCACGAGGGCCGCCTCGGTGCGGCCCAATTGGTGGCAGGCGCAACTGTGGTTAAAGAGGGTGCGCACATCCCCCTCCGCCAGGGCCAGGGCCTGGTCAAAGTCCGCCAGGGCCTGCTCCGGCTGGGCCGCCATCAGCTTGGCCAGACCCCGATCATCGTAGATCTCCACCAGGGCCTCGGGGGTGGCGGCCCGGGCCAGGGCCTGATCAAAGTCGGCAATGGCGGCGCCAAAGTCGTGCAGGGCCACGTATACCAACCCCCGGTTATAGTAGACTCGAAAGTTTTCCGGAGCCAGGCTAAGGGCCTGGGTGTCGTCCACCAGGGCCTGGCTGAAGTCCCCCCCATGGTAACGGGCTAGGCCACGGCTGAGCCAGTAATCTGAGTTCTGGTCGGCGATCTCCAGGGCTTGACTACAGAGGGTAACGGCCTGGTCATAGCCTTGCTGCTGCACCGCCAGTAGACAGCGATCGCCCAGATCGGTCTCAAGATCATGGGCCCTGGCCAGGGTGGGCCAGCCCAGCAGGACCAGCAGCACCAGCCCTATCCTAAGCAACCAGGCGGACCATGGGATATTTGTTGCCACCATAGATAATCGATTGATGGGAAAGTCGTTCGGTATTATCCCGGCAGACCGCTGGGGAGGCAAATGACCACCGGTCAAATATTACGACCTGTAATCATGGAAGCTGGCGAAATTAGCCCCATCCCTTACACTGGGGATACCCTATCACCCCATCACCATGGCTCCCCTGCCCCGCCATCGCCCCCACCAGCTTTCCCTGGGGCCCCTAGAACGTGAGATCCTAGAAATTATCTGGGCTCAGGGCAGCGCTACGGTGAGGGAAATTCACGATCAGATCCTGGCGGATCCGGATCGCGACCTTAGTCAGGCGTCGGTGGCCACGGTGCTGCAGCGGCTGGTGAAAAAGGGCTGGCTGCAGCGGCAATCTCAGGGCAAGGGGGAGGAGGGTAGGGCGAGATCGGTATACCTGTGGCAGCCTAGGGTTTCCCAGGATGAGGCCAGGGTGTTGGCGGCCCATGACCAGCTCAAACAATTTTTGGCCCTGGGCCAGCCCGATCTGGTGGCCTCCTTCGCCGACAGTCTGGATCGGGCGGATCTCGAACAACTGGAGGAGATTGCGGCTCGCCTGCGCCATCTGCGGCAGACCCAGACCCCTCCCCAGACCAGCCAGGAGGACTAAATGCACAGTGGACTACTCCTACTCACCCTGGGCCTGGCCCTGATCGGGAGGTGGTACAGCTATGGTTTACTCCAGGCCCTGCCCTACGACCCCTGGCCACGCCGCTGGATGGTGACCCTGTGGGTGTTTTGCCTACCGCCCTTAATGTTGCTGGTGGCCGCCGCCACCGTGCTGGTCATGGGGCACCATGGCACCATGATGGGTCGGCAGGTCAGCCCCCTTGGGTGCTGGCTGGGGCTGGCAATTCTGGCTTGGGGGGCAACGGTGGTGGCGGAAGCGGTGGGACGGGCCCTATACAGCCAATGGCGCTGGCGACAGTATGACCTGATCGAACTCCCAGATGGGGGGCAGGCCCGGTGTTTAGAGACCTCTCTACCCGTGGTGGCCCAGGTGGGGCTGGGCCGATCATCCCTGATAGTCAGCCGCGGTTGGCTAGATCAGCTCACCCCCTCAGAACAACGGGCCACCCTGGCCCACGAACAGGCCCATGCGGATTACCAGGATCCCCTGGGGTTTTTGATCCTGGGGATGGTGCGCCGCTTTAGTCTCTGGCTGCCCCACACCCAAAGCCTCTGGGAGGATCTGCTGCTGTTGCGGGAAATTCGGGCTGACCAGGCGGCGGCCCGCCACAGTGACCCCCTACTGCTAGCGGAGCTGTTGGTGAAGCTATCGCGCCAGATCAGCCTGGCCTGCCAGGAGCCAGCCCCAGGAGTCTGGGTGAGTTTTAACCCTGAGTCCTCTCCCCAACGGTTAGAGCTACGGGTCAGGGCCTTAATCAATCCGAACCCCCCCAGCCCTCCGCTCACCCCAGGGCTAAGTTTGATGGTTTGGTTGACGGTCGCCGCCCTGCCCCTGGCCACCCTGGGACTGCATTCCTAAACTAGAGGTCGCAACTAGAGATCAGCACAGCGCCGGTTACCTCTAGGGTCGCTACCGATGGGAGAGCGGTAGGAACGATGGGGAATTTATGGCTCAGGGGGATCTGAATAACCTGCCAGGCTGAGAAGTTGTTTGAAAAGGGCTCAGGTATAGTTCGCCACTAGGGGGCCCCTAAAATAGCGAATTTACGGTGATTATCCTACTCCATAGGTATAGGTTGAAACTCTCTTTGGCTTTTCAAGCAACCTCTCAGTCGGGTTTTGTTGCGCCTAGCAGTGCCATAACGGTGACGGGGTTGAGCGGCCCTGGGGGTATGGGAATGGTGGGTCTACAACCTGGACCTCAAGTAAAAATACGCTTGATCGCAGGAACATGGCTCAGGACAAAGCGGTCTAGCAGCAACACAATGATTAGGGAAAGCCCCACTAAGGGAAACACCAGTCCCAAAACCGCAGTAATTACCAGTGGAAACCGCCAATTTTGGGCATAGGGTAACATGGCTGGAGCACCAATCCCTCCAGTTCCCTGAGGCCGACGTTGCCACCACATAACAGTTCCCGTAATTGAGAGCAACATGGTAATTAGGGCCGCAACCATCATTAGCAATTGGTTTGGTAATCCAAAGTATTTCCCCATATGGATAGCCACTCCCATCTCCACCGCTTTAGGAACTAATCCATAGTCTTGCCAACGCACATCTGCTAAAACCTTGCCACTGTATTGATCAATGTGCATGGTTACTTCCTGCCTTGGGTCATCTGGAAATGCCGACACCGTGTACACACCCGTTTCACCTTTAGGCAGAACTACACTAAACCCTAGTGGCGCACCTTGAGCCTGGGCCAGGGTAATCACAGAGTCAATGGTGACTGGTCTACCAGGGACAGCGTCCTGCGGGGAAATGGTGGCACCCTTATGGCTATGGCTATTGGAGTTGCTATGGTTAGAAGCGGTGGATTGAGGCATCTGTAGCTGTCCTACTGCCCAGGGGACGACCTGACCTTTCTGATTAAGGGAACCCGTTAATAGGTTCGATTGAGGAATGTCATCCCACATTTGGGCTGGAAATTTGCCCCACACCTGGGCGAAGGTGTTACCCCAAAAACTAGTCCAGGGTAAACCCGTAAGAATCAGAAAACCAATTAGAAGCACACCGTAAAACCCAGGGACAGCATGTAAGTCTCGCCAGAAAATTCGTTTGTTTTGGGTCCACAGGCGCGGAGCCAGGGTGCCTAGGATGGAAAATTGATAGCGTGGCAACCACAAATAAAGCCCCGTAATCAAAAGAACTAATGCCCAGCAGGCTGCCAGTTCCACAACGTAATCACCCCACCTGCCAATCAGTAGCTCCCCATGAATTCTCCGGGCGATCGCCTGCAGGTTGTTAACCTCATCGCGATCTCCTAACACCTGCCCCGTGTAAGGGTTGACGAATGTCATCAGCTCCCGTTGGTCAGATGTGGTCAGCAGCACCTCCGTACTGCGATTGGTGGCCATATTGGGGGTCACCTTAGTCACTACTGCACCAGGATAGGCTTGTTCAGCAAACTGGACCTGCTCTGAGTAAGGTATGGTAGTGGCACCAGGCTGCACAAACATTAGGTTGTGATACATGGCCGCATCTAATTGTGGTTTGAACAAATAAATCAGGCCTGTTGCTGCCAAAATCAGCATGAAAGGGATGACAAATAAGCCAGCATAGAAGTGCCAACGCCACACTGTCCGGTAAAACCGATTGGGGGGAGACTCAGATGACGAGCTCGGATGCCAATCTCTTCTGGAATCGGTCATGGTATGCCCCTTACCCGGCAAAAAATACCTAGGTATTGTCTTTCAACCGAAAGGGCATATCAACAGACATAGGGTCAAGCAACGATATCCTGGGCCATCATTATTACAACTCGTAATAGTTCAGTTGAGGTAGTGATCAGGAGTCAGTAGAAGATGATGTATAAGCGTGATCAGAATTTTGTGTAAATCCTGGTTTCGGCAACCAGGAAACAATGGTTGCAGCCTGTTCTACCTCGCGGTTCTCTGCACACTCCCTAATTTCTTTTACCGGGTGGGCGGCCGATCGCGCTTCGCTTGGCTCTCAGCTTGTAGACCCCGGTTACGTGGAGAGACCCTTCCTATGGGGGAAACCTGGGCGGTAAGGGCTCCTGACTCCTGACCACTGATTACTGACCACTAGTTAAGCCAGATGGCGGTTGATTGGTTGGTGGGTTTCTGGTGAAGGGATGACGAGGATCACGCGATCGTGATAAAAAGTCGGCTAAGCTAAGCTGTAGAATAGATCCCAAGGACTCAGCTTAAGCCAAGCTTCTGCATCTGCCATCACTGCTCTCTAGATCAATCAGGACGATTATTTTACTTTTTATCGGTAATTTGAGGTGTTTTAACTCATCAGGTCTGAAGATCTTGCCCCAGGGTTTTACGCCGATGACTGCTCTATGGGCACTTTATCGGCCAGGGCATCTACCCTTAGGATGCCAAGGGTGGGTAGTTTGGTGAACTGATTAAGTGATTTTCCACTTTCTGAGGAATTGTGTAGAAGTTTTAGGATATTGGTTTACTCCATTTGGACGGCTTGCAATGCAATAGTAGCTGAAAGACTTTAGTGTGGAAGGATGGTTAAAGATGGGAAAGAAGTATCGATCAAAAAAGAGCAATGATGGCGCAGCTTTCACGGCTATATTTATACTTATTGTAATAGGATTTATATATAACCACATTAATACCTTTATAATTCTTCTTGTCATTATTCTGACAATCATAACTACCATATCAATTATATTAAAGCTTATAAAATATTGGAAAGCTAAGCGAATAAAGCAGAAGCAAGAGTTTCTACGAATCCAAGCTCAAGAAGAAGTCAGAAAGGCAAAAGAACGTCAGGAATTACTAAGAATTCAAGCACGAGAGGATCTTTATAAAAAACTAAGGGAACTCGGTGTCAGCACTAATAGACAAGATTATGTTATTAGCAATGAAGATTACAAGCGCGGAAACAAGCGAGAAAGTGAGTATAGAAAAAAATATTTGCTTTCCTTGCTTAACTTATATGACACTAAGTGTGTTAGGTGTGGAAGAATGGATAATGGACTTGATTTAGACCATTTCTTCCTTAGTAAGAATTCAGGTGGAAATTTTTCTCTCCTACACAGGGACGGCTATCTTGTTAATAATGCTATTCCCCTATGTCAAAGCTGTAACCGATCTAAGGGAGACCGGCCTTATGATCACTTTTTTGACAAAGATCAAATATTATTCCTATTCACGAAAAATAGGGAGATGAATTTTTTGTTGAATCAGTTGAAGCCCCAAGTCGAAGCCCCAATACCTGATAGCGGAACTATACCTATGACTTTACCAGAGGATATAGGTCGCTATATCAACGGACTACCCGATAGCTCGGCATGGCTCAGGCAACTTATCGTAGACGCTGTAGAAAAAGAACACAACCGTTAG
>JAGWXD010000074.1 GCA_018970085.1 Cyanobacteria bacterium REEB459
GTGGGGATGGCGATCGCTACCCCAGTCAAAGTGGGGATCAATCACAATGGCCTTAGGCACGCAGGGAGCACTGTCAATCTCAGAGAAGGTCAGATCGGCATCCTTGATGGTAATATCGGCCATGTTGTAGCCAAAAATCACCGGGTTCAGCTGCACGTCGCCCTCCAGGGCCCGAGCGTAGGGGTCAATCAACAGCTTATGAGGATTGAACCGATGGCCCAGGGCCGGTATGTAGGGGCCGTGGACGCGAAAACCGTAGCGTTGACCAGGCCTCACATCCGCTAAATAGCCATGCCATACGTAGTTTTCCACCTCGCTCAGGGGCAATCGGGTTTCCTGTCCCTGGCTGTCAAACAGGCATAGATCTACCCCTGTGGCGTTTTCAGAAAAGAGGGCAAAGTTAGTGCCAACCCCATCCCAGGTGGCTCCCAGGGGGTGAGGTCGACCGGGCCAGACTTGAATTCCCATGATTAGCAGGCATCAACTCCGGAATAGACGACTATACATAGCCTCATGCTCCATAGTAGCGAGGGATGTACCCCAATTACTCAAGCTCAGCTGTTCGGGGTCCAGTTGTTGGCCCTGCTGGGCTGTGGTTTCCAGGCTGGGGTAGAGGTCAAGGAGCATTTGCTGACCCTGGGTTTGGCCCAGGGGCACCAGCTTAACGGCGGCGGTAATCAGGTTGGCGGCCCAGCTGTGGAGGTAGGCCAGCCCAGCTGCCGAGGGAGAAATTTGCCATTGCTTGCTGATTACTGCAAAAATTACAACGTAATTCCAGGGTAGGGCGATTTGGGCCAGTATGGCCTGCTGTTCGGGGTGTAGCTGGGCCAGTAGGCGACCCAGGGCCCGGCCCATGGCCCAACTTTGATGCCGGCCTTCGGCTGTGTCCCGTCGAGCTGAAAGCCACTGATTCCAGGTGTTTAGTTCTTCTGGGCTGGCTCCGTAGAGGCGATACAGCAGGGTCACCTCCAGCCGAATTAATCCCCAGGCCAGTTCTTGCTCCAACCACTGACGGATCTCGGCTGGGTCGGTTAATCCCTGGCTTACCAGGGTTTCCAGGCCTTCTGAGTAGCTGTAGGCCCCCACCGGCAAGGAGGGACTGGCTAACTGCAATAGTCGCAGCAGGGCTTGCTCCGAAGGCTGGGAATCTGGCACCATACAGCACACTTATAGAGGCCAGTTAACCCAATCTTGAGGTTTGAGAAAAATGTCGTAAAGGCGGGCTTCGGCGCTGTCAGGGGCAGGGGTATAGCCGTACTCCCAGCGCACCAGGGGCGGCAAGGACATCAAAATGGACTCGGTGCGACCGTTGGTTTGCAGGCCAAAAATGGTGCCCCGGTCGTAAACCAGGTTGAATTCTACGTAGCGTCCCCGCCGGTAAAGCTGGAATTGCCGTTCTAGATCGCTATAGGGATGGTCTCTGTGGGCGATCGCGACCGGTCCATAGGCCGGTAGAAAGGTCTGCCCACAGTCCTGCACAAAGTTAAACAGATCTTCCCAGCCTCGGGGGGGTAATTCTGCCAGGGACTGACTCACCTGGGCCGCGGTTTGGTCGGCATCGGGGCCGCGGTAGAGTTGCCCCTGGCCGTCCTGGTAATCGAAGAAAATGCCCCCCACGCCCCGGGTCTCTTGCCGGTGCTTAAGGTAAAAGTACTCATCGCACCAGGGTTTGAAGACAGCATAGTAGTGGGGGTTATGGCGATCGCAGGCGGCTTTGAGGGTCTGGTGAAAATGAACCACATCAGCCTCGAAGGGATAGTAGGGCGTCAGGTCAATACCGCCGCCAAACCACCACACCGGCCCGGCCTCAAAGTAGCGGTAATTCAGGTGCACGGTGGGAATATAGGGATTGCGGGGGTGCAGCACCATGGAGGTGCCGGTGGCGTAAAACCTGTGGCCCGCCGCTTCTGGGCGTTGCACCAGAATCGACGGAGGTAGGTGATCGCCCCACACCTCAGAGAAATTGACGCCGCCCTGCTCGAATACCTGGCCCTGTTTCATCACCCGCGATCGCCCGCCGCCCCCTTCGGGGCGTTCCCAGGTCTCTTCCTGAAAGCTGCCGCCGCCGTCAATCTGCTCCAGTCCCTGACAAATACTGTCTTGCAGCTGCTGTAGTAGGGTACTGACCCGCTCACGGGAATCGACTGGAGGGCGATCGTGGAGGCTGGCGGGGCGAGAAACTGGAGAAATAGCCATAAACATTCAATTACACTAAACCGCAGGCAACGCTATCCTGCCCTGACTTTGCCGATTGCAAGTCAGCCATCGCCGACCCAGCCATGGCCCTGCCTAGACCCCCTGACCAATGGGCCGGCCAGAATTAGAGGATGCTTTTTAACCTACCTTGAAACCTGTACCGACACCAGAGATTTGCCCCTGTCAGGGGCAAAATGTTGCGAAACGCAACGTTGCTCCTGGCTCCGCCCTCAAGCCCAGGCTAGCGCTGCGGTAGAGTCGGTGGTCGGATGGGGTTAAAATAGCAATAGCTTTGGCCTATTGTTGAAAACCCGGTTAACCGGTGTAGCTATGAGTGTATCCCTCACCCCCGACACCGTTCTAGAGGTTCTCCGCCCTGTCCAGGACCCAGAATTACAGAAAAGCCTGGTGGATCTCAATATGATTCGCCAGGTCACCGTTGATCACGGCGAGGTCCGGTTTACCCTGGTGCTCACCACCCCTGCTTGCCCTCTGCGGGAATTCATTGTGGAGGACTGTGAACGAGCCGTTCGGACCCTGCCAGGGGTGAAGACGGTGCAGGTAACGGTCACCGCCGAAACGCCTCAACAGAAGGCTCTGCCCGATCGCACCGGCATTGAGGGGGTGAAAAATATTCTGGCGGTCTCCAGTGGCAAAGGGGGTGTGGGTAAGAGCACCGTAGCGGTTAATCTGGCGGTGGCCCTGGCCCAGGCGGGGGCGGCGGTAGGTCTCATTGATGCCGACATCTACGGCCCCAACGCCCCGATTATGATGGGCTTGAGCCAGGCCGATATCACCGTGCGGCCGGGCCCCCAGGGAGAGATTCTGGAGCCTGCCTGCAACCACGGCGTCAAGCTGGTATCGATGGGGTTTTTGATTGATCCCGATCAGCCGGTAATCTGGCGAGGCCCCATGCTGAATGGGGTGATTCGCCAGTTTCTCTATCAGGTGCAGTGGGGCAATCTAGATTATTTAATTGTCGATATGCCCCCCGGCACAGGGGACGCCCAACTCACCCTGGCCCAGGCGGTTCCCATGGCGGGGGTGGTAATTGTTTCGACCCCTCAAACCGTAGCCATCGCCGACGCTCGTCGCGGTTTACGCATGTTTCAGCAGTTGCAGGTGCCGGTGCTGGGGGTGGTAGAAAATATGAGTGTTTTTATTCCCCCCGATGCCCCCGAAAAACGCTACGACATCTTTGGATCGGGAGGCGGAGAAAAAATCTCTGCCGAGTTGGGTGTGCCCTTGCTAGGATGTATTCCCCTGGAAATGCCGGTGCGCCAGGGCGGTGACCAGGGTATCCCAATTGTGGTGCAGGCTCCCGAGTCGGCGTCAGCCCGAGCCCTGTGGGCGATCGCCCAGCAGGTGGCGGCCCGGGTCTCGGTGGCGGCCCTCACCCCCTAAACTACAGCGGGTTATGGTTCTATGGCAAATCTACCCTTAGATCAACGCTTAGATCAACGCTGGCGGGCCCTCAAGGAGGGCTGGCAAGAGGTCGACTGGTTACTGTTTTGTCTGCCTTTGCTGCTAACGGTTTTTGCCAGCGTGGTGCTGATGGGAATTCAGCATCGGCTGGGGCATACCCGCTATGACCTGAATCACCTGGCTTTAGGGGTGATGAGTTGGCTGCTAGCCCTGTGGATCGCTCGCCATCGCTATGAGTGGTTAAACCAGTGGGCCTGGATTATTTACCTAATTACCAATCTTTCTCTAATTTTGGTGATGCTGATTGGGACCGTTGGCAATGGGGCTCAGTCGTGGATTGGGGTGGGTGGTTTTTATGTGCAGCCCTCAGAATTTGCCAAGGTGGGGCTGATTGTGGTTCTGGCGGCTGTTCTCAGCCGTCGAGATGCCTCTACCCTGCCGGGCCTGATCACGGTTCTGGGGGTGACGGCGGTTCCCTGGTTGCTGGTATTTTTTCAGCCAGACCTGGGGTCTTCCCTGGTGTTTGCTGCCATTACCCTGACCATGCTGTATTGGGCTAATGCCCATCCGGGCTGGTTAGTATTGCTAATCTCGCCCCTGGTGGCGGCCATTCTCTTTGCTGTGGCGATTCCCCTGTGGTTGCTGTGGTGTGTGGCGATGGGGGCGATCGCCTGGTTTACCCTACCCTGGCGCTGGTTTGCCACCGTTATGGCCACTGCTTTGACGTTGGTTTCAGGTAAATTAGGCCAGATTTTTTGGGGTCTTTTAAAGAGCTACCAAAAAGACCGTCTGGTTTTATTTCTTGATCCTGGTAAGGACCCCCTGGGGGCTGGTTACCACCTGATTCAGTCTCGCATTGCCATTGGGGCCGGGCAACTGTGGGGGCAGGGCTGGCAGGGGGGCAGCCAGACCCGGTTGAATTTTATTCCTGAACAGCACACCGATTTTATTTTTTCTGCCGTCGGTGAGGGCTGGGGGTTTGTTGGTTGTCTAGTGGTTTTGCTGATTTACCTGCTAATTTTCTTTCGCTTGCTGGTGATTGCCCAAAACGCTAAGGATAATTTTGGCTCCCTGCTGGCGGTGGGGGTCTTTGGTATGTTGCTCTTCCACACCGCCATCAACATTGGCATGACCATTGGGGTGGCCCCGATTACGGGTATTCCCCTACCCTGGTTGAGCTACGGGAGATCGTCGATGTTAACTAACTTTATTGCCCTGGGGATTGCGGAGTCGGTGGCAAACTTTCGTCATCGGCTAAAGTTTACAGACTAGGCTCCTGGCCGCCTGGGCTCAAGCACTGATGCGTTCAATTAAAAAGGGCATGGCTAGGCGATAGAGCAACCAGGCCAATAACAACATCACCAGGGTAAAGAGACTGGCCAGCCAAAACCCCGTTGGGTTAGAAACCACCCCGTGGGTGGCTAGTTCTCGGGTGGTTACCAGTAGGGGGGTAACGGGGTTGAGCTTAACTACCCAGCTAAACCAGCCCTGGGTGGGTACCGGATACAGGACGGGGGTGATTAACAACCAGGGGGCGATCGCCAGGGTTAACCCCCGGGACACATCTTCGTAGAGCATGCCCAGGGGAGCCAGCCACATGCCCAAGGCCGTACCCAATAAAATCAAATGTACCAGGGCCACCGCCGCCAGCACCACCGACCCGCTCACCCCTACCTGAAACCCCAGAAATAGCCCAATAATCAAAATTAATTTGATCCCAAAGTTAACAAATACCTCTCCCAATTTGGCCAGAATCAGGGCCTCGCGGGGAAAGTTGACCCTGGCCAGCAGGGGTTTCGCCTGGATGACCGCCGCCAGGGGGCCGGTTAAAGCTTCCACAAAGGTTTGCCAGAGGGCTACGCTAAACACTACATAAACCGGGTAGGGCAGGTCGGTGGTGCCAATGTTGACCACGCCGCTGTTTTTGGCAATGATCAGGCCCAGGGCCGTCAGCACCGGCGGTATAAAGGCCCACACCACCCCCAACAAAGACTGCCGATACTGGGCACTGAGGTCGCGCACCATTAATCGCCAGGCCAATTCGCGACTGGCCAGCAGGTCGTGCCCCATGCTGCGCCATAGCTGCAAGGGTCGGTGCATAGCGCTTTCTGATTGGTAGGTGGTAATCAGGGGGGGCGATGGAGGAGCCATGGGCCTGGGGTTCTGGTAGCCTATCTAGGCAATAGTATAGCCCCAGCCCTGGCCGGGGTGGTCGGTCCGGGGGGGGCCAGCCTTAGGGGCTTTAGGCTATTGTCAATGTTGGTCGGGCTGGGGCCTGGGCAAAGTTGGGGAGAGTCGCGGCGATCGGGCGATCGCTCCGCTAAAATAGGCGAGTATGTTATCTATAATTTATAAAAATCAAGAGTCTTTAAACTCACGCTTTTTTTGTAAAGCTCCCAGGTTAATCACCGTGGCCTTACCCCTTGAGCACACGCACCCTCAAAGCAATCGGTTTACCAGTCAGATTGATCAAGCCTACGGAGGTAAAAATCTCTAGATCGGCTATGATGCAGCCCGGCAAGTAGCTACCCCTGGGGGGCTGAAGGCGTGGGCCTGGTGTTGGCTTTGGTGATGTTGTTACTCATTGGTTAAGTTGATTATGGGTCCTCTGATCAAGCAAATCTGGCGGCTGCCCCGGGTTATAGTGAAGCGCTTTGTCACCGATCTGTTGCGGCTGGTGCTACTGACTAACCGCCCCGGGCGGCTGGTTAGAACCGGGTTTGTACTGCCCACCACGGTGCTACTCACCCTGATGGTGGTGTTAACCATTACTGCCTTTACCTATCGGTCCTTTGTCCGCAGCAACCAGGCCATTAACCAGCGAGAGCAGCAGGTCATCGTCAACGCCGCTACCCCCGCCATCGACCGGGCCAAGGCCAAAATTGAGTTTCTGTTCCGTAAAGATATTATAAACCGTGCACCCAGAGTGCCTGTCAGTGACCAGCTATACGACTTAATGTCGACAAAACTGGGAAGCAAGAACGCCAAAGGGGCAGATATTCCTGGCTATGGGTCGATTACATCCTTTATTGACGATAAACCCGATCTGGACCCCTACACCCTGCCCGATGAAACCCGCATTGACATTAACGGCGACAAGGTGCTGGATAACGCCTGGACCTTTCAGTCTGAGGGCAAGACCCTGGTCTATTCCATTCTGGTAGACGACGAAGTTAAGCTGGCAGAGAAAAATCCGACCGACGGCACCCTGCCCCGAGCCTATGTACCTGGCGATCTAGATTTAACGGCTCCGGTTTCCACCAATAAGGCCAAGGCTCTGGTGACCCGGTCTGGCCCAGTTGCCACCACCGAAGCCACCTCTAGTTGCCAGGGTTCGCGGACTGAGCAGGGCTGGCAGGTGGTGAACTCGCAGTTGCAAAAGAACTTTCAAGTCGATGCCTTTGTAGCCAACGACAGCGACGTCAACCCAACCTTTACCACCCTGGAATTTCAGCAAGCCCGCCAGGCGGCTCGGGGCAATAAGTGGGGCGCCTGGTTTCGCTACGACCTAGAGCTGTTTCCTGGGCCAGCCTTCAACTGGAATGGTGCCCTCCATACCGACAGCAATTTAATTTTGCATCGCTCTAGCCAACCCATTCACCTGCACATGGTGAGTGCGCCCAGTTCCTGCGTTTACAGCGCCGAAGCCTCAGAAATTACCCTGGGGGAGCAAGACCTCGACGGTGAAAAGGGGATTAACCCCCAAACCACCCCTACCGGTAAGACCCCCGACTTTCAAGGACAGGTGCTGAGGGCTTTCACCAAGCTAGATCAATACACCGATGGGGATGGGCCCAATATCCATTTGTTTAATGGTAAGGCCACCGCTCCCATCACCGCAGACGGCGGCGGTGGCTTTACCAACTTAAACCGGGACCGCGATTCGGTAGACCCAGAGGGCATACCCTCGGATGTGGCGGTGAATCCGCTGATTCTGTTTACCCAAGACCTCACCCAGCATATTAACCCCAGTTCTTGGAAGCGCCCCGCCGTTTGGGATACGGCAACCAACAGCTTTGGCGATAAGAAGCGCATTCTTAACGATAGCGTCACCCAACCCTACGTCGACGACTTCTACCGGGCCGACAACCGCTGGGGACCCAAGCCCAAGTACAACAGCACCTACGGGATTCCGGCGGGGAGCACCATCGGCGATGATATTGGCGCAAATACCCAGCTGACCGATAGCTCAGAAGGCTTAGATGGCTACTGGGAGCGTCAGGCCACTAAAAAGGGCCTGCGGCTGATTGTGGGACAGCGGCTGGAGTTGGGCAATGCTAATGGGTGGGGTGTCCCACCTTCAGCTACTATCACTCCCGCCCCACCGGCAGGGGATCCCCTTTACCCGGCTAACGCTAGCAAGACCACCCTGGCTGCCACGAATACGGTAATTGGCGGCGACCACGAGTACCTGCAACGCAAAGCCCTGCGGGATAACCTGGCGGCAGTGCAGGGTATGGTGGTGTATCACTATGAGAAAAACAACAACGGTGAGTTTCCTGCAGCCTGTGTGGCCCTCACCGCCCACCCCGGCACCCGGCAGACCATTGTGGA
>JAGWXD010000029.1 GCA_018970085.1 Cyanobacteria bacterium REEB459
TGACCGGCGATATTTCCCCCTGCCCTATTTCCTACCTGATCGAGTTGCTGAGGAGAGGAACCCAGGGTCGGGCAGTGCCGCTAACCATCCTTGACACCCCTGGTGACAGTGCTATGACATCCCCCCCCATTCACCTGAGATTACGGCTCTACAGTTCTTCCCACCTCTCCTTACCCTCCTTAGTGGAGGAACTGGCGGACAGTTGTCGAGTAGCCATCCAATCGATTTCCCGGCAAGAGGGGGCGGCCAGTTTCGCTGTGCGCCAGCTTACCCGCACCGATCCCCTGGATGTGGAGTTGTCAGGGCCGATCCAGGCGGTGCAGTGCTGGCTGCAACAGTTAGAACGCCACGCCATCACTATCCAGGGTAAGGGCCATTGCCATGGTGATGGTTGGTACTACTAACCCCCTGACCCTGCCTCCCATCTGTTCCAAATCCTGTTTCTCCCTCTTTGCCATGATTTCTTCTCCCCTGGTTATTGCTGCCCCCACCCTGGGGGGCTCTCCCTCCGTCCAAGGACCTACTATCCATAGACTGCCCCAGGCTCCTGGCCTGCGGTCCCGACGCTGGAGCTACGGACGCAGCTACGTTATCGTCGCCCTGCTGGCTCCGGTTGTCCTGGCTAGCCTGGGCCTGGTTTTCCTCCACCACCGCCTCAAGCTGACCCTCATCCTGGCCCGCCTGCCCTTCAGCCGGCAGGGCCGTAGCCCCGTTTGGCCAGGTCGACGGCAAACGCCGACGTCGATCTGAGCCCGGTTGAGCCCAACCCTGCACCAGGGGCTCGAGGCAGTCTTGCCCATCTTTCCCGTCCAGCTTCGCAGGTCTCACCCTTCTAGCCTCAGGTGAGTGAGGTGAACCCAACCCTGCCCCCTTCCCTTTGAGATTTAACCATGACCCATCGTTTTGAAACTTTGCAGGTCCATGCCGGCCAGGAACCGGCTCCGGGTACCAATGCCCGGGCGGTACCGATTTACCAAACCACCTCCTACCTGTTTAATGACGCTGACCACGGGGCCCGGCTGTTTGCCCTGCAGGAATTTGGCAACATCTACACCCGCATCATGAACCCCACCACCGATGTGTTTGAGAAGCGCATCGCTGCCCTGGAGGGGGGGGTGGCCGCCCTGGCCACCGCCAGCGGTCAGGCTGCCCAGTTTCTGGCCCTCAGTACCCTGGCCCAGGCGGGGGACAACATTATTTCCACCAGCTATCTCTACGGGGGGACCTACAACCAGTTCAAGGTATCCTTGCCGCGGCTGGGGATTGGGGTGAAGTTTGTCGAGGGGGATGAACCAGAGGCCTTTCGCCAGGCCATCGATGACCACACCAAGGCGATCTACGTCGAAAGCATCGGTAATCCCCAGTTTAATGTGCCAGACTTCGCCGCCCTGGCCCAGGTCGCCCACGACCACGGCATTCCCCTGGTGGTGGATAACACCTTTGGGGCGGCGGGTTATCTGGTTAGACCCATTGACCATGGGGCGGATATTGTGGTGCAGTCGGCCACCAAGTGGATTGGTGGCCACGGCACTGCGATCGGCGGGGTGATTGTTGATTCCGGCCGGTTTGACTGGCGCAATGGTAAGTTTCCCCTGTTTACTGAACCCGCCGAGGGCTACCATGGGCTAAATTTTTCCGAGGTATTTGGCCCCGATGGTCCCTTTGGCAATATCGCCTTTATCATCCGGGCCCGGGTGGAGGGGCTCAGGGACTTTGGCCCGGCCCTTAGCCCCTTCAATGCCTTCCTGCTATTACAAGGTTTGGAAACCCTATCCCTGAGGGTAGAGCGTCATGCCAGTAATGCCCTGGCCCTGGCCCGGTGGCTGCAACAACAGCCCCAGGTGACCTGGGTAAATTACCTGGGGCTGCCCGATCATCCCTACCATAGCCGGGCCACCCACTACCTCAGCCATGGCTTTGGGGGGGTGCTTAACTTTGGGGTTCGGGGTGGGTTGGAGGCGGGGCGCCAGTTCATTGACCGGGTGAAGCTGGCCAGTCACCTGGCCAATGTGGGGGACGCTAAAACCCTGGTGATCCACCCCGCCTCCACCACCCACCAGCAACTGACGGAGACCGAGCAACGATCGGCGGGGGTAACCCCTGACCTGGTGCGGGTATCGGTGGGCATTGAGCACATCGAGGATATCCAGGAGGATTTTGCCCAGGCGTTGCAGGGGCTTGCCTAACCCTGGCTGATCTTTACTGGCCGTCAACGGCTTGACTGCGTGTCCTACCTTGATTTGGTTTCTCCCCTGACTCGGGTGTATCGCTTGCCAACCCCCCTGGATCTGGAGTTGGGGGGCACCCTACCCCAGGTGCAGGTGGCCTACCGCACCTGGGGAACCCTGAATGCCGCTGGAGATAACGGGGTTTTAGTCTGCCATGCCCTCACCGGTAACGCCGATCTAGATGATTGGTGGCAACCCCTGCTGGGGGAGGGGCAAAGCCTTGACCCCAGCAGAGATTTTGTGGTCTGCAGTAACATCCTCGGCAGTTGCTATGGCACCACCGGCCCCACCAGCCTCAACCCGGCTACGGGTCAGCCCTATGGGCCTGAATTCCCCGCCATTACGGTGCGAGACATGGTGCGGGCCCAGGGGCAACTGCTGGCGGGCCTGGGGGTCCGGTCTCTGCGACTGGTGATTGGGGGTTCCCTGGGGGGCATGCAGGCCTTGGAATGGGTGCTGCAGTATCCCGACCAGGTGCAGAGTCTGGCGGTGATTGCGGCCCCGGGTCGCCACTCGGCCTGGTGTATTGGGCTCAGTGAAGCTCAGCGTCAGGCTATCTACACCGATCCCCAGTGGCGGGAGGGCTACTACTCAGCGGATGCTCCACCGGTTCAAGGACTGGCGGTAGCTCGCATGATCGCCATGAGCACCTACCGGTCCTGGGCTAGTTTTCAACAACGGTTTGCCCGTAACGCAGCGGATCGGGGGTTGGGCGATCGCCCCCCCTCCCCCTACGCTATTACCGATTACCTGCACTACCAGGGGGCCAAGCTGGTCAGTCGCTTCGACGCCAACACCTACGTCACCCTGACCCGGGCCATGGATTACCATGATGTGGGCGCTGGCCAGGTTAGTCTGGGCCCCACGCCGGATCAGCGCTATCGGGCGGCCCTGGGTCAGATCACCCAGCCTACCCTGGTGGTGGCGATCGCCAGCGACATCCTCTATCCTCCCGTCGAACAGAAGGAGCTGGTGAACCTAATTCCCAGGGCACAGCTGAGCTGGCTCCAGTCTCCCCACGGCCATGATGGCTTTCTCATTGACATGTACCCTTTAAACCAGCAGGTGCGTCAGTTTCGCCTTCACACCAGGGCAGGGGAGTAAAGACCTGCCCTGGCCCCTGGGTCAAGGGGGATGCATTGCTGCTGAGTCTGGTGATCGCCTGGGCAGCAATGGATTAATGCGTATTAATGCGTCTAGAGCCTCCCTAATCAACCCCTAGGGCAGAACTATCTAAATCCCTCAGGGACTGAAAAAAAGTCCCCAGGCGCTGGGTAATACGGGCCACCCCCCCGGCTACGTTAGACTCAATATTGAGGGGCAGGACGGGATCATGGAGAGACAGCCGCAGGAGGAACCAGCCCTTTTCCTGGGGCGATTGACAGGCTACCCGTATCCCCTCGTAGTTCTTGGGTACCACTTGCCAGTCAGGCTGGCTATCAACAAAGGTTTTAAGCTGGTCTATGACCTCCAGGCCAGAGGTTTTAAAGTCCGGTACCTGAATGGTCAGGCGAAACTCCCGGCTTTCCTGGGGTTCTTCCAGGGTGGCAATTAGATCACCGAGCTGGCGACCGGCCAGGCGAGCCCTGGCCAGTTCTACGAGTAATTTACTCAATAAATAGGCCCCATCGTCTAGGAAGTAGTTTTCCTGCATGGCGGCGTGGCCCGAGGTTTCGATCGCCAGCCAGGCGGGTTGACCCGCCTGATTCAGACGCTTGGCTTCATTGATGACGTTTTTATAGCCCCGCTTAAACCGGTGGTGAATCCCCCCCAGGTGGTCCTCAATAAAGGGGGTGAGGCCATCGCTGGTAATAGAGTCGGTGACAATGGTGGAACCGGGGTGTTCCCCCAGGACAATGGCCGCCATCAGCGCAATTAAGCGATTGCGACTAAGCTCCCGGCCCTCTCGATCAACGGCGGCGCCCCGGTCTACATCCGTATCAAAGATCAGGCCAAAGTCCGCCCCCTGGGCCACCACGGCCTGGGCAATGGAGGCCATCGCCGCCGGGTTCTCGGGGTTGGGAATGTGGTTGGGAAAGGTGCCGTCGGGTTCTAAAAACTGACTTCCTGTGGTATCGGCCCCCAGGGGTACCAACACCTGGCTAGCATAGAACCCACCAGCCCCGTTACCGGCATCAACAATAATATGGAGCCCCGCCAGAGGTTGATCAAAGTGATCGGGATGGTTAATGGCCCGGCGCATCTGCTGCACCAGGTTAGCGGCATAGGCGCCGATCAGGTCGCGCTCCACAACTGGGCCACCCACCTCAGCCTCGGCAAAGCTGGTAGCGGCCGCTAATTGGAGAATGGCAGTAATATCTTGGGAATTTAACCCTCCCTGACGGGTAAAGAACTTCAAGCCGTTGCGATTAAAGGGCAGGTGACTGGCGGTAAGCATGATCGCCCCATCGCAGTTAAAGTCGGGCAATACCGTACTCATAAACATGGCGGGAGTCGAAGCCATGCCCACATCCAGCACCCGGCTACCCAGGGCAGCCATAGCAGCGATCGCGGCCTCCATTAATTGGGGACCAGAGAGGCGACTGTCTCGGCCAATGGCGATGGTGAGATTAGCGATCGGCTGCCTGACCTCCGCTGCCAGCCAGGTGACAAAGGCTTGGGCCAGGGTACCCGCCACCTGGGGAGTCAGGTTAACGGCTTCCCCGGGTATGCCCTGCAGGGCCACCCCCCGAATGTCCGACCCATTTTGCAAGTCAGCCCAGTTCACCAACGCAGTCGATAGGGTCATGGCTGTAGGATTTTAACGGCTATAGATTTAACCATAGAAGCTATGGCGCAGCTCCAAGGATTTCTTTAGCTTTTTTGCACCTTGAGGCGACAGATTACCCCAGAGACTGAAAACCCCCCACGGAATAAAGATAGGATGAATTTGACTTTACACTTTCCGATGGTAATGAAATATTGGCGAGAAACCCTGGCGGTAGCCCAGCGAATTCTAGCGGAGCTCTGGTGTCGAAAACGCAGCTTGATCTTTTGGGCCATTTTCCCGGCTCTGCTATTAATTCTCAATAGTTTGATCTTTCAAGAACGTACCCAGATTTCCCTGGCCCAGGCCTATGCCAATGCCCTGTCTCCCACCCTGGTGGGAGCCGCGCTATTTTTTAGTTGTCTGGGGGGAAGCCTGGCCACCGTCGTATCTGAGCGCGAACAACAAACCCTGAAGCGATTGTTTCTCTCCCCTTTGAGTGGCGTGTCTTACTTTATGGGTATTTGTTTGGCCTATACCGTCATTGGTCTGGCCCAGGCGGCCCTGATGTATGGCATCGCCCTATCCCAGGGGTCTAGCCTGAAAGGTAACCCCCTCGCCAGTTTGACTATTATTTTGCTGAGTATTACCGCCTACGTGGGCGTGGGCTTTCTGCTAGGCACCCAGCTGGCCCGCCGCACTGAAGATGTCAACTCCCTGGTGGCGGCCTTTGGCATCCCCCTGATGATTTTGGGAGGGGCTTTTTTACCCACAGCCTTTTTCCCCCAGTCGCTGCTGTCCCTCACCCGGTTTAATCCGATTTACCACATGATTGAGGCCATGGCGGCGGTGGCTGGGGGTAAATCCCTGGTGGATCAAGCGGTCCTTAACCACACCCTATTTCTAGTTGTTTTTGCCCTGGCCATGGTAGGCACAGGGGGCCTGGCCTACCAACGCATGGTTCGGGTAGAGCGCCAACTCTAGGCCCTGGGGCTAGTAACGGATTTGCAAGGTGACCGTGGCCTGGACCACTTGTTCACCCCCAATTACGGGGGTAGGGGCATCTGCCTGGGCCAGCCCCACCGCCTGCCGGGCCATGGGCATGGGGATGGGGGAGGGAGCCATGGCCCCATTTACCTGGATGCTCAAAACTTCTTGGGAACGTAGATTTAAAACCCCCAGCACCGCTGCCGCCTGGGCTTGGGCATCGGCTACCGCCTTTTTGAGGGCCTGCTGACGAGCTGCCTCTAAGGCTTGATCGGCGGCCACAAAACTAATGCCTCGAATCTGATTAGCCCCTGCTTTAACCGCATCATCTAGCAAGCTGCCCACCGCTTCTGTGGCCAGGGTAAAGCTCACCGTATTGCTGGCGCTGTAACCCACCAGTTGGGAGCGCTGGTTGTCGTAGGTGTAGCGAGGGCTGAGCTGTATACCTGTAGTTTGCAGCTTTTCTACCCGTCGCGATCGCAGCAGTTCGACCACCGCAGTGGTACGCCGCGCCACCTCTTGTTGCAAGGCTACCGGATCCTTACCTTCCCCATCAACCCCCAGGCTAACCTGGGTTTTGCTGGTTTGCACCCCCTGTTCCCCCTGGCCAGTTACGGTTAACGTGCGAATGGTATTTTCCTGGGCCATAGCTATAGTTGTCACCATGGGAGTAAAGGGTAGGGCAGGCCCAAGGGCGATCGCCGCTACCAGGGCTAGGATGAGTCGTCGAGCCGGATAAAAACGAGTAGGTTTCATGATCCTATTGAAATCGAATGACTTCCCTAATCTGCCACACCCTCCTCTAAGCGGAGCGATGGTTACCAAATTCGATACACCATAGGATAGGGTAGGAAAGGTGATCTCAGCGATCGTCTCTATGGCTGATTTTTCCCTACCTGGTTACCACATAAAGACCGGCTCTTCCCTGGATCGCTCACGCCTGGTCAGGGTGATGGAACGTCACCAGCAGGAACTCACTCCCCACAGTTCACAGCCCTCTATGGAGGCGACGGTGGACCGCTACCTATCGAGCCAAACTCCCCTCTGGTGGGTCTGGCCGCACTCTGGTGTCCCCCCTGAGGCCCAGGACCCAGGATTTCAGGCCGGCCTAACCCCGCCATGGGAGGCAGTGGCCTGTCTGTGGTTAGGGCAGGCCATTGACCAATCCAATGGCTGCCCCCATCCCTACATCCTATTACTCTACGTCAGCCCCCACCATCGCCGCCGGGGCGTTGCCACCGCCCTTTTGCAAAGGGCCCATAGCTGGGCCAGAGAGCAGGGCTACCGCCAGATCAGCCTGCAGGTGTGGACCCACAACCAACCAGCCCAGGCCCTATACCGCAAACTGGGTTACCAACCCCAGGCAATTCTGATGAAATCTTGCCTGGAAGAAGGGTAGACCTCAACCCCAGTAGAGAAAAATTATGGGCGGGTTAGCAGCCACGGGACACTTAGGGATAGAGTGGAATGGAACTACATTAACTACCCCGCCGCAGTTCAGGAGAACATACCATGGGACTTGACTGGTCGAATCTAGAGGCAACTGCTGACCCTACAGCGGAAAATACCACCCTAAGCTCCAACTCCTATGTCACCCTGATTGAAACCGTCATTGCTAGCCTAGACCAGGGGGATGGAGCCATGGCCAGCAAAAATCAGGCCGGGCGGCTCTGGATGTTCCATTACGGCAGTGTCAAAGTCTACGTACAACTGACTGGAGAGACACCGGAAGATACCTTGAGTCTGTGGTCTCCTGTGCTTTCCCTGCCGGCGAAGGAGGAACCACGGCTGTTTAGGCAGCTGCTGGAGAGGAACTGTGGTGAGACCCTAGAGGCTCGCTTCGGGGTCTCGGGCGACCAGGTTCTGGTGATTACCACCCGCACCCTGGAGGATATTTCCGCCGCTGAGATTTCCCGCTTAATGACCATTGTTGCCACTATTGCCGATGACGCCGATGACGCCCTTAAGGCTGAGTTTGGACTGGCTTAGGGGCTAGGACCGGGCGATCTTGGCTAACGGCCTGGGCGATAGACCCCAGTTGGAACCCGGGGGGATACTGGCCTTCTTCCTTAATGCGCTGAATCACGGGGGGCGGTATGCGGAGCTTCAGGCGATCGCCTAGAACCCTGACAATATCGCCCCGGTCTAGAATTCCCCCCACTGCATCAGCGGGGGTTAGCACCGTGAGACGCGCCAGGGATAGAGTCTCCAGTTGGGTAATCGCCTCCGCCAGGGGGGTATTTTCCCGCAGAGACGGTAGACTGGCCAGCGGCCTGACCAACTGGTGCAGGGTCAATCGTTCCCACTGGCTGCGCTCTAAGTTGCGCAGGTCCTCCACCACCACCATGCCCCGGTACCGACCTTCCGAGGCAGCAAAGTAGACCGGAGCATGGTTTTCTTCCAGCAGGTAGGTGTCGGCGAACTGGCGCACAGTCTGGTTTGCATCTATGACTCGAAAGTCACGACTCATGGCATCGCCAGCAGTCAGAGATAGGATTGCCTCCTGCAGGTTGCTGACCTGGTGGTAGGAGGCCGCATTGCGCCAGGCAAACCAGCCAATGGCGGCAATCCATAGCCCAGAAAAGAACTGATAAACCAGCACCAGGGTCAGGCCCAGCAGCATGGCCACAGAACCCAATACCTGCCCAGATCGCGCCGCCCACCGAATCCCTTGAATGCGACTGTCGGTAATTTTCCACACCAGAGCCTTGAGTACCTGGCCGCCATCTAGGGGAAGGCCCGGAATTAAGTTAAACAAGGTCAACACTAGATTAATCTCGGCCACACTGCCGGTAATCACCGCCACTGGTGCGGGCAAATCTGGCAACTGGGAAAATCCCGTGAGGGACAAAAACAGGCCGAAACTGACCAGGGGACCCGCGATCGCCACTTTGAAGGCGGCCATCGGAGTACTGGACTCCCGATCAATGGCGGCAATGCCGCCAAACAAAAATAAGGTAATGGAGTTAACGGCGATTGCCTGGGCCCTGGCGGCCAGACTATGGCCCAGTTCATGGAGCAACACCGAACTAAATAGTAACAAAGCCAGGGCAAACCCCATCAGCCAGGCACCTTCGCCCCAGTTCTGATGCCAGTCAGGATCCAGGCCGTAGGAGATAGTCACCAGAGCTAGGATCACAAACCAGGAACTATCTATAAATAGGGGAATACCCAGAATAGAACCCACACGCCAGCCAGATTGCATCGCCGAGACCTCCCTCCTGCGTTTTCAATGGCCTGATAGGGAATGAGCGACGGCATGCTCAATCGGCCCAAATACCCTAACCTTATTGTAGATTCTAGTCCACCTGCTGGCCAGGCCCACTAAACTCTAGACCCGGCTCAGCAGGCTGACAGCAGACCTGAACTTGGGCCCAGCCTTGACCCCAAGCAATGGCCCCGCCTCTATAGCAGGCCGGCGTTACCCAGGCCTAAAATCATACCCGCCCCAAGCAGATGGCCAAAACTACCAATAGCCAGTAATTCGGCCAGGCCAAAGCCTTCAAATACCATGGGCAGACTGAGGGGCAGAGCCGGACCGACCCCTGGTTTTTGAATAGCATACTTACCAATGGCCAGCACAAACAGGTTGCAGGTGATCATAATCAAAGCCACCTTCAAAGACCACTCAGGGGTGGTAGGTACGACTTGGGCCAGCACTAGGGCAGAATTAATCAAGGGTATCGCTCCTTAGGAATTTAAAGAAAGATGAATAAAGGGCACAGTAACTCTCCTGGATTATAGAAAGCCAGGGAATTAAACTTATGAAATATTCAACAGAGTTAACATGCGGGTTAAGATTTGTGGCATTACCCGGCTTGATCAGGCCCTGGAGATCGCGGCTCTAGGCGCTACCGATCTGGGTTTTATCTGCGTTCCTCGGTCCCCTCGCTACCTGCCAGTAGATCACCTGGGGCAGCTTCTGGGTGGTCTGCGCCATGGCCAGGTGCGGGTCGGCATGGTGGGGGTCGTTGCGGATCGCAGCCTAGCAAGTCTGCAGGCGATCGTGGAGCAAACCGGTTTGAGCGCCCTCCAGCTCCACGGGGATGAAACCCCAGAAGACTGCCGCCAAATCCGTCAGACCCTACCTGGTTGTGAGTTAATCAAGGCGATTCGGGTGGCTACCAGGGCCGATCTAGAGCGGGCCCTCACCTATGCTGACTGGGTCGATGCCCTGCTTCTAGATGCCTATCATCCCAGTTCCCTGGGCGGTACCGGCCTCACCCTGGACTGGGCCAGTCTGACCAACTTTAGACCCCCTTGCCGCTGGTTTTTGGCCGGTGGCCTGAGCCCTGATAACATTCAAAAGGCCCTGGAGGATCTATCCCCCGACGGCATTGATCTCTCCAGTGGCCTGGAAGTGCGCCCAGGGTGGAAGGACCTGGCTCTGGTAGACCGCCTGTTTCAACGGTTAGGCCCCTGGCTGACCTGACCCCCGCCTGGGGTCAAAGGGCTGTGCTACATTGATTGCTATTGGTTGAGCCTGGGCTTTCTGCATGGAATGGCTGCAACGTCTAGATAGTATCAGTCTGGATCATCATTCCCCAGCCGGACCTCCAGTCAATTACCTGGGTTTGCTGGCTCAACATCAGCTACCGGTGAGCACCGGTTGGGTGCTGGGGCCTAAGGTTTGGAGCCAAGTCTGGCAGCACCTGATCGAAGCTGACCCCTGGCTGCAAGCAGGGATTGCCACCCTGAACTGGCAGGACTTCAGCCATCTGCAACGGGTTAGCCAGCGAGCCCAGGCTTCGTTTCAAGCGATCGGCCTGCCGCCGGCCCTGATTAGGGATCTAGCCGTCTGGCCCTACTCCGACTGGTTACTACAGGCCAGCCTGGAGACTGGTGATCGAACCCGAGAATTCCTGACCCGCCAGGTTAGTAGTCAACCCCACCAGACCCTGGCCCAGTCCCTTCACCAATTTTGGAGCCAGCTATTTACCGCCCGCAGTCTGGTTGTCTGTCAGCGCCACTGCCAGTACCTGGTCAATTTGCCGCTCACCACCCAGATTCTGCCCCTCTCTCCCCTACTGGCGGCCGGCACCCTCAGTCTTAGCGGTAATCAAGGCGAGATTAGGGCTGTGCTAGGGCTAGACCTACCCCTCAGTCGCGGTGAAGCCTGGCCCGCTCGCTGCCATTTCAGCCTGCCTCTGACAGATGCCCTGGTTTGGCAGCCAGGCTTTCAGGAGGAGGTATATCAGGTCGATCACACCAAGGTTGGGGTGCAGGTGAACCAGCGGTCAACCCCCGAACTTGTCGATCCCCTCACCGTTGCCCAGGTCCAGCGGCTGATTCAGCTGGGCCGACAAGCCCAGGCTGTTTTTCAAGAGCAGCCCCCATCCCCCTACCCTGGGTACCTGGACCGGCTGGGTCTACGGTGGTGGTTAGGTGCCCAGGCCAGCGCCCCAGGCTGGCAATTTTGGCTGACCCAGGTAGAGCCCGACTGGAGTGACCCAAGGGCTGTGCCCCGGGCTGCACCAGCAGCGGCCCTACCCCCTGCCCTACCAGGAGTGAGCACGGTCATTCAGGGGATCGGGGCAGCGGCGGGCCAGGTGGAGGGCATCGCGGTAGTGGCCCAGCGATCGCAGGATTTGCCAACCCCCCTACCCCCCCATGCCATTGTCATCTTGCCAGACCTTCAACCCGATGTATTTCTAGAATTGGGAGCCGTAGCCGGAATTGTCACAGAGCGGGGCGGGGCCACCTGCCATGCCGCCATTCTGGCCCGGGAAATCGGCATACCAGCGGTGGTGGGGGCACCCCAGGTAACGGAATTCCTCCAGAGTGGGGCGGTAATCTGGCTGGATGGCCATCGCGGCCTGGTTTACGAACTACCAGAGCCGACCATTCCTCAGACCGGTTTACTCCCCAGTCGGCAAAAGCCTCCCCTGGCCCCATCGCCCCGGCTCTACACCGACCTGCGGACTCGGGTGATGGCTAATATTAGCCAGATTCAATGTCTATCCAGTCTGCCGGTGGACCAAATTGCCGGGGTTGGACTCTTGCGATCGGAATGGCTACTGCTAGAGGTGCTGGATGGCCGCCATCCCTGGCACTGGATTGACCAGGGGCAGGAAGCCGAGCTGCAAACCCGCTTGGTTGAGCAGCTGGAACCCTTGCTGACGGCCCTGGGGCCTAAACCCCTGCGCTATCGTAGTTTGGATCTGCGTTCCCACGAATGGCAGGCCCTGGTCGGCAGCCCAGCCCTGGAGCCCAATCCCATGCTGGGGTTGCGGGGCACCCTCAGTTACACTCTAGATGATCGTCTATTTCAGGTGGAACTGGCATCCCTGGCCACCCTCCAGCGAGCCGGCCATCACCACCTCCAGCTGATTTTGCCCTTTGTGCGCACTGTGGAAGAGGTGATTAGTTGCCGACGGCTGATTACCCAGGCGGGGCTGGCGGACTACGAACATTTTGCCCTCTGGATTATGGCGGAGGTGCCCTCTGTCTTGTTTTTGATTCCCGCCTATGCCCAGGCTGGCGTGCAGGGGATTACCATTGGCTCCAACGACCTGACCCAGTTACTGCTGGCGGTGGACCGGGACCAACCCACCATAGCCTCGGCCTACGATGAACGCCATCCCGTGGTCCGCATGGCCATGGCCCACCTGATCCGTGAAGCCCGTCGCTGTGGGCTGGTGTGCTCTATCTGTGGGCAGGCACCGGTACGCCATCCCGATCTAATTGCCGATCTGGTGAACTGGGGTATTAGCTCCATTTCCGTTGAAGCTCCGGCTCTGGCCTTTACCCTGGAGGCGGTTTGGCAGGCTGAACAGAGCCTAAAGGGCACTGGAATCTAAACTGGCGGCTTCCTCCGGTGATTGGGGCAGGTGCAGGCCACACTCCTGTTTTAGTCCCCGGAAGCGGGTATCCCGCTCATTGCTGTCGGCGGCGGTGAGGGGGCGGCTGGAGTGCCAGTCGCCAACGGTGACGTAACCCTTGTCAAATAGAGGATGGTAGGGTAAGTCGTGGGCCACCAGGTATTGGTAAATCTCCCGGGCGTTCCACTTCAGGATGGGCATGAGCTTGTAGTAGCCATCCTGCTGACCTACCCGCTGCAGCGATCGCCGGTGATTAGTCTGATCGGCCCGCAGCCCGGTTAACCAGGCCGTCGACCCGAGTTCCCGTAGAGCCCGTTGCATGGGTTCCACCTTGCGAATCTGGTCGTAGCGATTCAGGTCCGCCACCTCCCCCTGCTCCCACAACCGTCCGTAGAGAGCCTCCATGCGGGCCGGACTGAGGGGAGACTGGTAAACCTTAAGGTTGAGCTGTAGCCGGTTCGTGAGTTCTTCGGCAAAGCGATAGGTCTCTACGGGTAGATAACCCGTATCCACCCAAATTACTGGAATGGCCGGTGCTACCTGGGTAACCAGGTGTAGCATCACCGCCGATTGAATGCCAAAACTGGTACTTAGCACCAGGCCATCCCCAAAGGTATCGTGGCCCCACTGTACAAACCGTAGGGCATCACCATCGGCCCATTGCCGATTTACCGCCTCTAAATCCAGAACCGGACCAGTGCGTGGATGGTTCTGTAAAAGCATGGTATCGGTCATGGGCTTACTTCCTTGATTGAATGCAGTCCTAGCCTATGGATCAAGACCAGAGACCCTCTAGCCAGTATGCCGTTTCAGGCTACTCTTTCCACACCAGTTTATCGCGGCCTCAGTACCAGGGCAAAACTCCCATGGGGAAGTGTATAAAAACAAGCGGCCGGGCCAATCCCCCGTTACCTGGAGCTAGGACCCTAGCCCCTAAACAGCCCCATCCCCCCTTACAATAGGAATAACCAACTCACCATCACAAATCCGTGATGTCGTGATCAACCCGATAGCCCTCCCAGGATAAATTATGCCTCTAACAGTTGGAACCCCCGCCCCTGCCTTTACCACCAAAGACACCCAGGGCAATACCGTTTCTTTGGCTGACTTCGCCGGTAAAACCGTAGTGCTCTATTTCTATCCCAAAGACGACACGCCGGGTTGCACCAAGCAGGCCTGCAGCTTTCGAGATGCCCAGGCCGAATACGCCAGTAAGAACATCGTGGTGCTGGGGGTAAGCGCTGACGACGAAGGCGCTCACCAGGCCTTCACCGCTAAGTACGGTCTTAACTTTCCCCTGCTGGCCGACACCGACAAAAGTATTATCAAAGCCTACGACGTTGATGGCGGTGGTTACGCCAAACGAGTTACCTATATCATCGACCCCCATGGGGTGATTAGCCATGTGGATGCGGCTGTTAACACCACCACCCACGCCAGTGATGTTCTAGCGGCTTTGGGGTTGTAGGTTTGGCCTTGAACCAGGGCGCTAGCTAAAAAATAAGCCGGTCTCCGAACAAACCCCCTGGAGAGGTTGGTCCCAGCTATCCTGGGGAACTGTTTCCAGACGAGCATAGTCAAACACAATGCCAAGGGTGGGAATGGTGTTCCAGGGAGACTGGCTGAGCAGGCGATCGTAGTATCCCGCCCCGTAACCCAGCCGGTACCCCCGGCGATCGCAAGCTACCGCTGGCACTAGGATCAAATCAACCAGGCTGGGATCTACCCGGGGCGACTGGGGATGGGGCTCGAGAATGCCGTAGGCCCCCTGGTTCAAGGGCCAGGGGCTTTTTACTGACCAGGCATGCCAGTGCAGGGTGCGGTCTACACAGCGGGGTAGGCCCCAGTCGCCATGGTGATGGGCCAGTGGGCTGAGGTCGGGCTCCTGGCGAAAGCTGGTATAGCTGAGGATCACCCGGCAGTGGTGAAAGTAGTCCCAGTTTAAGAGGTGGGCACAGATGCGATCGCTGTTTTGCCGCCACACCTGGCTCGAAAGCTGCTGGCGCTGACGAATCAGCTGACGGCGCAGGGCTGCCTTAGGCAGATCGGTGGGCTGGGGAGCAGGGGGCATAGTCACCGCTAAGCCAGAAGAAAACATAGCCCTGGCCGCCAGGGAGGATTAGGGACCAGGCCATCAAGGATCGCAGAGGCGGTAATGAGCATGTCATCGCGCTCTAATAGAGCTGGCATCAATCGTTCCGATCCCAATTACCGATGACTTTATCTATCGATGATTTTATTCTAACCCTTGGGCCTCTGGGTTATTCCCAGGCCCCTGGGGCTATAATGAATGTTAAGCACGGTATGGCCATCAGGATTAATGGCTGACCTGGCGGGTTTTAAGCCCATGCTTTAAATCTAGCCCCTGGCATCAATCCACCGACTGTCCTTATCCCTGACTCCTGGGTGCGGAGCTACCTGATGAATCCCACCGAGTACCAAAAATACCGGGTGCATGGCTAAGTCTCAACCGCCCCTCCAGGGTCAGGCCCTGGTTAAAGAGGTCTGCCGCCGTATTCGGGTAGCCCGGTCTTACTGGAATGTCCACAACAATCGCGCCTGCCGCCACGAGCGGGAAAAGGCCCTGGTTCTTTATCACACCCTCACCCCAGAGCAAAAACAGGCTATTCCCCAAACCCTGCGGGTGTGGTTACGTTATCGCAGTGAGAAATACTTTGGAGCTCACCGCACCCCTCCCAGCCCCTGAGCTATGGCAGCGCCGCTATCGCCAGGGCCAACGGGTGCCCATTTCCGTAGCGGCCGACCATACCAGGTAAAGCACCAATAGGCCCAAGGTAGCCAAGAAGACCAGCAGATCATGATCCATCGCGTTCTAAGTGGGTATACAGTTCAACCGTCACTTCCTCGGTATAACCGGTAATTAGGGACGGCCAATCGGGGGCCCCGACCCGCAGAGCTGCCCCCAAGCGATAGAGGGTTTTCGCCTTTAAACCAATGGAAAGGGGTGATCCCAGGGTCAGACTAGGGGTGTAGATGAACACCCCAGGCCTGGTATGAATCACCAAACTGCCCAGATCAACCCCTGCCTCGGGCCCCAGGGGCTTGGTGTAGAAACTAATCTGAATGGCGGGCGATAGGGGCATCAGGGCGATCGCCCCAGGCCCAGAAAACTCAACCGTCACCTGGAGGGAAAACGGTTGGTTACTCTGCAGAACCGTGGCGGAAAAGTCAGGATTACCGGTGTCGGTCGAGACCATCAGGTTGGAAAGACGACAGGCAATCGGGCCAATGTTGACATAGGACTCACTCATTATCGGTTGGGTAGATGCAAACTAGGGGGGCGTTGCTACGGCAACATAACCATCTCCAGCGCATCATACTACCCCGACCCAGTTTGCACGCAATACTTCAGTCATATTTTGGCTGATTAGCTGAGGATGGGTGAAAGACATGAGGGCCGACCTATTCTCCGTCCTCGTCCCTCTCTGCTACGATGGCACAGTTATTTCCAGGTTCCCAGCTGCACTGAGGCTATAGCTGTTGATTTAAGCGTTGCACAATCGGGGAGGTCTGGTTTTGTTTGATTTGTCGATAGGTGGCAATAATTTCTGCCGCCACCTCCTCTTCCACCGCCTTAGCCGCCTCGGGGCTGCCGCAGTCCTGGTAGAGTTGGGGGCTACGGCAAGCCTGAAACAGGGTTTGGGTAACCTCGGTAAATAGGTCCTCAGCGATCGCCGGTGCCACCGGGTCGGCCTGGCTCAGGGAGGGGGCCATGTCCTGGGATAAGGGCGTTGGGTTGGGCGAGGGATGGAGGGCCATCCCCAGGGTTAACTGAGCGGCCCCAGCCTCAGACTGGCGAGATAGGGAGGGCAGGGCTTTACCCGGTTGGGCGGTCTGGAGATAGGTTTGGCCGCCCCACCGTTGTACGGAGGCTGTCACGGTTTCGCCGGTAAGGTCCGCCAGCAGTTGGTTATGGGCGGTAAAGCGAATAAAGGCGCGGGAGGGATAGAGGTTTGGATCCAGCATGATCGTGGCACCTGCGGAAGCAATGGTTAAGGCTATCTTAACCCCTTAGCTCCAGGGTCAACTCAAGTTGAGCGCCAGGATCACCGGCGGCAGAGGCAGAGGGAGAAAGCCGCCCTACACCACATTTAACAGTGGCAGTTCAAAGGAGGCCAGGGCCAGGGCCGCCCCTGAAAACCGGGTGAGTACCTGTAGCCGATACATACCGGTCTCCAGGGTCTGGTTAAACAGGGTGGTGCGGTAGGCTAAACAGCCCGGGGTCAGAGGGACGGGGCAGGTTTTCCCCAATTCTAGCCATTGGCTGCGGGCTCGGTTTTGAGCAAATACCTGCACCCTGTAGAGCACCTGATCCAGACTGGGATGTTCGAGGGGTTCCCCCAGTAAACGAAAGGCCACCTCAATGGCAAAGGGCTGGTGACCCACCAGGGAGCCCATTTCCAGGTATTTAGACGAAGGGGGGCTAAGGGGGTTGATCACCAGGGAATTGCCCGGACGGGCTGGGTCCCCAATCATCAGTTGCTCTAGCTGTAAATTCAGGGGTAGGGGCGGGGTATCTGGCAGGGGAGATTGAGTCAATCTGGGGGGCTGGGGGTCAGGGGAGATCGCCGGTAGAACTGCGGTGGCAAGGGTGGCGGGGGCGCCAGCGAAGGCGGGGGGTAGGGGGGTTTTCTTGGTTGCCTTCAGGTGCCGCCGCAGCCATTGCTTCACCTTTTGATCGGGCAGACCGGTCCACACCTCATCGGTCAAGTTATCCGCCTGGCGCAGCAGGGTTCTGTACTCTAGCCTGGCCTGGGTGGGTCTGGCCTGCACCTCGATCGCCAGGTACTTTAACCGTTGCCAGGGCATCTCCTGCGGGTCTGGATCCTCTAATTCTGGGGCATCCCCTGGGAGAGGATCAGGCCCGGCGGCGGCCGCCGCCGGGAGGGGGTCATCGCTGGGCGGAGCTGGATCGGGGGGCGTCGGTTGAGGGCGGCTGTCCTCAACCGGCGGATCGGGGGGAGAGGGAAACATGGATAGGGTTGCCCCATCCGCCGCTGCCGCAGTGGGCTGGGGCTGGGGGGCTGGGCCAGTCTTCGGGCTGGCGACCGACTCAGTCAGGGGCTTGAGCCCATCTAAAAAGTTTTGGTACTCCGCCTCCATCAGGGCTTGAAAGCAGGGATAGCGATCGGCCCCTCCCAGATAATCCGCCAGAAACCAGGCCTCCCACTCCCCCGCCGCTGTTACCGCCTGGGGATTGAGCAAATAAATCGAGTCCAACCCCACGTCACTGATTTCCAGGGCGGTCGGCAGGTACTCCAGTCTCAGCCTGGTGGGGTCCTGATCTTCGCCGTAAACGTAGTACTCCTCGTCGCTGATGCCCACCGGCTGCCAGGCATCGTCCAGGTCGTCCAGGCTGTCCTCCGGGCTCAGGGGGGTTAGATCCTGGCCATTGCAGAAGCTTTTAATCCACTGGGGGTGGCGGGCGATGAAGCGATCGATGGCCTCGCAGGACCACAGCCGATGGTTAGAGCCATCCCCTGGCTTCGCGGTCAGTCGCCAACCGTTGCTGACCTGCAGAAAGGCCCGATAGGAGGGGGGCAGCCTTACCCCCAGGCGGGTTTCCGTTCGCTGCAGATCCGCCTCACTAGCGCCGGGGTAGCCCAGCCAGCCGGATTCAATCACCTCCGGGGGTAGCAGCTGGCGATCGGCCTCATCCATAGATGCCAGGATGGCCTGGCTCCATTGCCTCAAAAAAACGTTCCAGTCAAATGCACCCATGACGATTTACTCTCCGGACATCAAGCCTAGAAACCCCTGACGTAAAATATCTTAATGCAATTGTTAAATAACCTGTAAATTAGGCCCTTGCCATAAGCTGAGGGGAATAGAACCGTTGAGTGACAGAATGAAAACCTCTACTTGGTATTGCCCCGAGGATAGGGAAAGACTCTCTAACGGAGCAATGTAGTAATAGTCTGGGTCAGGGTCTGCGAAATTTAAGACTTCACTTTTAACCAATCTCTCCTCACGGGTGACTAGATTATGAAATCTAGCGTAAATCTGATAGCTGAGCTGCTTCTCACTCAGGTGGTTTACTGCGAGGTTAGCCAAGCTGAAGATCACTTCTCCTGAATCCAGCAGATCACCCTCGATCACCGGATTGGATAGGGCACTAGCTTGAGTGATGATAAGGTCGGGAAAGTTTTGATCAGAGTTGAACAGTCGTAACCCTTTAATCTGATAGAAGTGATTCTTGCCTGCCGTCGAACCCTGGTCCGGTTCGTTATCTAATAGGGCTCTGATCCGACTGAGAACCCCAGTATCTATCCGCTGCTGACCCTGACTCTTTTTAATCTTGGTTACTAAGGGAAGTTCCTGTGAATCCGGAGCTTCCCTGTCTTCCTCAGGATTTAGTCGGTTTCTATTCTCTAAATCTTGGCTTTCATGGGTTTTGTTCGACTGCTTATCCATGGTATTTACCCCCCGATCCAGATGGCAACTCTCTGGGTAGTAGTTGATAGGTCATAGAACATAACCGATTGATGGGAGAAACTGCCTTAAAAGGCGTTTGAAAAGTTGTATAGAGTAGCTTTGAACTATCCTGAGCACAGAGAAGTTACTATGCGGAAATAACGGTTTTCAAGATAATGGTTACCCGTATAGGTAGCTTTTACTTCTCGATCTGATCCCTTTAAGACAACCTCTTAAGTCCTAACTCCTCTAACTTCAATAACATGCTTACAATAAATATTGTTAGAAGACTAAGTAAGATGAGGGGGCCTTGAGAACCCCTTCTCCTTAAGGAGAAGGGGTGGCGAGATGAGAGGAAAGAAATGACTTTGTGATCTACTTAATTCCCCCACCTCAGGTATCAGGTATTACTAGGCACCTGCGGAAACTTGAATAAACGTGTCTTGTTTGAATCCAACCCACGTAGGAAAGGCTGGAATTCGAACGGTAGCGGCAACTTGGTAAAGACCTTCAGGTAAGGCAAGCGGACTACCAGCAGGCACCGATAGAGTTTGCGTATACACATGTTTACCTGGTACAAGGTCGCCACCAATAGTAGCGAGTGTGCCCTCAGGAGCTCCACCAATTGATTCGTAGTAGACGGTGACAATATATGGCAACTTTAGGCCCGTCATTCCAGTCCACCAAGCCCCAAAAATTGGGTCCGCCGGATCACCCTTAAAGTCAACGGTAATAGTGAAGCCTCGCCCTACGCCAATAATATTAGGAGGCGCAACCCCACCTACTTCAGTAAACGTAACCCCAGTAACATCAAATGCACCAGCAGGTTGTCCAGACATAATTTTGCTCCTTGTGGTTTTCCAAAGGGTTAGTCAATAATCAGAGATGGCTTTTATCAGCAAGGATTGGGTGAACTCCACTTTGATTGGGTCACTCAAGATATTGGGAAGGCTATATAGGAATCCGTTTACCTTTGTTGTTCCTTGCTTGCCACACTTCGATAATCGCAGGGATTTCCCTGGGCCGCGTACTCATCCGAGGGCTATTTCTACCCTTCTCGCCCCCAACGCCACGCAAATCAACCGCCTGGGCTGACCCAAGGGGGAATCCGCCCGCCTCAGCAACCCCAACCCTATTGCGAAGTATTACGGAGTGAGGCGTTTCTGCCACTCTGGAGGATTTTTCTGCATAGTACTTAACAGAGGCCCGGCCTGCATTACTCATGGCGGGAGTAGTACTGGTTGGAGTAGTCTGACTCTAAGGCAAACCGCCAGCTGATTAACTAATTAAGACTGTGTCAGTCACCCCAGAGAACTACAATTGCTTGAGTAGCTACTGCTATCTTTAAATTAAGCGATGACTCCTATCTACCGCCGCATCTACCCGCAGGTAATGCCTCACACCACAGAGGTGATAGAACCGTAATTTCTCGAACCCTATAGCCGTTGACTGAATATTTAAGTATGCCTGAGCATATACGGAAAAATAATGGTTTGATTAGTAACTATGACAAAGGCTAGAAGATCAGTAGATTTGCGAGACTACCTTTCTGATTCCACGAGTAAAAAGATACAAAATTCTCTTAAGTGTATTAAGAGTAGCGATTGTTGCGTTTTTAGGCGTATTTTCTTCCTTTGGTATTTAGGCTAAAAATTAATACTATCTGTAAAATACTGTGTTGCTTATCAAGAATGGAGGATCAGGAGTAGCTTTCGTCACTCCAGTTGCTCCGTAGCAGACAAGTTATTCGAATTACTGATTTTATCTACGCCAGCCATGGTGATTAGGTTTTCCCATCAATCAGGATCGGTGTGTAATCATGTTATTTATTCGAGTACCCGTAGAAGATCTCACTAAGGTAACGACTTTTTCCGGAGCTGGGTTTGAGACCGGCAACAAAAATCAGGTGGATATTCAAGACCCTGTAGTGGAAGAAGCCCTGACCAAATTAACTAATGGGATTTTAATTATTACCGAAGGCAAGCAGGTGCTCTACGCTAACGACTGCGCCTGTCGGATTCTGCGCCAGATTAGTCAGGAGCGCAATGCCCCGGAGGCGATTCCTACGGAGATCAGCTATCTATGCAACTCAGCAGCGGATGCACGGCGACGGTTTCCAGAACAACACTGGATTATTAAAACGAAGATTTGCATTAGTAGTTCAATCGCCTTTACGGTTACAGCCCGTTACATGAAGCTTGATACCCTGAACAAGTACTGCATCGTGCTGGAACTTAAAGACCAATATCAGTTAATCAAGGGAATCGCTATGGAAGAAGCCCAGCACTATGGGCTTACCGATCGCGAAACCGAGATCTGGACGCTACAGCGGGCTAACTATACCTACAAGCAAATTGCCGATGAGCTGTTTATTGCCCCCAACACGGTCAAAAAGCACATGCAGAATATTCATCTTAAACAAAAAGGTTTCGCTGCGCCTACCATGGGTCGAAACAGTCTGGCTGAAAGATAGGCGCTGCTGGGCTGAACTGGAGGCAGGTAGCCCCAAGGGTAGAGCCTGGCGTAGCGGTTGTACTGCCACCAATGGGGGTACCAGACTGCCCCCAGTTGACTCGGCCTGGGCCAGGGGCTTTGGAGCAGAGCTATATTAAGATGATAGGGTTGGTTTTCCGAGGGTTGGCGAACCGCCCACGGAAACCCCTGTTACCTTTGTTCTTCTCCATCCCCTATGCAGTCTAAAACCGTCGCTCTATTTCTTAGCCTGGGTCTAACCTCTACCCTGGCCGCCTGTGGTGCCCCTAGCAACCAGGGTAGCCAGACTCCTCCCGCTGCTAACCCGGCTGCCCCTGGCTACCAAAAACCCACCCCTACTCCCCCGACAACCGACGCCCAGGGCAAAGATAGTAAACCTAAGACTCCCAGCCAGTCTAAGGAAGGGGGCGAGGGAGGAGAATCGGGTACCTAGGCAGGTGAGTCTAATCTCTCAGTAGTCCCAACCCATCCTAGTTGACTGGGTGCTGCAGTCTAGTGCTGGCCTGGTAGCGTTTTTCTGGTGATGCTAAGGCCGCCCCTAAAGGACTTTGTCCAGGCCGTAGATTAAGGACTTGAGGGCCATGACCCGACGAATGCACAGTAACACACCCGGCATAAAGCTAGCCCGATCGCTGGTGTCGTGGCGCAGGGTATAGAGTTGACCCGGTGCCCCAAATAGGATTTCTTGGTGGGCGATTAACCCTGGCAACCGCACACTATGGATATGAATACCCTCCGCTGTTTGGCCTCCCCGGGCGCCGCTGAGGGTCTCAGTTTCGCTCACCAGGGATGGGTTAAAGTTTTTGTGAGTTTGGGCCAGCATTTGAGCGGTTTGCACCGCCGTTCCACTGGGGGCATCAGCCTTTTGGTTATGATGCAGTTCGATGATCTCTACATGGTCAAAGTACTGGGCGGCCTGCTGGGCGGCCTGTTGCATCAAGACTACCCCAATGGAAAAATTAGGCACCACCAGGCAACCCGTGCTGGCTTTATCGGCAAATTCCGCCAGGTCTAGAATTTGGCTGGTGCTGAGACCCGTAGTCCCAACCACAGGCCGCACGCCATAGGCGATCGCAGCTCGTACTGATTCATACACGCTATCGGGATGGGTGAAATCAACCATCACCGCCAGCCCCTGGCTTTGGGCCATCACCAGGGTGGCTTCGAGGTCACTCATCACCGGCACTTCCAGAGGTTGGTAGCCAATCACGGTGCCAATATCCTCCCCCACCAGTTCAGGCTTTTTATCAATCGCCCCCACCAGCATCATGTCTTCAGCCTGGGCCACCGCCTTGATCACCTGCTGGCCCATTTTGCCGCAGGCACCGTTGACCACAACGGGAATCGGAGTTGGAGTCATTAGAGTTTCCGTTCCAGGGACTTCAAATATTCGGTATTGACTCCAGACTCACGGGGCAGGGCAATTTTACCCGTACGGGCTACCTCCCGTAAACCAAAGCGACTCAACACCTGCACAATGGCCACCATTTTGCCGGGGTCACCCACCACCTCCAGGGTCAGGGAATCCTCCGACACATCCACCACCCGAGCCCTAAAAATTTGGGCCAGGTCAATAATTTCAGCCCGATTAAGGCTGGTAGCATTGACCTTCAGCAGCATCAGTTCCCGCTCCACGCAGGGAACATAGGTGAGGTCATTGACCTTAATCACATTGATCAACTTGTAGAGCTGTTTTGTCAGTTGTTCAATCACCTGTTCATCCCCCGGTACCACCATGGTAATACGAGAAATACCAGGATTTTCTGTGGGCCCCACCGCTAGACTTTCGATATTAAAGCCCCGGCGGGCAAACAAACCGGCAATGCGGGTTAGGACCCCAGCCTCGTCTTCAACCAGCACCGCCAGGGTATGCTTGATGGTTTGGGGAACAGCAGTCGGAGTCGGCAAGGCGGCGGTATTCACCATAGACTTCAAGGGGAAAGGGAAGGGCATCAGGGGGGTTGGGGCTGCGGGGAATGCCAAAGGGCGTAGTCGCTAGAGCGATCGCTAAAGCTAGCAGGTCGTAACCAGACCCCCTTGGAAACCTCAGGGCTGGGTCAGGTTTAGCCCCGCCACCGCCCTTGCTTCCGCGAGCTGTACCATACTCTATCTATACCATCAGGGTAGGCTCAGGCTGCAAGAATGTAATTAAAAATGTAACTAAACAGTTCTACCTTGCCCCTGGCCAGATTAGCTAACCTAACTTGGCCGCCAGCTCTTGTTTGATGCGATTTAAGATTGAGCGCTCATCCAGGTTATCTAAAATCCGCTGAATCACCACCCGAGCCCCCCCCGGCCCCCAATTAGCCCCATTGGCCAGGTAGGTTTTAGCCACCTGGCCAATGCCGTAGGTAGATAGGCCAGCAATTCCGGCCTGGGTCAGGGCCACTGGCAGATAAGGAGCCAGGGTCAGACCACCGGTGCCAATGGCGGCGGCTCCTAAGAGTCCCTTCACAGAGCTCAGTCCCAGGTTAACCAGTAACTCACTCAAAGATAGCCCCCCCAGCCCCAGGGCAATCTGGCGCAGTAGTTTCAGGGCCCCGACCTGGGTCATAGGCAGGCCGTACAGCCTGGCCAGGGCCAGAATCAATGCCACGTCAATCACCGCACCACTGAACAGATCGGCCGCCGTTACCGGGTTCAGAGCTACGGCAACGGCCTTGATCATCGCCCCATTCCAGATCAAGTCATGGGCACTGCGATCGCAAAGTTGACCTTTGCGCTCCAACAGGTCAGCGGTCACCCCACTGGCGTAGAGCAAACTATTTAAGGCAACCAGGGCCTTACCCTCGCGCTGCAAGATATCTAAAATTTTCATTTTCAAGTCCCCCACCAGGGGGTCTCCCCGCTGCAGATGATGGTCCACCGAGCCATCCGGGTGGGCTAGGGGCTGTACTACCAGGGGGGCTGCCGCCGCCATGACAATTTCATCCGGTGAGATCAGGTCTTGCAGGTGGTGGTCTTGCAGAGCGGCATAGATCTGCTGGCGGTCTATCCCGGGTAACTGATCAATCTTATTAACCACCAACAGAATGGGTTTACTCGCCTGGCGTAGAGTTTTGAGGGCTTCGTACTCAACCCGGGTGAGGTCACCGGCCACCACAAATAAAATCAAATCTGCCTGACGGGCGGTGCGTTGAGCCAGAGCTTCCCGGTCCTGACCGTCGATTTCTTCCAGCCCCGGGGTATCGATCAGCTCCACCCGCGAGGCCCCCAGGCCGGGCAGGGCTACCCGCTTCCAGCCCGAGTCTTCCCCTGGCTCAGGCTGGAGTTCCCAGGTCACCCCCTCGACCCTCTGGGTAACGCCGTGGGTAGGTCCGGTGGCAAACAGAGGTTGACCAGCCAGGGCATTGAGCAAGGAGGATTTACCCCGTCCCACTAGTCCAAACACGGCAATATGCACCACCGTATGCTCCAGCTTGGTATTTAACCCCACTAATTGCTCCAAGACTTGATCTAGGCCCTGACGCTCCCGGGGACTGAGATTAAGGCGTTCCACCAGTCGTCCCAGAGCCTCCTGGGCCTGCCCATAGTTAACATCATCCTGGATCTGCTGGAAATCTCCTACCACCTGGTCTAGTTCAGCGGCCAGCTGGTCCCAGGCCGGATCGACCGCTCCGGGCAAGTCCCCCTGGGCTTCTGGCCAGCTAAGCATGGCCTCTACCTCCTCCCAGGGGAGGACCTGGCCGGGGTCAGCAGGGGAGGTGGAGTCGGGGTGAGTCATCGGGTGAGGGCCAGGAAAGGGGAGCCGCTAATGGCCTGATTCCAGCATAGCGAAGTCAATAGTTTATGGAACAGTGAGGATAACCCCAGGGGCTGGGCCTCAGGAGTGATCGGCCACTGAAGCAAACCCGCCAGAGCGATAAATTCTTAAAAGGGCTCCCCCTAATTCCAGTTGAATGAGAGAATATTGGCAAGAAGTTGTTGTCGCCGTAGAAGCGCCCCTTCCGATGCCGGCATCTCTGCTAAATCTATCAGGTTACATCCCTATCTATGGAGTTTAAAACACCAGGTCAGGCAGAAGTTTATCAGCGGATTTTACCCTGGATGCATGAATTGTTTGGGGATTCCCTGGTGGTTTTTGAAGATGAACCGCTTTTAATCGTCAATTTTGGCTCCGCCGTGGCCTCCACCCGGGTGGTGCCCTGGTATCAAGAAGAAACCCTGATTACTACCCGCTCCTACGTTGTCACCGATATTCAAATTACCGCCGAGTTAAGCTACTACCTGCTGCGAGAAAATAACAGTATCTATTTTGGTCGCTTTGCCTACGACTCTGAGGATGACATTGTTTTTGAGCATAGCCTGGCGGGCACAGCCTGCGATCGCCTGGCCCTGAATCATTCTGTCATCACCGTGGTACGCATCGCCGACACCTACGATGACGAGATTGTCGCTCGCTGGGGCGGCCAGCGCGCCCTTGATCGCTGGGCATCCTAGCCCCGCTACCCGCCTAACTCTCCACCCCACCGGTTTCCCATGGTCCGATTTTGGCGATCTTCCCCGGAGCAGCTCCGCCCCTGGCAGCGCCTGCTGCTGGCCGCCGGTAGCGGCGGCCTCACCGCCCTGGCCCTGCCCCCCGTCAGCCTCTGGCCTCTGGCCTGGATTAGCCTGATTCCCCTATGGTGGCTGGGGCTGGCAGCCCCAGCCCTACCCTGGTGGCAGGCGCCCATCTGGGGCTTGAGCTGGGGTCTAGCCTACTACGGGCTTTCCTTGGTCTGGATTACCCATCTCCATCCCCTGATGTGGTTGGGGATTCCCTGGCTCAGCAGTCTGGCGATCGCCCTGGGGGCCTGGGCCTTTATCACCCTCTGGGGGTCTCTCTGTATAGCCCTCTGGAGCCTGGGACTATGGGGACTGGTGCGTTACTGGCCTCACCATCGGCGGCTGCATCTGTTGGGGGGAGCCGCTCTGTGGTGTGGCCTGGAGGCTGGCCGCAATGCCTCGCCCCTGGACTGGTCACCCCTGAGCCTGACCCAAAGCCCTGGCAATCTTTGGATTTTACACCTGGCCCGGTTCTCAGGCCCAGCGGTGATTACCGCCCTGCTGGTAGTTGTCAATGGCCTGGGGGCCGAGCTGCTTTACCATCGTCGCCTGCCCCAGACTGGTGCCTGGCTCAGGGCCCATCGCCCCAGTCTAGTGGTGGGGCTGGGCCTGATTGTGACGATGTCGGCCACCGGGTGTGGTCTCTACTACCAGACCAACCCGGACCAAGGGACTGAGATTCTACACCTGGGCCTGATCCAGGGGAATATTCCGACTCGCCAGAAGCTCACTCTGGCTGGAGTCAGGCAGGCCCTGGAAGTCTACAGCCAGGGCTATAAAACCTTGGCCCGGGCTGGGGTGGATGCGGTGCTGACACCGGAGGGAGCGGTGCCGGTCACCTGGCAAGAGGGCAGTCCCTCCACCCGCCTGTTGACCACCCTGGTGCGCCAGACCGGCACGCCCCTGTGGCTAGGAACCTTTGCCGCGCTGGCCCCTGGCCAGCCCGGATCCTACACCCAAAGTCTGCTAGAAATAGGCCCCGATGGCCATATCCATGGCCGTTACAACAAGGTGCAATTAGTTCCCCTGGGGGAATACATTCCCCTGTCTGCCTGGTTGGGTAAACTGATTAATCGCCTCTCTCCCCTGGATAGCTACCTGGTTCCTGGGCAACCTCACCAGCGCTTTAGTACCCTGAGCGGCGTAGCCGCCGTGGGAATCTGCTATGAATCGGCCTACAGTCGGCTGTTTCGAGACCAGGTTCGGGCCGGTGCAGAGTTTATTGTCACCAGTTCTAACAATGATCCCTATCCCCTGGCCATGATGAGGCAGCACCACGGTCTGGATGTGCTGCGGGCGATCGAGGCCGATCGCTGGGCCCTGCGGGTGACCAATACGGGGTTATCAGCCCTGGTGGATAGCCATGGTCATACCCGCTGGCAGGGGTCGCCCCATGATCAGGTGCTTTACCAGGCCAGCCTTTATCGTCGCCATAGCCAGACGACCTACGTCGCCTGGGGAGATTGGCTCACCCCCCTGTTACTGGGCCTGACCACAGTCTGGGGCCTGGGCCTGAAAATCTTCGTCAAATCACCATGATTAAATCCCTGTAAGTTCTTCCAATCTTTATGGGGGCCTGGGTATGCTTGATAGCAGGTTGGTTACCCGTTCTTCCCTGGCCCCTTCCATGTCCGAGTCCCTATCCGCCCTCGCCCCTGAAGCCCTTCTGTTTTATAAGATCTCCACAGAAGGCGGAAGCATTTGCCTGCGAATTTGGGACAATGGCCTGCATCCAGATGGGCCTGGGTACGCCTTTATTGTCAACTGGCGGGTGGCTACCATCGCTCAAGCTCGTCATCGGTTGCTTCAGCACCTGGCCCTAAACGGTACCAGTCTGGCCTGTGATCAAGATGATTTACCCATGAAGGGTCGGGTCCGCCTGCTCAATCACCCCACCTGGAACCAGCAGGGTTAAGGGCCAGGGACTAGTTGCCGGGTTTTCCCTGGGGGCTTCAGCTGACCTCTTCGTTGACCGGAAACCGATTTAACAGCTCAGCCGCTATTCGGGCATGGTGGCGCAGGCGATCGCTAATGTAGGGTACATGGGGAATTTGGGACAGTAGGTCAAGGGTGCGTCGCAGGATACGGACAATATCTCCTTCATCCAGGCTGGCGTGGCTACAAAGACTGCCCCAGTCTACCTGCAGGGCCCACTGTTCCACCAGGGGCACTAGGTCGTACTCCAACCAGATCGGGGCCAGAATGCGTAGCCGCTGCTGTTGTTGAAACAGTTGGCGGCGCAGACTATGGAGCTCCCCCAGGGTCTCTTCAACCTGGGCAGAGAGTTGATAGCGGCACCAGCTATCGGGACGGGAATTTTCTGTCACCAGGGCGGCACAGGCGGCGGCCAGTTGAGCCGGCTGGAGCTGATCAAACTCTCCTGAAGCCAGGGCCAGGGCTAGCCACAGCTCATTTTCTCCACGAATGGCGGCGGCTATTTCTCCCAATTCACTGGGACGGTTATCCACCAGCGCCCCAAAGTGCTTGAGAACCGCCATGATGTGCAAAAATTCCTGCCAGTAGCGACCGCCATATTGCCCCAGTTTTGCCTGCCGGTCTGCTAGCTCCTGGCCCAGGGTCTGAAGATGTTTCTGGCGCTTCAGCAGGTGACTAGGATTCTCCCAGGATTGGGCCGGGTGCTGGTTTAGCTGATTTTCTAGAGCTTTGACCTGGTCGTGCTGATGCTTTACCTCAGGAGCCAGATCGGCCAGGGTGGGAGGAGTCGCGATCGCCGCCGCCAGGGGGGCAGTTTGATCGTTGCCGCGGCGGTACTGACCCGCGATCGGCGAGAGCTCTGCCGGCGGTACCAGCCGGTCCACCGCCTGCAATCGAGGAATATCGGCATGGAGCCCCACCACGTCGGCAGCACTAACGACGTACCAGCAATTGGTCTGGGTCAAACACACCAGGTAAGGAAACTGCCCCGACCCAGCCACCCGGGTGACCAGCACCGCCGGTAGCGGCTCAGCGGTGGGGATATGCTTGCCCTTGAGGGAGAGCAGGGTGCCCGGAATGGCAAAGGGCACCACCCCAGCGATATCCTCTGCCAGCACAGCGGCAGCCTGCTGCTGCAACAGCTTCAGCAGCCGTCGGTCTTCCTTCAGGCGCTCTTTGAGTTTGGCGTAGTCAGCCAGAATATCAGAGTCAACCCTCTCTAGTTGGAACTGATGGCGGGCAATCTCCTGCTCCAGTCGCTTAATTTCCTCCTGCTGGGGTTGCAGGTGCAGACTGGCCAGGTATTGGCCAAAGCTGCGCTCAATCAGGTCTCTGGCTTCCTCCAGGCTGTGGGTTTGGAGCAAGTTAAGCACCATACCATAGCTGGGGGTGAATTGGCTGACCAGGGGGTCGGCCCCAGAGGTGGCCAGATGAACCGCCTCGCGCCAGCCCTCGAAGGGGCTATCGATGGTGACCACATAGCCCTGCTGGTCCATGCCCCGCCGCCCGGCTCGGCCGGCCATTTGCAAAAACTCTGAGGAGGTCAGCAGGCGATGACCGCTATCAGTGCGTTTCGATAGACTGGCGATGACGGTAGTCCGGGCTGGCATGTTGATGCCAGCCGCCAGGGTTTCAGTGGCAAAGACCACCTTAATCAGTCCAGCCTGAAACAGCTCCTCCACCAATCCCTTCCAGAGGGGCAAAATGCCAGCATGGTGGGCTGCGATGCCCCGATACAGGGGATCCACCTGCCCGGACCGGCCGGCATCGGGATTATGGGCCAAAAAGGTGTCAATCCGTTGTTTCAGGTCCTCTGCTTCGCGGTCATTGACCAGGGACAGACCACTGAGTTCATCGACGGCTTTATCACAGCCCCGACGGCTAAAAATAAAGTAAATTGCTGGCAGCATATCCCGCTGTTGCAATTGATTTAACACAAAGGGTAGACCTACTCGCTGACCCGGTTGGCGGGGTTGACGGGGCTGGCGGCGATGCTTTTTGAGTTGGGGATTTACTTTGGTCTGACTACTATCTAGCAGGGGCACCAGTCGGTTGTTGGTGCAGTAGTAAAACTGTAAGGGAACCGGGCGAAAGTCTGAGTAAATTAGTTCAGTGGGGCCATGCACCTGGTGCAGCCAATCGGTTAACTGACCACTATTTTCTACTGTGGCAGAGAGGGCCAGCAGCTGAATTTCGCGGGGACAGTAGATAATCGATTCCTCCCAGACCGTTCCCCGCTGGCGATCGTTCATGTAGTGACATTCGTCTAACACCACCGCCTCGACCTGCTGCAGGGTGGTGCCGGTTTCACCAATGCGGGTGCCGTAGAGCATGTTGCGAAAGATTTCGGTGGTCATCACCACGATCGCCGCATCCCGGTTAATGGAGAGGTCTCCCGTTAGTAGCCCCACCTGCTGATCGCCAAACTGCTGGCGAAAATCCCGCAGTTTCTGGTTAGACAGAGCCTTCAGGGGGGTGGTATAAAAAACCCGTTTACCGTGGGCCAGGGCGCGATAAATGGCGTATTCTCCGACCAGGGTTTTACCAGAGCCGGTGGGGGCGCACACGACTACAGATTTACCGCTGTCTAAAGCGGCGATCGCCTGGTATTGAAAATCATCCAGGGGAAAGGGAAACAGATCACTAGGGTGGGGCACTGGATTATGATTACAGGGGAGTGTCACCATTCTAATTTGCTCAGCTGAGGCTGACCCACCGGGGCCAACGGCAATAGGCAAACCTAGGGCTTGCCTCTGATGCTAGTGCCTGAGTTCGGTCCTTTGCAACCGGGGGCAAACATTAACCCTGGCCATGGCCGGCAGAGGCCGCTGGTGGAGCTGAAAAAGTTACCCATTGGCAGAAAACCGAACTGTCCTCAGCGGTTGAGTTTGCTAGGCTAGAGCTACATCTAAGGAGGAATGCCATGGCGGCCACTGGCTTCAAAGACTACTATGCCCTGCTCGGGGTCAGCCGAACAGCCTCAACGGAGGAGATCAAGCAGTCCTTTCGGAAGCTGGCCCGTCAATATCATCCCGATGTTAACCCCGGAGACAAGGGGGCTGAGGCTAAATTTAAAGAAGTTAGCGAAGCCTACGAAGTCCTCTCTGACCCCGATAAGCGCAAAAAGTACGACCAGTTTGGTCAGTACTGGCAGCAGGCTGAGCGGGCTGGTGGCGCAACCTATGGCGGGGCACCAGGGGATATGGGGGGGTTTGACTTTAGTGGCTATGGCAGCTTTGACGAATTTATTAATGAATTGCTGGGGCGTTTTGCTGGAGCCGCTCCGCGCAGCCGCAGTTATCCCTACGGCGGCGGTGGACCCACTGGATTTGGCTTTGACACCGGTGCCCCGGCCCAGTCCTTTGATCAAGAAGCCAATATCAGTCTTAGCTTTAGTGAGGCCTTCCATGGGGCCCAAAAGCGATTGCGCATTGGCACCGACGAGGTCGAGGTGCGGATTCCCCCAGGGGCCAGACAGGGCACCAAGGTGCGCCTCAAGGGTCGGGGACCGGCGCATCCCCACACCAAACAACGCGGCGATATTTATCTGGTGGTACAACTGACCCCCCATCCCCTATTTAAGTTGGAGGGAGATAATCTGGTCTGCGAAGTTCCCATTACCCCTGATGAAGCAGTCTTGGGAGGTAAAATTGAGGTGCCCACCCCCGATGGCAGCGTTTCTATGCATCTGCCTGCAGCCACTAAATCGGGCCAGACCCTGCGTCTGCGGGGCAAGGGCTGGCCCCGGGCCAAGGGCGACCGGGGGGATCAGCTGGTCAGGGTGGTCATTTTGCCACCCACCCATCCCAGCGCTGAGGAGCGTCAGCTTTACGAGAAAATCCGCGATAGTCGTCGCGATCACCCCCGACAGGGGCTATTAGATCAAAGGCTGTAGACTTTTCTATGGCTGACTGTGACTGGATTTCTGCGGTAAGGTGCGACTGGTTGCCATGGCAAAGCGATTCAACATTAGCCTGCCCCGCCTGGTGATCGTCAGTCTGGGTGCTCTCTGTCTGGGCATAGCAACGGCCCTGATTAGCAATGCGCCTGGTTGCCGCCTGCTCCAGGAAGCCCTGGTGACGCCTTTACACCTGGGCCAGTCTGGCTCCGACAGCGATCCGGTGCTGGGGTTGGTAGACCAGCCGCCCGATCAACGCCGGGCCCAATTAACCCGCTACGCCCAGGGGCCCTCCTCCCTCACCCAGCACCGGGCCCGTTACCTGCTGGCCCTGGATTGGCTGCAAACCCACCAGGCAGACCGGGCCTTGCCTCTGCTGGCAGGTCTGGAAACCGACTACCCTGTGCTGGGGCCCTATATTTTGTTAGCCCGGGCTGCAGCCCAACGGGCCACTGGTCAAACCCAGGCGGCAAACCAAACCCAACACCAATTTGAGCAACGCTATGGTCAAGACCCGGCTATGGCTAACTGGCTTTACCAGTTGGGCCAACAGGATGAAACCCAGTGGGACAGGCTACTCCAGGCCTTTCCTCAAGACCCTCAGGCAGCTCAGGTGGCCCAGCAACGCCTGAAGAGCGATGCCCATCGAGCCGATGCCCTACCCCTACTCATGACCATCGCTGGAGCGAATGTTCGCGGCGTCGATAGCCAGGGGGCCCTGGCTCGCCTCACCAAAGAATTTAGCGGTCAATTGCGGCCCCAGGACTGGCAAAGGATTGGCTTTGAGTTTTGGCGGCGACGGCAGTACGCGGCAGCAGGTCCGGCCTATGCCCGGGCGGGGCTATCTCCCCTCAACCTCTACCGGGCGGCCCGGGGTTACCAAATTGGCCAGCAAAAGGAGCAGGCGATCGCCCTGTTTAACCTGCTCGATCAGCGGTTTCCCCAGGCGGCTGAAACCGCCACCGGGCTTTTACGACTCACCCTCAGCCTGCCTGACGACAAAGCCCTGGGGGTACTCGATCAGGTGATTAGGCGCTTTCCTGAACGCGCTGCCGAGGCCATGGCAATGCGGGCTCAGATGCTAGAACGGCGTTCTAACCCCGATCAAGCTCAGGCTACCCGAGACCAGATTTTGCAAGACTATTCCCCCTCTGAGGCGGCGGCTGAGGTGCGCTTTGAGCGGGCTGAGCAGGCGGCTCGCCAGGGGAACCTAACCCTGGCTCTAGACTGGGGACAGCAACTGTTAAAGGCCAATGCCCTCAGTGATCGGGCAGCGGCAGCAGGGTTTTGGGTGGGTAAGTGGGCCCAACAGCTAAACCAAGCCAACCTGGCCCAGTCTGTTTTTAAGCAGGTGATCGCTACTCACCCCGAGTCTTACTATGCTTGGCGAGCGGCCGTAGCCCTGGGCTGGGATGTGGGAGACTTCACCACCTTGCGATCGCAGCCCCCCCCGTTCGCCCCCCGCCAGCCTCGCCTGGCACTTCCAGCCGGCTCCCCCACCCTTCAGGAACTCTACCGCCTAGGGCAGGACCTGCGGGCCTGGCAGCGCTGGCAAAGTGAGTTTTTGAACCGCCAACAGCCCCTACCGGCAGAACAATTTGTCGATGGCTTGATGCGCCAGTCCCAGGGAGACTATCTCAACGGTATTAACCAGATCACCAACCTGATGGTGGGGCAGACCCCAGAGGGGCAGAAGAGCCTGGATCAGCTAAGGCAACGCCCCGACTACTGGCATGGTATGTATCCCTTTCCCTATGCCGATCTAATTCAAACCTGGGCGGCCCAGCGCCAGCTTAACCCGCTGCTGGTGGTGGCGCTGATTCGTCAGGAGTCGCGCTTTAGCCCCAACATTCGCTCTGCGGTGGGGGCTACGGGGCTGATGCAGGTGATGCCAGATACGGCCCAATGGATCCGATCGCCCGCTGGGCTAGACACCTACGACCTGACTAATCCCGAAGATAATATTCGCCTGGGGACCTGGTATTTAGATCACACCCATGGCGAATACAATAACCATGCCCTGTTTGCCGTCGCCAGTTATAATGCTGGCCCTGGCAATGTAGCCAAATGGATAGGCCAGGGGGGCTATCGGGATAGCGATGACTTCGTCGAGAAAATTCCCTTCCCCGAGACCAAAGGCTATGTCCGTGCTGTCTTTGCCGGCTACTGGAATTATCTAAGACTCTACAACGATGCCATTGCTAAGCAGGTCAAGCAACTCACGCCATCATCACCAATCCCATAGGCGTTCACCCCAGGATAAGAACTGGCTGCCCCCAATCGGGGGCGCTCTGCAAGCTGTGACTTGGCAAAGGCACCCTCACACGCGACAATAGAAGTATGTATTTTTTAACCTCTCGACTGTGAACAACGCACCTGTACGCACGGTTTCTGATGCCAAGCGGGACTTCTATACCCACCACACCCGGCCGATTAATTCTATTTACCGTCGGGTGGTAGATGAGCTGCTGGTCGAGATGCATTTATTATCTGTTAATGCTGATTTCATCTACGACTCCATCTACGCACTGGGAGTTGTGACCACCTTTGACAAGTTTATGGTGGGCTATCGACCAGAGTCAGATACCGACTCTATCTTTAAGGCTCTATGCGCCTCTGTGCAAAGCTCCCCTGACCACTATCGTCAAGCTGCGATCGCTCTGCAGGAGGCCGCTAAGGCCTTAGACGCAGATGGCCTTAAAGCTCTGATAGACCATCCCCATGACAGTCGAGACCACAGCCCCATCGCGGCCACCCTAGCCACTCTGGTGGATCGGCCAGGCTTCAAGTACAGCCGGGCCTTTGGCATAGGCCTGTATAGCTTGCTAGAACTAACGGCGGGGGAGGCCACCCTGGCGGATCAACAGACCCTGACGGAGTGGGTAAACTATCTGGGCGATCGCCTGCATTTACCCGCTGATAAGCTCTCCAAAGACATAGATCTCTACCGCAGAAACCTAGAGAAGCTAGCCCAGGCTCAAGAGGTCATGCAAGATATTCTGGCGGCGGAGCGCAAAAAGCGAGAAGAGCGATTGCAGGCTGTCACCGCCCCCGATGAGGCCGGCGTCCAGTCGGCCAGCAGTACCGCCAATAGCCCTGAGGCTTGAGGTGCAACCGGCTGGGGGGTGCCCTCCAGCCCGGTTTAATACTGGCTCTTAGAGGCTAGCCCTCTGGCCAGCACCCTGAAGGTGAAAAACCGGCCCCAGGCTCGAGCATCAGAGTCGGGAACTTACCGCCCGCCTCTGCCGTCTTTATAGTGCCTAGACACTAAGGTCGTAGAGCAAATCGCCAGGCAATCAAACCCCTCCACCGCCTGACCCCTAGTCGACTGGGTCGTTGCGGTTATAGCCAGACCCGTAGGTCAGGTAATCACCACAATTGCCCACGGCGCATCTTGTCCGCCAGTGGCTGGCTTAAAAGACTCAACTTGAAATTTTTTATGTATTTTTCGTAAAGCCACGGGAACGGGGACAAAATAGTGACTTTGATCACGTCTAAGACTTTTGGGTAAGTTATTTTTAATGGTATGATTCTTTGTGTTTTGCTACGTCTGTGTTTGTCAAGCAATTTCTAACAATCCTGGTGGGGTCAGCTTTATAAGCTTAAAGGTGTATTCTAGTATGGTTTCTGAAGATTCCCTCGATGGCGGTTCTAGCTATTCTGTTTATTCTCCCAACACCGCAGAAGAAGAGGTTCTCTATCAGTATTTTCAGCATTGGCGTCGGCAAGAATCTGCCCATCAGCTACTTGAGCGATTTCGCAGCTTGTTTTTGGAGGGCAACGTCGATACTGACCATCAGGTTGGTGCGGCCCTATTTGGACTATCTACCAGTCAGGATGCAGAACACAAATTTAAATACGTCCTCAACCGGTGCTGTTACATCTTAATTAACTACTGGTATGGCCAGTCTCGCGACCACTGGGCTATACCTGAGCTCATCGCCCTATTTGACGATAGAACAACGGTCTCCTCTGTGGCTCAGGTGCAGCGGGTGCGGGCTTTGTTAAGGCAATTTTTGGCCAGTGAACAGTACGTAGCCCTAGATCGACTGCGAAGAATTTTTCTTGCGCCCAAGGAGTCACCAGCCAATCTGGCGATCGCCGGTGAGCAACCCCTGGCCTCTCGGATTCGCTACTATCCCTTTCTGTATGACACCAGTCTGCTCACCCAGGATAGCGGTCAAGAACAGGCCAAAAACATTGGCGACCTGCGGCTTAAGGCAGAGGCCAATTTAGGCATTTGTCTGGCCCGCTACCACAATTATGGATTGCAGACTCGCCCATCCGCCGGAGCGGCTTCTAACCCTACTCTATTAGAGGCGTCAGAGCTAACCGCAGCCCTTAATTACTACACCGGCAAGGTTGATCAGGGGCGCACTCAAAAAGATAGCGCGTCCTGGTTTCAGACCTACAGTAAAACAGCCCGGTGCTTCCGCGACTTTAAAGATGAGTTTGTTGACTATCTGATCGCCCCCATCGCTGCGGTTGATCCGCGCTATAGCAACAATACCTTTACCCGCAATTTGCGCCAGCACCTGCGGGACACCATGGCCAATTTTGATGACCAGCAACTCAGTCGCTATATTCATACCCGGTTTTGCCAGCAAGTCTTGAATTTTCTGGTGGTAGACAACCCCCAGCGTCCTGTGTTTCGGCGATTTTGTCACCTGCTAGAAGATATTGGGTACACCCTCACCATTGGTTTATTGCTGAGGGTGGTACTGTTTTGTAGCGAGGCGAAGCCCTGGCTTGAGCGACGTTTTTCTGTGTTGTTTAATCTCCATGAACAGCGCCTTTGCAAGGACGTACCCTGGTTAGTTCAGAGCCTGGAACATTTGAATATCGCCCTGGTGACCAACTTTAACCAAATTGGCTATCAGTTTTGAGCGGTTAGCTACAGCGGTTAGCTACACTGAGGGACTGGTGAACCGGTACTCACTGGGGTAAGCAGTTGATGCTAAGTTGCCGGGGGGTTAGTTCCCCCTAGCTTGGTGCGACCTGAGCCCGGATCAGTTGTCTCTGGTGAGGCGATGGCGGGGTAAGGAGTGGTGCCAATATCAAGAAATCATGATTTTATAGACTTTCTTCCGGTGCTCTCATGCATTGCCATGCATAACTTAAATAAGTTAACCGGAGTTATTCTATGCGATTCTATATGATTAAACGGCTGGTGGGGGCCTTGACGATCTCAGTCTCCCTGGGGCTACTCACAGGACCCTCTGCTAAGGCTGGATTATCTACCCTACCTGCGATCGCCTACCGCTGCTACATGATTAATGCCCAGGGGGTATTAATTAACCTAGAGCTGGTGTGTGATCCCAACGCCAGATTACGGGCGGCGGCAGCAGCAAAAGACGCAGAAAGAAGAAAGCGTGCCCTTAAGCAGGGTGAAGCGGTCTACTGTAACTTCCTAACCGAGGCAACAACCCTGACAGAAACTAAAGATAGTAAGTACAAACTCTCTGTGCCTGCCATCTGCGAAGTTCTTAAAGATGCCAATGGACTAACGCTTTGGATGCAACTGAAAGAGAACGGCAACCGCATCCTTGGCGAAACCAGTAAAAGTCACTCCCTGGTGCAGGCGGGAGACACTTTTATATTTGATGCAGAGTTTTTTGGGGAGTTTGCCCTGAATCCTGCTAAGGAAGACCTGAGTGTAATCTACCTGGTCAGGTAAAGCTGTAATAGTTAGGACTTTATCTGACACACCGCGTAAACTAGCACTGGCTTAGGAGTATCGCCATGACTACCCAAGAGAAGATTGTGAAGAACAAATTGGGTCTGCTAAACCTGGCCAAGACCCTCGGCAATGTCTCTCAAGCCTGTAAGGTGATGGGGGTCTCTCGAGACACCTTCTGCCGCTATCACGAGTTATAGGAAACCGGGAGCGAATTGGCCTTGCAGGAGAGTGATCGTCGTTAACCCTGGGTCAAAAACCGTGTTGACATCGATACCTTACCTACACGTGACTGGCCACGGTCACGCTTAAACCCACCCTAGTCGCGGCTGAACTGCTTAATGACCGGGTGTTCCCTTCTATGAAGCCCAGGGTGTGCGCCTCTTTCGCGTCCTCACCGACCGAGGTACTGACTACTGCGGCAATGTGACCCACCCCGAATACCAGCTCTACCTGGCCATTGAGGACATTGACCACAGCCGCCTCCAAGGTCAGCACAGATTCAGGTTAGGTTTGACGCCACCAGGCTCAGACAGATGATTTGCCAAGGCTTAACCTCCACCTCCACTGGCGAGCTGCCTGCCAGGTCTTGGGCCCAAGCGGCGGGCCCTGGCTGCTCTAACAGGTTCACCTCACCCCGGTAGTTCAGGGGAATGGGGCTTTGAAGCCTCAGGGTACAGGGTTGTCCCTTGCTCTCGTAGCCCCGCAAAATATACTGATGGGGATGGTCTTCTGAGGGTTTAAAAGCGGTTACCACAAAGCTGTTGTCCCCTAAATTGATAAAACTGGCTGTGGCACTCTGGGTCTCAGCTCGGGAGAAATTTTGCTGCCCACCTACCAGCCAGGGGCGCAGGGGCAGACTCAGATTGCGGGCCAGTTGTACGGTGTTGGCAGTTTGCCAGGATTGGGCGTGGGAATAGAGGGCATAGGTAAACTGGTGAGCCCCGCGATCTGCCTGGGGATCGGGCCAGAGGGGAGATTTGAGTAGGGTCAGGCGGAGCTGGTCGGGCCTGGCGTCGAAGCCATGTTTGTAATCGGTGATAATGCTCAGCCCCCGATCGCCCTGACTCAGGTCAGCCCAACGCAAGGCAGGGATCTCCCAACGGGCCTGATCTTTGGGAGTTTGGGGGGTGGTGGGCCGGTCGATCGCCCCAAAGGGGATTTCGTAGGTGGCCTGGGGAGCGTTGATGGTGCAGGGGAAGGCAGCCTTCACCAGGACCTGGTCTTCTTGCCAATCCACCTGGCTACGAATCACCACCAGGGGAGCCTGCCAATCCAGGCTGTAGTCCTGCACAACGGTGGATTGCCGGAACCGCCGCACCACCCGGATGGTCTGGCGGCAGGGGCCGTACTCCAGCCAGGTGAGTTGCTCTAGCTGAAACTCCGGCAGCGGATGGTGGCTGTAGTCAGGGGCCAGATTCCAGGCATCCCAGTATTGACCCTGATCGGCAAAGGCCTGCAGGTGGTTGCCAGGGCCGCTCAGGACCTCGGTCTGACTGCGGAGATCGACCAAACTGGCAATATCACCGCTGGTTTGATCCAGCCTAACCCGTAGATAGCCGTTGTCCAGAACCCAGTCTGCGGGGGGCAGGGGCGGATCATCCCTGGTGTCATCCGCAACTAACCAGAGAACCCTGTAGCCCAGGGGTGGAATGGGGGGGGCAGCAACCAGCAGGGTTGTCCCCTGCCCATCTACCGCCGCCTGGCTGGGGAGGAATCGACCTTCCTCATCTACCACCCGCCAGGGCCCGACCGGGGGGCAGGGCAGGGCGACCACCTCCTGTCGGCTCCAGTTCAGGGAGTTGAAGACCATCCGGGCGATCGCCCCCGGCAACGGGGGGGGCGGCAGGGGGCAATGGCTGGCCAGCCGGGCCAGGGCATTGTGCAACACTTGGTCGGCACTGGTCAGGGCGGCCTGCCAATCCTGATTGGCCTGGTCAAACACCGCCCCAATCGA
>JAGWXD010000030.1 GCA_018970085.1 Cyanobacteria bacterium REEB459
TACTGGTGGAACCTGCCCTGTGGACATTTGTACAGACCCCAGGGGTGGAGCCGACTAACAATGCCGCAGAGCAGGCCTTGCGCCCAGCGGTCATTTGGCGGCGCACCAGTTTTGGCTCTCAGTCTACTGGGGGGAGTCTGTTTGTCTCGCGGATGCTGACGGTAGTGACATCGTTAAAGGCTCAGCACCGAAATGTCTTGGACTTCCTCAGTCAAGCCTGTGGAGCGGCTCGGTTAACCCAGCCCACGCCATCCTTACTTCCCCAATCGGAACCCTAGAAGGATGACTCACCATCCTCTCAACACAAGCCTCTATCCTTGGCTTAAAAGTTGGCTGAGGGACGGTTACGTTTTTAATTATCTCGATTCTCTAGCTGTTGTTGTAACTGACTCAAGGCTGACCAACGGTGGTCTACCCCTACTCCATCTTCTGACCCAGATAGGGATATGCCGGTACAGGCAGAACTACACAGCTGGCGTTGGGGTAGGGCCAAACAAATTTGTTCGTAAATCCAGGTGGTTCCGTCAAAATGGCCATTGGGAGGCAACCTTTCTACTAAATCCTCCAACCCCACCTCCTGTTCTAGGGGAACACTGCCTGGTTCGGGATCGGGTTGAAGCCAGATCATCTCCTGGGGAGTAATGCCAACTCGGTAGTTGTAGTTTTGCAGACAGCGATCGCAGGTAAGGGTCAAAATAGTGTCCAGCTTGCCCTCAACCTGCAAATAGGTCTGACAGTGAGTCAGGGTCAGATTTCCCCGCACCGGAGTGAGGGTGTCTAACCAGGGTAGATGCTCATTAATATCAATGGACCATTGCTTACCGGTTCGGTTCAGCAGATGGGGAATATAGACCGTTTCCATGGCCCTATCATCCAAGTCAGACACTAATCCTAGCAAGCTAATCAGTAGACGTCAGGCAAACCACCAGGCGACGATCGGGTTCCTTGCCACGACTAAAGGTGGATAGGCCAGACTGTTCAGATAAAAACTGATGAATCTGTCGCCGCTCAGCGGAGGAAAGACCCTTCAGCTCGTATTCCTGGCCCGTGCTCAAGACCTGTTGGGCAGCCTCCTGGGCTAAGGCTTGCAGCTCTTGGAGACGTTGGGCCCGATAGCCTGCCAGGTCAATGGTAAACGCTTGCTGCTGGCCATCTCCCTTACCCAGGTTAAGAGTGGTATTGGCCAGGTACTGAATGGCATCCAATACCACACCGGACTCACCAATCAGAGACTGAATCTGCTCGGAGGACAAATCTCTATGATTAATAGTTAGCCAGCAGCTATCACCCCCCCCGTCGCTAATTTGCTCAGCGGTAACCGTCGCTGTTAGCCCCTGCAAGTTCAGTAGAGAGGTGAGCCAGCTAACGCCCTGAATCAGTGCCTCATCGCCCATAGATACTAAGCCTTCTTCTTCTTGGGTTGACCAGGTTCAAAGGGTAAAGCCTTGCGATCATCATCACTATCCTGGGCGTCCACTATTTTCTGCAAGTTCTCAGGTAAGGGCTCCCGTGAAAGAATAAAGGCCTGAAAAGTTTGGAATATATTGGCCACCACCATGTACATTAGGACCCCCGCCGGCAGAGGAAAGAACAAAAACATACCGGAAAAAATTACCGGAGTAAATTTGTTCACCGCATTTTGTTGAGGGTTATCGGAAGTCGAACCCTGACCTGAGAGAACCTGGTTGAGATAGAGGCTGGCACCAAAGGCCAGTACCATGGCCAGAATATCCCAGTGAATGGCCCCCCCCTCGCCGGTCACCCCCACCCGTCCCAGGGCTTTAATAAACAGAAAACCCCGATTAGCCGCTAAACCAGGTACCTGAACCTTAACATTAGCCTCTCCTGGAGCCAGGGCCGTAATGTGACCACTATCGTCAACAGTGACAATATCAGTGCCCTTGGTTACCTCCCAGCGGGGCTGAAATTCACTGTCAGCCTGACTATACTCCGCCAGTAAGCCATCGATAGAGTTACCCTCAGGGGTTTGCAGTCGCAGATCGGTTTTTTCCCCTACTATTAGCCTGTTACCACCGGGTACAACAGCGGCAATGGGGAAATGGGTACCATCAGAAATATAAACGGCCTTAGGGGCAGTGGTAAAAATCTGGGGTTGAATCTGCTCAACCTTGTCTTCAGGAAAAACCTGAAAGTTAACATCGTAGGCAATGTCAGAAAAGGGTGACCCTCTGAGGGTGGCAAACAGAGCAAATAAAATGGGCATTTGCAGAAGTACCGGAAAACAACCCGCCAGAGGATTGCCGAACTCCTTGTAAACCTTGCTCATTTCCTCCTGTAGTTTGCTGGGGTCGTCTTTATAACGGCCTTGAATCTCTTTAACCCGCTTTTGCATTAGGGGTTGGGTCACCTTCATGCGGCGCATATTGCGAATAGACCCGGCATTGAGAGGGTAAAGGGCAAAGCGGATAACCAGGGTTAGGGCGACGATCGCCAGGCCATAGCTGGGCACGATTCCATAGAAGAAATCGAGAATCGGCAGCATCAGGTTGTTTGAAATAAAATCAATACCAAGATTCATGGGCACCTAACCCGATTCAGGGAAATAGGACGTTTAGTTACTCAATTACCTAATTTACCCCAGAAAGGCGGAAGGGAGATCGATAACCTTATCCGCCCCTCTGGAAAAATTGGCATCGGAAAAGCTTAATCCCCTATGGCTGATGAGCCCGATGCATTCAAGTAAGGGAGATCTAACCTTAACCCCCTTTTATAGAGTGGGATTCAGGGTAAGGACGATTAACTTCAGGGGATCTATACGGGCCCTCAGGTCTTAATCGGCTTGACCGACAGCGCCTACAACCTGGGTCTGGGGAGCAATTTTGTCGTTGATGTAATTGTATAAGTCTCTAAACTTGGGGATAGCTCGCAGTTCTAAACGACTCCCATCTTTGAGGGTAATTACCATATCGCCCCACAGCCCCACTCCTCGGGGAACGGTAACAATTTTACGAATCTCAGAATAAATGATGTCGGTGCGATCGCGCCCTTGCCAGCCGCCAGTGACTGAAATCCGCCGGTTAGTGATGCGGTAGCGGAGCCACAGGGCTCGGGTAATCGCAGCAACGGTAAGGGGAATACAAATCACCGTAAATGCTAGCAAGCCGTTGATAATTAAATCCCCAATGTGGGGACCCCCCTCGTAGTACACATCCTCACGAATGCCCATGGAAAACCTCTAACTGCATAAATAACTGTTTTAATTCTCGCAAAAATTCGTCATACCTGCACTGATCCGCCCCTGGTCGAGCGCTAATCACAATCCACAGATTAGGAGATAGGTCAGCCATCAAGGCGACTATCGCCGATCTCAACCGGCGCTTAATTTGATTACGGGTGACCGCCTGCTTACTGACCTTCTGGCTCACCACAATCCCCACTTTAGAGGCAGATTTGCCTGGCATGAGGGGATGAGGGTCGATCAGCACCCGTACCATCAGGTGGGGGCAAACCGCCCGTCGGCCGGTTTGATACACCCGGGAAAACTCCCGAGAAGAGCAGAGACGATGGTGTCTGGGCAGCACAAAAAACCTTTAGAGTAGCCAGGCCAAACCCGATGTCAAAGCAGCAGTCTGACTCCGTAGACCAGCAAGAGCCCAGGGTGACTAAGACGATAAAAAGAGTTGCCAGGGGGCCCTGGCAACCACCCCTAAGGGCTACCCAAGCCAGACAGCGGCGGTTGGTCTAAACCGCTAGTCGGGCTCGACCGCGGCTGCGCCTAGCCTTAATCACATTTTGACCCGTGTGCGATCGCATCCGTGCTCGAAACCCAGAGGTCCTTTTTTGCTTACGATTAGTTCCCTCAAGGGTGCGCTTGCTCATGACCCACCTCCGCTACCAATGGATGCGTTAAGAATGCAAAGATTCTAGAGTATAACATGACCCCCAGGCCAGGGATACATCTAAATCGCCCTATCCATCACAAAACGGCGTAATCGAGAGAGTTGGCTAGGCTCCTGAGAGGGCGCCTGCCAGACATGAATTGTTCCCCGGGCGGGCTGGGCAGCGGCCTTGAGTTGGGCCCGCAAGGCCTCGTTTTCTAGTTTCAGGGCGATCTCCCGCTGCTTACAGTAGTCCCGCTCAGCCGCTAGTTCCTGACAGCGAGACTTAAGACTGGTCTGGTGATGAAATTGGTCTTCGAGTTGGGCATTAAGTTCAGCGATCTTCTGCTGCTGGGTAGCCAGAATTGTCCGTAGGGCCACCGTATCTTCCTGATTGTCTGCCGGGCCGGGAGCCAGCCTGGGGTGCTCACTCGGAGTCGGAACGGCTAGATTTTCAGAGGCTACCCCCCTGAGGTGGGTCTGCAGATGGGCAAAGACAATCTGGTAGCGACTGAGGCTTTGGTCGATCTCATGAATATGCTCCTGAGCGGCCTGCAACTGGCTACTGAGACTAACGGTTAAGGCCCGAACAATCATCACCTCAGCGTTCAGGTCTAGGGGCTGGAGCGCCACCTGACTGAGGGAGAGGTTTTGGTAGTAGTTTTTCAGGCGCACCAGGTAATCCTGGACCTCGGTATGGCTCTGGTGAATTCTCACCTTAAGTCGCTCCAGTTCTAGTTGCTGGCTATCGATCAGGTATTTGAGGTCCACCAGAACTTTTTCCAGCAACTGGCTCTGCCAGTTGTCTTTATCAACTAGCTGTTGCTGAAGGTTGAGAATAATCTTTTGTTGAACGTTGGAATAGGCTTCGGTCTGGGACAGGTGAGATTGCAGCATCTGGTGATTAGCCACCTGCTGCTGCATGTCTTCGAGCGACTCGGTAGCCTGGTCCAGGGCCTGCTGTAGGAGGCAAATACGCTGAACCAGCTTAAAATCCAGTGAACTATCCTGGAGCATGGACAAAACCTAACGAGGAGGAAGCGAACGTGCGTCGTAAACCCAGACCACTCAAGCGGCAAAAGACACCGAATCAGCGCTTAGATTTACTAAGAAATCTACACGGTTAGCAAGCAGTTGACTAAGGGGGTGAGAGCCCCATAATCATCCATTTTGTAAACATGAAATACCTGGTTACAGGTAGAACACAGTGGTAGATGCCATCAACTTCAAGTCCTAACGGAGCTAAACCCTGGGTTATAGCAGCGGCTAAACAACTAGCTTACCGCCAGCCTGGCCCTGGCTAGAGTCCCCTCTGTTTTTGCTAATCTGGTTTTTGTTCGGGCAACATACATTTGTCGGAGTCACACCCGGCCGGCCCGGCTTCCAGTAATTCACCGGCATCGTAACTAGCCAGGGCGGTGTGAAAGTCGGGAATTCGCCGTCGGGCTCCCACAGCCTGCCGCAGGGCTTCATAGGTGGCCTTATCAATGGGTTCAAAGGGCAGACGAGGAAAGGTTTGTAAATCGTCGAAGCGGGCCAACAGAGCAGCAGAAATATAGCCCTCGTCAGTGTCAATGGCCTGGTAGATGCGCTCCGCTAAAAAGTCAATTTCTGCTTCTCGAAATTCAATGGTGGCGGAGGTGTTATGGGTGGTGTAGTGACGCTGTACCTGCATGTAGAAGTCAAACTGGGCGGCAGCAGAAAATTGCTCAATCGCCACCTGGTCAGCCCCCGGCAGGTTAGCCCAGCTCACCTCGACGGGAATTTCCACCAGCCATTCGGTACAGCGAGGATCGAAGGGGTCCTTGAGCAGATTGCCCTGCTCATCCTTATCGGACTGAGAAGGCACGACGCTGTAGCCGTAGTCAATACAGGCTAGGGCGACGGGATCGTTTTTGCGGAAGGTAATCCGGCGAATGAAGCGCTGGGACTTGGGGGGGTGCCAACCAGGACTGGCACCGGTGAGTAGGGACTTGGTCCCCGCTGGTTGGACGGTGGTACAGCGGTTGGGGGCCTTAATGCTTTGGCGATCGCAGTAGTCCGCCACCACTCGCTGCACCGTGTCACGCCAGCCGCTCAGGTAGGCCTGTTCCCTGGCTTTAAACTCCAGCCCGGCCAGGGTATCTGGCCGACCCGCCTCCCACCAGCGCAGCCACTCCACCCCAAAGGCGTTGACAAAGAAGTCGAAGAGGCCAGTGAAGGATACTCCAACAATGGGATCCTCAAGGCGGGACTTTTGGTAGCGGGGTTCAATAAACTGGTGATTGAGGAGCACCGCCACCGCCAGGGCCGCTGCGGTAAAGGCATCCTCTTGGTCTTGAGGGTCCTTGGGGTCAATCTGATTGAGGTGGACCTCCGCCAGATTACAGTGGAAGTTGGATCCAATAATTTCACCGCAGGGATTGAGGCCGTAGCGATCGCTGCCTCCAGCCCGGCGTTTGGCCTCCCCCGCCCACTGCATAGCTCCCTCACCGGAGTAAAACTGCTTGCGCACCGCGTCAATACAATCCTGCAGGCTGGGCTTTTCGTGGAACACCCGGGTATGGTTAGCCATGCGTAGCACATCCCGCTCCGGATCAATCCGCCAGTTCCCCTCAGCATCCTGCTGCCAGAGGTTGTCCTTAGCACTGGCCGCCAGCTCATCCTGGCTATCGAATTGACGCATCCCAGCGCTGCGCCGAATGTTGCCGGCCACAACACAGGCGGCGGCCTCATCGATTAGCAGGCAGCACTCAACGGAGTTAAGTTGGCGGCCTAAGGCCTTATTCAAAATGGTGGCGCAGCGATCGTAGAGGAAGGACAGCCGCACCGGATTGGCGACCCCGCCAAAGCCCTTGAGCCTTTCCCCGGCGGGTCGCACATCCCGCAGGTCTACCACCACCTCCACCTCTGCGGTAAAGCGATCGTCGGTGGAGAGTTCTAGCAGGGTTTGGTAGGACTGGACCCAACCCTGGCGACTGTCGCCCACCCGTATCTCCACCCGGTTACCATCGATCATCACCTCCGTAACCTGCCGCCGTTGCGCCGCTGGGGTAGTTCCAATTTCCCCCTGCAGGGTCACCACTAGACGGTTACGAATGGCGGGGATCTGGCTGATGTACTTGGGTTCTAGAATGGCGCCCGTACCGCAGCCCATCATGGCCAGATCCATCATCAAACCAAAGGCCCGCCAGTCCACCACGTTAGTGCTGGTGCAGTTGTAGGCGCCGGAAAAGTTCTCGGGCTGTTTACTCCAGGCCGTCCCCCCTACCCAGAGCCAGCGCCCGGAAGGTAGGGCCTTGACCTGCTGCTGCATGCGTCGCAACAGATCGGTTTCCGCTGGGGTGAGGTGACCCAGCTCCACCAAACCAGCCAGGCTGCGATCGCAGACCTGCTGCCAGCTTTCCCGCTGTCCTGGCACCACTTCCCCTCGACGACTGTAGGTGCGGTAAAACACGGGGAAGGCGGCGGGGGCTGTAGCTGGGAAAGGACCCTGCTGTTGGATCCGGGAAAGCTCTTGAACCATGGAATCAACCTCAAACTTAGAACGGAAACACAGGGCAGACCTCACCTCTCACCAACCCACCGGGGCCCTTGAGGGGAAGGGGAAGTGAATCAAGATGTTGGAAAATTATCATAGCGGATAATCTTAGATGTAGTGTTGAAAAATATTTTTTCTGAAGAAGTGGCGCTAGATCTAGATTTTTGGATCCTGATAGACAAGGGATTTAACCGGTCTGGGCCCTTTAGAAAAGCCCCGACAAGGAGAACCTTGTCGGGGCCAGGGGGTTTCGGTGACCACGCTGCCTAGGCAGCGTTTTCGCCTTTGTAGACGTAGCCTTTAGGGTTACGGGTCCCTGCCGCCATTTCATATTCGGGGCTGTCCTTGCCGTAGCGAGCGGCCACAGCCATTAACAGCCGTTCTGATAGCTTCCGGAGTTGCCGTTCCCCCTGCCTGACAGAGCGGTTAGCCCGGTCTGCCAGAGCCAGGATCTCTCGATAATCAGCAATTTGCTCTTGCAATCTCTCCATTAATCGGCAGTAGGACCGCAAAGACAGGCCGTTACCCAGATCCAGGCTGGGGTCAATAGACTTGAGCCCGGCCGCGCGACGCTCGGCTTTTTGGAGGACTTGTGAACTACGTTCTAAACGAACCATGGAAGATGCACCCTGATCATTAAGTTTAAGCTGAGAACCTAATTCAGGAACTAGATCTAAGATGACACGGCCAACTGGCTGCGTCATCGAGGTTTGTCCGGAACCCTAGCGGTGTTCTTTAGTCAAGACCGCCTCGGTAAATTTGTCATGAAGGTGAGCCCCTGGACAAACTTTTTTCTATCCAGTAAGCCGGTTTATCCAGCTGAGCCATGGGCACCCCCGCCGCAGAGACCACCTCAGCCAGACTGGAGAAGCTTCAGAGTAGGCACAACGCCCCTGCCTAGGCCGAACTGAGAATCTTTTCAGTGGCCGTAGCTTGGGGGTCAGCCTCTGGGCTATGGGCCTCAGAGGGCGGGACTACCTGCCAGAACTGGCCTAAAAATTCTGCCCAGCGGCTTAAAATCAATTGGGCCTTAGGGCTACCGGTGTGGTCGGCATGGGCCGTAATCAAGGCCTTCAACTGAGCTTCGCCGGCCCTGGTGAGGACCCGTTGCACCTTAACAATTTCTGGGTTGACCCGGGTGGGGAAGCTGCCTTCTTCATCCAAAAAGTAGGCTAAGCCACCGGTCATCCCTGCACCCACATTGCGGCCCACAGGGCCAAGGACGACCACCACGCCCCCGGTCATATACTCGCAGCAATGATCGCCAGCTCCTTCGATCACGGCCTGGGCCTTCGAATTCCGCACGGCAAAGCGTTCTCCGGCCGTACCCAGGGCGTAGAGGCTACCGCCAGTAGCGCCGTAGAGGCAGGTGTTACCCACAATCACATTCTGGGATGGATCGTAGGTAATGCCCGCCGGGGGTTTTACCACCAGTTCGCCACCATGCATACCCTTACCCACATAGTCGTTGGCCTCTCCCACCAGGGTCAGGCCCATGCCAGGCAGGTTGAAGGCACCGAAGCTCTGGCCCACCGTACCCTGGAAGGTGAGGTTAATCTGACCGGTAAAACCATTGTTGCCATAGTTTTCTGCAATGACCCCAGCCAGGCGGGCACCAACGGTGCGATCGGTGTTGACCACCTCAAAGGTTTTGGCAACCGTACCATGGGTTTGAATAGCCCGCTGAATATCCCCATCCGCCAGGATGGCATCATCCAAGACGGGACCATTGCTGTGAACAGTTTCGTGGACTAACCAGCGGCGATCGCGGCGAACGTCAGGCAAATTCACCAGGGTAGACAGATCGAGGCTACTGGTTTTGCTCAGGCGGGCATCCTGACGGGGCATGAGCAGATCGGCCCGACCGACAATGTCGATCAGGTGGGTATAGCCCAGATGAGCCAGCAGCGATCGCACCTCTTCTGCAATGTAATAGAAGAAGTTAACCACATGCTCTGGCACCCCAGTAAACCGCTGCCGCAGCTCTGGTTTTTGGGTAGCTACCCCCACCGGACAGTTGTTGGTGTGACAAACCCGGGCCATAATACAGCCCTCGGCAATCATGGCAATGGAGCCAAAGCCGAATTCTTCGGCCCCCATCAGGGCGCCCATCACCACATCCCAACCGGTTTTAAGACCGCCATCCACCCGCAGGGTAACCCGATCTCGCAGGTGGTTGTCCATCAGCACCTTATGGACCTCCGTCAGGCCCAATTCCCAGGAGACACCGGCATGCTTAATAGAACTGAGGGGAGAAGCGCCGGTACCGCCATCGTGGCCCGATACCTGAATAATGTCGGCGTTGGCCTTGGCTACCCCGGCCGCTACCGTACCAATACCCACCTCCGACACCAACTTGACCGAGACTCCAGCCCGGGGGTTAATCTGGTGCAAATCAAAGATTAGCTGGGCCAGGTCTTCGATGGAGTAAATGTCGTGGTGGGGGGGCGGAGAGATCAGGGTAACTCCTGGTTTCGATCGCCGTAGCATGGCAATGTAGGAACTCACCTTTTTGCCGGGCAACTGGCCTCCTTCGCCAGGCTTAGCCCCCTGGGCCAACTTGATTTCAATCTGTTGGGCATGAATCAGGTACTCCGGGGTCACCCCAAACCGGCCTGAGGCCACTTGCTTGATGGCAGAACTGGCGGTATCACCGTTCTTTAAACCATGGAGGTGGGGAAAGGTGGCAGAGTTACCTGAGTCATCCACATCCGCCAGCACCTGAAAACGAATGGGGTCTTCTCCCCCTTCGCCGGAGTTGGACTTGCCGCCAATTCGATTCATGGCGATGGCTAAAACCTCATGAGCCTCACGAGACAGGGCCCCCAAAGACATGCCACCAGTACAGAAACGGCCCATGATTGCCTCTGCTGACTCGACTTGATCGAGGGCAACAGGGGGGCGATCGGAGGTGATATCCAGCAGATCCCGCAGGGCCGTGAGGGGACGATTCTTTAACTGGGCCCGGTAGAGTTCGTAGTGATCGTACTGCCGGGAGGCCACCGCCTTATGCAGCAACTTGGTCATGGCTGGGTTGTTCATGTGGTATTCGCCACTGGGCCGGGACTGAACAAAACCCATATTTTGCAAGCGTTTGGCCGTTAGTTCGGGAAAAGCCCGTTGATGGAAGGTCAGGGTTTCCTGGGCCAGATCGCCCAGGGAAAGGCCCCCTAGCCGGGAGGTAGTACCACGGAAGGCCAGGTCTAAGAGATCGGGACCAATACCAATCGCCTCAAAAATTTGCGCCCCCTGATAGCTGGTAATCAGAGAAATACCCATTTTCGAGAGAATTTTAAGCAACCCAGCGGTCACCGCTTGACGGTAGTTATCCTGGGCACCGTTAAGGGTAGAAACCGGTAATTTATCAGTTTCCATTAACTTTTGGGTACGGCTATCTGACCACCAGTGACGGACGGATTCTAGAGCCAGGTAGGGACATACGGCGCTGGCACCATAGCCAATCAGACAAGCGAAGTGGTGAGTACTCCAGCATTGGGCCGTATCGACCACCAGGGAAGTATGCATGCGCAGGCCCTGGCGAATCAAGTGGTGATGGACCGCCCCCACCGCCAGCAGGGGGGGAATGTAGGTGATGTCGGCGCTGAGGGGGGTGATTTCGCCGCTGGGGGCGCAGCGATCGCTGAGAATTAAGATGGTATTGCCCGCCCGTACCCGGGCCGTTGCCTCGGCACAGAGGGCGGCAACGGCGATCGCCAACCCCTCTGGACCGGTGGTTAGGGGATAGAGGGTAGACAAGGTGACGGTGGCAAAGCCAGAGTGTTGCAGGCGATCGAGCTCCACCTCATTCAACACAGGGCTGTCCAGCTTCAGCAGACCAGCGAACTGGGGCCGTTCCTCCAGCAGGTTACCCCGTGCTCCCAATTGGGTGGCCAGGGACATCACCAGCCGTTCCCGCAGGGGATCGATGGCTGGGTTGGTGACCTGGGCAAAACGTTGCTTAAAGTAGTCGTAAATCAGGTGGGGCTTTTCGGAGAGCACCGCCAGGGGGGCGTCATCTCCCATGCAGTAGGTAGGTTCCTTACCCTGGGCCGCCATATCCTGAATGATCATGTCGACGTCTTCGAGGGTGTAGCCAAAGGCATTCTGCTGACGTAGCAAATCGGCTTCGGTATAGAAGGTGGAAGTAGCAAACAGCTCGGGAGGGAGCTCAATCCGATGCTGTTGTAGCCATTCACCGTAGGGGTGGCGGGCCGCTACCCGTTGCTTAATGGTCCAGTTTTTCAGAATTTCCTGGCCCTCTAGATCCACCAGAATCATCTGACCCGGTCCCAGGCGGCCCTTCTCTAGAATATCTTCGGGGGCTACCGCCAGCACACCGGCTTCGGAGGACACCATCAGCCGGCCATCGCGGGTAATCACGTAGCGAGCTGGCCGCAACCCGTTGCGATCCAGAGCGGCCCCGACCTGGGTGCCATCGCTAAAGACGATTAGGGCTGGGCCATCCCAGGGTTCCTGGAGGCCGCTATAGTATTCGTAAAAGTCAGTAATTTCGGGATAGGGGGCCAGATCAGGCTGGTTGTTATAGGCCTCGGGCACCATCATCATCAAGGCTTCCTGGGGGCTTCGCCCAGAGCGCACCAGCAGTTCCAGGACGTTATCCAGATTAGCGGAATCGCTATTTTCTAGCTTCACAATGGGGTCCAGCAGGTCGATGCGATCGCCCCACACCGGATGGTAGAGATCGGCCTGCCGAGCCATCATCCAATTGATATTGCCCACCAGGGTATTGATTTCCCCGTTGTGACCCAGCAATCGCATGGGGTGAGCCAGGGGCCATTTGGGGAGGGTATTGGTGCTAAAGCGGCGATGATAGACTACAAAGGAACTGACGTAGTCAGGGTGCCGCAGGTCAGCATAGAACCGGGCCAGCACCGCTGATCGCACCATTCCCTTATAGACAATCGTACGGCTGGAGAAGGAACATATGTAGAATTCTCCCAGGGCTTGCCTTTCTTGATCAGAGAGGCCAAGCGGGTTGGCCAGTAGATTGGCCAGGGTTTGCAGCACCCGTCGCCGCACCAGGTAGAGACGACGCTCCAGGATTTCCCCCTGCTCCGTTGGAGAGACCACGACAATTTGCTCGATCCGGGGTTGGTACTGACGAGCCAGGGCCCCTAGAACCTCAGGATGCACAGGCACTAGTCGCCAACCCACCAGATTAAGGCCCTCGGCCTCAACCACCTGGGTCAGGATCGCTCGCATTCGATTAGCGGCGGGACCGTACTGGGGCAAAAACATCATGCCCACGGCACTGCGATCGCCGGGTAGGGGGTCCAGATTTTGATTCTCCGCCCATTCTCTAAACATTTTCCAGGGAATGGCGGTCATCACTCCGGCCCCATCCCCCGAATCCTGGTCGGCGCAACATCCCCCCCGGTGCTCCATGCCATCTAAGGCCGCTAAGGCCTGTTCCACCAACTGATGACTGGGGCGATTCTGCTGATCGGCTAGAAAGCCCACACCACAAGCATCACGCTCTTCTACCAGAGAACTGGGGCCCCAATTTGGCCAGGGAGCAGGTAAATCAGGCAGGGGTTGGCCGCAGGAAATCACTGACATAGGTTTCAGAGCCCAGGAACAGAAAAGTAAATCAGGTAATTTACAGCCTAGCTCATTCCCAGGGCGGGTGGTCCCCAGGCATTGTTTCCATTTCGTAATATTTCCCTGCTCCTATCGTTTTGCCGCGGGTTAATCTTTTTCTGCCTACTCTGCTGTGGTCTTAATTGCTGATGGCGAGGATTGCCCTTAACGGGAATGCACTCTGATGTGATAGGGTTGGCCGTTATAGGTCATTAGAACTGAACTGGCGGTGGCCGGGGCAGACACTGGTGATCGCCCCTGGGCTGGGGCCGTCGCTGGGGTTAGGGTAATCCGGGCAATGGGGGCGGCATGGGGCAGGGTGAGGGTTTGGGCCAGCTGGCTTTGTACTTCTAACTGTTGCCCCATAGATACCAGGGAGCTCAAACCATTAATGAGTCGGCGCACCTTTTCCCTTAGCTGGGGGTCACCAGTGAGTTCATCCACATCTGATAGCACCTTATGGGCGCTCTGGAAAACGTTGCGGGCAGAGTCCAGGGTTTGTTGCAGGGTAACCAAATTTTCTGGGGTATTAGCCCTGGAGGTCAGGGCTCGAATATCGGCCATGGCAGCACTGGCATTGGCCGATAGGGTGTCTAAATTACGCAGCAATTGACTGTTTTGGATGGCAGGGGAGAGGGTGGCCATAATGGTGCGCAGATCAGCACTACTCTGGTTGAGATGGTCGAGAATATCAATTAAATTACCGCGGTTCAGACTAATTAACTGGTTGACAGCAGATCCGGTGAGTTCAAACTGGGTAGCCGCATCGCCAACTTTATTAACCGCCCGACTGGCAGAGGTGAACAGCGGGTCAAGGTTGCCCTCTAGTCGCCGGGAAATCACCGTCAACTCTTGGGTTAGCAGTTTGGCGTTAGCGGTTAGCTGGCTGGTATTGCCCAGGGTAGCCTTGAGGGGGGTAATAATCTCTGGGCTGGCAAGGGTCTTAACTAAGGTTTGGGTGGAGCGCACCAGGGTTTTAAAGTTAGCCCCCACCTCACCCTTGAGTTGATCGCCGTCGCAGATAATCCGTTGACTCTGGCAGTTGGGTTTAAAGGGAGATAGGGCTAGTTCCTGATCGCTAAGGGAGCGCACCGGGGTAATTTCCAGGGTGGTCTCGCCAATTAAGGCCGCCTGGTTGACCTGAATTGCGGAGTCACTGGGAATCTTTAAATCGGGCTGGGTAATTTCTACCACCACCGTTACCTGGTTGGCCCCGGGTTGAATAGCCAGGACCCGGCCTACCCGTACTCCTCGAAACCTCACCATGGTGCCTTCCTGCATACCCAGGGTATTGTCGAACAGAAAGTTAACCCGGTAGCTCTGACGGCCTAAGGTCAGTCCTTTCAGCCATAGTACCAGACCGGCGAAGAGACCGATGCCAAGCAAAATCAGTAGTCCTACCGACCCCTCTCGAATTGCTCGTTCACGCATGTCTGTGCCTCGGTTAATAGCCTCTGATAGTGGTGTCTGGAGGATTTTAGATCTAGATCGGATCGATCCGAGCCTTCACACCTGCACTGAAACACCTACCCTGCCTAATTCTGGAGTTTACCACCCTGCCATGGTGATATCCTGATTTCGCTAATTGAGCTCACCAAAGCTATCCACCTAGCCTGGCCGGCTCGTTAATTCACCATCTGGATCGGTCCCTCTATCTGCCCGCTGAAGAATTGCCGCACATAGGGGTTATCGGTGCTATCGATGGCGCTCACTGGACCACTCCATTGAATCCTACCCCGGTGTAAGAAAATCAGGCGATCGGCGGTGCGGCGAATAGTGCTGTCTTGATGGGTAACAATCAGGTAGGAACTACACCCCTGATTACGCTTAATATCGCAGATTAAATCTTCGATTACCGTCGACGCGATTGGGTCCAAGCCTGCGGTTGGTTCATCGTAGAGCAACAGTGCTGGCCGGTCTTCAGGGTTTTCTGGGTTGGCAATAATGGCCCGGGCAAAGCTGACTCGTTTGCGCATACCCCCAGAAAGTTCTGCCGGGTAGCGATTCCCCGTACCGGGTAGGCCAACCATATCTAGCACCTCTTCTACCAGGTTGTGAATCTGGCCAGATGATAAATTGGAATGCTGGTATAGCAGAAAGCCCACGTTTTCTTCTACGGTTAAGGAGTCAAAGAGGGCCGCCTGCTGGAAGACCATACCAATGCCCACCGGATCGGAGGCGTCTTCAATCAGTCCTTGTCGTTTTTGCCCAGCTACGTAAATATCTCCCTGGTCGGCGGCTAAAAGCCCGGCAATAATTCTCAGCACGGTAGATTTACCCGTCCCCGAGGGACCAATAATGGCCACGGCCTCCCCGGGAAGAACCGTAAAATCGATATTGTCGAGCACCAGATTACTACCAAACCCCTTGGTAATATGGCGCAGTTCTAGTAAGTAGGGCGATGGGCGATCGGGGCCGGCCCCGCCTGCTGCTGATAGGGAACTGAAGGGGGTTGGCATCGGTCTGTAATCAAAGGGCCAGGAAGACACCATGGTAAGAGATGGCAGAAAAAAAAGGAATGCCGAGGTTGAAGTTTATCGTCTAAGCAGACCCACCGGAGTAGACAGCCGTTAAAATCGGAAACATTAGCCTCTGGTGATAACCGACCCTATCCTCTTTGAATCCCTTTATCCTTTGTTTCCCCTGGTTTTGAATCCATAACCATTCCTGGTTTATCCAATTTTTGCAATGCAGCTAAAACTGTGGCAACGAACTATTGAGAAGTGTCTAATCAAACTGCAAAACCATGGTGCGTTGACCCCGACGCGGATTAACCGTTGGGTATGGTGGCTAGCTCCAGGCCTACTGCTAAAACGCTGGCTATTTTTAAGCGTAGCTGGGGTCTTGCTGGTGGGTACGGGAATGATGATTTGGCTCAAGCTTACCCCTGTATTTTACACGGGGCAGGTTCTGGGAACCTTGCTACGCCTGTTTACCACCTATGTTCCCAATTATGTCAGCGGTCCCCTGGGAATTTTATTGGGGCTGGGTTTCATTCTCTGGGGACAAACCCGGACGGTGGGAGTGATTACCGATGTGTTGATTCCTGGGCAGGAGGGAGAACTGCTAGAGGCGTTGCTGAATCAGCGCCGCCTCTCTCGAGGTCCTAAAATCGTTGTGATCGGAGGGGGGACGGGGCTTTCTAACCTGCTACGGGGACTAAAACACTACAGCGCCAATATCACCGCCATTGTCACCGTTGCTGACGACGGCGGCTCTTCTGGACGACTGCGACGGGAAATTGGGGTTTTGCCGCCCGGAGATATCCGCAATTGTCTCTCTGCCCTGGCTAATGAGGAAAAACTGCTAACGGAGTTGTTTCAATACCGATTTGAATCGGGCAGTGGGCTGGTAGGCCATAGCTTTGGTAATTTGTTTCTCACCGCCATGAGTGAAATCACCGGTGATCTAGAACAGGCGATCGCAGCTAGTTCTAAGGTTTTAGCGGTGCGGGGTCAGGTATTGCCCTCCACCCTCAGTGACGTCCAACTATGGGCTGAGTTGGACAATGGTCGTCGAATTGTGGGGGAGTCTAAAATTACCAAAGCTCGCGGCAGGATTGTGCAAATAGGCTGTCTACCTGCCAACCCACCAGCTCTGCCCAGGGCAATTCGGGCCGTTGAGGAAGCGGATTTCATTATTATTGGCCCCGGTAGTCTCTATACCAGCATTATTCCTAACCTGCTGGTACCCGATCTAGCCCGGGCGATCGCGGCCCAGCGGGTACCCCGAATTTATGTTTGCAACATTATGACCGAACCAGGAGAAACCGACGGTTTTGCCGTCTCCGACCACATTCGCGCCCTCGATAGCGCTGCTGGCCGCTATCTTTTTGATGCCGTTCTGGTTCAGAAAACCCCGCCCTCAGAAGCGGTTATCCAGAACTACGCCCGCCATCAAGCTGAGCCCGTGCGGCTGGATAGAGAAACGGTAATCGCCTCCGGTCGCCGCATTATCGCTGCCAATATCATGCAGGAAAAGGATAATCTATCCCTCAGTCACCATCCCCATCATCTGGCTAAGGTATTACTGCGCTGGTATTCTGGCACCCAGCGGTCCTGGTCTTAAAGGTTAATTGAAAAGCCAAAGAGAGGCTCAAACCATACCTACGGAGTAGGATAATCGCCCCAAGGCTCACTATTTTAGAGGCTCCCTGCGGCAACTATACCTAGGACAGTCCTTTTCAAACAACCTCCTAGGTAGATTCTCCAGGGAAACGACGGCTTAGCCATCCCATTACCCCACTGGCGATCGCACCGGCCATTAGCAGACTAATCGCCGGCAAAATCAGAGGGTTCCAGAGGTCGTACCAGAGCTTTAACCCCAAATTAACATTCATGCTCTGCCCCAAGATGGCCACCATAAACCAGCCGAAGCAAACCAGAACGACTCCCAAATCGACTACCAAGATCCAGCTAATGGCCTGGGAAATTCGTTCTCTCATGATTGACCTCCTGAAGATAGGGGTGAGCAGTTACAGAGCATGACAGGGACCTTCAAGGCGTAAAAAATGGCTGCCCAGGGATAGGGCAGCCATTTTAGCTAAGTTTTAGCAAAGTATAGCTGGGGCCAGAGGGCCTCTAGGGGCTTGACCTAACCCTGGTTCTCAGGAATTAATAGATTGTCAGGATCAACATAATGACAAACAGCGTCATCAACACAAATTAAAGCCCAGCCCGAAGCTTCGATACTCACTAGGTTATAGTCACCATCTTGAACAAAAAATCCCTTGTGATTGCGAGTCTCAGGCTTAACTCCAACCGACTTATCAGACATGGCTATACTCTCCAAAAACAACAACTGAAAAAATTGAAGAAAAGCTTATGGCTTAATTAAAGAAATCCTATCATTGCTTTCATGAGAATTTCATTAAGTAATTTTAGCAATTGTTACAATTCAAGATGCTAACTATGGTAAGAAGGTCAATTCCAATGAGCTCAAGCTCTTTTCTTCTCAGGCTTTGTAGCCTTTGAAACAAAAATATTCCTGCCGGATTATAATTAAACTAAGTTTTGTAAATCTCCCGACTCTTTTTCTCTGTCGTGACGGAATAAGTAATAATGCTCACCTATTTTTGATAATTGATCCCCGGGTTGTTAGGCGCTTTTCTTCTGCTATTAAACTCCGTTTCTCTGCACCTGGGACGCTGGCTATGGTGTCCTCAGACTTCCGGAATCCGCAGTAAAAACAAATTATTATCAGCTTGAAATGGGATCGGGCTGTAGAACCTTAAAGGGCCCCCAGGGCGGGGTGCAGAGAAGGGTTGGCAGGGTGCGCTGACTGCCGACCCTAGGCAAACCGGGACCCTCTGGTCCGCAAGGTCTGAACCATGGCGGCTGGCTGGGCCTAGAGCCCGCCTTAGTTAGATGGCATAAAACTTGCTGCCAGTGACTGTTAGGCGGGCAGGCACAATTTTTTGGGGAGGCTAGATTGAGCCTACTGCTCCTGGGCTGTCAGGCTGGACTCCAGCCCAGGCTGGGGCTGAACTGGTTGCCCTTCCTGCTCAAGCACAAAGCCAGCGTTGTAAATCATATCGTAGTCAGCCTGGACCGCTTGCCCCGGGGTTGTCAGGTAATCGCCAATAAAGATCGAGTTGGCGGCATAGAGCCCCAAGGGTTGCAGTTCTCGCAGTTGCACTTCCCGTCCACCGGCAATTCGCAGCTCCTGACTGGGTAAAAGTAACCGGAACAGGCATAAAATTCGCAGGCACTGGCGAGGGGTTAAGTACTGATGGTGAGCCATGGGGGTACCGGCGATGGGAATCAGGAAGTTGAGGGGGACGCTGGTAACCTCTAACTGTCGCAGACTGAGTGCCATATCGATGATGTCATCGGGGCCTTCACCCAGGCCCAGGATGCCACCGGAACAGGTGGTTAAGCCCGCTGCCTGAACTGCTTTGATAGTTTCAACTCGATCGCCGTAGGTGTGGGTGGTACAGATATTGCCATGGTAAGCCTCAGAGGTATTGAGATTGTGATTCACCCGATCCACTCCAGCGGCTGCTAACTGAGTCGTTTGTTCGGCAGTCAATAGCCCCAGACAGGCGCACAGCTTCATTGGGTAGCGAGCCTTCACCTGGCGCACGGCGGCCAGCACCTGGTCAAACACCGGCGCCGAGGGAGAACGGCCAGAAATCACCATGCAGAAGGTACCGGCTTGCAAGGTGTGAGCCCGTTCCGCTGCCGCTAGAATTTGCTCCTGGGCCATCAAGGGATACTTTTCAATCGCAGCGGTGGAAATTTTGGATTGGGAACAGTAATGACAATCCTCTGGACACAGCCCACTCTGGGCATTAAGTAAAAAATGCAGACGGACTCGATTACCCCAGTAGTGGCGTCGCACCCGGTAAGCGGCGGCCAGCTGATCTAGCAATTCACTGTCGGGGGCGGTTAACACAGCTCGAGCCGCCTCCCGGCTAATTTGCTCCCCAGCCAGGGACTGATCGGCCAGACTCTGCCAGTTGAAGCAGGGGGTATTAACAGCAGCAGTAGCGCTAATCATGGTTAAAAGGGCCAAGGAGGGAGAACTATTTACTGGCTAAGACGCGCACATCAACAACCGTGGTATTAAAGCGGTAGAGATCGCCCTCTAATTCAATTGGCGTTCCCACCTTTACCTTGTTGTTTCCCAGGACAGGCCCACTACTGGTGATCTGGGCATCGCCGGTGAGAGTAATCAGCATATCGATGGTGTAGTTTAACTCTGGGCGAGGATCGGCGACGGCCTTAACCGTACCGTTGGGCTGGGGAGCGATGGTGGTGCGAGGCAATTTAACGACGTTTTTAACCTTAACCTGGCCGTAGGGCTGGTTGCGGATAATAATGCTGGTATTGCCAGAGGTTTGAATTGACTGGGCCAGGCCATCTGGATTAGAGCTGGTCAAGCCCCTTACCATCACGTCCACCTCTACGGGTTTGGCGACTGCTCCCATTTGCGCCACTGAACCAGAGGTGCCCGGATACAAAAAGATACCAAAGAGAACTGCCAGAATCACCAGACCCGCGCTTAGATCAAGAATACTGACTTTGCCAAATAGTCGTCCTTTCGAGTCTAGTAATGCCATGGTTAGGGGGTGCCTCAGGGGAGTAGGGGTAAACCTTAGGTGGCTTCCACGCATAGGGGAAACCGATACTATTGAATCATAATGGGGCACTTCTGAGGTACCTTGTGCGTCTTCAGCTTGTCGGTTTTGACCAGTTGTTCTTTACCTGAGGTAGAACCCGTGTTGAGTCAGTTTGCCCGGATTAGATACCGACGGTTAGCCTATGTCGTCCTGGCTGGGGTAATGGCCCTGGCCCTTGGCCTGGCTACGCCAACCCTGTCTCGAGCAGGCTTGCTGGATTTTCTTTTGCAAGGCATTCGCTATGTGGAGCTGAGCAATCTGTCCGATCGCGACGAGATTGCCCTGGGCAAGCAAATTAATCAACAGTTGCAGGCCGAGGGGGTAACGCTTTACCAGGATAACCCTGCCCTGACCAAGTACGTAGCCGCCCTTGGTCAGCGACTGGCGGCCAGTAGCGATCGCCCCCAACTGCCCTACACCTTTCAAGTGGTGCGGGACGATAGTATTAACGCTTTTGCTACGGTAGGAGGGTTTGTCTATATTCAGACCGGGTTAATTAAAGCGGCCAGTAACGAGGCTGAACTAGCCGGTGTCATGGCCCATGAAATTGGCCATATTGGTGGCCGCCACGTTATCGAGCGAATGCGCCAGGCCGCCCTGGCCAGTGGCATTGCCGGGGCCCTGGAGGTAAACCGGGATACCCTGGTGAATCTGGGGGTGCAACTGGCTTTGACCCTACCCAATAGCCGGGAAGCTGAGTACGATGCTGATCGCCGGGGGTTTGACACCCTGGGAAGATCTGGCTACGATACCCGGGGATTTATTTCCTTTATGAAAAAGTTAGAGCGTCAGGGGGGTGAACCGCCGGAGTTTCTCAGCTCCCACCCCAGCTCTGGCAACCGGGTCAGCACCCTTGAAACACTCAATGCCAGAGGTATCTACGCCCGCAATGCCGGGGTAGGTACGGATGCTGCTGCCTATAAAGCCCGCATTCAAGCCCTCAAATAGGGCGGGGCCCCTATCCCTGGCTGGCCTGGTGGCGACAATGGCGTAGACCCCAGAACCCCACATCGGGGTCATAGGTGAGGTGCCGGGCCAGGTCGCGATCGTAGCGGCTGAGGCCCGCCAGCAGGGTAGGGCCATCGCCCCCGGTGATCACCACCTGAGCGCCAGGAAACTTTTGCCACCAGCTAATGATAAAATCTGTCACCCCTGCCACCAGACTATGGAGGATACCACTGGCTATGGCCTCAGGGGTGTTGACTGCCCACCGGCGAGGCCAGACCAGGCTCTGGGCCGCCACTGAAGGCAGCTGGTCGGTAGCCTGATGGAGCGATCGCAGTTGTAGGGCAATGCCGGGCAAAATCGCCCCGCCCACCAGAGCGCCGGCAGCACCGGCGGTAAAGGTGAGCGCCGTGCCCCCATCAATTACCAGCACGGGCCAGCCGTAGACCGCCCCAGCCCCCACCAGGGCCAGGGCTCGATCAACCCCCAGGCTAGGGTAGGTGTGGGCCAGGGGGACCTGGTTTAAGGTGACCAGATGCAATTGCCAGGGTGCCTGGTCACCATTGCCGATCCCCTCTACCTGGGACTTCACCACCGAAGCTAGCCAGAGTTGGGAAAAGCCCCGCCCATCTGGTAGCGGTGGCGTGGCTATGCCCAGGGCCTGCCACTGCGATGGCCTAAAGCTGGTAGCCTTAAGCTGGGCCAGGTGTTCTCGAGCAAGGTGGGGGCTATGCCAGCTGCCGATCCAGCGATCGCCGTCGAAGGCACCCCAGTGCAGGCGACTATTGCCCACCATCAGGGCTATCCAGGCATCAGCAGCAGGGGACCCTAGGGGTGATGCCATTAGACAATGACGCAGGCGCCGTTACGCCGGCGATCTCCCACCCCGGTGAAGCTGCCATCAGCCCCCACAGCCACCGCATGAACGCCGCCAAAAAACATATTGCTAGCCTGCCACCAGGTACAGTCCTCTGCGGTTCCAATGCCCTGGGCCTGCAGGGACGGGCGATCATAGCCCGCCTCCAGGTGCAATGCTCCCCGTTCCCAGTGCAGGCGAGGGGCATGGACAGCCCGGTCTAAATCAAAACCGAAGTCCAGAACATTGGAGACCACCTGCAAAATAGCCGTGCGAATTCGGTTAGATCCTCCCGACCCTAGCACCAGGGAGGGTTTACCCTGATGCAGCACAATGGTGGGAGCCATCATGGAAGAAATCCGCTGGTTCGGTTGCCACTGGTGAAAACCCCGGGGATTCAGGTCCTCCTCCCCCAGCATGTTGTTAACCATAATAGCTGTACCTGGAATCACATAGGAGGACCCCTCCCCATTGGAGGTAGTTAGACTGACCGCATTTCCTTCGGTGTCAATGGCGCTGATGTGGGTGGTGCTGCCCCACTTGTTCACCCCCTGGAGGGCGGTCTTAAGTTGCTGTTGATAGGGATGGCTGTGGGCCGGGCTGAGAAATTGGTCCGCAATTCCTGGCTGGTAAAGGTGGGAATCATAGCCATCCTGACGGGCCAGATTGGTTAATCGCATCACCTCCACCAGGGTGGCAACATGGCCAGGGCTGCCATGCTCCAGGTTAGGCACCAGAGCATCGGCCAGCAGCTTTAGGGCAAAGGCAATCAGGGTGCCACCCGAACTAGGGGGAGGATTGGTTAGCAGTAGCCCCCCACGGTAGGGCACGGCCAGGGGCTCTCGGGCAATCATACGGTAAGATTGCAAATCGGCGAGGCGTAGGTAACCGCCCTGGCGTTCACAGTCTGTGGCGATACGGTGGGCCAGATCTCCCTGGTAGAAGAGATCGCTGCCCTCCTGCGCCAGGGCCTCCAGAAAATCGGCAAAGGCCCCCAGGTAAAGGCGATCGCCTGGGCCCAATAGTTTTCCACCAGGGACGTAGATGGCCTGGGCGGCGGCACTGGCGGTGAGAATGGGGGAGAGAATCTCAAAGCAGTAAGCCTGGAATGACCCCACGGTAATGCCACGAGTTGCCCAGTGCCGGGCCGGTGCCAGAATGGTTTTCAAGGGCAAACGCCCTAGTTGGCGATGGATATCGATGTACCCAGCAACGCTGCCGGGTACGGCCATCGACCCCAAGCCAACATGAAATTCCTGGGTGGTATCTCCAAAATTCGCCTGAATGGGAAAAAAATCAAGCTGGGATGGGGGGGGGTTGCTTTCTGGTGTCTGGCAGAAAAAATCAAACAAAACGTTGTGCCCCGCCGCCGTGTGGGCTAATAAAAACCCACCACCCCCCAGGGAGGTTAAAACCGATTCAGTGACACAGGCGGTAAAGGCAGCAGCGATGGCGGCGTCAAAGGCATTGCCCCCCTGACGGAGCATGGCTGCTCCTGCCTCAGCCGTTAGGACATGGCCAGCCGCCACCGCCCCCCGCGGGGCACAAAGGGAAGAAACCATGGCATACAGAGAAATCTATGGAGGTCGCACCCTAGCCCAGGGTAACACCGCCAGGGATGTTTTCTGCCTATCTGCCCCCTGGGGTGGTCTACAGATTAACGGTAGAGGAGGTTGATGGAGAGGAGGGGGCAGGGGCGCTGGGCGGAGGCAGGGGGGCTGGAGCCGGATTAGGTGCCACCGGTTTGGCAGAGGGATCAGGGGTAGGGGACGGGCGAGCCCCTGCCATCGGCCGGGGCAGGGACGGCCAGGGCTGGGGAGACGGGGGAGGAGGGTCAATAGCGGCGGGCTCAGGACTAGGCAGAGCGGGCTCGGGGACCGGGGAGGAGGGTAGAACCGGGGGCCTGGGGGTCGCCGCTGCCGGGAGGGGTTTAGGATTGCTCAGAGTCGGGTGAAGGGCAGGTGCCATAGGAGTACTGCCGTAGTCTGGCCGCTGGGGAACAGATCGGGAGGAATTAGACCACCCCCTGGAAAAGTCCTTGCCATTCCAATCCGGCAACGGTGGAAAGGACTGGATGGGATTAATGCCTGGCAGCGGCGAGACTGCCAGGGGCAGGTGGCCGCCCTGGTGTAAACGGGCTTGCAGCCCCAAGCCTAGCCCGCCACCACCAGCTACCATCGCCGTCAATAGCAGACTCCAGGACAGTTTGGGGCGAGGCAGTCGCCCCTGCGCCCAGGGGGCAGCAGCCGGTTCAGGCGCGGGCAATACTGGCGGGCGAGGCAGCATGACCTGGGTCCGGGGGGCAGCAGCCAGATCAATCACGGGCGGCACTGGCGGGCGAGGTAGCCTAACCTGGGGCCGGGGGGCAGCAGCGGTGACCACCGCTGCCCTGGGAATTGGTAGGGGGGGAGAGGGCGCGGCAGCCGGATTCAAGGTCGGCACCTGAGGTAGGCTAGACCCGGACCCACGGGATTTAGGCAGGGGGGCAGGGGGCAGGTCCTTCCACCGGGGTAAGCTACCTACCCAAGCGGCCAGGGACTGGGCAGGGCCATCCTGGCTAGCCGGGGCTGGCCGTTGCAGAGCCCGATCTAGATTTACCTGTAAATCTGGCCGCCGATAGCGTAGATCAACCTCAAGGGGAGCCAGGGTTTGGTCGGCTCGCTGGCCAGTTAGTAAAAAATACAGCAGCCGGCGCATGCCTTCCACCAGGTTGGCTGTTTGCATCCCAATCGATGGCGACGGACTGGGGGGCAGGTCAAATCCGATAAAGCTGATCTGGTTGGTTTCCGATCGCCACCAGATCTGATCGGGTTCCAGGCATAGCCCGGGCCAGCCCAAGGGCTCAATAGCCTTTAGGGTATCAGCCAGCTTCAGCACCAGAGTCAGGCTTTGGGGCAAAGGTAGGGGGCGATCGCCAGATACCAGATGGCTGAGGGCGCTCCCCTCGGGTTGAGCCAAGACCTGATAACACACCCCGTCTTCTTCGAAGCACTGGATGGATGAGGGTAAAGAGGCCAGGGTCAGAGCCTCCAGGCTTTGCAAATAACTATAGAAAGCCAGGCGCTCAGCCTCAGGAGGAATGGCCCCAGGGTGGCGGCTACCCAAGACCCGTAGCCATCGTAACTGGCCCCGGGGAATATAGGTAGCCTCGTACACCGGGCCAATGCTATCGTCTGGCCCCAGAGCATCGATCACATAATTACCGTATTGCAGGGCAGTACCAATGGCTAGGGTCATGGGGATGAGCAGTAAAGAAGGATGCCGTAATCTTTATATTACTTTAATCTTCTCCGTACAAGGGGATAGATTGCCGGGGATAGTGGTGGGCCAGAAATTCCAGGGCCTGGTCCTGGCTATGGATGACTCCATCTAGCTGGGCTGCCAGCACCGCCTCTAACATTAACCGAAAGGCCGGACCCGGAGAATAACCCAGGGATTTCAGCAGGTCTCCATTCACCAGGGGAGGCAGATCTAGCCACTGAGTCAGATAGCGCCAGATGGGGGGGCCTAGGGAGCGGGGATGGCGGTTGCTCACCAGTAGCAGGAGCGGCAAACTAACTGGCTGAAACAGGCGATAAAGCTGACTGGGGGCTAGCGAACGGGTAATCTGATCGCCCCAGGTGGTTTCTAGATCCTGCAACTGATCCAGGCGATCAATCGCCTCATCGGTGAGCTGGAGTCCCACCGCAATCGATCTCCGGGCAGGGGCGGGGACAGCTGCAATCAAGGTTTCCAGACGCATTTCCCAGGCGCTGCAGGTCTGACCCCAGGGAAATCGCTGTAGCCAGCGGCTGAGGCGGCGCAGTTGATGCCAGAGGGATGGGGTGAGCACCAGCTCAGCATGAAGACAGCGCAATGCCTGGAGCTGATCTAATAGGACCAGGGCTGGTTCCCAGTAGGGTGCTTGCAAAATAAAGCGCAGTTCATTTTTCAGTCTTACCTGCAGAGCCGGTAATGGTTTTGCCTGCCGCTGCAGCTGGCTGTAAATGCCACTATCAACCGCACAGCGAATACAGGCCATGGTTTGACTGTCTAGCTGAAACCCTAGCCGCACGGCAAATTTGACCGCCCGAAAAATTCGTGTCGGGTCCTCAATAAAACTATTAGGATGCAGGACTCGAATCTGCCGCTGACGCAAATCCGTCAGGCCACCAAAGTAGTCCAGCAACTCCCCCTCCCCAGGGGAGGTCAAACGCAGGGCCATGGCGTTGATGGTGAAATCTCGTCGATAAAGGTCTTGCTGGATAGAACTGGCCTCCACCTCGGGATTAGCGGCCGGATAGGGATAGAACTCGGTGCGGGCGGTGGCAATATCAATCATTAAACCGGCCAGGGGATGATCTAGGTGGCGACTCCAGACCAGGGAGGCGGTTTGGAACTGACCATGGACCTGGACATCCACCTGTGGGTAGTGGCAGCGAAACTGCTCGGCCAGTTCGGCTGCTGCCCCTACCTGAACTGGCTGCCGGCAACTATCGACCACCAGGTCTAGATCTGTCCAATCCCCCTGCCTCTCCCCAGGGGGTAGAAGCAGGTCCCGTACCACCCCTCCCACCAGATACAGGTGCCAGCCTCGAGCTTGGGCGATGGTGGCCATCTGCCCCAGCACCGACTGTAGTTCTGGGCCTAACTGGGTTGCCATAGCCGACTGCAGAGCTGGGGTCAGCGGCTCTTGGGTAGGTGGCAGGGTGCCTCGGCTCCAGCCATTGGCGATCAGGTTTTGGTGTAGATGACGCAATAAATCGGTGCGGGTGACAATGCCCACCAGGGTGCCCTGGTGGATAACCGGTAAACGGCCAATGTCATAGGTGACCATAAGGGCTTCAATGTCGCTGAGGGGGGTTTGGGGGGTAATGGTTTTCAGGTTAGTGGCCATGTATCCCTTGACTGGGGCGTGGGTAAACCCGTGGTGCACAGCCAGGTCTAAATCACGGCGAGACACCACCCCGACCAGGTTTCCTGCCCCATCGACCACCGACAGCCCGGAGTGACCGTAGCGCAGAAGCACCCGCTGGGCTTCCGCCATGGTGGTGTCCGGTCGAATGGTGCGCACCGGGGACGACATCAGGTCCTGGGCCGTCGGGGGATGGGGTAGTTGCGATCGAGCCTGGGCCAGCACCTGATCTACCACACCGGCAGGATTATCAGTGGTCAGGGTAACGGCGGCGGCGGCGGCGTGGCCGCCGCCGCCCAGGGGCGCAAAAATCGCCCCCCAGTCAACCCCCGGTCTCTGTAAACGGGCACTGACGCGGCCCTGGGCTCGCCCTACCAGTAATAACTTATGGCAGGGAACCGGGCCTGTCTCCTTACCCGGATAGTGGACCCCCAACAGCAGCAAATCCACATCAGCCAGGGAAATCAGGCGTTCGGCCAGGCCCGACAACCCGGCTATATAGTGGTCAACCGCCAGCACTACCCAGGCCAGACTGTAGCCCTGCACCGTTTCTAGCTTCAGTCTGGCCATGGCGGTGGTTAAGAGATCCTGGAGGGGGGGAGATAGGCCCGGTTCTACAAACTCCGCAATCACCTGCAGGTTAGCCCCTTGTTCCATCAGCCAGGTCAGAGCCCGGGCATCCCGCAGGGTAGTTTGCTCAAAAATCAAGGAGCCGGTATCGACATGGATACCCAGAGCCATAACCGTGGCCTCCGCCAGGGTGGGGCGCACGCCCTGTCGTTGCATCGCCTCCACCACCAGAGTGGTGGCTGCGCCTACCGGTTCAATCACTCCAGCGGTCGGCTGATTCCCTGGGGGGCTAGGGTGGTGGTCGTATACTCGCAGGGGCGGTGGATTGGGCTGGGTAATCCATTGGGCAGCCGGACCAAAGCGATCGGGTTGCTGGGCATCCACCAGGGTCAGGGAGCGAATGTGCCTCGGGTCAACGGCCCGGCGTTCAATCAAGGGATATTCGTGACGATGGAGGGCAACGAATCGTTGCACCGTCGGGTGACACCCTCCCGTCAGGACAATGCGGGATCCGGGTTGCAGGCGGGCTAACCCCACCGCTGCCCCCAGGGTGTCGAAATCAGCAGTGGTATGGCAAAGAATCAGATCCATGGCTAGACGCTAACACGAGAATGGCAAGCAGGACTCCCTTCTGCCAAACCAGCCCGAAATGAGCCGAGAATCACTTTCCCAAGGGGCTCCCTTTCTGATAGGTTACTAAGGAGTCACTAAAATAGCTCACCCTGTTTAATCCCAGGCCTGAGGTGCTACACCGGGGTCTAGCCCCTGGACCAAGAACGGTGCCCCTAACTGTGCCCCAGCCAGGAGATTGGGTGCCCTGCTCTACTGGTGTGCTGCTGCCCTACTGTGTTTGAGAGAGAAGTCGATGGTCATTCTGTTTCAGCTTGCTCTGTTTGCTCTGGTTTTAATGTCTTTTGTATTAGTGGTGTATGTACCCGTTGCCTACGCCTCGCCCCAGAACTGGGACCAGTCTAAGAAGTTAATTTTATTGGGCTCAATTATCTGGGGGGTGCTGGTGATTGTGGTGGGTAGCCTTAATTACTTTGTGGCCTAACTAAAGAGCCTAACTAAAGAACTGTGCGATAGATTTTAAAATTATGACGGTATTTGAGGGCAGCTTTGCATCTATAGAGTCCTTCCATTTTGCGATAGTCATTGGTCGGTTTAATGATCTGATTACCGGTAAGTTGTTAGAAGGCTGCCAAGATTGTCTCAAACGTCATGGAGTTGATGTCAGGAGCGAGGGAACTCAGGTGGATTATGTCTGGGTTCCTGGCAGCTTTGAAATTCCTATGGTGACCCGCCAACTGGCCCTAACCGGACGCTACAATGCGATTATTTGCCTGGGGGCGGTGATTCGTGGTCAAACCCCTCACTTTGACTATGTTGCCGCCGAAGTCGCTAAGGGAGTTGCCGCCGCTAGCTTTCAAACCGGTATCCCCATTGTCTTTGGGGTCCTCACCACCGATACTTTGCAACAGGCCCTGGAACGAGCTGGTATCAAGGCTAATCATGGCTGGGATTACGCCATGAATGCACTGGAGATGGCCAGCTTAATGGGGCAAATACCCCGGGGCCATGGTAATTCCTATGGGGCTGAAGCTGGAGGTTTAAATCCAGTCCTATCTGGGCAATCGGTTCGGGTGATTAGCGCCGAATCTCAATCCTAGCTATTTGATTGCCAACAAAGGACTACATAAAGAACTACATGGGCTGCAGCCAAGATGAAAAGAACCAGCCGCCGTCACTTAATTCGCTCCAATTGCCAGACACCTTGCCGGTCACTCGAACCGCCGTGCCATCAGCCAGGGTTTTGGTGACATTGTATTCTGGCCCCGGGCCGTCGTAGACCAGACCTTCCTGGCCGTCGGTAGACACTCTCATTTGGCGGCCGCCGTTGATCGGCGCAGGGGTGGGGCCGACGATCGCTGATCCAGACTGGGTAGCGTTGTAAAGCAACCGTCGGGTGTTGTCATCTACCTGGCCAGTGACGGCTAGACCATAAACTCGCTGAAATTCCCGAACGGCATTCTGGGTGATCTGATCATAGACTCCAGAGATGAGGAAATTGGCTGGCAAGAAACTAATTTTTTGCAAGCGCCTTTGCAAATCGCTAACATCCGGGTCACGATTCATAATCGGGCTGACATTAGGCTGGGTTAGCCCCACCTTGAGAAAGGTACTATCGACCCAGTAACCAGTGGTCAGCTCTACCCAACCCCCCTTAGCCTGACCGGTCAAGGCAACTCGGGTATTGTTCAGGTATTGGCCGACTCGATTAAAGCTGACGCCAGGTCCGGTGCGAATGTTGAGGCCATACCCCGCCGGGGTGGTAACGGTGGCAATCTGCCTGGGGGCCCCAGTGGGGCAGGTTGCCGATGCGATCGCCGATTTACTCACCCAATTAGCCGCTACCCAGGTGCCATTGGTCAGCTCTAACCAACCATTACGGCGGTTTCCCGATAGTTCCAGCGTACATCCCCGGCCAACTTTAGTGTAAACGCCATAGCTAACACCAGGCCCCCAGCGGCTATTGAGAACATAACCTGGCGGCGTACTGACGTAGCCCAGTCGATTAACCCCATAGACATCGGCCCGCACTGCCCCTGGCCAGGTCGACCCTAACAGCCAGACCGCTAGCAGTAAACGAGACCACCCACCCGGGCAGGCCTTAATCGTGGCCACCAGCCTGTTTAGACCTAATTGCGCCAGTGGAGAGGTGAAGCCAACCATGACCAGGCTTCCAGTAGATGTGATTAACTAAATAACTAATTAATAATAGTGCCTGGGGCGCGTTTAGGTGCGTGCAGTTAATTAAGTTTCCCCTCTTCTCCCGGTTTTTCCATCTATGACCTGCATTGCTCTGTTTGGCACCAGTGCCGATCCTCCCCATCGAGGTCATGCTGCGGTGGTCACCTGGCTGGCCAGGCAGTTTGACTACGTGGCGGTGTGGGCGGCTGAAAATCCCTTTAAAACAGGGCAAACACCTTTAGCACAGAGATTTCGCATGTTAGAGCTGATGCTGGGAGAACTGCCCTTACCCGCTGGAAAGGTCGGCCTTCATCCCGAGTTCAGCCATCGCCGATCGCTGGTGAGTATCCACCGGGCCCAACAGCGCTGGCCCGGCACCCAGTTGGTGCTGGTGGTAGGGTCAGACCTGGTAACCCAACTGCCAAGCTGGTATCGAGCCGAGGAGATATTTGCAGCGGTAAATATTTTGGTGTTTCCCCGCCCTGGCTACCCGCTGGCCCCTGAGGCCCTGGCGACCTTGGAACGGTATACCCAGGTGGAGGTAGCAGAGATTGCTGAGCGGGTAGAGGCGGCCTCCTCCAGCTATCGACTGGCCCATGGACATGAGGAACTGACTCCATCGGTACAGGCCTATATTAGCGAACATCAGCTTTACCAGCCCGCCCCCCACCCCCCCCTGTGAGGGAGGTTTGGCCAGGGGGATCCGACTTTTGGAGATTTTCATCCTGCTTGTCGGCAAAAACTGAAAAGCTTTGTTAAGTTAATTAAAGAATGTTCTCAATTCTTTTCATTTATATATTCACCCCTTCTTCCTATGGACCTTACCCGCGCTGCCGCCAAACTCTTTCAGCCCAATATCAATGCCAATCTCTGGTCTCAGGTTACCTTGGCGATCGCCCGCGTGGTGATCGGCGTAATGATGGTGCACAACGGCCAGGATAAACTGGCTGATATTGAAAACTTTGCCCATGCCTATGTGGAATATCTGGGTCTGCCCTTTCCGATTTTTCTCAGCTACGTTGCGGCCTTTACCGAGTTGATTGGTGCCCCGCTAGTGGCGATTGGCCTATTTACCCGTCCTGCCGCCCTGGGCCTACTGGGCACCATGACCGTGGCCATGTACCACCATATTTCGGTGGCTGGGCTAAGCCTGCCCTATCTGGAACTGTCAGCGATCTACGCTGCCTGCTTCCTTTACTTCACCGTTAATGGAGCTGGGCTGTTTTCCACCGATGCCCTGATTGCTAACCGGTTGGATAGTACTATTCTTTCCCTCAAGGCGAAGCAACTGATGCGGCTGGAAAAGTCCTTTGTGGCTGATGCCGCCCAGAAGCAAGTGGAGGTGTTGCGTTAGTTTGCCTGGTTACCAGGGTAAGGGTGCCTGGCCCCAGCTTCCGGGAAGATGTCTCGGTTTTAGGGTTGCTTAGCTGGGGCCAGGTCCATAGACTTCTAGCCAGCCATGGGTGAGGAGTTTTTACCGCTACCACTTCCCTGGAACCAGGTAGGCTTCGTCACCACCGGGCCAGGGCGGCATGGTAATGGCCAAGGCCGTTAGGGGGAGGGATCCAACGCAGCGAAACTGGAAGTGGGTCCCCAGGGGTATGGTCAGGCACAAGCCCTCACTTACCCTGACGACCTCCTCGTGATCGCCTTGCTGGCGCCACATTTCTCCCTCTCCCGCGAGAAAAAACCAGATTTCTTCTACAGTCCGGTGGGCAACAGCGATAGAGGTTTGTCCTGGGGCTAGTTCAAAATGGGCCATGGTGCCGCCGGCCAACCCTAGTAGGATTCTCACCCGGGAACCATCCGGTGCAATGACGTCATGATTTCCAGGTAGGGCCTTAGTGCTGAAGTCGCTCATGGTTTCTCCTAATGTTGACAACGACGGGTAAACCTAGACGGGTTTCCCCATATTACAAATCCCCATATTACAAACTTGTTATAAAAAACCCGTTGCCAGTTCCCAGGCGGCTAGCTAAAGTCTTCTATAGAAATAATCAGTCTGATCCTACCTTTTTCGGTTTTGGCCCCCATGTCCACCCTGCTGATTCGCGACGCTGATCTGGTGGTCACCCTCGACAACGACCGCAGAGAATTGCCCCGGGCTAGTGTGTTGGTGCGTGGGGCGGCGATCGCGGCCGTGGGGCCCGCTGTGGAGTTGCCCCAACAGGCCGATGAGGTGATCGACGCCCGCGGACACATAGTCATACCCGGGTTGGTCAACACCCATCACCATATGTATCAGAGCCTCACCCGCGCCATTCCTGCGGCCCAAAATGCCGAGCTATTCGGTTGGCTACGGGTGTTGTATCCTATTTGGGCTGGGCTTACCCCTGAAATGGTGCAGGTTTCCACCCAGCTTGCGATGGCAGAACTGCTGTTGTCGGGTTGCACCACCAGCAGCGATCACCTCTACCTCTACCCCAACGGGGTGCGCTTAGACCACAGTATCGAGGCCGCCCAGGAGATTGGCATGCGGTTTCACGCCGCCCGGGGCAGCATGAGCTTGGGGGAATCCGCCGGTGGCCTCCCCCCTGACTACCTGGTGGAGTCCGAGCCAGCCATTCTAGCGGATACCCAACGTCTGGTGGAAACCTACCACGACAGCGATCGCTATGCCATGCTGCGGGTGGTGGTGGCACCCTGCTCCCCCTTTTCCGTCAGTCGCGACCTGATGCGAGAGTCTGCAGCCCTGGCCAGAGCCCTGGGCACCCAGCTACATACCCATCTAGCAGAAAATGATCACGATCTAGCCTACAGCCAGGCCCGTTTTGGCATGACCCCGGCTGAATACGCCGAGAGCCTGGGCTGGGTTGGCCCCGATGTCTGGCATGCCCACTGCGTTAAGCTTGACCCCGCAGGCATTGCCCGGTTTGCTGCCACCGGCACCGGCGTGGCTCACTGTCCCTGCAGCAATATGCGCCTGGCCTCTGGCATCGCTCCCCTACGTCGCCTCATAGATGCCGGGGTGCCGGTGGGATTGGGCGTAGACGGCAGCGCCAGTAACGATGGTGCCCACCTGCTGGCGGAGGCCCGCATGGGCCTACTACTTGCCCGGGTGAGGCGAGCCCTAGAGCCACCGGACTGGCAGGTACCGACAGATAGGCCTGGGCAGCAGACCGATGGGCAGCCAGCCCGACTCTATGGTTGCGACCTGGGCCCGGCTGAAATGACCGCCCGAGCCATGTTGGAAGTTGCCACCCGGGGCGGAGCCCAGGTCCTCGGTCGAGATGACATTGGCCATCTGGCCCCGGGCATGGCTGCCGACCTGGCCCTTTTTGATCTCCGTACCCTACCCATGGCGGGGGGGGCGGTGCACGATCCGGTGGCGGCTTTGCTACTGTGTGCCCCTGCCCAGGCCACCTGGACGGTGGTCGGCGGTCGGATAGTGGTGCGAGGGGGCCATCTCACCACGGTGGATCCTGGCCCCCTGGTAGAACGGCACAATCGGTTAGCCCTGCAATTGCTAAGGGACCACTAACAGCATGTTTGACCTGGGGCAGCGGGGGAGCCGCAGGGGGGGAGCTAATTACGCCAACCGTCTGAGCCTTTTTAGGCAGCTGCCCATAGCCCTGAAAGTCGCCGTGACCATTGCCGCCAGCCAGCCCTTTGACAGTAATATAAATCCCTGGCCCTGCTGCGATCGGTCGCCCCCTCCCTACAGGTGACCAGGGCCATAGATCGACTATCTGCGTGTCAAACAATTTCCTCGATAGATTACGACGTAGCTGAGGTTTCCATTTAGTTAGGGTCCCCGGCGAGTGGGGAGGCTATAGCCCACCAATTAAATGGTTGCGGAAAGCATCCACAAAAATACGGTGGTCTTGGCGCACTTTAGCGGCATACTGCTCCCCGAAATCAGTCATGTAATTCACATATTCGGTTTCTTTGCCATCCAGCACGCCGTTGATGGCATCTTCAATAGAATAATTGATGAGTGTTTGATCGCTATCATCATCGGAGCAGCAGTGGATTTTGGCTACGCATCTGCCTAAATAATCTACAACCTCCATAATGTCATCCATGTCATTGATGTCATCCCATTCGAGGTCAGCGGTATAAGGCGAGATTTCAGTCACAAACATGCTGTTGCCATCAAGGGTAGTATATCCAAGAAATGGATCCGCGTTAGCCTGAAGTGCACGCTGTGAAACCGAAGTACGATGCCCTGCGCTGATGAAATACTTCTTAGCATCTTCGTCGTTGATATAGGACTCGGCAGCAGAGGGGCGAGCAATTTTCATGGAAATGACCAGATCGTTTTCTAAAGCCTGGTTTTCGCCTTCAATCAGGATGCTGTAAATTTTCAATCCCGCACTGCCAATCCCGAGTCCACGTCGCAAAGCTACATCTTTAATTTCGTAAGTTAACTTTGACCTGCGTTTGCGATTGGGGATGGTGTTGTAATACTCCAGTAGGGCAGCTTCTACTTTTTTGCGCATTGTCTCATCGACAGGCGTGATCATTTTATTGTTCTTGAACCTGCGATCTCCGTCAACAATGTCTGTTTCCATTTCCAGAAGGCCAACGCGAGTGAGTTGGCGGGCACTGTACAACACCTGACGTAAAGGGCCTTTGGTGTTGTCGAGGGTGAGGGCAAAGTTGTGATCGCCGCCCTTGGCAAACCGCGCGATTTGCTGGGCATAGCTTCGCGCTCCTTGGGCAACCACTTCGCGAATCTCGGCATCACTGAGTGCTTTCTGGTAACCAATCAAGGCTAGGCTAGCGCAAAAGCGCTTTACATCCCAGTTAAAGGGGGCCACATAGGCTTCGTCAAAATCGTTAACATCAAACACCAAAATGCCTTTGCTGTTCATGTAGGTGCCAAAGTTTTCAGCGTGCAGGTCTCCTTGAATCCAAACCCTGCTGGTTTTTTCATTTAGGAAAGGGTCTTGATCCTGTGAAATGTCTGCATAAAACAAGGCCGCGCTACCACGGTAAAAGGCGAATGGCGTCTCGGCCATTTTACGGAATTTACCTCTCCAGGCATTGGGATCAGCAGCGATAAGATCGGAGTAGTTGTCCGTAAAAGATTTAACAATAAAATCCTGTCTCTCTTGTGTTGACATGCTAGGGATTGGGGCTAATTAATTCTGTTCAGAATAATAGACACAGTAATAGGGCAAATATGGAAAATACATATAAAGCTTTAAGCTTTTGGTTGTTTTTTTGGCAAGGGCAATAAAAATGTCAAGTTTTCAGGGGGCCATGGGAGAATGAGGGTTTTTTAGTCCTTAAAATAGCTCGTCTGAGTCTATAGCAGATCCTGATCCTATAGAATAAAATTGAAGTGGGAAGAGTCTTTCGCCTAATAATTTGTAACAATTCACCCATACTCGATCAGAGCAAAAATCGCTATAGCTCTCTTCTGTCAAACCAGGGTAAAATACTGATTTTCTTTCTTATGATGAGAATCTAACTACCTTTGCAAACTCGATGGGACAATCCCTAATGGGGCTCAGCTTCTAAGTTATGGCCTCCACCACCGGCAAGGGAGTAGAGGTCATGACCCGGGAGCTTTAGGTTTCAGCGTCAGGGATAGACGGATTACTCTTCCTCTTCGCTGTACTCCTCCTCGGACTCCTCTTCCTCTTCGCTATAGTCCTCGTCGGACCCGTCTTCCGCCGATGCCTCGCTGGTGACATCGGCGGCGTCGATCTGCCAGGCCTCAACCAGCAAGGCGAGGAACTCTTCCTCCTCAGTACTGATGTCGTCGGTGCCGACGATCTCCCCTAAACTGCGGAGGATGCTGGCGAGCATGGTCTGGGGCATGTGCTGGGCGAACAGCTCAATCGATTCGTCGAGCAAGTCTTCGCGGTGCTCGGCCTTACGCTGGGCGACGTGGAGCACTTTGTTGGCGTCGTAGGATGAACCCAGCTCCTCCAGCATCTGCTGGACGTACTCGGCAATACCCGTCAGTTCGTCGTCGGAGATCTCGCCATCGGCGGCGGCGCAGGCCAGAAAGATGAGGGCCAGGCGGGTTTCCAGGTGGGTCTCGCCCATGGCCTCGATCATCGCCTGGAAGTCGGCGTCGCTCATCTTGGCGAGTTCGGTGTCCAGCTCGCCAATCATGGACTCGTCGTCACCCCAGGTGCCTTCGTCCTGCCCGACGGGCTCCACCTGCCGGATCATCCAGCAGTCGCCGCTGTTGAACTTGGGGTTGACCAGGTAACTGTAGGGGATGTAGCAGTAGCCCTTGTCCCCCCAGTCCGTACCCCAGGAGTTACGAACAATGAACATCTGATCGGGGTCAGAGTAACCAACGCAGAGCATGGAGTGGCCCCCGTGGGCGGCGCGGGCAGCCTCGGCGGGGGAGGGTAAGGGCACCACACCGGCTTTCTTCTGCTTGTCGAAGGATTCGTACAGAGAGATGCCGAAGACGATCGGGTATCCCTCCGCCAGGGTGTGTCGCCAGTCGTCGAGGGTGAGGGGCACAAGCACGACGTCTTCGACCAGGAACTCCTCCGCCTCGCTATAGGCATCGGCAGAGGGCTCGGTATTGACCTGCTGGGGGTCGTAGCTCCAGGTGGCTTCGGAGCAAGCGCCGAACTCCCCCAGGGAGGCGATCGCATCGGCGATGTAGGAGCCTCCGTCTTCGTTGACAGGCCCCTCCTTAGCGCGGGCGTTGTAGTAGACAAAGAGGCGACTCACATCGTAGGCCCCTTCCCCCTGGTGGCGCTTCACCAGGTACTCGTAGGCCCCGGCCACGGCGTTGGCGACGCAGCTCATCAGTTCCCCCTGGTTTTCCACCGCGGTCATGTGGGGGCGCAGATCGACTTTGGGGGGTAGTTTCTGGACCTGACTGGCCTGGGCAGAATACTTCTTGGCAGTCTCGGCGGGGGGGCGGTAGCGGTAGCCGCTGAGGGAAACGGAGGTGCCATCGGGACGGTGGAAAATACCAGACATGGGGGGTAGCTCCTTAGGACTGCGAGGCGGACCGATCGCAGTGCAGAAGCTGGGGGAAACCGCCTGAGGACGGCCGCCGTCAACGAAAAGTCCTGCGCGGTTTCGGTGGAAAGGGGTTGCCCTCGATGGGATGGCCCAGGCAATGGCTAACCTCTTTCATTACACCCTATGGGGGGAGAGAAGTCCATGGCGACCAACTGGGTCTTTTGAGATGATCTGGCCTGGTTGCCCGATCGTTTTCATGCCTCCTGGAGTTTAGCCCTGGTCAGGGTTACTACTACAGCGATTACTGCGATACAAACTGGCGGTTACCGACCATTGCCCTTACCCGGGGGGAGTTATTTGCCCTTACCCTTGGGGGCGAGAATGCTGGAGGCGTACTCGGGGTCGGCCTACGAGGCAGAGCTGCGATCGCAGGTGTAATCTGGTGGTGTGGCTGGGCCTGGAGAATCTATTGGTAGGTTTGCCAGGTTGGCCCGTGGAGGGCCGATCGCGCTTCGCTTTGCTCTCAGCTTGTAGACCTGGGTGGGGTGGGGAGATATTTTCGGTGGGTGAGGGCGTGGATAGAGAGAATTTCTGGCTCCTGATCGCTGAGTACTGACTGCTGGATTACTATTTTTTCACCGGGGGAATGGCGATTTCCCCCGGACCCCCTCGCCCAGGGCGTGCCGCCGCCCTGGACCTCGCGGAAGGTGTTAAAGGGTGGGGGGACGATCGCGCTTCGCATTGGTCTCAGCTTGTAGGCCTGGGTGGGGTGGGGGGAACTTTCGGTGGGTGGGGGAGTGGGTGGCGAGGGCTTCTGAATTACTGACCCCTGACTTCTCAGTCTGTAGTCTTTTTGGGGGTGAGTTGGGCCAAGAATCCTAAGGTTTTATCTATGCACACGTCAATCACCATTAAGCACATTCTAAACACACGCGTGCAATTATTGTTGTAGTCTATGTGCATAAAGATCACCATTGAGTGCATCCTAAACACACCCCTGTGATCGTTAAAATTTCGCGAAAAACCATTGTTGTGGTCTATGCACATATCGATCACCATTGAGTGCATGCTAAACACAGGCCTGTGATCGTCATACACACGCGTGTGATCGTTATGCACAGGGGTGTGATCGGTATGTACAGGGGTGTGATCGGTATGTACAGGGGTGTGATCGGTATGTACAGGGGTGAGATCGGTATGTACAGGGGTGAGATCGGTATGTACAGGGGTGTGATCGGTATGTACAGGGGTGAGATCGGTATGCACAGCGGTGCGGTAGGTATGGCGGATGCTCTGGGGTGAAGTGCGGTGTGATCACCCCTCCTACCCCACCTTGACAAGAGGGGGTAGGAGGGTGAAACTCCGACAGCGAGGGGCTGGGGGGGTAGGACTGATCGCTGAGTACTGACTGCTGGATTATTGTTTCTTTTGCCGGGGGAATGGCGATTTCCCCCGGACGGGGCGTGCCGCCGCGGCGTCAGGGGTTAAAGGATGGGGAGCCGATCGCGCTTCGCATTGGTCTCAGCCTGTAGACCTGGGTGGGGAGATATTTTCGGTGGGTGAGGGCGGGGTGGAGAGGGCTTCTGACCCCTGATTACTGACTCCTGCCCCTGCCGCTGAAGTTATCCTAAAATAAACTCTAGTACTGGTGGTTATTTACCCATGTCCGTTGCCCTGGCCGCTCCCCTCAGTCAGATTTTGTTGGCGCCTGGCAGTGCCATGACGGTGACGGGGTTGAGCTGGCCCCACTATCAA
>JAGWXD010000075.1 GCA_018970085.1 Cyanobacteria bacterium REEB459
CAAGGTAATTACGGTCAACGTGCAGGGAGATACTACCGTAGAACCCGACGAAAACTTTACCGTCACCCTCTCCAGCCCCACCAATGGGGCTACCCTGACCACCGCCACCGCCACGGGTACGATTCAAAATGATGACACCCCGCCTCCCCCCTCGAGCTTTAACTCCACCTACGGCTACGGTTTGATTAACGCCGCCGCCGCCGTGGCTCGAGCTCTGGGGCAGACCAGCCCCTTCCCCGATGTGGCTAACCTGGGGGGCAACAACTGGGGCAATGATCTGGTGAAGGCACCGGAGGTCTGGGCCCAGGGCTATACCGGTCAGGGCATCGTGGTGGCCGTGGTGGATACCGGGGTGGACTACACCCATTCTGATTTGGCCGCCAATATCTGGGTGAATAGCCGGGAAATCCCTGGCAACGGCATTGACGACGACGGTAACGGTTTCATTGATGATGTGCGCGGTTGGGATTTTGTCAATAATGACAATACTCCCCTCGATGGCAATGGCCATGGCACCCACGTGGCTGGTACCATTGCCGCCCTAAATAATGGTACCGGGGTCACTGGGGTAGCCTACAACGCTCGCATCATGCCCGTTCAGGTGCTGAGTAACAGCGGTAGCGGTAGTAGCCTGGGGGTCGCCAACGGCATTCGCTATGCCGCCAATAACGGTGCCCGAGTGATCAACCTCAGCCTGGGGGGTGGCTATAGTGCAGATATCTACTCGGCGATTCAGTACGCCACTGGTCGAGGATCCATCGTGGTCATGGCAGCTGGTAACGAAGGGGCCGCCCAACCCGGCTACCCCGCCTTTCATGCCACCGAGTATGGCCTGTCCATTGGTGCGGTGGATAGCAACAGCCGGATTGCCAGCTTCTCCAACCGGGCGGGTACCAACAGCGCCATGCGCCATGTGATGGCTCCTGGGGTGGGGGTTTACTCCACCGTTCCCAACAATGGCTATGCTACCTATAATGGTACTTCCATGGCCACTCCCCACGCCGCTGGCGTGGTGGCCCTAATGCTGAGCGCCAACGGTGGCCTGAGCCCTGCCCAGGTCAGGGAGATGGTCACGGGCACCGCCACCTACCTGGTTTAATCGGCGCACCCCAGCCCCTGTTCACCCTCCAGGGTAGGCGATAGGCCTGCCCTGGGGCTCCTATTCTCCTAGATTTCCATGGGATTCAACCTATCTGGTCTGGCCCTACCCCTGCTGGTGGGTAGCCTGGCCTTGACCCTACCCCTGTTTAGCTTGCCTGGATGTTTCGCCATGACTCCTCTGTCTTTACCGGGGTTGACGCGCCCCGACCAATCAGTTCTGCCCGCCTATCCCCAGGGTATTGAGGGACGGGTGTTGGAGCTTAAGGGTAACCAGATGCCCCGGCTAGGGACGGGACCCAGTGGGGGCGCCCCTCAACCGGTTCGTACCCGGGTGTGGGTATTTGCCGCCCCCCTGATGGCGCCGGGTACCCCCAACTGGCCTGTGGCGGAGGCGGCAGCCCATCCCCAACGACTAGGTTGGGTGGAGAGTGACGATCGCGGCCAATTTCGGGTGGGGCTACCGACCGGGGAGTACGTGCTGCTGGCCCAGTATGGTGATCGCCTCTACTTAAATAGCTTTCAGGGGGATGGCCACTACACCCCGGTGCGGGTGGAGGCCGACAAGGTCACCCCTGTGGATCTGGTGAATAGCGAGGGGGCTTTTTTCTAATCCGATGGTTTGGCCATGGTCAGGGGTAAGAGCGCAAACTTGGGAGAGGGGCTTTGTCCGAACTGGCTTTCCTTTGCCTAGTTGGGCTGGGGGACGGGGTGAGGCGATCGCGCTTCGCTTTGCTCTCAGTCTATAGACCTCTGCTGTTTGATGGGGGGCTTTCTATGGCTGGGAAGGTGGTTACGGCAGACTTCTGACCCCTGACTTCTCAGTCTGTAGTCTTTTTTGAGGTGAATTGGCTCAAAATACCAAGGGTTTTATCTATGCACATGTCGATCACCATTAAGCACATTCTAAACACACGCGTGCAACTATTGTTGTAGTCTATGTGCATAAAGATCACCATTGAGTGCATCCTAAACACACCCCTGTGATCGTTAAAATTTCGCGAAAAACCGTTGTTGTAGTCTATGCACATATCGATCACCATTGAGTGCATGCTAAACACAGGCCTGTGATCGTTATGCACACGCGTGTGATCGTTATGTGCATGGGTGTGATCGTTATGTGCATGGGTGTGATCGACATGTGCACGGGTGTGATCGTTATGTGCACGGGTGTGATCGTCATGTGCACGGGTGTGATCGTCATGTGCACCGGTGTGATCGTCATGTGCACCGGTGTGATCGTCATGTGCACCAGTGTGATCGATAGGTGCACGGGTGTGATCGATAGGTGCAGGGGTGTGGTGGTTATGGCGGATGCTCTGGGGTGAAGTGCGGTGTGATCACCCCTCCTTCCCCACCTTGACAAGGGGGGGTACAGGGTGGAACTCTGACAGCTAGGGGCTGGGGGGGTAGGATTGATCGCTGATTACTGTTTCTTTTACCGGGGGAATGGCGATTTCCCCCGCACCCCCTCGCCCAGGGCGTGCCGCCGCGGCGGAAGGGGTGGAGGGTGGGCGGCCGATCGCGCTTCGCTTTGCTCTCAGCCTGTAGACCTGGGTGGGGCGGGGAGGAACTTTCGGTGGGTGGGGGCGTGGGTGGACAGGGCTTCTGAGTGCTGATCGCTGAATTCTGACCACTGATTACTGTTTCTTTTACCGGGGGAATGGCGATTTCCCCCGGACCCCCTCGCCCAGGGCGTGCCGCCGCGGCGGAAGGGGTGGAGGGTGGGCGGCAGATCGCGCTTCGCTTTGCTCTCAGCCTGTAGACCTGGGTGGGGCGGGAAGGAACTTTGTGTGGGTGAGGGAGTGGGTGGAGAGGGCTCCTGATCACTTTTATCGATTGTGCTTAAACATCAAAATAATACCGAATAGCCCCGGTGTTAGGGTCGTTGCCGATTTCGGCGAAGCCGTGGCTCTGGGCTTCCTGCAGCAACTTCTTTACCTCCTCGGGTGCTAACTCCACATGCAAGACCGCCTGGGCCATGGATAGGGCGCCGCCGTGGTCTTGGGCGGCCTTGAGCAGTTTTTGCATGGGCGGCATCGATCGCGCCTGTAATTGGGCCAGGTCCCCCAGGTTCAGGGTAATGGGGGGATTGAGCCCGGTGCCCTGGTCGCTGCCCCGTAGCCCCCGCAGGTAGGTGTTGCGTCGATCAACCATGTCGGGAATGAAGGCTAGATCGAGCAGTTGACCCAGGCCAAACACGCCGAAGGTAAATAGATAGATCAGGCCGCTGGTGACCTTGCCGGTGTAAAACCGCTGGCCGCCGCACACCCCAAAGAAACAGAGGCACCAAAGCAGGTAGGCGGTTCCTGAGTTGACTGGCTGCATGGCTTCAACCCTTGACTATAGGCAGACACTATAGATGGATAGTAATTTAACTGTGGCCGGCTGGGGCCAGTCGGTTAACTGACACCGCCGCGATCGCGGGTTTTCCATGGCACCCCGTTATGGTTACTATTATCGGATATTTTTTGGGGTTAGTCACCTGACCCCCTGCCGCTGACTCCGACCCCGGGGCGGCGTTGTTCCACTTTTCTGGAGATTTGCTACCCTACCCTTACTTACCCCACCGCCACCCCCCATGGAGCGACACCGGCTAGAGGCCCTAGCCTACTACAGCCAACGCTTTCAGCGCCTGCGGGTAGACCGCGCCCACGGCCTGGCCCCCCACAAACCCATCCTGCTGCTGGCGGTGATGGAGCAGGTGGAGCGCCGGCTGATTTGCCACAACCGCATCGACCTCTCCCCCCCGTTAACCCACACCTTTCTCAAGTACTGGAGCTACCTGGGGTCTGCTAACCATCGCCCCGACCTCTCCCGGCCCTACTTCCATATGAAAAGTGGCAAGTTCTGGCACCTGGTGCCCAGGCCCGGCTTTGAAACCATCCTGGCGGCCAAGGTGAAACTCAAAACCCCAGGGGAGGTGCGGGAGGCGATCGCCTACGCCTACGTCGATGAGGACCTGTTTGACTTCTGGCAGGTGCCCCAGTATCGCGACTGCCTGCAGGCGGTGCTGGTGGCCCGGTGGTTTCCCGGGCAACTGGCGAAGGTTAAGGAAATCTCAAAAACCGACGCCCTACAGGACCCGCCAGGCTACCTTATAGAAGCCTACGCCAGCTACGGGCCAGGGCCGCAGGACGGCTGAGGGGGAGAGCCATGGTGGCCAGAGATCTTGCCTACTACGCGAAGAAGTTCACCAACCTGCGGGTTGACAAGGCCCGGGGCACCGCCCCCCACAAGCCCATTCTGCTGCTGACGGTGCTGGACCTGTTTGAGAAGGGGCAGATCCACCGCAACGAGGTCTACCTCTCCCCCGAGCTCACCGCCAACTTCCTCAAGTTTTGGCACCAGTTCGCCGCCAGCGATCACCACTCCAACATCGCCCTGCCCTTCTTCCACCTCACCGGCGACCAATTCTGGCACCTGATGCCCAACCCCGGCTTCGAAGCCGCCATCCAGGCCCGGGTGAAGCTTCGCACCCTACCGGCGCTGCGATCGGCGGTGCAGTACGCCTACCTGGATGGGGAACTGTTCGCCCTCCTGCAGGCCGCCCCCAGCCGCCAGCACCTCACCACCCTGCTAATCCAGGCCTGGTTCCCCGAAAAGCGCGACCAGATCACCGAGTCCTTCAAATACGACGAATTCGAAACCATCCAGCAAACCCTCTTCGACTCCGGCGGCGCTACCTACAACACCGACGACCTCAAAGACCAGGACCAGATCTTCGTCCGCAACGCCGCCTTTCGCCGCAATGTGGTGAAACTCTACGACCAACGCTGCGCCTTTTGCAAACTCCGGGTAATTAGTTGGGATGGCGTCAACCTGGTGGACGGCGCCCACATCCAACCCTTCGCCCAATTTCGCGATGACCGCTTCGTCAACGGCCTCGCCCTCTGCAAAAACCACCACTGGGCCTTTGACCGGGGCTGGTTTGGGGTAGATGACGATTACCGGATAGTGATTCCCCGCGATCGGTTTACCGAAGAAGCCCCCCAGGAAAGCCGGGGGATGATGGCCTTTAGGGGAGAACGAATTGACCTACCCCGAGAACAGCGATTTATGCCGAGTTTAGAGGCTTTGAAATGGCACCGGGAAAGGTGGAATGCGGTTTGAGAAAACTTCGGAAGTTAAAATAATGGCTCGGGTCAGCGGCGGCTAGTAACCTTTGCATCAATACCAAAATCTTGATGCCATCCGCTGCAAATGGTTGTTAGGCATCAGTTTATCCAGATGGATAAATTCGGGAACTCACCAACTAAGCGCTTGATATTTGCATGACCGATCGCAATTCCAACGCTAGTAAGTGTGAAGTTCTTCATCGCAGACTCTGACCACGTTTCAAAAAGGGTAGACATGTAGGGTCTAATTTCGATGCACTTGTTTTTGATCTCAGAATCGTTCATTTTCTCGAGGTCAAATAGAGCGTGAATTTGAGCACGATCCTCAGCCAAAATTGCATATTTTTCTAAAGCTTGGTCTAGCAATTCTTTACTATTTGCACGAACCTGTAATTTGGATGGGTCATTAAGACACGGTATGAAGAATCTGTGGTCGAGTCCGATGGAGATACTTCTATCTATAATTTCTCTTTCTTCAAATCCTTTTAGGAACTGCCCCTGGTAGGTCATGCCTAAAATGCTCTCAAGGCTCATTTCCCCAAGCCCAATTGCTCCGCTACCAGAAAACTCAAGATGTTGATAACTAGCTATATTCTTAACAAGTTTTGAAGCAAACGGAGCAACGTACTTGTCAAGGTACTCGGCAAACATCTGATGGTTGCCAACATCAAAATTCTGTGTACATCTAAACAGAAATATCACAGCTAAGACGGCAAGTTGGCTCTCGGTTAACTTGGGTACTGTGATAAGAGATTCATTCAGAACAATCTGTAAAATGTCACGCTGCTCTTGCTTGCTTCTATCGACCAAAAGATCAACCAGAAGATCTCCAAGCTCCTTGTCGCCATTTCTGGCGTATTCCTTCTGAACAGTAAAGAGAGCATACTGGAAATCGGGATCGTCCGATTTTTTAAATCCATCCGGATTTTCTTGCTGTAGTTTCGATAGGAAAGCTTCAGTGATTTCCTCAGCTCTAGCTTTGGCTATTTCTTTGGCAACACCTGCAAGCTCATAGAAGTTCGCTTTAAAGACATCAAGTGCAACATTTCTAACGTCAGCATAAGTTAATCCTGTGATTGTGACGTTGCCACCTGCCTGAATTGCAGTGCTCCCCTCGGCGACATTTTGTTCTTGATCTTTATTTAGCATGCTTGTCGGTGTTGATATCTCCGATACTCACATCTCCGCCTGCCTGAATACCCATAGAAGATTTTGAGACAGACTGCTGCTGTCGCGCATGCTGTTTACTCCGTTTTTCAACGACAAACGCTGATACTAGAGACGCCATTGAGCCTACCAGCGCAAGGGCTGGCTCGAAGCCTGGAGCCGAAACGAGCCAAGCAATTGAACCTATCAAGGCAACAACAGCCAAGAACTTTATTATTTGGGCCATGTGCTGTCCTCTAATGAATAACTATTAGAATAACTATTAAATAGAGAAAAATTTTCTGCCTAATTACCTGTATGCCGAATCTTAGGTGAAAATCTGTCCGTTTAAATACTCCCAGAGGAACCTTTGGTAGATAATTTAGTTTAACCACCCCACAAGCAGCCTGCCCCATAATTTAAGATTTCTTTGTGTTTAACACCAATCTAGCCCCAGTCAGATCACCCCTCGATTAAAACCCTGCCCCCCACCTATCCACCTCCACCACCAACCGCCCAAACCACTACCCCAAACAGGCCCTCCACAGACCATCAACCCAAGAGCCAACCACTCGCCAGTAACCCGGCCCCTAGCTCCTGAATCCTGACCCCTCCCCCCTCTCTGCCGGAGAAAAACCGATCCTCGCGATCGCCCTGCTCTGGGGCCTGGCCCAGGCCTCTGGCCGGCAGCTCCCCGTGGCGATCGACACCCCCCTCGGTCGCCTCGACTCAGAACACCGCCACCACCTGGTAGAGAGATACTTCCCCCAAGCGAGTCACCAGGTGATGCTGCTCTCCACCGACACCGAAATCCGCCAGGCCGAAGTCACCCAACTTAGAAACACCGGCGCGATCGCCCGGGAATACCGCCTCGACTACGACCTCAACGCCCGCCACACCACCGTCAACCAAGGATACTTCTGGTAATGGAACCCCCCCTAGAGCGTATCAAACTCTCCCAGACCGCCAAAGACCAACTGATCAAACTCAAACGAGTCACCAAAATCCCCACCTGGAACGTCCTCTGCCGCTGGGCCCTCTGCCGCTCCCTGGCCGAACCCTCCCTCCCCTCCCCCGTCCCCATCCCCACCGACAGCAACCTCGAAATCAGCTGGGCCGTCTTCGGCGGCCCCATCGCCGACCCCCTGCTGATCGCCCTCACCCAACGCTGCCACCAAGACGGCCTCAACACCGACCCCCA
>JAGWXD010000076.1 GCA_018970085.1 Cyanobacteria bacterium REEB459
TGCGATCAGATTTTCTGGGGCTGGTTTAGGCAGAAACTTTTTCTCAGTAATTTGTGTCGAAATATATTTCCAGTCAGGATTCCAGGTATGAAGAACCGCACCATCACTAATTCGAATCAGACGAATATTACTTTGTTTATATTGTGGATCAACTCCACTAAGCAACAAATACCCATCATCCCCAGGGCTGGGAAACCGACGCACCCAATAGGGCTTTTCAACGACTCGCTTATCTAATAACAACGGTAAGGGATCTTCAGTTAAAATATTTTTCGAAGAGTCTACCGCAGTCTTTATTCTTCCTGGAATACTTGCAAGTTCTAAAATAAAGCTCGATTGCGACTTAGAAAGCCGACCAGTGCTTGTAGCTGCGTGTCGAGCAGACCAAGCACCCATCACAAGGCTTACAAAACCCACTGACGACAAGGCTAAAATAATCCATAAGCCAAATATAAGCTTCTCAACCCGCTTATTTTTCATCAGCTACCTACAGGAAAAATAGATTACTTTGATGCTTCACTAACTGAGCATAAACCTGATTAGCTTGCTCTATTTTTAGAGGGTCAACCCGATCGCTAACCTGCCCATCAACCCGAGCATGACTCCTCACCCTGCCCTCCACCTCCATCGGCACCAGTTGGGTGCCCAACTGAGAGTTAATCGCCTCAGTAGCTAAAATTGGACTCTCCACCAAGCCGTCGTAGCTCAGCAAACCATAGTCCCCCCCCTCCAACTCAGACAACAACCACTGGTGAAAGGCAACCCAATAATCTAACCAATAATCTAAGGTGTCTGGCTGGAGACCACCTTCCATAAACCGCCTAACCCTACAAAAGGGCACATGCTCTAAACCAAACTCATAGTGCCCCAGCCATCCCATATACTTGGTCACAAAAGCATCCCTACGCCCCTCCCCGCAAAACCGTAGATGCTGCCTCAGCAAAGACCGGGCCACCGCCAAAGGCTGGCGATAGATAATTACCACCCTTCCCTTCGGGTCTAGTTCAGCTAACTGCCTAAGCCGCAGAATATTATTATTATTCTTCGACAAATATCGAGTCTTAGCTATCCCAGCCTCACTACGCACCAGACAAACCAACCCTTGAAAATCCTTAAACAACCTCAGGGCCCGTTTCCCCGGAGGATTGTTATAACAGGCTCTTTTCCGAGACTTACTGCGAAAAGCCTCCCAATAAACCTCCTCAAACGCCTCCGACGCATCATAGCTAATCATCACCCCATCCCCGTGGGCCCGCTCCCATGGCTCATAGCCAAAAGCCCCCTCCTCAATTTCACAAACCCTCTTCCACAAACAGGGAGCCAGCACAAAGGGCATATCATCATAGCGACTAGTGGCAAAGCCCGGGTCCTGCTCTAGAAGCCGCATCAGCATAGTCGTTCCCGATCGCGCCAACCCACAAACATACACCGAGCCATGGGGCTCCAGGTCCCGCAGCCGCTGCAGCTTGGCCAGATCCTGCCTAACCATCAAACACTGCAGCCAAAAAGTAACCTGCCGCACCGTCTGGCTCTCCAGCATCAACCAGTGCAAGAGACGATGCCGAAACCGGTACCCCCCTCCCGCAGTTGGTAACTTAGATCGCCCACCACCCGCCGCCACCCGCCCCGGCTGGAAATAAACCAACCCCCAGCCAACCGGCAGACCCATCACCGTCAAAATCAACCAAGACTGCTGGGTAGAAACCGGATAAACCCAGGGCTCAAAATAGGCCGTCACCCAAGATGGTAAGGCCACAACCGCCCATAGCAGCCCTAAAACCGCCAGACCATAGGCAGACAGCCCCAACAGAGCCCCAGCAACCGCAACCATAGCCCGTTGCGACCTAGCCGTAGTATTCGCCACAATCAATCCATCAACCCGGTCCAGGGCAAAACGAATCAACCCCTGTTTCACCGGGTTATTAAAGGCTAAAAACAACAGCCCCACCAGGACAACGGCTACAGCCAGATAGAGTAAAACGGTAAAAATCACTTCACTAATCGTCCGAATCGTCCTCGTCTTCCTTCCGTTCCCTGGAGAAAAACAACTTCTGAATCGGATACCAAACCAAGGCAATTAACAACAGCAGAAAGGCCAGGACTAAGCCTAAAACGACGATCGCAGTGCCCACCGCCATGCCAGGCCCGATATAGGCCACCGTTAAGGTGTCAAGGGCGAAATACATCGGTTAAGAACCTCCTACACCACTCTCTTCCGTAGATCTGAGCACCCCCCCATCCTGGGGAGAAATCAGCCCAAACCAATCAACCACACTATTCACCGGCACATCCCAACTCTGCCGCCGCCCCAGCAGCCCATAGTACAGCCAGTAAAACACCAACTTCTGACTCTCCGTCACCACCCACCGTCGCTGCCCCCCATCCCGCCACCACCGCCGGTGAGCCTCCAGGGTCAGGGGCACCGGCGCCGCCGTCTTCAGCCCAATCTCAGGCCCCTCAAAACAACAGCGCAAATAGTGAGCCACCACCCACCGACTCCGCCGCAGATGGTAAGCATCCGACACCAACACCAAAGTGCCATGGGGCAACCGCGTTTTCTGCAACTGCCCAGCCAAGGCCTGGGCCTGGGCAAAGGTGGTATCCACCCCATCACCCCCCCACAACACCCGACCCCTGGGCACCCCCGCCGCTTTCAACGCCTCATCCAACACCTGGGGGTCAATGGCATCCACATAGATCGCCCCCACCTGCCCCCACCGAAACAGATCCATGGCCGTAGCCAGACGATCGCCTCCCCCCAACGCCACCGCCATATCCGCCTGCGGATCAGCACTCACCGGACTCAACCACTGGCTATAGGCTACTGCCAAGGAGGGTAACCGCCACAGACTCCCCGCCAGCAACAGACCCAGACCCAGACCCAGGCACAAGACTTTACTAACCATGGAAGGGAGTAGGGAATGGGGGGCTGTCAAGCAACCGGGCCAGATGTGAGTTGCCGACCGATCGCCCCTGTCTTTTCGTTTTTCTTTTTTCTTTCTTCGTTCTTCTTTTTTTCCCCTACTCCCCATACTCCTGCAAAAAAGCGACAAAATCCCCTAGGGCTGCTCGGGTCGCTTCCCCTGGGGCAGCTTGATATTGTACTTGGAGAATAATCCATCGATTTTGGATTCGAGCTCGGCGAGCCGCACGTTCTCGCTCCTAATTTGCTCGGTTTCTCTCCTCATCTGCTCGGTTTCTTTCCTCATTTGCGCGTTCTCGTTCTTCAGCCTCTCGGTTTCGGCTTCGATTTCCAGCGTTCCACTCAAGGCCGAGATTAGCCACAAGAGCCGCCGACCCCAGACAGAACGCCAGGAAGCTCCACCGCAGGGTGGCGACGTGGAAGAACTCGGTTTCGGTGTTTCCATAGAACCTCAGCAAAGCCGCCAGGGCAAATAAGAAGGTGGTTAGGCTACGGGGCAGAAGGGCTAGAAAACTGGCCAAGATGATTTCCCGACCTCACTACTCACTAGTTTATCCCAACTCCCAGTCATCCCCCTCTGCCACTGCCCACTCCCCCTTCTTTCTTCTTTTTTCTTTTTTCCTTCACTCCCCCTCAGGCTCAACCCCCAGGGCCCGTAACTGGGCCGCCAGACGATCAGCCCGTTGTTTCTCCTGCTCAGCTCGTTGCTGCTCCTGCTCAGCCTGTTGAGCCAACTCCACCGTGGTCAAAAACCGTCGTCCGTCCGGGTAGTAAATCTCTAAGTCTACGTCGGTCAAGGTAAAAACAATCCCCAGGCGGGGGCTGGTCCATCCCGCCATCTCTTCGATCACCTCTAGGTGATCGTTGACCCGGTGGAAACCGGTTAAATCATTGCGGTCAGGATTGTAAAGGTAATACTCCTCCACTCCGTAATGATCATAAAACTGCTGTTTTTTCGCCATTTCCTTCAGGGTATTGAAGGGCGATAGCACCTCAAAGACCACCTGGGGCCCTACGCCTCCCTCCTGCCATTGCCGGTAGGACCCGCGATCGCCCTTGGGTCGACCCAACACCACCATCGCATCTGGTGCCACGCGAATGTCTGGGTTACCCTCCACGGGGTACCAGAGCAAATCCCCCGCCACAAAAACATCAGGATTCTGGGCAAACAGGCATTCCAGATTTTCCTTCAGTAAGACAATCCACCGAAACTGTTGGGTATTGTCCGCCATGGGCTGTCCATCACTGTCGGGATAAACCAATGGGCGATTTAGTTGGCGATCTAGGGAAACCGTCATCCGTCTGCCTCAACCGAGCAACATCAGTCAATCCATCCTACCGGATTTGAAGGGAGTAGGCAGTGGGGAATAGGGGGCTGTTAAGCAATCAAGCCACAGGTCAGGTATTCACCGGTAGCATCCCCCACTCCCCCCTAGAGCGTCTTCCCATACTCATCTAGGATGGCCAAAACCGTCGCCAACGCTTGACGGTTAACTTCGCTAGAATCTAATTGGAAACGGATTTGGGCAGCGCGGCATCGAGCTTCGACCCGTTCGCGAAGCGTGACGCAGTCAAACTCGGCGAGCCGCGGGTTCTCTTTCCTCAGATCCCTCAGCCGCTGCTCGTGCTGAGTCCTCGCGTCTTCGTTGCCCTTTCTCAGCCAGGCGGTCTGTTTCTTGTTCGCGAAGCGTGTCTTTAGACAATTGCGACGGTCCCACTCAACGCCGAGATTAACCAACGCCACCACGAGGGCCGCCACAGTGAGTCGATTACTCCAGAGTCGTGGCTGGGCGATGAGTCCGAGGAAACTGAAGTCTTGGGCATCATAGAACCTCAGAAAAGCAATGGCAATGGTCAGAACCGTTGGCCCCGTACCCGGTACTAGGGCAAGAAGATTGAGCCAGGCTTGTCCATAGCTCCCCTAGAATCCGATCAAACTTACTTTCTGTTTCTGGCTTGCTGGCGTAATACTCAGAGACCGTGCGCAGAATAAACTCCTTCACCAGGGGCTCTTGGGTAATCAACCTAGGGAGTTCTTGCTGAATAAGGATAATGATCTCTGACTGTTCCATCCCTAAGTATCGCACTAACCCTAAGCATCGCACTAACCCTAAGTATCGCGTCGGGTTCTGGCATTATAGCGAGCAGACTCCACCCTAAGGAGGGAGGTGGCAGACAGCTTTCTCTCGCCTGGCTGCCACCGTAGCGATCCAAGATAGAGCAAGACAGCCTTCTGAATACCCCTACCCCTTAGCGTCAGGCCACTGAAGCTTTGCCCCGTGGCCTACCTTAGCCAGGGAAATGACAAATCACATTTCACCCAGGCGCAAACGGCTGCAGCGTCACAATCAAACGAGCTGAGATCACATCAGGACCATCAAAGCTCAATTTAACGGCTAGTAAAAATTATTTAATTAATATATGTAGAATCTTGAAACAGTATAACTAGTCGTGGGGAGATAAAAACCAAAATAGATAAACTACTTATAGACGAGTATCAGAATTAACACTGGTGGCCATAACACCTTAATACTTACCTATGGTGACTACCGCAGGCTTAAAGAGTTATAATTAATACATGGGTGCATCCTTTGAATTACTTAATTTATTTATACGTAACTGTGTTTTAGAAAGTAGGATTTAATAAACTCTACTGACTCATCTAGATTTCTCATAAATCTTTCTCATAAGCTAATTACATCATATAACAAGCGATTAAAAACAAGGTGAATGGTTTTTTTAACTAACTTTCATCCAGACTTTACAATCCTAGCTTAACTCCCCCGTCGTGACCAGGACAAGGGCACCTGGATTATTTGCTGGACCGGGGGAGAAGGCCTTAAATTTAGCCAGACTGCGGCGATCTCGCCTGCCGCTGCCCCCTGGAGTCAGTATTTTGCCCAGGGTGGGGGCCTGCAATTACCAGAGAATCCGCTAGAGTAAAGGGGATTTTGGCAACTCAGGAGCCCTAGCCCATGGCCGTCGTCCCCCATCAACTCTGTAGTCTTGCGGCCGCGATCGCGCTCAGCTGGCCAGTAGCCCTGGGTGTCGCCATCTCCCAGATGAGGTAGCCACCATGGACAGGCAGCGTTGTGATGTGCTGGTGGTGGGCGGGGGCATTATGGGGGCCACCCTGGCCAGTTTGCTGCGGCAGTTGGATGCTGGTCTGACCCTGGTGGTGGTGGAGCAGTTGCCTCACCTGGCGGCAGAAAGTAGTGCCGCCATGAACAATGCCGGTACGGGTCATGCCGCCAACTGCGAACTTAACTATACGCCAGCAGCCCCGGATGGATCGATTGCCACGGGCAAGGCGCTGGCCATTAATACGGCCTTTGAGCATAGTCTGGAGTTCTGGAGTGCCCTGGTGGAGCAGCAGTTGCTGGGGGATCCGGCGGACTTTATTCGACCCGTGCCCCACCTTAGTTTTGTCTGGGGCGAGGCTAATGTGGCCTTTTTACAGCGCCGCTACCGGGCCCTGAGCGCCCTGCCCCCCTTCGCCGAGATGGTTTGGAGCACCGATTGGGGGCAGTTGCAGAATTGGATGCCCCTGGTGATGCAGGGTCGACGTCCCGATCAACCCCTGGCTGCCACCCGGGTAGGGCGGGCAACGGATATTGACTTTGGTCGTCTCAGTCAGCGCTTACTGGAGGGGCTAGAGCGCCAGGGGATGGCGGTCTTGAGGCGGCATCGGGTGGTGTCCCTAGGGCGTCAGTCTCCGGGGCCGGGGACCCCCTGGCGGGTAGAGGTGCAGAAACCCGACGGCAATCGGGAGATGGTGGAGGCGGCTGTGGTGTTTCTGGGGGCCGGGGGCGGCACCCTGCCCTTGTTGCAGCGATCGCAGATCCCTGAAGCTCGCCCCTATGGAGCCTTTCCTGTCAGTGGCCAGTGGTTGGTTTGCCGCAATCCCGGGGTGATTGCCGCCCACCAGTCCAAGGTCTATGGTATGGCCCCGGTGGGATCGCCGCCGATCTCCGTTCCCCATCTGGATAGCCGCTGGATTCAGGGTCAGCGGGCCTTGTTGTTTGGCCCCTATGCGGGGTTTACCACCCGTTTTCTACGTCAGGGGTCCCGCTGGGATCTACCCCGATCGCTGCGACCCGGAAATCTGCTGCCCTGCCTGCAGGCAGGGGTAGACAATTTTGATCTGGTGCGCTACCTACTGGGTCAGGTGGTGCAATCCATGGACCAACGTCTGGCCAGCCTGCGTCAATTTGTCCCCACCGCCCAGCCGGCCGACTGGGAACTGGCGGTGGCTGGGCAGCGGGTACAGATGATTAAGCAGGTGCAGGGCCATGGTCAGTTGCTCATGGGTACGGAGGTGGTCAGCAGCAGCGATGGTTCCCTAACCGCCCTGCTGGGAGCTTCCCCCGGAGCCTCCACCGCCGTTGAGATTATGGTCGAAGTGGTGCGCCGCAGC
>JAGWXD010000031.1 GCA_018970085.1 Cyanobacteria bacterium REEB459
CCAGTCAGGCCTATACCCCCGGCTATGACTACCTCAAGGCCAAGGTAATCGCCACCCACCTCAGCCCCGATGACCAGGTGCAGGGGTGCCTACTGGCCCCGGTGGTGGATCGGGCCAAACGCGATCGCCTGATGGCCACCCTCGACCACCTCAACCGTCGCCTCCGCCCCGATGCGGTGAAATTTGGTGCCCTGGGCCTCAACCCCACCTGGACCCCCCGAGCTAACTACGCCTCCCAGCGTTACACCACCCACTGGCAGGAACTACCCACAGTGACGCCCTGGCGATCGCCGGAAACACCGCTCACTCCACAGCCCTTGGGTCAAACTATAGACATATCCCCCTCAGGACATCCGCCCTGCCACCCACCACCATGGACCCCATCGCCTATACCGCCCAGATCGTAGCTGCCAAGCGAGCGATCGAGCAGACCCTACCCCAGCCCCTGGGCCAGGACCCCTACGCTCTGACCCTGGCTGGCCATGAAGTTGATCACCTACTGGCCAAATGGCAACGGGTAGCCGATCAACAGGGGCGATCGCTCCAGGACGTGATCCTCAAACGCACCCGTTACATTGCCATCCGCACCTACTTTTTTGATCACCTGCTCACCACCACCCTGCCCCGACTGTCTAACCCCCAAGTGGTGATCCTGGGCTCAGGCTTGGACACCAGGGCCTACCGACTAGCCTGGCCCCCCTCAACCCACTGCTATGAGGTGGACCTACCCACGGTATTAGACTACAAAACCAATCTTCTCCAGCCGCTTACCCCCACCTGCTACCACCACCTAATTGCCGGGGACCTAGACCAGCCCCAGGGCGGATGGATCCGAAGACTACGGGCTGATGGATTATCCCCTCATATCCCCACCGTTTGGATTCTGGAAGGTGTCCTCATGTACCTACCGGAAGCCAGCGTCCACTCCCTGCTCAGAACCGTCACAGCCCTCAGCAGCCCCGGCAGTGTTCTGGGAATAGATGGAGTCTCCCAGGGATCCATCCTGGCCGCCCAGCATGCCCAGAAATTAGACCGAGGCCGGGTGGTACGCCATTGGCAATTTGGCTGTAATCAGCCTCAGGAACTACTGGCCCGCTACGGTTGGAGCAGCGAAGTCAACCAACCCCAGGACATCGGCAAAGCCCATGGTAAATACCCAGAGGCCCTCCCCATCACCGCCGAGGTGGGGGGAGACCAGCCCAACCGAGGTGTCTGGTTGGTAAAGGCCAGAAAGACCCGGTAACTTTCGCCTGAACATCCTCAATTCACTCCGGCCAAAGTGCCAGAACCAGGTTATAGCTCTAGACATCGAGTCTAGGAGATGTAGGGGTGGCTATGATGGCTCTATCTGTCTTGCTGCCTATCCAAATGGTGTTTCCCCCACGCTATCTGCTCCTTGGTATTTTCCTGGTCTTCTACACATTGCCCATTGTCTATGGGCTAATGAACCACCATTCCCTGATGGTCATTGTGCCAGCCCTGGGAATAGCAGCACTGCTGTTTGGCCTATGGTTTGGATCCAGGCTTATCAACCAGGTTTTGCTGCAGGAGAGCGACACTGCCACCCTGACAGCATCAGAAAGATGGGTGGTGCTGGTGACCGAGTTCCTAAACCCCCTGGTGGTCGGAGCCTTTTACTACCACAGATGGAAGAAGAAGTTTCCGAACAAAGCTACCCAGGCAGGAAACTATGGCATGGGTATATTTCTATTCCAGATTTTTGCATTTTTCTTTATCGATAGTATCTGGAGGGAAGGTTACGCGTTCCTTTGGCATATGCTGCTAGGGGGAGTTCTGACAGTTTTATTCCGATATTTGACAATTTTGCTTCGGAAAATACTTCAGGAAATTTGGCGGTAATCATCAGCCACCAGGGCAATTGTTAGTGCCCTGGATGGGGGCGTTTTCTTTTCTGAAAGCGTTTTGATGCTTGGCTAGAACCCCTGGGTACCCATTCCCTGTCCTACTGTCCACAATTGAGGACACAGTGATAGCTGCCAACCCGCGATCGCGGTTCCCTCCGGCCCCCTTAATACCGATTTCCTGGGGAATGCGATCGCTACCCCAGAGATCGCATTCCTTACTTCGCCCCAGCCTGGGATCCTCCTGGCCACTTATTCTCTGTCCCCAGAACAGACTACCCCTGCCTTGGGTGGCCCTACCTGATAAAAACTTAGATGTACCCATTTGTCCCCAAATAGGTACTAAAATAACTCTAGCCATTCTTAGGTTTTCTTTCCTAAGCACCGGTCCAACTTTTTGCTAGAACCCTTGATCTATAAGCTTTTGGGCCGCAGATAATTGGATCAACATAGCTCAAGGATATAGTGGCTCCCAAATTCCTAAATATTAAGAACGCTTAAGAAAGTGTACTTGGTAGTGTCCGAATAGTTTGTTTTCGACCTTTTTTCTCACCTATAGCTTAAGCAAACAATGCCCATTATTTATTGGTACAAAACTGGTACATACAAATAGTACACAAGCCAGGAAAACCTTTAATAGCAAGACTTTTATGATAGTACACTGTCACTTTGGGGTAGTGGGGGTCGTGGGTTCAAATCCCGCCGCTCCGATAGGCTGAAACCTCCCAGTAATGGGGGGTTTCACTGTTTCAGGGGATAGGAGTTATGGCCCTACTGGGTACGGGCTAACCCGATATTTAACGAGAGCATCAGGGTTTTGGCGATAGAATTGGTACGTATAGGCTGACCGGAGCAGGAACCTGCCACCACCAGGGAATCACCGAAACAAGAGAGTTGCCAGTGGGCTACGGAAAAATGCCTTAGCGAACCGTTGAAGATTGCATACCTGACTAATCGGCCTGGCAACACCAAATGACATCCGATTAAATAACCCCTGACGCAAATGAGCGCCAGGGGCTGGTTTAGTTATAGGGAGATTACAAATAAGAGGCTTTAGAGGAGCTAACAAGATCATCTTCCCCCCATTACCCCTGCCGCGATAGGGATCTGACCCCAGATTTACCGGATGTTAACAAAAGTTGCTCCTATGCAAACATTTGATGTTTTGTGGCCAAAGATTGCGGATGATTGCAAATTCCTTAATACCCTAGAGCCCTTCCCCGACATGGCCGATCCGACTTCCCCAGATCGGCTATGGGAGGAGCGATCTCCGCAGGTGCGACCGGCATTATCTAGATCGTAGGGACAATCACAGCGGCCCCGTTAGGGCTCTCGAATCGGTACTGGAGTGACGGGGGCAGCTAGCCCCCATCAACCTGTCAAAGCCTGAAAATCAGTTATCCCCAGACCAGCAAAGTCGTTAAGATTTGAGGATGATAGATGAAAAAACGGATTCTAATCGTTAGATTAGAGCCGCTCCCTATCCAGTTTGCTGACGCTAGTTTAGCTAGACCCTCAAATAGATGGCTGGGATTCGAGGCTAATTCAGCCCCTATCCATGACCCCGGCAGGCTTAGGTCTGGCCGTCTCCCTGGCGATCTCGGGCGGGGTAGATGACCAGGTCGTCAGCCTTCACTTCATGGACAAAGTAAAAGAGGTAAGCGTCCTAGGAAATTTTAAAGAAGATTTAGGGATTTTGGGCCAGAAATCTGGATAGCTTGAATTCATGAGCGACGAGATTGAGGTAGCTGGCATTAAAGTCCCAAGAGCAGATTGGGAGGTGACCCCCTGGTTGACTGACAAGACTTAGCCAGAAGTATCCTGGTAGGTGTGTATTTTTAACTCAATTCGATAGATGCGTTCACTATGTCGCTTTTGAGATGCCATCGCCGGTTGAGTGTGCTTGGCGTGAGTAGAACAAACTGAGTCAATCAGGAGTAGTTATAGTAAATGCCAGGAGTTAAGTTAATCTCAGTCCTTGAGATCAATCCTACAGATAACGTGGCCGATCTTCGAGGGCAATGATGTGATCTTCGTCATTCCTAAGTCAACAATTGGCAATCCGATCAACCGCCATCTGGCCTCACCTCCCTAAAGCTAGACACGCAAAGCCAAGCGAGATCGGGGCCTGCCGCCACGGCGGCAGGCCCCGATCTGGGTAACATCGCCATTCCCCCGGCAAAAGACATAACGATAGAGTAGTCAGTGGCCAGTAATCAGCGGTGCATCAGGCCGTTGCCCTGGAACTGGCTGCGATTAGCTTCGAAGATGTTCGTCACTGGTTCGCCCATTACTACTACCCCATTGCTACCACTGTGATTGATTCACCTGCACACTGCTATAGCGGTTAGCTTGCCCTATTCCAGGGCGATCGCCGGTGACTAATCCCTGCCAATTCCTATAGCTGACTCCATTCTCCATTGAACTCAGCCCAGCGATTAAGGGAGGAGACGGCGGCGGTAGGGATGGCGGTAGAGTTCGTAGGCCGCCAGCAAGGCTACCCCCACCAATAGGGGGGTGAGATAGTAAATCACCCGGTACATCAGTAACGCCCCTAGCAGGGCATCGGAGCCCAGGGGTGGAGAAACCAGCAGGATCAGCACTGTTTCAAACACTCCCAGCCCCCCGGGCACATTACTGAGTACCCCGGCTATTTCAGCCAACAGGTAGCTACTAAAAAAAGCCAGATAGGGCACACCGGCATCCGCTGGTAGCAACACATAGAGAATGGCGGCGGCCAGGGCCCAGTCGCAGGAGGTCACTCCAATTTGAGCCAAAGAAAGCCTCAGGGGTAAGCGGGGGATACTCCACCCGCCAATGTTGAGGGAACGGCGACTCCAACTGCTGAGGCCCAAGTAGGTGGCAATCACCACCAGAAAAATCATGCCAAGGGGATAGACCGTATCAAAGGGGAGGTGGAGCATGGCAGGAATCTTCAGGGGTTCCAGGGCAAACACCAAGCCCCCCACCGCCAGCAGACCTATCCAAAAGCTCAGGTTGCAAAAGGCAATAATTTGGGCAATCTGTCCAGGGCTGAGGCCCCAGGCAGCATAGAAGCGGTAGCGAATAGCGCTGCCGCTGAGCAGGGCAAACCCTACACTATTACTGATGGCATAGCTAATGGTGGCCACCAGAGCGGTTTTCAAGTAGGGCAGCCGATGGCGGACAAAAAAACGAGCCAGGACGTCGTAGCCGCTTAAAAATAGATAGTTGAGGCCGGTCAAACCTAGGGCCAGCATTAGGGTAGGGCGAGGAATAGCCCGGATATGGTTAATAATCACCTGGGGCTGGTATTTGTGCAGTTCATGGATAATTGCCCAGATGCAGAGGCTAAACAGTCCCAGGCTGAGGAGGGCTGGCAGCAGCCGAGAGCAGGCTTTGACCCAGCCAGACAGGGCGTTACTAAAAAATTGGGCTCCCAGGTACTCCTGCAGGAGATCGCCGGAATCAATCCGCACCAGGGCAATGATAATATCTGGCAAGCTCACCCGGTGGGAATAAACCAGGTAACGGGGCTGCCAGTGGGGCTGGAACTTTTCCTTATAGGCCCGTAGACCCTGAAAATTATAGAGTTGGTTGAGATGGTTATAGAGATAGCGAATGCCCCTTTGTAACCGGGAGGGATGGGTTGTGCCCACCAGATCACTCAGGGCCACCAGTCCCAAATTAAAATTATCATAGCCTTGCTGCTGGCAGTATTGCAGCAGCGATACCAGCAGGTAATCCATGGTGCCTGGTAAGGCCTCATGGTGGTAACGCATCAGGTCAATGGTGGCCTCGTTTAGCTGGTATTCAGAAATCAGGTTGGCAAAGGCCAGCGCCTTGCCCTGGCTATCTTCGACCACTGCAATTACCGAGGTTTCTAAGTAGTCAGGGTCAAACCAACCCAGGGAAAATCTTTTTTCTACCCCCTGGCGGCGATAGCGCAGCCAGTCATCGCTGACGGCCCTCAACTCGGCCAGCAGAGCTTCCCCCAGGGGGGGCTGGTAGACCTGCACCCGGTAACCCTGGCCTAGACATTTATTAACCGCTGAACGCAGACTGCGACCGGCTCTGCCCTTAAGGGTAAACCGGTGTAAATCAATGATCGCTTCCTCACCAATTTTCAGCAGGCGAAAGCCCAGGGCTTCATATAGGTCTAGGTGTTCGGCCAGGGTTTGATAGAAGGCAGGATGCCAATCATTAAGTTGGCAAAAATCCCTAAAACCGACAACGGCCGCTGTCAGGTCCGCTGGCGGACCGATGGGATCCCCCAGGGCGATCGCCCCCCGGCCCCTGGCAATATAGGCAACCACCGTTTGGCCAGAGGGGCTAAAGTAGTAAGACTTATCCTCCAGCAGGGTGATGCGGGCCAGAGAAGAGTGGCCGTATTGTTCAACAATCGCCCGGGCTCGCTGCCGCTCAGCCGGGCTGGCGGTTTCCCGTAAAATTACTGGCCGAAATAGCATCCACAGGCCGTAGCCGAGGGTGCCTGCCCCCACCCCGTAAATCGACCGGGCAAAATAGGCTCCAAAGGCGGTGGTGGGTCGCAGGCCCCCATTATCAGCGGTGAAAAACATAGCCAGGGTCTGACTCAGGGCCCCAGGCAAGCTGAAGGGAGTGGCGTAATGGTAGTCTAGCCACCAGAATCCCAGGGTGCCGTAGGCCAGGGTAAACACCAGAGCCCCCAGCAATACCCTGACCCCTTGAATGATCGAGGGGCGATCGGACCAGGCTACAAAGGCGGGCCTTAACCACAGTAGCAACCCCAGCAAAGCCAGACAGAGTAAACTCTGCTGGTAGTGCAGTCCCCGAATCAGGTGGCTAAGGCCCGATAAACTCAGCAGGCCAACGGTTAACCACCAGGCTACGCGTTTGCGCCGCCCCAGATTAGTTGCCAGGCTGAGCAAAAAAAAACCACTCAGGGCTGAAAACAGACGGGCCCCCACCCTGACCGGCATTGGCCATAGAGATAGAAACCAGGACTCAGGCCCTGGTGAACTGGGGATAATAGCTGAACAGAGATTGACCAGGGCCACGATCGCCGTCAGCACCACAGCAATACCCAGGCCCAGGGAACTGAGTCTCGAGTCTGACCTTGCTGGCGCACCACTGACCACAACTACCTGCCTGGACCTGTGTTTTTAAGTATAGCCATAGTCTCCAGTGCCCACCAGCGGCACCTTTACGCCGGGCCTGTTAGCGGCTACCTTCAGATCTACCATGGCGGGGCTTAGCAAGGCTGCCCACCGGGGCTGGCACCGGCAGTTGTTACCGCGGTCGAGCGTCAAAGGTTAGGGTTCAAATGCTTAGGAGAGCGGTGTTTCACCTGAAACCACATAATGATGCCCGTAACCACCAGTAGCAGCAGGCCCAGGGAATTTAAAAAGGGATAGATGGCCTCCAGATTGAGGGGCCCAAAGTGCCCCTTGTGGGCGTCCAGGATCCAATCAAAGGAGTCTCCGTGACCAGTTATATCAGCTAGTTGATAAAGGGAGCCCGTCAAGACCGTCAGGATGATGGGCAACAGCATAATCGGAGCAAAAAAACGGTGGACGTGGCGGAGGGTCTTAAACTTGAGCATAGACATTGACGTCGCTGGGGGGATAAGGTCTAAGCCAATCAGGGATCTAAGGCCGCTGCCGGGAAGCCAGTTTCTCCATATCTGCCTGGGTTTGGCGCAGCAAACTATGGCGGCTATCTGCCTGGCTGGTGAAGGATGGCACCAGATTGCGGGCCTGCAGGGCCATGTGCAACTGTAAATGGGCGACGTAATCAGAAAAGTCTTCGCGCCCCTCAGGCTCAACGGAGCTGGGTTTTTCGGCCATGGTCAATAATTTTCCTGCTGTTAAACATTAATGCTGTTAAACATTAATGAAATGTGCAACGATATCGAAATTACCACAGGCGGCCTAGGCTACCTGGATGACGCAACGAAGCTTAACGGTTTTCTTGCCCATGGCTGCTTCTTCCCCTGTTGACGCCTCTGCCTCCCTGCCCGATCGCCTGGTTAAACAAACCATTCGTTATGCCGACCATGGTTCGGTAGACCGGGCCGATCTGACTCCGATGATGCAGCACTATGTGGAGATTAAGGACCAGTATCCCCATGCTCTGGTGCTTTATCGAGTGGGGGATTTCTTTGAGACCTTTTTTGAAGATGCCATTACCATCGCTCGAGAACTGGAGCTGGTGCTGACCGGCAAGGAAGCTGGTAAGCAGGTGGGGCGAGTGCCCCTGGCGGGTATTCCTCACCATGCTCTGGATCGCTACTGTACGCTGCTGGTGGAAAAAGGCCTGGCGATCGCCATCTGTGACCAGGTAGAAGACCCAGCGACGGCCCAGGGGTTGGTTAAGCGAGAGGTAACCCGGGTGATTACCCCTGGCACGGTGCTGGAAGAGGGCATGCTCAGCGCCAGGCAGAATAACTTTTTGGCCTCGGTGGTGGTGGCCGGAAAGCACTGGGGTCTGGCCTACGCCGATGTTTCCACTGGCGAGTTTCTCACCACCCAGGGAGACAACCCCGATCACCTCAGCCAGGAACTGCTGCGCCTGCAGCCAGCTGAAGTGTTGTTTCCCACAGAAGCGGCGAATTTGGGGGCGATGATTCGCCCTGGCGAGGTGTGTGACCACCTGCCGGGCTGTTTACCGCCCCAGTTTTGCTATACCCTCAGGCCCCAGGGCGGCTACAGCCAGCCAGAGGCGCGGCAGCGATTGCTGCAGCGGTTCCGGCTGCGATCGCTAGAGGGGCTGGGCTGCGAACAACTACCCCTGGCGGTGCGAGCGGCGGGGGGGCTGCTGGCCTACCTGGAAGACACCCAGAAGACGGTACAAGCCCCGCTTCAACCCCTGACCACCTATACCCTATCGGCCTACCTGGTGATCGACCATCAGAGCCGCCGTAACCTGGAGATTACCCAAACCGCCCGGGATGGCACCTATGCTGGCTCCCTGCTGTGGGCCCTGGACCGCACCGTCACCGCCATGGGAGGGCGCAGTCTGCGCCGCTGGCTGCTCCAACCCCTGTTGCAGGTGGGGGCGATTCAGGCCCGCCAGGCCACTATTCAAGAACTGGTGCAGCAGGGCAGCCTGCGGCAGACCCTGCAGCAACGGCTGAAGCAAATCTACGATCTAGAGCGGCTGGCGGGGCGGGCCGGTTCGGGTACAGCCAATGCCCGCGATCTGGTGGCCCTGGCTGACTCCTGCCTGCGCCTGCCAGAGCTGGCGGCCCTCACCGCTACCGCCCAGTCTCCCTATTTAGTGGCGTTGCAGGAGGTTCACCCAGAACTGGAGCAGTTGGGCCAGACCCTGCGATCACATCTGGTGGAAAACCCGCCCCTATACCTGACCGAGGGCCATCTGATTCGAGATGGGGTAAACCCCGACCTTGATCACCTGCGCCAGCAAGCTTTAGATGACCAGCGCTGGATTGCCCAATTGGAACCCAGGGAGCGCGATCGCACCGGTATTGCCACCCTTAAGGTGGGGTTTAATAAAGCCTTTGGCTACTACATCAGCATTTCCCGGGCCCGGGCTGACCAGGCCCCCGCCGACTACATTCGCAAACAAACCCTGACCAACGAGGAGCGCTACATTACCCCCGACCTGAAGGAACGGGAGGCCCGCCTGTTTACCCTGGAGGCCGAAACCCACGCCCTGGAATACGAAATCTTTAACCGCCTGCGGGAACAAGTAGGGGCCCAGGCCGAGGTAATTCGCCAGGTGGCCCGAGCCGTAGCCGCCGCCGATGTTCTGTGCGGCCTAGCGGAGGTGGCTCTGTTGCAAGGCTACTGTTGTCCCCTGGTGGACGATTCTCGCACCCTTGCGGTGGTAGAAGGGCGTCATCCGGTGGTAGAGCAACGATTGCCCAGTGGGTTCTTTGTGCCCAATTCTACCTACCTGGGAACCACTGCCCTCGATCGCCCCACTCCCCAGGCCCAGGATTTAATTATTCTCACCGGTCCCAACGCCAGCGGTAAAAGCTGTTACCTGCGCCAGGTGGGGTTAATTCAACTGATGGCTCAGGTGGGTAGTTTTGTGCCTGCCCGGTCCGCCCATTTGGGGGTTTGCGATCGCATCTTTACCCGGGTAGGCGCAGTGGATGATCTGGCCACCGGGCAATCCACCTTCATGGTAGAAATGAACGAAACCGCCAATATTCTCAACCACGCTACCGGTCGTTCCCTGGTGCTGCTGGATGAAATTGGCCGCGGCACTGCCACCTTCGATGGTCTGGCCATTGCCTGGGCAGTGGCTGAGTACCTGGCCCAAACCCTTCAATCCCGCACTATTTTTGCTACCCATTATCACGAACTGAACCAACTCGAAACCCTGATTACCAATGTTGCCAACTACCAGGTGACGGTTAGGGAAATGTCCGATCAAATTATTTTTCTACACCAAGTCCAGCCCGGTGGAGCCGATAAGTCTTACGGCATCGAGGCCGGACGCCTGGCCGGTCTACCCCCAGTGGTGATTCAGCGAGCCCGCCAGGTGATGACCAACATTGAGGGGCACAGCGCCATTGCGGTCACCGTTGAGCCCCCCCCACCGGGGCGGCGTCGCCCAGATCGCAGTCAGGGTGCCCCCCAGGCGGAGCCCACCGACCAAATGAATCTGTTTGCCTGATCTGTCCAGCTTATGGGTGACAAGGGACCATGGCCATCAGGGTGACTTCCCACACCAGGCGGGGGGTGACAAAACGGCGCAGGTAGCCCTTGGCTGCTTCAAATCCCGCCAGCCAACTGGTGAGTTGGGGCTGCTGGGGGTAGGTGTGCCAGTACCAATGCAGTAAATAATCCAGTAACCACAACTGGGCTTCTGGGTCCAGGGCTTTAGCGATCTGACGACCCAACTCCAGGGCTTGGCGCAGGCTGGCAGGGGGTTGGTGCAAACCGGCGATCAGCTCTGCCGACATGGCCTGGAGCTGAGTGTAAGCCGCGATCGCCTGACCCGGACTACCCTGGGCCAGGGCCATTACCTGGGGGTGGTGGAGAATGTCTGGCTGACCGGCCTGGCTTAACACCCTGGCCATATCCTCTGCATTGAGGCGCTGAAAGGGAATCACCTGGCAGCGAGACACCAGGGTAGCCAGCAGGGCCTGGGGACCAGGGGCAAGCAGCACCAGGGTAGCCCGGCCCGGCTCTTCCAGGGTTTTTAGCAGGCCGTTGGCGGCGGCTTCGGTCATGGTTTCGGCGGCTTCCATCACCACCATGGACCGATCAGCTTCCAGGGCTGGGCGGCTAAGGAATTGGGCAATCTGTCGGACCTGCTCAAGGCGAACCTGGGGTGGAGTTTTGCGACTGACACCCTGGTCAGCGCCGGCGGAAACAGGTACCAAGCGCCCCTGGTGTAGATAGGTGGGCTCCACCCAGAGCAGATCAGGGTGGTTGCCCTGACCAATGCGGCGCTGGTGTACCGGGTCTGGCCCTGGCTGGCGACTGAGCAGACTTTCTGCCAGCCTCAGGGCTGCCCGTCGCCGCCCCACCCCCTCTGGCCCAGCAAACAGATAGGCAGGGGCTAGGCGGCCCTGGTCCAGAGCCCGGCAAAGCAGGGTAACGGCCGTGGGCTGGCCAATCAGGTCGCTAAATCCTTCGGGTACCATTGTTCCAGGTAGATTTCTACCACGCTAAGAATGGCGGCACTCACCGCTGTTGGGCTACCGTTGGCTTCAATCCTAGCCCGGTTTTGGGGATACTGCTGGGCCAGGGTCTCAAATCCGTGCTGCACCCGCCGATGAAAGGCCAGGTCGGCCCGTTCTATGCGATCGCCGCCGCCCTGCTGCCGGGCTCGGGCTAACCCCTGCTCCACCGGTAACTGGAGCCAGAGGGTGAGGTCTGGAGCCAGGCCAGCGGTGGCCAGGCGGTTGAGCTGGTGAATCAGGTCTAGATCTAACCCCCGACCATAGCCCTGATAGGCCAGGGTGGAATCAATAAAGCGATCGCACAGCACCCAGCAGCCCCGGTCGAGGGCGGGCTTAATCACCTGATCGACGTGCTGGGCGCGATCGGCGGCATACAGCAATAGTTCGGCGCGGGGGTCAATGCTAACCTGGCTATCCTGGTGTAGCAAGAGGTGCCGTAACCTTACCCCGAGGTCCGTACCCCCGGGCTCCCGACTGGTTAAAATAGGCGGCGTCGGTAACTGCCGCCGTACCCGCTGAAATGACTGACTAGCGGGCAAATGACGGGCTAAAAGCTGAAGCTGGGTCGATTTACCACAGCCCTCCACACCCTCTAGAACAATAAACTTACCGGCCATAGTTGACTGCTGGTTGCTGCCAAATTATAGCCCCAGCCTACGGCCCTATACCGATTAACCTACCAGGCTGTGGCCGAGGGCAGCCTCAAAGCCCTGGCCTCAGGCCGTATAATTCTGACCCAGACCCAGGGCCGCCAGCTGTTGCCGATAGCAAATAGAACTGCGATCGGCGCGGATATGCACCTCCTGGGACAGGGTCAGGGGTAGATCCAGGGGGTATTGCTGCTCTACGATTTGCTGGTCTTCGGCAAAAATCTGATGGTTAAAGTCGAGGGTATCCTGCAGCGGCGCATCCCGGTCAAAATTACGGCAGATCGGCACAAATACCCGGGTCTGCCGGGCTGATAGGGGACAGGCCGCATTGAGTATGTGCAGTTGACCCTGATCGGGGAAAAATACCGTTAACCGGGCGCTAAAGGGTAGAAACACCTCAAATAGCCGGCGCCATTGGAAACCAGGGGGATTGAGATGGTTAAGATGGACCGGATAGTTGCTGACGGTGCTGATGTAGTCGGCCCGAAACCCTGTGGCTGTGGGGGTGACCGGATAATCAGGTACCTCAGGACTACTGCCCTGACCAAAACTCTGGCGATGCACAAAGGCAAAGTGACTAACGTCTAAAAATCCCTCCACCTGCCTCCCGGCAGAGGCCTTTAGGGTGACACTATCAGGGAGCACCTGCAGATAATCGGGATCATCCCACTCTGGGAACTCCGGTAGAGGCCTGGGGCCATCCTCTAGGAGTCTTACCCAGACCAGCCCATAGCGCTCCTGCACAGCATAGGTGGGCAGCTTCAGGCGAGCAGAAATGGTGGCCTCAGGATGGGAGGGAATGCTGACGCAATGACCCCTCGGGCCGTAGCGCAAACCATGGTAAGGGCAGACTAAATCCTCCCCCTCTAGCCATCCCCGGCTCAGGGATACGCCCCGGTGGGGGCAGCGATCCTGGGCTGCGGTTACCGCTCCGCTCTGCAGCCGATAAAGCACCAGGGATTGGTCGAGTAGTTGGGCGGCAACGGGGCCGGGATTAAGCTCGCGGCTAAAGGCTACGGGGTACCAAAAGACTGCCAGCGATCGCCAATCCGAAGGTGTGAAGGTGCAATGGGGCGGTAGGGGGACCGCAGCGGCATCATGGTGTTCCATCCTTCGTACCCCTCCTGAACGGTTACCGAAGATCTAAAGAACAGAGCTCTAGTTTAGAGTTCTAGTTTAAATTAGACCAGGTCCGGAAATGGCAACCAGCGCTACAGCTTGGTTCAGAGCCCATGGACCGCTAAGGCAGGGCGCTGGCCCCAGGAGATCAGCCCCAGAAGATCACAAAGGCTACTGAAAGGACTCGAAAATCACAGCGCACCCCAGGGTAAAAAAGCTACCCAGGGCTAATCGCCACCACCAGTCCACTACTACAGTGATCCAGGCCAGGGCTAGCAATGGCTGGGCAAAGAGGCTGGCTAGAAGAAAGCTAGCCATGAGGCCAACGGTGGTCAGAAAGAAGTACTTGATAAAACCACTGATGGATCGAAATAAAAGACTATGACGAGGTAACATAGGCGATCTCTGGTTGAACAGCGGTAGGCATAGCCTATTTATAACGAACCTGAAGCCAGAGCCCTGCCCTGCAGAGGACCAGTTTGTGGGTTGGTCCCTGGGGAAGGACAGTTTCTAAGTTAATCAATAGGCCAGGATGCCCCCCGGGGCGGTAGGCTTGATTAAGCAATGTACCGGGCACGCTCCATGGCTACCATCAACGACAACTACCTGAAACTCAAGGCGGGCTACCTATTTCCAGAAATTGCCCGGCGGGTAAACGCCTTTGCTGAGGCCAACCCCACCGCTGCCATCATCAAACTCGGGATTGGCGATGTCACCGAACCATTGCCCGCTGCCTGCCGGGCTGCCATGGTGGCAGCGGTGGAGGATATGGGCGATCGCGATCGCTTCCGGGGGTATGGTCCAGAACAGGGGTATCTATGGCTGCGGGAGAAAATTGCCCAGCATGATTTCCAGGCCCGGGGTTGCCAGATTGACCCCAGTGAGATCTTTATTTCCGATGGTTCGAAGTGCGACTGCGGCAACATTCTAGATATCTTTGGCAACACCAACTCCATTGCCGTCACCGACCCGGTCTACCCGGTCTACGTTGACACCAACGTGATGGCGGGCCACACGGGCCCGGTCAACGACCGGGGGGAGTACGGTCAGCTGGTCTATCTGCCGATCCAGGCTGAGAACAACTTTACCGCCCGCATCCCTGACCAACCAGTGGATTTAATTTACCTCTGTTTTCCCAACAACCCCACTGGTGCGGTCGCCAGCCGTGCCCACTTGCAAGCCTGGGTTAACTACGCCCGAGCCCACGGTTCGATTATTTTCTTTGATGCCGCCTACGAAGCTTTTATTACCGACCCTGAGTTGCCCCACTCGATCTACGAAATTGAGGGGGCGCGCGACTGTGCGATTGAGTTTCGCTCCTTTTCTAAAAATGCCGGGTTTACCGGCACCCGTTGCGCCTTTACCGTGGTCCCCCAATCTCTCCAGGGCAAAGCTGCCGACGGTAGCGCCGTCTCCATCCACAGCCTTTGGAATCGGCGACAATCAACCAAATTTAATGGGGTTTCCTACATTGTTCAGCGGGGGGCAGAGGCGGTCTACTCTGCCGCCGGTCAGGAGCAAATCCAGGCCCTGATCAGCTTCTATATGGAAAACGCCCGGATTATTCGCGAGCATCTCTCCGCCGCCGGTCTTCAGGTCTACGGGGGCGTCAATGCTCCCTACGTCTGGGTACGCACCCCCGATGGCATCTCCAGTTGGGATTTCTTTGATAAACTACTGCACAACTGCCATGTGGTAGGCACCCCAGGTTCCGGGTTTGGCGCGGCCGGAGAGGGCTACTTTCGGATCTCAGCCTTTAATAGTCGGCAAAACGTCCTCGAGGCCATGGCCCGGATTACCACCTAACCCCCCCGACTATGGATGAAAACACCTTTGCCAAGGCCCTCAACCTCGAGGCCATGACCGCCCCACCGGGGCAAGCAATTAGTCTTAAGGACTTTGATCCTGGTGAGCGGGGCGGCTTCACCAAAGAGGAGGCTAACGTCTACCTAGAACAGGGCATTGAACAACTAGCCCGTTACCAGGATGTACTCTATGCCCAAAACACCTACGCCCTGCTATTAATTTTTCAGGCTATGGACGGGGCTGGTAAAGACAGCACCATCAAGCATGTGATGTCGGGGGTAAACCCCCAGGGTTGCCAGGTCTTTAGTTTTAAGCAACCCTCCGCCGAGGAACTCGACCATGACTACCTGTGGCGCTCCTATAAGGCTCTGCCCGAGCGCGGGCGGATTGGAATTTTTAACCGCTCTTACTACGAAGAGGTGCTGGTGGTGCGGGTTCACCCCGAGAGTCTAGACCAGCAGCAACTACCGGTCCACACCAGGGGTAAGCAAATCTGGCGGCAACGCTTTGAAGACATTAATGGCTTTGAGCGTTACCTGGCGAACAACGGCATTGTGGTGATGAAGTTTTTTCTGCACCTATCGAAACAGGAGCAGAAAAAACGTTTTTTAGAACGGATTGAATCCCAGGAAAAGAACTGGAAGTTTTCCATTGCCGATGTCAAAGAACGGGGCTTTTGGGATGACTACATGGCAGCCTACGAAGACATGATCAGTCATACCAGCACTGACTGGGCCCCCTGGCATATTATTCCGGCGGACCACAAATGGTTTACCTGTCTGGCGGTATCGAGCTTGATTTGCCGCCGCCTTAAGTCCCTCAACCTGGCCTACCCAGTACTCCAGGACAGCCACCTGAGGGCACTAGAGGAGGCTCGCCTGATGCTGGAAACAGAGGCTGGTTAGGCAACTAAGCCCGGTCGGGCTACCGCCCTAGCTGATCAGCAATGTCGTCGCAGCCTCCTGGGACGGTGGCGCGGGTGGCCGACCCGCCCCAGGCACAGCAGTACCAGCGTTGGTCTTCAGAGAGACGCTCTACGGCGGTCAGGTTGATACCCTCTACCACTGCTCCGGTATAGGCACCAGTGGCGTAGTCAGGGGCATCGGTGCGGCTGCGGGGGCAAGCCTGGGCGCGATCGCCGTAGAAAAAACGAGCCCCCATCAGGTCGGCTCCGCTCAGGTTGGCCTGATAGAGAATGGCCCGGGACAAGTTAGTTTTGGCCAGATCGGCCCGCTGTAGATTAGCCTGAATCAGGTTGGCCTCAGTTAGATCGGCCCAGCGCAGATCGCTGCCAGCTAAATTGGCCACCGCCAGCATGGCGCCTAGATCAATTACCCGGACGCCGTTGCATCGGTCCTCTTCGTAGCCCCCTTGACCGTCTAAGATAGCTCGTCCCAGGCGACTATCGCGGCGTAGGGGGGTGAGCAGCTTAGACCGAGATAGGAAGCCGATTACCTTGGCTTTGCCGGCGGCATCCACACTGCTAAGAATGGCGGCGGTACGGGCTTCGGCAATCATGCGTTCCTGGGGCCAGTCCTCCAGTAACCCGTTGTCATCCAGCACCAACTCTGAAATTCCCTGAAAGTAGGCATCAATAGTTTGTTGCTGGGTAATCAGATTTTGTTGCAGGGTCAGGTCCCGGGAAATAATATATTGTCGCCAGGCCACAAATAGGGCCAGAAAGGCGATGAAGATTTGTCCGATCGCCCCTAGAAAATCTCCCAGAGACCCCAGTACATCCCAGGGCAGAGTCTGGCCCCAGCTAACCAGACGGGCACTTAGACCAGTGGCCTGCATCAGCCCCAGTAGCCCAATCAGCAAACCGGGTAGGGCCACAGCCAAACCTTGCTGGGCGGGGGATAGCTTTGCCACCCACAGCTTGATATAGGGTCCCAGCAGCTGCAGAGAAACCCCGATCGCCACCACCGACCCGGCTAACAGCAGCCAGCTACTACCAAGCCACAGCCCCAGGGCAATCACCCCCAGGGCGATCAAGGTGGTGAGCCCGGATGGAGGAGACATCGGTGCCTGGAGCGGCAAAGCTGGTTCTGGAGAGGCCACCCCAGGGGCGATCACCAGGGAGGGGTCGGTCCCAGGCGATGGAGAGTCGGGACTGGAATCAGAAAGGGCCATAGCTATAGAGATCAGCCAAGCAAACCCGCTGAGTTCAAGCCAGGGGGCTAAACCCGAGGGGTGCCTTAAACGATATCATTGAATTGGCTAAAACCCATGATAGAGCTTTGGTCAGACCCTTCAAGGTGCAGTTAATGAGTTGATCGCACCCCAGGGCGAGATTGGCTCAGGGTAGCTAACTGGTCCCGGGCAAGGCCGCCAAAGCCCGGCTTTACCCTGGTATGCTAACTCGCCTGCCCGGCTAGGGGTAGGCGCTAAGGGCCTGGCATTGGCCTGATCAAATCCGCTGCAGGCATTCTCTATGGCAGTTACGGTACAGCAAGTTTTTCAGTGGAAGCAAACCGGCCAACCTACCCCAGCGATCGCTGTGCTGACCGCCTGGGATACCATGTCGGCCCACATTGTCGATCAGGCTGGAGCCGATATTGTGCTGGTGGGGGATTCCCTGGCCATGGTAGCCCTGGGCTATGAAACAACCCTTCCCCTCACCCTGGAGGAAATGCTTAGCTCTGCCCGGGCGGTGCGGCGAGGGGTGAAAAATGCCCTGATGGTTGTAGATCTGCCCTTTCTTACCTATCAAATCAGCGTTGAAGAGGCGGTCCGCACCGCCGGCCGTATCTTTAAAGAAACCGGTGCCCAGGCGGTAAAGCTGGAGGGCGGCCACTCGGGAGTAATCGACATTATTCGCCATCTGCGCCAGTGGGATATGCCGGTGATGGGCCATGTGGGCCTAACTCCCCAGTCAGTAAATCAACTGGGGGGGTTTCGACAACAGGGAAAGTCCCCAGCAGAGGCTGATCGAATTCTGGCGGAGGCCCTGGCTCTGCAAGAGGCAGGGGCTTTTGCAGTAGTTCTAGAGCATATTCCCGCCAGTCTGGCCGAGGCCATTAGTACGGCTCTGGCTATTCCTACCATTGGGATTGGGGCCGGCCCTGGGTGCGATGGGCAGGTGCTGGTGACCGCCGATGTATTAGGGCTGTCTACCTGGCAACCTCCTTTTGTGAGGGTGTACGCCCAGTTGCGAGAAACGGCGATCGCGGCAGCTCAGCAATTTTGTGACCAGGTACGCACCGGAGAGTTTCCTGGGGCCAACCCTTAGGGTCTGGCCAGGGTCTGGTCAGTCGGCTGAGTTACTGGTTGACTCGGCCTCCGGTTGGGCTAGCACCAGCAACCAAGGTACCCGGACGCCAGGCGAAGCGGGCGTTGAAGGCGACCGAGATGCGCTCGCCATTGCCGTTGTTGGGGTACACCTAGTGCCTCAGGTAGGATGGGAACAGCACCAGGGTCCCGGCGACTGGGCAATGGATATACTTGCCCATGAAACAGGTGGCGCCGGCAATGGTGATCGCCCGCAGGTTGGTACGGGAGTCCAGGAATTCGATACACCCGCTGCGCCCTGGTGAGACCCTGGGGGCCAAGGGTCTAAATACCCTCTATGATCAAAGCAATTACCCATCCCCCTAACTACCCCCATGCATAAAATTCCCGTTACGGTCATCACTGGCTTTCTGGGGTCAGGCAAAACCACCCTACTGCGCCATCTGCTTCAGAACCATCAGGGGCGACGGATTGCGGTGCTGGTGAATGAGTTTGGCGAGGTGGGCATTGATGGAGAGTTGCTGCGATCGTGCCAGGTGTGCGATCTAGAGGAGGGGGCTGGCGATCCGATTAATATTGTCGAACTGGCCAACGGATGCCTTTGTTGTACGGTGCAGGAGGAGTTTCTGCCCACCATGGAAGCCCTGCTGAAACGACGCCAGGATATTGACTGCATTTTGATTGAAACCTCTGGCCTGGCCCTGCCCAAACCCCTGGTGCAGGCCTTTCGCTGGCCAGAAATTCGCAGTGGTGCCACCGTGGATGGGGTGGTAACGGTGGTGGATGGGGAAGCCCTGGCCCAGGGCGAGCTGGTGGGAAACCTGGAAGCCCTAGAGGCCCAGCGCCAGGCCGATGATAGTTTGGATCACGAGACCCCGATCGCAGAACTGTTCGAAGATCAGCTGGCCTGCGCCGATATGGTGCTGTTGACCAAGGTGGATACCCTCAGCCCCGATGGCCGAGATCGGGTACAGCAATGGCTACAGGATCGGGTTGCCGCCGGGGTACAGATTCTACCCTGCCACCACGGCCAGGTGAGCCCCGATCTCTTGCTGGGGTTCAATGCCGCCGTTGAAGATGACCTCCACCATCGCCCCAGCCACCACGACCACGAGGATGACCATGATCACGACGACCACATTACCTCGGTTTACCTGGAGTTAGACCAGACCTTTAACCCTGCGGATTTAGTGGAGCGCCTACGCACCCTGGTGCAACAGCACTCGATTTACCGCATTAAGGGCTTTGTAGCCGTCTCTGCCAAACCGATGCGGCTGGTGATCCAGGGGGTAGGGCAACGCTTTGACCATTTCTACGATCGCCCCTGGGGCACCGATGAACCCCGCCAGACCCGGTTAGTGTTTATCGGCGAAGACCTGGATGGGGCCTCCCTGCGGTTATCTCTGGAGTCCCAGGGTTAGGATCAGGACCCCAAGGATAAACCTAACCGGGGCCCACCCACCGAAGACCGGGGCGATCGGCCTGGGTGAGCCTTCCGACTCGCCTGCATCCTGGAAGCATGGCTACGGCTATACTTGAGCTAGCGAATTTTTTCGATTTTAGTCTCTCCATCATGCGTATCTCCCTCAACTGGCTGAATCAACTGGTGACTGTCCAACTTTCCCCAGAACAACTGGCAGACGCCCTCACCATGGCCGGCTTTGAGGTAGAAGATATCGAAGACCGCCGCACCTGGGCCGATGGGGTGGTGGTGGGCCGGGTGATGGATCGGACGGCCCATCCCGATGCCGACAAACTCAGCGTCTGCCAGGTAGACATCGGTGCCGGTGCTTTGTCCACCATTGTTTGCGGCGCGGCCAATGTTCGAGCTGAGGCCTGGGTGGCGGTGGCCACGGTGGATACCTACCTGCCCCGGGTCGATCTCACCATCAAACCGCGCAAACTGCGGGGGGTAGCCTCGGCTGGGATGATCTGCTCCCTGGCCGAGTTGGGGTTGGAGAAAGACTCGGCGGGCATCCACATTTTCCCTCCCGATCACCTCACCCCCGGGCAAGATGTCCGGCCCCTGCTGGGTTTGGATGATGTGATTCTAGATGTCACCTCCACCGCCAACCGGGCCGATGCCCTCAGCATGGTGGGGTTAGCCCGGGAAGTCGCGGCCATTACCGCCGCCCCCCTGCACCTGCCAGTGATTCAGCCGCCCCAGATCCCTGACGGTGGTCCAGCCCCCACCGTTACCCTCAAGGATGAAAAAGCCTGTCCCCTCTACATGGCCACCGTCCTCGATCGGATCACCCTGGCCCCTTCGCCCCTGTGGTTGCAGCAACGGCTACAGGCGGCTGGCACCCGGCCCATCAACAATGTGGTAGACATTACCAACTACGTCCTGCTGGAGTGGGGGCAGCCCCTCCATGCCTTTGACGGAGAACGGTTGGGGCAGACCGGCGGGACCTCCCTAAACCTGGGGGTACGCTACGCCAACTCCCCAGAAACCCTAAAAACCCTAGATGGCCAGGACCGGCGGCTAGAGCCTGAAACCCTACTGATTACCGCCAACGATCAGCCCGTGGCCCTGGCCGGGGTGATGGGGGGAGAGGCTACGGAGGTTTACCCAGGCACCACAACCGTGGTGCTGGAGGCGGCCTACTTTGATGCGGCGGCCATTCGTAAGTCGGCCCGCAGCCAGGGCCTGCGCACCGAAGCCTCGGCCCGTTACGAACGGGGGGTCAACCCGGCGGAGCTAGGGCTGGCCTGTCAGCGAGCGATTAGCCTGCTGCAAGAGCTGGCGGGGGCGCGGGTGGTGGCCCAAACCACTGCCGCCACCTCCCTGGGGCAGGCGATGCCGGAACGGGTCCTAGAGTTGCGGTTATCTCGAGTCCACCAGGTGTTGGGCTCGGTGCTGGATCGCGGCGATCGCCCCAGTCCCCTACCGCCCCACCGGGTTGAGGAAATTCTCACCAGCCTGGGCTGTACAGTCACCCCCCTGGATCAGGGGCAAACCTGGTCGGTACAGATTCCCCCCTACCGCTACCGCGATCTAGAGCGGGAGATTGACCTGATCGAGGAAATTGCCCGCCTCTACGGCTATAACCATTTTGCCGACACCCTGCCCCAAAAGTCGGCGGGGGGCTACCTGTCGGTGGAAACCGCCCTGGCCCGTCGCCTGCGGGAGGCCCTGCGGGCAGCCGGTCTAACGGAGCTGTTGCACTACTCCCTAACCAAACCCAGTAGCGATCGCCAGGTGGTGCTGGCCAATCCCTTGTTTCCCGAATATTCTGCCCTGCGCCAGGATTTGATCGATGGCCTGCTGGAGGCCTACGCCTTTAACTTGAACCAGGGTAATGGGTCCCTCAACGGGTTCGAACTGGGCCATATCTTTTGGCAAGATGACCAGGGCATCCACGAGGCGGAGGCGATCGGCGGAATCCTGGGGGGTGACTGCCGCTCCAGTCAGTGGCCCACCAGTGGCCAGCCCCAACCCCTGACCTGGTTCGAAGCCAAGGGATTACTGGAGTCGGTGTTTCAGCGTCTGGGGCTAAGGGTCGATTATCGCGCCGACGCCAGCGATGCCCGCTTCCATCCCGGTCGTACCGCCTCCCTATGGATTCGGGGTAGCCTGGAACTAGGGCGGTTTGGGCAGATCCATCCCCAACTGCAGCAGCAGCGCCAGCTGCCTGCCGAGGTTTATGTGTTTCAACTCAACTGGTCCGTATTAGAGACGGCGCTGGTGCCACTGCTGCGGAAGGCCATCAAGTTTACGTCCTACTCCTCCTTCCCCGCCAGCGATCGGGACCTGGCCCTCTACGCGCCTCTGGCGGTAACCGTGGCCGATCTGGAGGCCGTCATAGAACGGGCTGGGGGCAAGCTACTGGAGTCCGTCGCCCTGTTTGATCAGTACCGGGGCGAATCTGTCCCAGCCGGGCAACGTAGCCTGGCCTTCCGGCTGGTCTATCGATCGCCGGATCAAACCCTCACCGATGACCTGGTAGAGCCGGTTCATCAAAAGATTCGGACAGCCCTGGCAAAACAGTTTGACGTTACCCTGCGTAGTTAGTTTGGGCAGTGAGTTTGTAGCTTTGCCCAGAAAATCAAAGGTCTAGTCGTCGCCAGAGCGGATGGCTGGGTCCTCGCTGGCGTACCCGATCAAGGGACTTGCCTAGTCGTCGCCGTTCTCCCCTGGAGAGGCCAAAAAGAATATGTCGACTTTCCGCCAACAGCAGCGCCAGGGTAAGACCGATACACAAGCCCAACCCTAGGGCGGCAAGGCGATTATAGGCCAGAGCGTAACGCAGGGCAGTCCAGGTAAAATACTGGTGCATCTGGGCGATTTCCCGACGCAGACTGATCAAACTCAGCCCCCCCAGACTCAACCACAACCCAGCTGTACCCCACCACCAGCGACGCATTAGTACTAATCGCAGTCGCTCCAGGCGGTAATCATCTCTGGAATCACTGGCCACAGGTAGAGTCTCTACTGAAGGGAATCAGAGGCATTATCCCGACGGACAATCTCAGCCGGGGCAGATACCACAGTACCATAGGCATGGCCGCGCCAGTCCCGCCATAGGGCCAGTAGGGAACTGGCAATAAAGATACTGGAATAGGCACCCGCCACGAAGCCGATAATCAGGGCCAGGGAAAAGTATTTCAGGGTGGGGCCACCCAGCAGGAAAATCGCCACCAGGGGCAGGGTAGCGGTCAAGCTGGTATTAATGGAACGGGTCAGGGTTTGGTTAACGGCATTTTCGATAATGTCATTGATATGGGTTTGGGGAGAAAGCTTGATGTTCTCCCGTACCCGGTCATAGATAACCACTGTATCGTTGACGGAAAATCCCACAATGGTTAAGAGGGCTACGATGAATAGGCTATCCACCTCGACCCCAAACCCAAGCCCCAGTACGGCAAAAATACCCACTGTAATCAGAACGTCGTGAAACAGGGCAATAATGGCGAACACGGCGTAGTCGAGCTCAAACCGCAGACTCAGGTACACCACAATGCCAACAAAGGAGAGTAGCAAGGCCAGCAAGCCAGAGGCCAAAAGCTGACGGCCAATGACTGGACCCACCGAGTCAATTTGGGTGCTGCCCCCATCGAAGGGACCAATGGCCTTGTCTAGAGCCCCTTGCAAGGTAGTCCGTTCCTGCACCTCTAGGGGTCGGGTACGAATGGACAGGATCTGCAGGGCCGGATCGAGGACTTGAATACTGCTGGACTCCAGTCCCTGGGTAGCCAACACCTGACGCACCTGACCCAGATCGATATCCCCACTACAGGACTGACTGAGGGCGCAACTGCGGGTCAGTTGGAGACGGGTTCCCCCGACAAAGTCTAAACCTGGCCGCAGGGGGCTGCCCAACTGTTGCCAGGAAAGCAGCATCGCCCCAAAGCCCACGATAATAATAAGGCTGGAGAACCACCACCACCATCGCCGTTGTCGAATAACCTTTAGCTTCATGGTTTGCTCCTTAGGACAGGGGTACTTAGTCCGGGGCAAAACCAGGCAGGTTTGCGTAATTGAGGCATCCCTAAGACCACAAACAAAAACGTGCGGCTACAGGTGAGGGCGGTAAACATACTGATCACCACCCCCAGCCCCAGGGTCAGGGCAAACCCCTTTACCAGTCCTGCCCCTAACCAGAAGAGGGCCGCGCAGGCAATTAGGGTGGTGACATTGCTATCTAAAATGCTAGCAAAGGCTCGATAGAAGCCAGATTCTACTGAGCGATAGAGGGTTTTGCCAGCCCGCAGTTCTTCCCGAGTGCGTTCAAAGATTAGGACGTTGGCATCAACGGCCATGCCAATACTGAGGATAAACCCAGCAATACCGGGCAGGGTGAGGGTAACCCCCAGTAGGTTAAAGGCCGCCCAGGTCAATAGGGCGTAGATCACCAGGGCGATATCCGCCACCATACCCGGTAGGCGATAGTAGATCGCCATAAAAAGTAAGACTAAAATCAGACCGCCAATCCCTGCGTAGAGGCTGCTTTGAATACTATCGCGGCCCAGGGTGGGGCCGACGGTACGATTCTCCACCACCTTCACCGGTAGGGGCAGGGCTCCACCCCGGAGTTGTACCTCCAGATCGCGGGCGGATTGGGCGGTAAAATTACCGGAGATTTCGGCGTTACCACCAGCAATGCCGGTTTCGGCGTACTGCACATCCACCCGGGGGGCACTGAGGAGGCGGTTATCGAGAAAGATACCCAGGCCCCGTCCCGTCCCCGCCAGGGATCGGGTCAATTCAGCAAACCGTTCGCCCCCCTGCTTGTTAAAGGTAATCTTGACCACCCATTGGGTACCCCCACCAGGGGCGGCCAGGGCATCGGTAAGCTGGTCCCCGGTGAGTTGGCTGGGTTCAAACAGGGCCCCAATAGCATTTTCACTGGCCTTAATATCGGCCTTGAGTTTATCGATTTTGCCCTGGGTCTCGGCATCAAGGGTGGTATTTTTTCGCAGATTGACCTGTAGGGCCGCCAACTCTGCTACGTGGGCCTGCAGTAGCTGCTGCTCGATAGGCAATTGCCCCTCCGTTCCCGGCTTTTGGCTGCGGAATTCCAGTTGGGCGGTACCCCCCAGGATCCGCTCAGCTTCTTCAGGATCGCTAACACCGGGTAATTGAATCAGCAGTTGGTTGTTGCCCAATTGCTGGACCACAGACTCAGAGACCCCCAGACCATTCACCCGGCCTTCTACCACCTTCTGAACAGCGGCCATTTCCCGTTCGCCAACGGTGGTAATGGTGGCTGTGGGCTGAACCTGCAAAGTCAGCTGGGAACCGCCCCGCAGATCCAGCCCCAGCCGGGTAGGCAGCTGGGTAATTACGAAGATGGCCGCTAAGGTAAGGGCCAGAATCAACCCCAGCCAGGCTTGGTATTTCGCCATGATCAAACCTTAAGAGCGAGCATTTTTTCTACCGCCGCCTCAATTTGCTTGGGCTGGACGATGGTCAGGCTTTCCAGTTTGCCATTGTAGGGAGTGGGAATATCCTGGGAAGAAAGCCGCAACACGGGGGCATCCAACTCGTCAAATAGGCGATCGTTGATGGAGGCAATAATTTCAGCTCCAATCCCACCGGTTTTCATACACTCTTCCACCACAATGACCCGGTGGGTTTTGCGAATGGAAGCCCCAATGGTCTCAAAATCTAAGGGTTTTAGAGAAATCAGATCGATGACCTCTGGATCAATGCCCTTGGCCTCTAAGCCCTTAGTGGCCTGCATAACGTGGTGTCGCATGCGGGAGTAGGTCAGGATGGTCACGTCCTTACCAGGCCGTACTACCTCAGCCTTATCCAGGGGTAGGATGTACTCGTGGTTGGGCAGATCGTCCTTGAGGTTATAAAGCAACACATGCTCGAAAAATAACACCGGATTGTCATCGCGAATCGCCGCTTTGAGCAGCCCCTTGGCATTATAGGCGGTGGAGCAGGCCACAATTTTTAAGCCCGGCACCGCCTGAAAGTAGGCCTCTAATCGCTGGGAGTGCTCTGCTCCTAGCTGTCGCCCTACCCCACCCGGGCCCCGAATCACCATAGGGATTTTAAAGTTGCCGCCAGAGGTGTAGCGTAGCATGCCGGCGTTGTTAGCAATCTGGTTAAAGGCCAGCAATAGAAAGCCCATATTCATGCCTTCAATAATTGGCCGTAGCCCCGTCATGGCTGCTCCGACCGCCATACCGGTAAAGCTGTTTTCGGCGATCGGGGTATCCAGCACCCGTAAATCACCATACTTTTGGTGGAGGTCCTTAGTGACCTTGTAGGATCCACCGTAATGGCCCACGTCTTCCCCCAGAACAAAGACGGTTTCGTCTCGGGCCATTTCTTCGTCGATGGCCTCCCGCAGAGCGTTAAACATCAGAGTTTCTGCCATAGTTTTAAACCGTATAGGGTTGGCGATTAGGGGTAAACAATTGAGAAAAGTGAGGGGAATGGGCTCAACCCAATAGCTCGACGAAAAACCTAGCCTGGAATACCAAACCGAGATCGGAGGGGCTAGTCTTCGGCAAAAATATATTTGTAGAGATCGACTGGGTTGGGTTCAGGGCTCCCTTCCGCAAAGGTCAGGGCCTCGTCAATACTGGCCTGGATGCGATCGCGAATGTCCTTCAAGTCCCCCTCACTGACCAGCTTTTGCTCCAGCAAATAGGCTTCAAAGCGTTTGATCGGGTCCCGCGCCAGCCAGACTTCCTTCTCTGACTTTGAGCGCAGTTCATCGGGATCAGCCAACGAGTGGCCGCGAAAACGGTAGGTAAGACACTCAATTAAGGTGGGGCCTTCTCCTGCCCGGGCCCGGGCTACCGCTTCCTGGGCGACAGTGCGCACCGCCATCACATCCATGCCATCTACCTCCACTCCAGGCATGCCAAAAACCGAGGCCTTGCGATAGATTTCGGGCTGGGAAGTGGCCCGTTCATGGGCCATGCCAATGGCCCACTTATTATTTTCCACTACAAATAAAATGGGCAGTTTCCAGAGGGCCGCCATGTTCAAGCACTCAAAGAACTGCCCATTATTGCTGGTACCATCGCCAAAGAAACTAGCGGTCACCTGGTCGGCCCCAGCCTGCCCCAGGGCATCTCGCCGGTAGCGCGACTGAAAGGCGGCTCCCAAAGCTACCGGAATGCCCTCACCGATAAAGGCAAAGCCCCCCAGCATATTGTGTTCACTGGAAAAAAGGTGCATCGAGCCGCCCCGCCCGCGGCTGCAGCCGGTTTCCTTACCAAACAACTCAGCCATGACGTTGCGAGCTGGTACCCCAGCACTGAGGGCATGGACATGGTCGCGGTAGGTACTGCAAACGTAGTCGTCACTACGGAGGGACTTAATCACCCCGGTGGAAACGGCCTCCTGGCCGTTGTACAGGTGAACAAAGCCAAACATTTTGCCACGATAATACATCTCGGCGCATTTATCTTCGAACAGCCGCCCCAAGGTCATATCCTCATAGAGCACCAGGGCATCTGCTGCCGTAATTGGGGCGATCGCAGCCTGAAACTGGGGTAGCGTTCTTTCTTGAACCATGTCCGCTGGGTCCTATGCCACAATGTCCAACAGTTGACTATAGCGAAAAACCTACCCCAATAGCCAGGGTAAAGTTATAGGCTTATCATACCGAGGGTTGGGATGTTATTAACCAGCGGCGATCGCGGGTCGGCATAACTTTATAAAGTTATTTGAATATAAAGTTATTTGAAAGTTATGGGTCTGTCTGGGCCCCTTTGCCGGATCGGAGCCAGTCGGCCAGGGATCAGACCCAGGGCAAATCTTGACCTTGCTGGGAGTCAACCAATTCTCCCTAAAGTGGCCTGGCTAGAGCCCTAAGGGGCTGTGGTAAAATGCAAAACTCGCCTTAGCTTTGCCACTCAACCGGCAAAGCCTGGCTCAAGTTAGCCTGATGGAGTTTGTCTCTATAAGGTGACAATGCTAGGCAAGGTAACAATGCTAGCCAGGATTATCGCTATCAGGTTTTTTTAGCTACCATTGCGGGTGGGTGAATTCGCGACTGGGGACGGTAACTGTGCAAATTCCACTAGATTACTATCGGGTGCTGGGGCTGCCGGTTCAGGCAACGCTGGAGCAGCTACAGCAGGCCCATCGTGATCGCGCTCTACAGTTACCCCGTCGAGAGTTTTCAGAGGTCGCCATTGAGGGCCGTAAGCACCTGATTGATGAAGCCTACGGGGTGCTATCTAATCTTGATCGGCGGCGGCAATACGACAGTAAATTTCTTACCCATATCTACGGCACCGAGGCTGCCGCCACTACCACCCCGGCGGCAGAGGAGCAGGCCAGCGCCGACCTGGGGGAGGCCACCCTGCGATCGCTGGCTACAGACGTCCGGATTTCAGAAGACTCCCCCTCCACCATCGAGGTGGAGGCTCAGCATCTAACCGGAGCCCTGCTAATTTTGCTGGAGATGGGGGAATACGAACAGGTGATTGACCTGGCTCGTCCTTTTTTTAATGCCCATGCGGGGGCTGGTAGGGGCACTCAGGCTGGCGGCGGCCAGAACCCTCAATCCGATTTGGCCCTGGCCCTGGCCCTGGCCTATCTAGAATTGGGCCGGGAGCAATGGCAGCAACGGCAATACGAAGTGGCCGCCAACTCCCTGGAAAAGGGCCAGGAGTTGCTGGTACAGCAGAATTTGTGCGCCCCGATCCGAGCTGAAATTCAAGCTGAACTGTATAAGCTGCGGCCCTACCGAATTCTAGAACTGGTGGCTGGATCTCTGGACCAAACCAGGGAGCGGCGGCAGGGATTAAAGCTATTGCGGACCATGTTGGAGGACCGGGGCGGCATTGAAGGAGGGGAGGACGACCTGTCGGGGCTGGCCATTGATGACTTTTTGCGATTTATTCAGCAACTCCGGGATTATCTAACCACCACCGAACAACAGGAACTGTTTGAGCAGGAGGTGCGACGCCCTTCTCCGGTGGCTATCTATCTGACGGTTTATGCCTTGCTGGCCCGGGGATTTGCCAGCCATCAGCCAGCCTTAATTCGCCGGGCTAAGCAATTGCTGATGCGTCTGGCCAGACACCAGGATGTGCACCTGGAACAGGCGGTTTGCGCCATGCTGCTGGGCCAAACGGAGGAAGCTAGCCACGCCCTGGAACTGAGTCAGGAGTACGAACCCCTGGCCTATATTCGAGAGCATTCTCGCCATAGCCCAGATCTATTGCCAGGGCTGTGTCTGTACACTGAGCGCTGGTTGAAGGAAGAACTGTTTCCCCACTTTCGTGACCTGAAGGATCAAACCGCTACCCTGAAGGATTATTTTGCCGATTCCCAGGTCCAGGCCTACCTGGAATCAATGGTGGCCGGCCCCGATCGCAGTGGCTGGAGTGGATCTGAGCAGTCCCAGCCTGAGGTTAACTCCAGCTCGACTCCGGTGCCCCCCCCGACTGCTACCTACCGATCTGGGGCAACCCCGCCCGGTCCACCTCCCCTGCCCCTGGTGCGGGTTCGGGATCGTCCAGACCGGCCAACGGCGACCATTGACTACGGCGGTGGCGTAGTCAATGGTCGCTCCGGGATCGGGGCAGCTGCTGCCACCCCAGCCCAGGGCCAGGTCGACCCGATCCTGGCCCCTGAGGCTGACCTGCCCGGGCTGTCAGTGGCTGAACGGGTAGCCCGCCTATCTCCCGAAGGGATGCTGGGCTCCGCAACGACTGCCGCCCCCAGGGGAGACCGCCGCCGCGGTCGGAGAAAACCCCCTGCCTCTGGTCGAGATGCCCGGTCTGTAGCCACTCTGGCCCCTGGCCAGGCCTTTCCATCGGCCTCTGGGCCTGGCGGGCGGGCTCAAGGCAGAACCGGTTCCCTGCATTGGGGGCGGCTAGCCCTGGTAGGGTTAGTGGGGCTGCTGGGTCTTGGTGGCTTGGGCTTTCTGACTATGCGCACGGCTGGTTGGGCCCTGGGAAGTTTCAGTGGCCCGCGACTCACGGGTACGCCTCTGGATATTAGTGTGGCTGAACCAGCTATTGACATTCCTCCCCTGCCTGCCCCTGAGCAGCAGATTGGGGTGAAGGATATGGCCAAGCAAGCGATCGAAGATTGGTTGACGGTGAAGCAAGCGGCCCTTGGTAAGGATCACAAAACCGATGGACTGGCGGGTATTTTGCTAGAACCGCTGTTGAGCCAGTGGCGGCGGCGGGCGGAGACCTGGGCCCAGAAAAATAGCTACTGGGAGTATGACCACCAGGTGGAAATTGCCTCGGTAACCCCCGATGATCCCACCGCCGCCACGCTACAGGTGACCGCCAGGGTGAAGGAAAGGGCCCGATTATTTGAGTACGATGTGGAAAATACCAACGGCTCTTACGACGATCAGCTAACTATGCGCTACGATCTGGTGCGCCAGGAGGGCAAGTGGTATGTCCAAAATATGGGTAAACTGGCTAGTGGCAACTAATCTCTGGCAAGTAATCTATAGTTGATGGAGATAGTGGCTGGAGATTTGGTTGGTTGAGGTTCAGCCGGACTAACCCCCTAGCTCCAGGATTACTGTTTGCTGTTTAATGTTTGCTGTTTGAAGAGTTATAACGCAGGATTGAATGCCAGTAGATAGCCCACCCGGTTTCCAGTCGCCGTTGATTTTAGAAGCCCTGCCCACCCCCGCCCTACCTGGCGATCAGTGTCCTCGCCGGGCTAAAACCCAGCTTGATCTGCTGCTACTGGCCATTGAAGCCCTGGATTTAACTAGCAGCGAAGTGATGCTGGAGATTGCCCGAGAACTGGGGCTGGAGTCGGTGATTAAGGGGCGTGTCAACCTCTGGCTATTGCGGAGCACCAATCCGATGCGGCGCTATAGTCAACGTCGGCCTATGCAGATCGAAGAAGCCAAGGCTTTGGTCATCCTCACCGCTCACCAATGTCGCCGCCTGACGGTGTTAATGCGGCAATTGTTAATGGGCTACCACCAGTTACAGGAACAGCAGCTTTCCCCCCATCATCACCTGCGGTTGGCCGATTACCTGAACCGCTTTCGCAGCCATTTTCGATCGCGGATGAATCCGCAGCGGGCTGGGGTGATTGTCTATAACACCGATGAAAAGCTGGACCAATTAGCGATCGCCCTACTGGAGCAGATGTTACTGTGCTCTGGGGTTTTAGGCCCCCAACGGCTGTGGAGCAGTTTGTTCGACGGAGAAGTGCTATGACGGTAAAGCGCCAGTATACTCTGCCCTACTGCCAGTTAATTCTGGAGGGATTAACCGCTAGCGGTAACGACTCCCACTCGCCTCTAACGGTTTTAATGAATGTGGAGTGCTACCTGCCCGGGACTACCCAGGGCAGTCTCAGTGGTGGTCGGGAATTTTTAGATAGCCTGGTGGCCGCCGTCAGCCGCTATGGCCAACAGTTGTTAAGTGGCGTCACCGTCCCTGCTAAGGCCGCCCCAACCGAGCCCCCCTGGGTTGATCTAAAGTCTGGACCGGATAGCTGCCATCACTTGCTGGTGCGGTCCCAGCCCCTGGATCACTCCCCCCTGGTTTCCCCTGAGGATTTGATCCCAGTGGATATTCCCCTCAGTACGGTGCAATTCCATGACCTGATGGAAGCGGTGGATCAGTTGCTGGCGGATACCCAAACTCTGCCGGATTTAACCGCCCAGTTTCAAGCCTTGCCCCGCCGCTTGGTGAAGCCTTCCATCGCTTTCAGCCAGCAAGCCCTACCGGCTACCCTGGGGGCGGTGGCCCTGGCGGCGGCTGGACTAGCCTTTTTCTTTATCCCCCCCCCTCAGATCAAACCAGCCAAGTCTAGTCAACGCCAGTCCCCAGCTCTGGTCAGTACCGCCTCGGGTCAGCCCCCGGCCCTGGCCGCTGCCAGTAGCCCTGCCATTACCGCTCCAGAGCAGTTGGCCCTACTCCAGAGGGACTTAACCCAGCGGCTCCAGTCTAACTGGAAACCCCATCCGGCCCCCAGTCAAAACCTGGTCTATCGGCTGTCGGTGGCAGCAGACGGCGATATTGTGGCCTATAAGTACACCACCCACCAGGCCCTCCAGGAGGTAGACCGTACCCCCCTTCCCCAGCTTAGCTTTGACCCGGTGGCGACCGCCAATCCCAGCCAGGAACCCACCGCCCAATTTCGAGCCACCTTTACCCCGACGGCGGCGGTCAGGGTGGAACCCTGGTCTGCGGCTGGCACCCTGACCCCGGTGGCGAAAGCGGAACTCCCTGAAATTACCAGCCCCCTTAAAGCCGGCGATCGCATTCGTCAGCTCAACGCCGGTCTTTACGATCAATTATTGGCCAGGGCCAAGCCCCTATCCACCAGTGAACCCCTCACCTATCGGGTTCGATTAAACCAAACCGGCATCATCGTGGCCTACCAACCTGTGACTGCGACGGCGGGTCTACTGGCCAGAGAAACTCCCTTGCCGGCTCTAGCGGCGGCCCCAGACCAGGCCAGCAGCGATCCCCAGGCTGACTTTAAGGTGGTTTTTACCGCCACCGGAGTACCCCAGGTGAATCCTTGGGACGGGTGGCCCTAGGCTAGCCTGCCGGGGATGAGCCTCCAGGGATGAGCCTAATTTGCTAGCCTGAGGTTATCCTGTAGGGGAATTTAGCTCTGCCTCTACCATGTCTGACTCCCCGCGCCCCATTTCAGCCCCGCCAGCCTCTCAGCCCCAATCCCGGCCATCCCGCTCTGCCGCGGCCAGTCCCGGGCCTGGGTATCCGGCCTTTGGTCGACCACGTTGGGGCTGGCTAGTGGGGGTCATATGGCTGGGGGGCAGTCTCAGCCTAGGCTGGGTCGTCGGCCTGCTGGTGGCTCAGCTATGGCCTGCTCACAGCCCCGCTATGCCAGCCCAGGAGCGGCTGATGCGGCAAGCCAGTCGCAGTCTGACTAAGCTTCGCCAGTTACCCCAGTGGTGGCAGCAGGAGGGCGCTCTGCCGTCGAGTGGGATCGCCTCTCGGGAGTCCCGGGGGGCACCGCCGTCCCCCACGCCGGGGTCTTCCCTGAACCAGCCGGTGGAGGAGCTACAACAGACCTTAGACACCTGGAAAAGTCGCCTGGTCACCCTGGAAAAACAGTTCAACCAACCGGCTGTAGGCACCCTGGAGCAGCGTCTCAGCAGACTCCAGCAGCGAGTCCGTCAGTTCTCGGCAACCGCTCCGGTGGTCAGGCCCGTCCCTCCCCAGGGGGGCAGTCAGGTTATCCCTGGTCCGCCGCCCGATCGCGACCCAGACCTTTCCCCCATGGGCGATCGCATCGTCCTCCCTGGCCTGGCCCTATTTGAACCCGGCAGTAGTACTCTGACCCGCTCTGGCCAACACCTACTGGCCACCATCCAGCCCGATCTCAGGCGCTATGGTCCGGCCACCGTGGTGGTGGCCAGCCATAGCCAGAGTTTTGATCGCCCCGAACAGGCTCGTCAGCTCAGCTTTGCCCAGGCCCTAGCGGTTCGTACCTACCTGGCCCAGCAATTACCCCAGGCTCAATTTCGTTGGCTGGTGGTGGGGTTTGGGGCCAGCCGTCCGCTGGTGGTTAACCAGGTCGATAGCCAGAACCGTAACCAACGCATAGAAATTGGGATTGTGCAGTAGAGTGGAGCCCAGCAGTGATGCGCGTAGTCTTTTTTGGTACTCCTGAGTTCGCTGTACCCAGTCTGGCCCGGCTACTGGCAGAGCCTGATCTAGCCGTGGTGGGAGTGGTGACCCAACCCGATCAGCGGCGGGGTCGGGGTAGCCAGGTGGAGGCTTCCCCCGTTAAGCAGCTCGGTTTGCAGGCAGGCTGTCCTATCCTGCAGCCCCAACGCCTTAACCGAGACCAGGCCAGCCTTAAGAGCCTGGCGGAGTTTCAAGCCGATGTGTTTGTGGTGGTGGCCTATGGTCAGATTCTCTCCCAGGCCCTACTGGCCCTACCCCGATGGGGATGTATTAATGGCCACGGATCGCTGCTGCCCGCCTATCGGGGAGCAGCCCCCATTCAGCGCTGTATTGTTGATGGCCAAACCCTGACCGGCATGACCATCATGCAGATGGACCGGGGCATGGATACCGGCGCCATGCTGCTGAAATCCTCTTTTCCCATTGGGCTGCTGGATAATTTTGTGGATGTGGCCGAAGCCCTGGCCCACCAATGCGCTGATTTATTGGTGGCCACCCTGGCCGGGCTGGAGGCCCAGACCCTGGTTCCCGAACCTCAGGATGGGGCTCTGGCCAGCTACGCCCCCCTAATTCAAAAAGAGGAGTATGGTCTGGACTGGAGCCGCCCAGCGATCGCCCTGCATAACCAGATTCGAGGCCTGTATCCCCACTGTGTCACCAGCTTGCGGGGCCAGCCCCTGAAGATCATGGCCACTGCTCCCCTGCTCCAGCCCTACTGGCAAGCCCTACCGCCAGAATTGGCGGCCCTAGAGCCTTGGGTAGCCAGCCTGGAGAGCACCGCCCCCGCCGGCACCCTGGTGGGCTTACTGAAGGGCCACGGGCCCGTGGTACAAACCGGCCATGGCTATCTGCTGTTGCGGCAGGTAAAACCCAGCGGCAAACAGGTGCAGCGGGGGGCCGATTTTCTGAACGGCAGTCACCTACGCCTGGGGGAGCGGATGGGGATAGCCTAGGGGACTGGTCAGCTTCAGCCCTGCAGTAGGGAGGCTAGATGGGGGGTGGCGATCTGGCTATATTTGCGAGTAATTAGCAGAGAAGAGTGGCACTGGTTGGCCAGGGCGTCGGCATAACGGCCCAGGGTTTGGCGTTCTAGGCCCCAGGCTCGACTCGCCCCAGCAATGGTCAGATCGGCAGAACGAGATGCCTCGACCACCGCTGCAATGGGGTCGGAGGTAGTAATCAGAGGGGTTTCAATCCGGCTGCCCACCGCTGGATCAAGCTGATTCAGCAGCACCCTAAACTCCCGGCTTAACTCTGAGTCACCATAGGCATCGCTGGCTAGCCTGAGTACCTTGAGATGGCAGTCAGGCAAGTTCAGCATCAACCGCAGAGCAATTTCCACTGCCAGGTCATTATGGACACTGGCGACATAGGGCACCACCAGCTGGTTGAGGATAGTCAGATTTTGATCAACAAAAACGGCGACATCCTTGGGGGCAAAGCCTAGCATTTTGCCCACCCGTCCCCCTAGACGATTTTGATCAAATACAGGCCGGTGCCAGCCCATCAAAATCAGATCTATGCCCTCCATCTGGGCAATGGCAGCGGTTTCCCGGGCCACATCATTGGTAACCCGGACAATGGATCGAATGCTGGCCTCTGACTCGGCTGGCAGAGTGGTTTGAAAAGTGGTTTGAATTAACTGATTGAGGTCCTGTTGACGTTGGTTGAGAAGGCGATCGACTTCGCCTGGGGTGCTAGAAAAGGCGTAGTCCTCTTGCATTTCCACCAGGTTCAGGAGGTTGACCTGGGCTAGAGGCCCCTGGCCAACAATTTTTACCGCCAGTTTCAGCAGTCCTTCCTGACTATGGGGGTTGGCGACGGGCACCAGGACCCTATAGGTAATTCCCTGGGGAGAGTCTTCCTGATCGGGTTCCATCACATCCAGGGAGATTAAGCGTTTAGGATAAATCCGTTCTAGCAGGGGAGAGGTTAGGAAGGTGGTCACCAGGGCCATGATGACCAGCATGGTAAACAGCAAGGGGGTAATGACCTTGAGTTCTAACCCAATGTTTAAGACGATTAACTCCGTCAGGCCCCGCGTATTCATCAACCATCCCAGGGCCGATGATTCTCGATGATCAATACCAGAGACTCGGGCGGCGACGTAGGTGCCCAGGTATTTCCCCAGGATGGCCACCCCAATCACGGCAAAACAGAGTAGCCATTTATCCAAACTATTCAACAAGCCCACCTGGGTCTTCAGGCCACTGTAGGCAAAGAAAACGGGTAGGAGAAAAACCAGTACAAAGTCCTCGGTTTTTTCCGCTAGTTCTCGGGCCAGATTGCCCCTTTTGGGCATTACTGCCCCCAGCAAAAAGGCTCCGAAAATGAAGTGAATGCCAATCACTTCGGTGATCAGGGCAGAGGCAACCACCGATATATAGATAGCGGCGACCATTAATTGGGAGAGCTTACCGGTGCGATCGTAGTACTTGGAGAGTTTGGTGAAGAACCGCTGGCCCACGGTTACCATAAATAGGATGTAGGCCAGGGACCAGATGACTGTTGGTACCGCTGCCACCATCTGGTTAGTGCGGGTAACCGCAATGGCCAAGGCTAACACGCACCAGGCGGTAACATCATCAACGGCGGCGCAGGTGAGAGCCAGGGTACCTAAACGGCTACGCTGCAGGTTGTTCTCGGCAATAATCCGGGCCAACACAGGAAAGGCCGTAACGGCCATGGAGGCCCCCAGGAAGAGGGCAAAGGCCGTAAAGGAAACCTCCCCGTTAGACACCTGGGGAAACAGCAGCAGGGCCAGAATCCCCCCCAGGGAGAAGGGCACCAGAATACTGACATGGGAAATTAAAATGGCTACGTCTAGATTACCCTTGAGATACCTAGGGTTGAGTTCCAGCCCAATTAAAAACATGAAGAAAATTAAGCCCACCTGGGCCAGTAGGTAGAGAGAAGGCATGATTTCCCCAGGAAAGAGGCTGGCCTTCCAGTCGGGGGCTAACCAGCCCAACAGAGAAGGACCCAGCAGAATGCCGGCAATAATTTCTCCAATTACCAGGGGTTGATTGATGCGATCGCAAGCGTAACCCACCAAGCGTGATAGGGCTATAACGATTAAAATCGCCACCAGGACGTGAATCACAATGTCCGTTGAACTCATGGTGTTTGATTAACCCTATGGGGGCCTAATTGTTATGAAATGCCCATAGCCTACCATGGTGGTTATCTTCCTGTTGCTCTGGTCAAGGGACTACAAGCGGCTATGGCGGCACCAATTAGCAGCGCCAGGCAGACCTACCTCGCTGGCGGGGGGTGGCGATTCCGGCAACAGTCTGTGGTAAGGTTTGCCTGTGGAGGTTGGTGTAAAGGCTTGGAAGGGTAGCTAGATGGCCCCGCTAGGGCGGCTGAGCCAGTTGAGCTCTGGTCTTCCTGGGGCACAGTTTAGGGATACTCTCACGCTTTTTGACCACCGGCTGAAACAACTTTCCATCGTTCAAGGGTTAGTACCGTTGACCGCCCCCTCTTCCCCAACCTGGAGCCAGCGCTTCGAGTCGGCCCTGCATCCAGCCATCGCTCAATTTAACGCCAGCATTGGCTTTGATATCGAGTTACTAGAGTACGATCTGACCGGATCGGTCGCCCATGCCAAAATGCTGGTGAAAACTGGCATTATCAGTCCCCAGGAGGGCGA
>JAGWXD010000077.1 GCA_018970085.1 Cyanobacteria bacterium REEB459
GTTTTGCCTGATCCAGGCGGAGCAGTCCCTGCACCAGATCTCGGGCACCACCTCGGGCACCTGGCGCACCGCCAGCGATCGCGCCCTGGGGCGTCTGCGCTCGGAACTGGACTATCTGACCATAGAGGAAGTCACTGAGCGAGGGCTGCACGAATTTCTCGACGATCTGCAGGTGCGGCTGAATGAGGTGGGCGATCAAATTTTTGCCGATTTCTTTGCCCTGGAGTCGGTCTAAGTCAGGGGCCTAACGCAGCCGCCCCGATCGCCAGATACTATAGACCAACCATAGACCAAGCAAACTGGCCGCTACAAATAGGCCAACGGCCAGGACCTGGGCCTGGGCCGACTGCCGGCCCGTGGTGACAATGGCAGCCCCAATAATTAGGGCCCCTACCACCGTACTAAAGGAACGCCGGTTGGCGGCATCGTCAACGCTGCGGCGCAGGTCATCCAGTCCTCGCAGACTGAGATTCCAGGTTAATTGTTCAGAACTCAGGCGATCTAGCAAAAAGCTAAATTGTCGGGGAGAACTCAAGGAGAGGTTACGAAATTCTAGAGCCGTGCGCAATAGCGCCTGGAGGGGATCGTCTCCGACCAACTGGTGCCGAAATAAATCGGCCATTAGGGGGCGGACTTCTTCAATCAGGTTCACCTCTGGGTTAAATTGTCTTGCCGCCCCCTCGAGATTGGCCAGGGACTTGGTAAATAGCCCAATATTGGCAGGCCAGCGCAGATGATTACGCAGCCCGGTGGCTAGAATCGCCCCAAACATTTCTGCTGTGTTCAATTGCTCCAGACTAAGGCCATAGTAGCGGCCCAGCAGGCGGGTATAGTCACTTTCTAAACGGGCTAAGTTAACCGGTTGCAGAGGCTCTGCCAGTTGCAAGGTGAGTTGGGTGCAGCGTTGGGCATCGCAGTTGACAATGGCCAGCACCAGTTCCGTCAGGGTACTGCGGCTACGAGGGTCAAGACGACCCATCATGCCACAGTCGAGCAGGGCTATACGGCCATCTTGGAGATAGAAAATATTGCCGGGATGGGGATCGGCGTGGAAAAACCCATCCACAAAATATTGCTTAAAAAAAACTCGAAATAACAGAGTGGTCACCTCTGCGCTGGACACTGGGGGCGACTCCCCTGGCTGCCGGGCCTGCAATAGGGGCACCCCGGCCAGCCACTCCAATGCCAGTAGGCTGGGACTGGTTAAGTCCCAATACACCTGGGGTACGACTAGCTGCTGGGGATTGTACCAGGTACTCTGGGCCAGGTTACGTCTGAGTTGATCGGTATAGCTAGCCTCCTGGGTAAAGTCTAGTTCCGCCGTTAGGGCATCGGCAAATTCCTCAGCTAAATCTACCAGGTTGTAGCGCTGCCCAAATTGGGTCGCTGACATCAGCCGGGCAATGTCACGGATTAGGGCCATGTCCCGATCCACCTGTTGTTCGATACCAGGACGTCTGACCTTCAGGGCGATAGGCTTGCCGTTCTTAAGGACAGCTCGATGGGTTTGGGCGATTGACCCCGCCGCGATCGCCTGATAATCAACGGTGTCAAATACCGCTTCCACGGGTTGGGGCAAAAAGCGACGAATCTGAGCTTCAGCCTGCTCAGCACTGACCGCTGGCACCATACTTTGTAAGCTACTCAGGGCTTCAATATAGGCTGGCGGTAGCAGATCGGGACGGGTACTCAGTAACTGGCCCAGCTTGATATACACAGGTCCCAAATCGGTCAAAATATTTACCAGAACCGCTGGGGGAGGAATATCCGGTTCATCGGTTTTACCGCCCATCAGCAGCTGGCGCATGTACTCCCAGCCATGACTCAGGACTACCTCTATGATTTCCCGCTGCCTAGCTAAACGGGATGGAGAGACCATTGGTACGTTCATGGGGTTCACCCGACTCTACCTCCCATCTTAGACTGCACAGGGTAGGGTCTAACCAGGGGTATGGGGGCAGCGGGTTTCCAGATACTGGCCAATCATGATTTCTTCCCCCGCCCGGCAGATGATGGTTTGACGGGTGCGGTAGCGCTGACCAATCAGTTTAATTTCCTCCTCAAAGCAGGAATCATTGTACTCGGTTTTGAGCTGCATGGTCCGGTCATCCTGGAAGCGATACCGGGCGATCACCGGTTGGTGGGTGGCAAAGCCCCGATCTCGATACAGTGTAGTCCCCCGTACTCCAAACACCGTGCTCCCCACCACGGGCTTTTTGTCGGTGCCCACGTAGTCGCTTTCCCAGGTGACGGTAGTGCCGCAGATCAGGGGGTGCTGCCCATCTAAGCGGTGTAGCTCAGCCAACTTTAGTAGGGCTGGGGAGCCCGCCGGCAAAAACTCAATGGTAATCTGACTAACCACCTCCTGGGTTTCCCCGCTTTTCAGGGTGTAGTAGCGGCGTTCCGATCGCCACTGCCCTGAAGTTTCCTGGAAGAAAGCCGTAATTAGAGGTTCAGCCAGGGCGCGATCGGTATTAACGGAGAAGGACATAGGGCTAGGCAAGAAGAAAGAATGGCTAACAAGTAGAGAAAGTCAATATCCCGAGCTAGATTTGTTATTTTTCTTAATCATAGTGCCTGATCTGGGGGATTCGCAACCTCGGGTGCCCAAGTGCCTGGAGGCGAGCCTAGGGATTTTCTGAAATAGGTCTGTAGATATGGTTGACTGGTGATGCTAGGGCTGATGGGGCTGGCTGAAACCGTTACAATAGGGTCACTAACCTATCGCTGGTGTTTTTGACCCATGGCCATGGCTCCCCTCCTGACCACCTCGGCAGATTTTCCCGTTCCAGCCCCAGCACTCTGGTCTGCTCTGCCTAGCCAGCGCCCCCTATTGCTGGTGGGTCACGGCAGCCGTGATGGGGAAGGGCGCGATCGCCTGCTGGACTTTGCCGCCGCCTACCAGGCCAGGGACCAGTCTCGTCCGGTGATTCCCTGTTTCCTGGAACTCACAGAGCCCACGATCCAGGAGGGGGTAGATCGCTGTGTGGCGGAGGGCTACAGCGAGATTTCGGTGCTGCCGGTGCTGCTCTTCGCCGCTCGCCACAATAAGTTTGACGTCACCAACGAGTTAGACCGGGCCCGTCAGCGCCATTCGCAGGTCACCTTTCACTATGGTCGTCACTTTGGCATCACCCCCGAGATTATTCGCCTCTGGCAAGATCGCCTGGCGGAGCTAGATAGCCCCCGCCTGAATCCCGAAGGGATTGCCCGGGAGGATACGGTCTTGCTGTTTGTTGGCCGCGGCGCCAGTGACCCCGACGCCAATGGGGATGTCTACAAGCTGGCTCGCATCCTGTGGGAGGGCAGTCGCTACAAAACCGTGGAAATTTGCTTTGTCGGCATTACCCACCCGCGTCTGGAGGAGGGCTTTCGCCGGGCCCGTCTCTACCAGCCCCAGCGGATTATTGTGCTGCCCTACTTTCTATTTACCGGGGTGTTGGTGAAGAAAATTATGGAAATTACCCGCCAGCAACAGGTGGCCTATCCAGAATTAGCCATCACCGCCCTGCCGGAGATGGGCAACCACCCCCAGCTGCTGGAGATGCTGCGTGATCGGGAACTGGAAACCCACCTGGGTCAGGTGCAGATGAACTGTGAGATGTGTAAGTTCCGCCTGGCGGCCCGGGGCAGCGGGGTTGGCCACCATCATCACCATGACCATGATCACCACCCTGGTCACGCACACCACCATGACCAGCCCCTCGACCTGTTTCCCACTCCAGAGAGCTATCACCAGCGAGCCTGGCAGGTGCCCTAGGCGCCTGGTTGGGTGAACTGGTCGCAGCATCCTGGCTCCCCATGCTCTGGTTCCCTATAATGGGGGCTGATTCTCCTAGTTAGTGCCTTACCTATGTCAGCCCCCGCCACCTCCCCTGGTCAGAGTGCTTCCAGCCTGGAAGAGATCCGCGCTACTCGCCTGCAAAAGGTGGCCACCCTGCAACAGTTGGGGCTGAACCCCTTCGCCTACCGCTGGCCCGTCACCGCCCACGCCGCCGAATTGCAGAACCGCTACACCGATCTAGCCCCCGGGGAGGAGGTGGGGGTGGCGGTCTGTCTGGCGGGCCGGATTGTGGCCCGTCGGGTGTTTGGCAAGTTGGCCTTCTTTGGCCTTCAGGATGAGACCGGCACCATTCAGCTCTATCTGGACAAGGCAGAAATCCAGACCGCCATGGCAGCCATCGATGGCGACGCCTTTACCCACCTGAAGCAACTCACCGATGTGGGGGATATTCTGGGGGTGAAGGGAACAGTCAAGCGCACAGAAAAGGGGGAACTCTCCATCAAGGTGGGGGAATACGCTATCCTTACCAAGGCCCTACTGCCCCTGCCGGATAAGTGGCACGGGCTCACCGATGTGGCCAAGCGCTACCGCCAGCGCTACGTAGATTTAATTGTTAACCCGACGGTGCGGGAGACCTTTCGGCGGCGTGCCCTGATTACCAGCGGAATTCGTCGCTATCTAGAGGATCGGGGCTTTTTAGAAATCGAAACCCCAGTGCTACAAACCGAGGCTGGGGGGGCAGAAGCCCGCCCCTTTATCACCTACCACAATACTCTGGAGATGGACCTCTACCTGCGCATTGCTACCGAGCTGCACCTTAAGCGCCTGGTGGTGGGAGGCTTTGAAAAGGTCTTTGAGATTGGCCGGATCTTTCGCAATGAGGGGGTTTCGACCCGCCACAACCCAGAGTTTACCAGCGTTGAGTTTTACCAGGCCTACGCTGATTACCATGACTTTATGGACCTGACAGAGGACCTGGTGGCCACCCTGGCCCGGGATATTTTGGGCACCCTGCAAATTCCCTACCAGGAGCACACCCTTGACCTCACCCCCCCCTGGCGCCGGGTGACCATGCATGACCTGGTGCAAGAGCAGACGGGTCTGGATTTCTACCAGTACAGCAGTCTGGCTGAGGCCAGGGCTGCCGTCGCCCCCCTCAACCTCCATGGGGTTGAGGATTGCGACTCTATCGGTAAAATCCTGAACGAGGTGTTTGAACAAAAAATCGAGGCTAGCCTGATTCAGCCCACCTTTTTAATCGATCATCCGGTGGAGATTTCTCCCCTGGCTAAGCCCCACCGTAGTAAACCCGGTGTGGTGGAACGGTTTGAGTTATTTGTGGCGGGTCGGGAAACCGCCAATGGCTTTTCCGAGCTCACCGACCCAATGGACCAACGCCAGCGCTTTGAGCAGCAGGCCGCCCGCAGGGCAGCGGGAGACCTGGAGGCTAGCGGAGTGGATGAGGACTTTCTCACCGCCCTGGAGTATGGTCTGCCCCCCACCTGCGGGGAGGGCATTGGCATCGATCGCCTGGTGATGCTGCTCACCGATAGCCCCAGCATCCGCGATGTAATTGCCTTTCCGCTGTTGAAGCCGGAACAGTCGGAATCAGCTGTGTCGGTGTCTCCCCAGAGCCCTGATAATCCTGAGGCCTAGGCTTGTTTGATGCGCTGCCAATCCTCTGGGGTATAGGTCTTCAGGGCTAGGGCGTGGATAGCTGCTGAGGACATCGCCTCTCGCACTGCCCCATAGACCAGTTGGTGTTGTTGCACCAGGCTACGGCCCCCAAAGGCAGAGGAAACTACTAAAACCTGATAATGATCCCCACCACCCGTTAGGTCTTCTACCTGGACATCGGCATCGGGTAGATGGGTTTTAATCATAGCCGCTACCTGGTCTGAACTAATCATGGTTGGGGGTCTCTCTAAAACTGCTCTGACGATTAGACAAGGACAAACACCGGTAGTATAACGTCCCCTTGGCCCTAGGATGACAATTGCCCGGGGGTGGTCGCCCTGGACTCGACAGCCTGGGATTTAAACCCGGGGCATGGATAAGGTTATCTATGCTGGAGATGATCGGGGTAGAAACTATCTGGAGAAATCTTGCCCATCCTTTGCCAGTGTGTTTTATTCTTATAGAGTCAAGCACCAGTGAGATCGGATGACATCCCTCCTAGATCCGGTTTAGGGCTTGATACCTACCCGCGGATGTGGTGGAACTGGTAGACACGCACGTTTGAGGGGCGTGTGGCTTACGCCTTGCGAGTTCGAGTCTCGCCATCCGCATTATTGACTAATCGGCCCTCAGAGGTCTCTGGCATATGGCAGTGGTGCCTTAATCCTTATCTGATTGAAACTTAAGGGCAGCAGAATTAATGCAGTAGCGCTGACCTGTAGGAGCGGGTCCATCGTTAAAAACATGGCCTAGATGGGCGTCGCAGCGGGCACAAAGCACCTCTGTGCGGGCCATAAAGTGGCTCAAATCTCGCTTAGTTGTAAGGTTTTCAGCTTGGGCCGGGCTCCAAAAGCTAGGCCAGCCTGTGCCCGAATCGTACTTGCTATCAGAGGAGAAAAGCTCAGCTCCACAGCATACGCAGGTATAGGTACCGGTAGCTTTATGGTCGTGGTAGGCGCCGGTGAAGGCCCGCTCCGTGCCGTGCTTACGGGTAACCTGATATTGCTCAGGGGTGAGCTGTTGTTGCCATTCTTGGTCTGTTTTTTCGACTTTTTCCGCCATAACCCTTAGACTGCCAATGCTTTCTTTATCATAAATGAATTATGGCTTGGGGCAGAACCTGAGGCTCTGCTAACAGCAATTCTCGTTTTGGCAAAAAGCTATCCATCGGCCAGGAATAGGGGTATGGTAATGCCATCTGAGAGACCTAAGAGAGCCAGAGCTGTTGAAAGAGCCTAGTGTGTTTAGCAGGCTAGTGGACTCGTTTCGCCAGCGGTTGTCGTCGCTCAAGACTGCGAGAATGCCACTGCCAAGCGGTGGTTGAGCCAGCATGGACAGCGGCTTCGGGGGTTGCGAGCGACGGTGCTAGGCGATGATCTCTATTGCCATCAACCCTTCTGCCAGCAGCTGTTAGACCAACAGGTGGACTTCATTCTGGTCTGTCGAGAGGACTCCCACACCACCCTCTATGACCATCT
>JAGWXD010000078.1 GCA_018970085.1 Cyanobacteria bacterium REEB459
ACCCAACGCTCTGCTACCACCACCAGCACCATTACCTTTAACCGCTTCTGTTCCGCTGACCTGCCTGAGGTCAGTGCCTTCTACAACCCCCTCACCGGCCTCGGTACCCAAGCGCGTATCTTTATGAACGGCGAGGAAGGGGGCAGTACGGGCTACGCGGTGGCCACCGTGGCCACCGGTGCTAGCAAGGGCAATGCCTACATTCTGGGTAAATTTAACCCCGCCACCAATGGCACGGGCGGCACCAGTGTGGGGGGATGGGAAAACCTCCTAGCCAACCCCCTGGCCCAGGATAAAACCGTCGTGATTGGTAACAATGACGGCGGTACAGGGGTGGTGAACAACTCCCTGGTCGTCTACGTGGGTACCAAGCAGAGCACCGGTAGCGAGATTGACAAGGCGGGGCTAACCAATGGCACCATCAAATATGTCAATGTGGTGGGCAACCCCGCAGAAATTGTCAACACCACCACCCGGGCTACCAATATCACCAGTGGTACTCGCTTTAGCCTGAATGCGACCGCCCCCACCACCTTCTCCCGACCGGAGGATGGGTCGTGGAACCCCCTTAATCCAAACGAGTACTTCTTTGTCACCACAGACCAACTGGATACGGTCAGCGATGGTCTGGGTAGCCAGGTGGGGCGCAGTCGCCTCTGGAGGCTCACCTTTGACGATATTAAAAACCCCGATGCCGGCGGTACCATTGACCTGCTGCTGGATGGCACCGAGGGCGGCAACATGTTTGACAACCTCACCCTGGACAAGGCCGGTCATGTCCTGTTGCAGGAAGACACAGGAAACGCTGCCCACAATGCCAAAATCTGGCAGTACGATATCGCTACCGACAAGTTAACCCTGCTGGCCAAGTTTGACCCGGCTCGCTTCGGTGACACCAATCTACCCGCCACCGCTCCCTTCACCGTCGATGAAGAGTCCTCGGGCATCATCGATATGGAGGATATCCTCGGACCTGGCTGGTTCCTCTTTGATGCCCAGGCCCACTACACCACTGGGGTTGCCCCAGAACTGGTGGAAGGGGGGCAACTGCTGGCCCTATACAACCCGGCCCTCGACCAGAAACTCTTCAAAGATAAAACCACGGACGTTTTCAATATGCCCGCTAACGGCAGCAAGCTCAACGTCAGTCTGCAGATTAAGTCCAATGCAGTCAGCGAGGTGGGAGTGTTTGTCGTAGACAACTCCAGTGGTGCTATCCGCGGTGTGTTGCCCGGTGCCCCTGGCTATGAACAACTGGCCCTAGAGCAAATCGGTCGCGGTAATGGTCGGGTGATTGCCTCTAACCTCGCTTACCTGCCCAGTGGCTTTAAGCTGAATCTCGGCGATCTCACCCGTATTCTGCCCTTCGCCGCCGACAGTAATCTGCGGTTCTATTCCCTGGCTGCCGGTACAACCACTGACGATGCCCTCAACGGTAAGGGGACTTTTCAGTTCTCTAAGGTGCAGCAGGTGAAGGACCTGGGTGGTGGTCAATTTACTGCTGATTTCCAGGACCTGGCCTTGAACATCACCACCACCACGAGTTCTATCCCCACGGGTACCTCCCTGCAGGGCGGCAGACAGGCGGAAGTGCTTGACCTGCGCGACTCCCTCACCGCCGGTGGAGGTGCTTTCAAAGCTAGCTTTACCGTTAGCCGCGATGCCGTGCTCGACAACCTGCTGGGCTTCTATGTGGTTGACGACCAAACCGGTCGCATTGGCTCCCTCACGCCCTCTGACGCTGGGTATCTCCAAGCTGCCATGGCCGCTCGGGTGCCTAACCTCAATCTGCGGGCGGCTAACCAAGCAACGGCGGTCTTTGATACCCAGCTGACCACTGGTAAACTCTATGCCCCCTTTATGGTGATTCAGGACACTGTAGAAGGAGTTCTGGCTGGACGCACCAACCAGGTTTATTTCCCCTACGCCAGTGCTAACCCAGATAAGTTAGACCATATCCGTCTGCTGGGTAACAACGTCTTTGGCTTTGAAGACCTCGGTGGCGGTGGTGATAGAGACTTCAACGACATGCTCGTTAAGGTCCAATTGACTGTTTAGAGTCCTATCTCTGGCGCAGTTACCAGGGCTGTCCTGGTAACTGCTCGTTAGTCTTTGACCCTTGAGTTTTTGATTTGTATTGCTTGTAACTAGCCCTGGCTGATCAGGCACAACTGGCGGGTATATCCTATTTTGCTGGTTTGATTTGGTTGGCTTTTGGCCCAGGGGTGGGCGAATCTTCCCCTGCTTAAAGGCGATCGCCCCTGTTGAGGGCTGGCGTCCTGTTTAGATCCGGCGGTTTGAACTGTTTGCCTGTTTCTATTTGAACTGTTTGCCTGTTTCTATCTGTTCCTAATCTGAAATGAACACCATGCCCCCAATCATCCGTTTCTCCCAATTTAATGCCTCCCTCAACCGAGCTGCAGAAGGACAAATCGTTAATGATTTTTCTAATCCCGCTATTATTGACATCCGGGGGACCACTACTCCTCAATCGGTAAGAGTTCAACAGGCTCGCAACGTAGCTGAAATCATCCAGCGCACCAATCCTGATGTGCTGCTGATTAACGAATTTGACTTCTATACCCCTAATCCAGAGCTGCCGGTCAAATTATTTCAGCAAAATTTTCTTTCGGTGAGCCAAAATGGTGCAACTCCCGTTAACTATCCCTACTTCTACATTGCCCCTTCCAACACCGGCATTGCTACCGGATTTGACCTAAATAACAATGGTGCAGCTGTTACCAGTATCACCAATGGCATCGGAGCTGCGGGTTACGGCGACGATGCCTTTGGCTTTGGAGCTTTCCCGGGGCAATTTGGCATGGTATTGCTGTCGAAATATCCTATCGACATAGCCAATGTTCGCACCTTCCAAAAATTTCTCTGGAAGGATATGCCAGGCAATCTCCTCACCAACGATCCCACTATTGATAATCCCGCTACAGCCATCAAGGAAAACTTGGGGGAGTTTTACTCTGCTGAGGAAAAGGCCATTCTACGGTTGTCCTCCAAGAGCCACTGGGATGTCCCCATTATGGTGGATGGGCAAATCATTCACGCCCTGGTTAGTCATCCTACACCGCCGGTATTCGATGACACCGAAGATCGCAATGGCAAGCGGAACTTCGATGAAATTCGCTTTTGGGCTGACTATGTCTCTGCCGGCAAAGGGGATTATATTTACGACGATAAAGGCAACAAAGGGGGATTACAGCCCGGTTCCAGCTTTGTGATCATGGGTGACCAGAATGCCGAAGCCTACGATGGGGATGCTTATCGGGTGGGGGACCGGAACGCTATTCTGCAACTACTGCAAAATCCAAACATCAACACCAACTTTATTCCCACCAGCCCCGGTGGGCCTCAGCAGGCGACCTTGCAGGGAGGAGCAAACACCACCCATCGTGGTAATGCTGCCTTCGATACCGCCGATTTTGCCGACAGTTCACCAGGCAACCTGAGGGCTGATTACATCCTACCCTCTGCCAATCTTGCCAAGGTAGACGGTGGTATTTTCTGGCCCCTCAATACCGATCCCCTATTTCCTCTGGTGGGAACCTTTAATGCTAGTCAGTGGAATGGGTTTCCCAGTTCTGATCACCGTCTCATTTTCTCTGACATCCAGTTGCAGCCCCAAACTGCCAATACAATCCCCCGGGCTAGTTTCCAGGGACAGGTGACCTTTTCCACCGGCTTTATCCCCAGTGGTAGCGCGGGTACGGTAAACGGCGTAGCGACAGCAATGGGTGGCCTATCGGGGGTTACCTACGATACGGTAAACAATCGGTTTTATGCGATTTCCGACGATCGCTCTCAGGTTGGCCCGGCTCGGTTTTATACCTTTACTACGGCAGTTAGTCCCGGTGGTCAGTTAACCAGCGTTAACTTTACCAATGCCACCCCTCTACAACAGCCCAATGGCAGTTTCTACCCAGCCCTTAGCCTGGATCCAGAAGGTATTGCCCTGACCCAGAACGGGACGGTTTTCGTGTCCTCTGAAGGGGAGGTCAATCCGGCTGCTGGCCGGGTGACCAGTCCGTTTGTGAATGAATATAGTCTGGCGACGGGTGCTTTTGTCAGGTCTCTGCCTGTGCCTGGCAAGTTCGTCCCCGTCGTACAGGACACTAACAATAGCGGCGCGATTGATGCGGGTGATACCCAAACATTGGGCGTGCGAAACAATCTTGCGTTTGAAAGTCTGACGATTACCCCGGATCAGCGCTATCTGTTCACGGCGACAGAGAGTGCCCTGCTTCAGGATGGAGCGATCGCCACTTTAACCAATGGTGCGCGTACTCGAATTCTGCAATATAACCTGGCGACCGGGCAACCCGAAAAAGAATACCTCTACGTCACAGAATCTATTCCCAAAGCGCCCGACCCAACAACGGCTGCTGCCGACAATGGGCTAGTAGACCTGCTAGCGATCGATAACCGGGGGACATTGCTGGCCCTGGAACGCAGTTTTGCTGTGGGTAAAGGCAACACCATTCGACTTTACGAAATTTCGCTCCAGGGAGCCACAGACATCAGCTTCTACGATTCGCTCAATGCGCTGACTCCGACCCAACTAGCAGCGATTCAGCCTGCGCAGAAACGGTTAGTTTTAAACCTGGATGATTTGAAACTAGCTACAGGACTGGATAACGTTGAGGGGCTAGCATTTGGACCGAAGCTGCCCGACGGCCGGCAATCGATCGTGCTGGTGAGCGATAACAACTTCAGTGCGACTCAGTTCACCCAAATTCTTACCCTAGGAGCCGATCTGGTGCCAACCCCTTCCCTGCTCAACGGTATCGCCAGTGGCGACACCACCCAAACTTCCACCGTACTATGGGCTCGCAGTAGCTCTGCCGGCCCGGTTAAGTTTGAATACTCCACCGATGCTGGGTTCTCCACCATCGCCGGGACCGCCACCGCCACCGTTGCCAATCCACTGCAACCGGTTAAGGTTAACATCACTGGCCTAACTTCTAATACCCAATACTTCTACCGGGTCACCGATGCGGTAGGGGGTCGGGAGGTTGGTAAGTTCAGTACCGCCGCCGCCGCAGGGGCTCAAACCGGCCTGCGATTTGGGGTTGCCGGTGACTGGCGGGGGGAATTGGCTCCCTATCCAGCCATCGCCAATGTCCCCGGGCGCAACCTGGCCTTCTTCGTAGAACATGGGGACACCATCTATGCCGATGATGACTCCCCCATCCTGAAGAACCTGGATGGCACCCTCAAGCAGCAAGCTGAAACCCTAGATGACTTCCGTCTGAAGCACTCTGAGGTCTACAGCAGTCGCTTTGGCTCCAACACCTGGGCCGACTTGCGAGCCTCTACCTCTGTGCTGGCAATCATCGACGACCATGAAGTCACTAACGACTTTGCCGGTGGAGCCCTGGCCAGTTCCGATCCTCGCTTTAAGGACAATACCCCAGGGCGTCTAATTAATGACACCGCTTTGTTTGAAAATGGCCTACAAGCCTTTCAGGAGTATAATCCCCTGCGGGATGAGGTCTACGGTAATACCGGTGATCCACGCACAGCGGGGGAACGCAAGCTCTACCGCTATAACACCTACGGTAAGGACGCGGCGGTGATGGTGCTGGATACCCGCTCCTTCCGGGACCAGGAAATAACCGGACCCTCCGACTTTACCAACCCCCAGGAAATCGCCCGGGTACTGACCCAGTCCTTCACCCCAGGACGAACCCTGCTGGGGCAAGCCCAACTCAACGACCTGAAGCGGGACCTGTTGGCCGCCCAAAGCAATAAGGTCACCTGGAAATTCATCGTGGTGCCGGAGCCGGTTCAGAATATCTTTCCTGGCATCAATACCGACTCCTACGAGGGCTATAACGCTGAGCGGACCGAACTGCTGAAGTTTATCGAAAGCAACGGTATTCAGAATGTTGTCTTTGTATCTGCTGACGTCCACAGTACCTTTGTCAACAATCTCACCTATCAGGAACGAGCGTTTGGCCCGCAGATTGCCACCAGCGCCTTTGAAATTACCACCGGTGCCGTTGCCTACGAACGGCCAACGGGCGAATTCCTGGGCAACCTGTTTACGGCCAATAATCCCCAGCTACGGGCCTTCTATAATTCCCTGCCCAATGCACCGGACGGCGATAATCTGCCCAACGACAAGGACGACTTTGTCAAGCAGGCAATTAACGACAACCTGCTCAAGCCTCTGGGTTACGACCCCATCGGGTTGAATGATAACCTGCCCCAGGCCAATGGGTTGATTAACGCCAAACTGCTCCAGGGTGATTACTTTGTGGGTCATAGCTACAGCTGGTCTGAGTTTGATATTGATCCAATCACCCAAAAACTGGTGGTGACTACCTATGGCATTGATAGCTATACCGAAACTGAATTACTGGCTAACCCCACGGCAATCTCCGGTCGGACTCCCCGAGTTCTCAGCCAGTTTGAGGTGACCCCAACTCCCCAGGGACCAGCCCCTACCCTAACCGGTCCCAGCAGCAGTCAGACCCCCTACGTGATTCCAGTGGCCTCGGCCACGGGGGTGAAGGTGACCTCGATTCTAACCACAGGCGATGCCCCCAGTAATGGTTACAAAATGGTGGGTATTCCCGATGGATTAGGGGCCTTTGACAACCTGGATGGCACCTTTACCCTATTAATGGGCCACGAACTGGGCAGCACCACCGGGGCGGTTAGGGCCCACGGCGGCAAGGGAGCCTTTATTTCCAGCTGGGTAATTAACAAGTCTGACCTCTCGGTGGTCAGTGGTGGGGACTTAATCCAAAAAGTCTACAACTGGGATGTCGCGACCCAACGCTCTGCTACCACCACCAGCACCATTACCTTTAACCGCTTCTGTTCCGCTGACCTGCCTGAGGTCAGTGCCTTCTACAACCCCCTCACCGGCCTCGGTACCCAAGCGCGTATCTTTATGAACGGCGAGGAAGGGGGC
>JAGWXD010000079.1 GCA_018970085.1 Cyanobacteria bacterium REEB459
CCCCACCCGGTAGTGTTTATTACCTGGAGAGGCCCCAGCCTCTTTACGCTAATGACCCCAATGCCAAGCAGGGTAAGGCCTTGGAAAGGGCGAAGCGAATGAGAGACCTGGGCTACTCAGAGTTATTGTGGATCTCATTCAGGGAGGTAATTGATGAGTCTAATTGTTGATGCTAGCTATGAAGAGACAATCCTCGAAAATATCTAGAAACTTGAACAAAGTTTGATCTAAATTGATCGTAACGATAAATTGATAGGATTGAATCAAAATGGTACAGATATTTTTAGCAATTGTTACTAATTAGCGGAGGAAATAATGGTAGATTTTCGAGTTGGTTATCTTTATAGCCTTGCCCCGATTCATTGTGGTGGTGAAGGTGATTTGGGCAACATTTTAGAAATTGCCCGTGAGGTACATACAAATTTTCCCTATATTCCTGGATCATCTTTACGTGGCAGTCTTCGAGATGAGGTACTGCAAGTCGCAGGTAAAGAAGTAACCGATCGTTTGTTTGGCAAAGAGTTAGCGAATGGTGATCAGATGGGGGTTCACCAAGTTTGGTTTGGAGATGCCCGATTACTCTGGGTACCAATGCGAACTATGTCAATGCAAGGGAACGATGTATTTACGTGGGTGACTTGTCATTCATTATTACGAGATCATGCATTGATATCGAAACAGCCCAAAGTTACTTTTCCTGATCAGGCAGTTGGAGATCGACCTGGCCAATATACCGTTGCCGATGCTCATCTTCGAGTTTCAGCCTTTTCAGAGGAATACAAAAACTCAATTTCACTAGTGGGTAACTGGCATATTGACTTGAGCAGTGCTGTCAAATCTACGTGGGAAAGAAGTCGAATCGTTTTGCCAGACGCTGAGTTTCAAGTTTTACTAGAACATTCTCTCTGGACTCAAGTCAGAAACAAGATTCAACCCATAAGTGAAGATGGTACAGGTGGTTCATCTGAAATTTTTTGGACGGATGTTTGCATCCCTAGAGATACTATTTTCTACTATACATGGGGATACAACCTACTAAAAAATAACTCGTTAGCGACTACTGATCACGATTCTCTAAAAACCATCTTGACAAGCTTGCTTCAAGTGGGTGGACAAGCAAATATAGGACGCGGTTGGGTTCAAAGCTGGATTGGAAATGAGCGACCTCCTGCAAGAACTAACCCTACAACATCTCTCGCAACGACAGGAGTTTAGCTATGCTACAACCAGAACAAATGAGTTTACTTGCTCATAGGCATATTCAAACTTACCTTAACAGTCGCCCTGGATTATCTGACAACGACTTGACAGCTGTTTTGCGTCTTTCGCAGCACCTACGTGTATTTGGACTACTTTCCGCAGCAGGCTATGTGAATCAATCCAATGCTCAAGTCGGAAATGTGCGACAACGTACTGTCCCCGTTTGGGAGTCCTTACTAGGGCAGCTAGTTGATGAAGAAAACCCGCCGAACCGTAGCACTTTAATGGCACAAGTGGCTGCTTTGGCACACAATCAACCTAATGAATATATGGCTTTATGGCGAAAAGCCCTTGTCTTGGCAAACCATTGGAATTTTTGGGCAAGAGCTTATAAGGAGTAATTATGTATCCCTACAGTGGACTAAAGTTAATCGAGTTGCTAGCGAAACAACACCAAACTCGTACTTCTCAAAATGAGCTTTTTAAGACCGAGACGTTTCAACTTCTGTGGCGGACAAAGGTTGGCTCTTTTTTGCATCCAGATTTAGAAACTTTAGTATCGGCTGGAGAACCTTGTGGGGCTTGGAATCCTAGCCAGGGAAGAGCTGAAGACAAAAGGAATGTTGGTCAGAATTGGCAATATTTCCCTGAATTACCTTTATATGGCTATATCCCGGGTTCCTCCATTCGAGGTCTTGTCAGAGCATGGGCGAAAACACGTTCTGACATGGCACCTAGAATGGTTGAATTGTTGGGCACCCAAGAAGAAGAAGGTACTCAAGCTGGGAAGATCGAATTTTTAGATGCTTTTCCCGAAACGCCAACCAAGCTTTCGCTAGACATCGTAAATCCACAACAAGACTTTCAGGTGTATCACCAGAGGCAAGGAACACCGCTATCGTTTTACACTTTAGGCAATGGGGATGCAGAGGCAATCCCTGTCAAAATTGCCCTTCGTGGTATTCCTGGTCGAGCAACAGCAGAGGATGTGAAAGAAGTATGGAGATGGACTAAACAAGCTTTGAGTGTTTATGGAATAGGCGGTCGCACAGCATCTGGCTATGGTGTGATTAAACCTGCAACAGCATCTCGGCTTAATTTAGAGCCTGGCTATATATCGAAGCAGTTTGAGTTCAACCTATACAGTCAGGGAAATGCAGGGCCAGACACGAGAACAATGGAACTTCGTGCTTCTCACTGGCGCGGTTGGTTTCGATCCTGGGTACTACGATTTTTGCTAGGAGTGATGTCTGAACAAGATGCCGAAATTACTGTAGGTGAGTTACTGGGAACACTGACTTCTTCGCATGATAATGGCAGTCGTCGAGGATGTGTCCGCATTCAGATGATTCCAGGAGATATTTGGGGGGAGCAATCAAGCAATCAACCTGATTTCTTTGTTTGGAAAGGATCATTACAAATCAATGCGCCAGCGGAAACTCTAAACAAAGTCATTTTGCCGATCATTCGTTTCGCAGTCATGGTTGGCGGAGTTGGTCGAGGATGGAGGCGACCGCTGCACATATACGTGATGCCCAATAGCAGAAAAGCATCACGCGGTAGTCTTTTATATTTGACTCACCAAGTTAGGCAAAAAGATGCACAACAGATGATTGATAAACCGTTTGGTTTAGTTACTAACCCAGAAGATTGGAAAACCCTTTACCAAAATTGGACAGCAGCCGTTCAAAATCAATGGCCGGAAAGATTTCTGGGAAGCAACCAAAACCCACAAGCAGAAGTTTTCTCGCCAACAACCTGTGCTGTATACCTTGTGCCTGATCCACTACAGGAGCCTGTGAATAAACAGGACAAAGAATGGTCAACTCAAAATCCCTTAGGAACTCGTGGCCAAGGAATGAATTTGATTTACAAGCCAACATATAAAAAAAAGATTCATGTTGGTGGCGATGCAGGTGGTGGAAATTCCTATTGTTCATGGGTCAGTATTAAGCGGGTCAGAGTATCTAGGCATGGATGTCAAGAAGTAGTCTGTCTATTCATGGGTGGAGAACAACCCAATACCAATCATTTGAGATCGCAATTCCTCTCTGATCTCGCCAATATCCCTGGAGCCATCCACCTCTTTGGCCTACAGCCCTGAGTCAACAGCTCACCAACCCTTTAGCCATCATGCCCAGCATCCTCCTATCCTTCGTCGGCAACCAGGACCCCTTCAGCAAAAACCACACCGAAGGGTCCATCATCAGCCTGGTGCGCTACCTAACAGCCCAAAACCACCCCATCGTCCGGGCCATTCTGCTCCACACCCGCGACACCGCCAGCAATGCCCAAGAAACCCAGGACTGGCTAGAGTTAGAGCTGCAATTACCCCCCGCAGCGATCGCCCTGCAGCCGGTAGCCCCTGAGTTTTCCGCCGACCCCATCGATTTGTTGCTGGCCAGTCAATCCGCCCGCCAGGCCATCCAGACCGCCCTACCCGGCCTGGATGCCACCACCACCCTGGAACTGAATGCCTCCTCTGGCACCCCGGCGATGAAAGCCGCCTGGAGCATCATGCAAGCGGCGGGCTATGCCCCCTATAGCCGCATCTGGCAGGTGCGTAACCCCCAGGAAATCCGACCAGGGCAGGATCGGGTGTTTGCCAACAACGTCAACATCCTCAAGCGAGAGTTTGACCTGAAGGTGATTCAACAGCAGGTGCAGGATTACAACTACCGGGGGGCCCTAATCACCCTCCAGCAGTCGGGCCTACTCACCCCCACCCTGGAGGCCCTCTTGAACTACGGCTTTTACCGACTGGCCTTCGACTTTAACCGGGCCTTCTCGAGTTTGCAGGGTTGTCAAGAGGCCGTCGATCCAGAATGGTGGCAAGACATTGCCCCCCTGCGTCAGGGCGATCGCCGCGCCCTACTCAAGGAGGCCTACTTTAAGGCCTTGATTCAACTCCAGCACCACCAGTACGAAGACTTTCTGGTCAGCCTATTTCGGCTGCAGGAAAACATCCTGCAATTCTTGCTGGTGGAGAAAATTGGGCTGTCCATATCGGGCAAACGGTCTGAACAGGAGCGATCCTGGCAGGCCATTCGGCAGGTGGATCAGGGCCGCCTCTACCAGCACCTGCAACAGTACACCCTCCCCAAGGGGGGACCCTTGCGGCTGGGGGAAGCGATTAGTCGCTATGTGAACCTGGCCATCGTGGAGTATTACCCCCAGTTTGCCCCGATTGTCGATTCTCTCAAGGCGCTAAATGAGTATTGTGAGCAGCGCAACCACTCCGTGCATAACCTGGTGGGCGTCTCGGAAATTGAGGATCAACAGACCATGCTAGCCCACCTGAATAGGGTGATGCGCCAGGTGGTGGGCAGCCCAGCAGAAAACCCCCTTAGCCGGTTGAACCAGTATATTTGCGATCGCCTGTAACCGCTGCCATCCGATTTCGTCCTTCGCATTAAAACCCTCGACGTTCCCTTTTAGGCTGGCTACGGTGGATGCATAACCGACTCTATGGAGGGTTTGCCAATGTTTCTTTCTCCCCAGACTGCCCGAGTGCGGAATGCCCTGGTGGCAGGTACTAACGGGGCCATTACCCTGGTGATTCTGCTGATTGCCCCCCTGGGGTTGGCAGCGGTTTTGATCAATACCCTCCTGGTGGTGGCCGCTAGCTTTGCCACCGCCAGCTTTAGCGATCGCCTGATTTTGTTTCTGCAGCGGAGCCACTCCAGCCAACCCCTGGATCTGAGCGTGCCCCCAACCCCAGGGGATCGGCTGGGTCGCCGCCACGGCAATCAGGGCCCCCGGTAGGCCCAGGTATGCGCACTCTGTATGTATCCCGCCAGGGCTGCTACCTGGCGCTACGGCAGGAACAGGTGGTGGTCCGTCAGGGAGAGACCCTGCTGGATACGGTGCAGTTGCCCCTGCTGGAGCAGATCCTGATTTTTGGTCAGTCCCAGGTGACTACCCAGTTGATCCGGGCCTGTCTCTGGCGCGATATTCCCATCGCCTACTTGTCGCGGTTGGGGTTTTGCTATGGGCGCATGTTACCCATCGCTCGGGGCCACCGCCAGTTGGTGCGTTACCAGCAGCAGGTGGGTTTTCCTGACCGGCTGTTGGTGGCCCGGCAGATTGTCCAGACCAAGTTAAAAAATAGCCGGGTGTTGCTGTTGCGCCAACAACGGCGGCGATCGTCCCCGGCCTTAGCGGCGGCCATTGATCGCCTGGAGGAGCTGAGTCAGCAGGCCCATCGGGGGGAGGCCATTGACTACCTGATGGGCATAGAGGGGCTGGGGGCCAGGGTCTACTACGGGGCCTTTGCCGACTGTCTAGATAATGCCGCCTTTAGCTTTAGCCGCCGCAGCCGCCGTCCCCCCGAAGACCCGGTGAATGCCCTGCTGAGTTTTGGCTACCAGGTGGTGTGGAACCATTTACTCACCCTGATTGAGTTGCAGGGACTGGACCCCTACCTGGCCTGCCTGCACGAAGGTAACCACCAGCATCCCGCCCTGGCCTCTGACCTGGTGGAGGAGTTTCGCGCCTCAATTGTCGATTCCCTGGTGCTGTATCTGGTGAATCGCCGGGTGATGGATGCCCAGCAGGATTTTGAGTACCAAAACGGTGGTTGTTTACTCAACGATGGGGGGCGGCGGAAGTTTTTAAGGGCCTTTGTGCAGCGGATGGAGGAACCCCTCGCCGCCAGCGATGGGGAGTCCCATCCCCGCTGGCATGGGTTAAATACCCAGGTGAAGGCCTATAAACAGTTTGTCTACGACCCGGCCTGCTCCTACCGCCCCTATCAGATTCGCTGATGCTGTTCTATGTGGTTACCTACGATATTCCCTCCAATCGCCGCCGCAAGCAGGTGGCGGATGTGCTGGAGGGTTACGGGCGGCGGGTGCAGTACAGTGTGTTTGAGTGTGTGTTGTCGGCCAAGAAGTATGCAGAGTTGCAGGCCAGGCTGCGATCGCGGGTGAATTTACAGGAGGATAGTGTGCGGTTTTATCCCTTGTCTCAGCACACCCTGGCTAAGGTGGAGGTGTGGGGTGGGGTGCCAGTCACGGATCCACCAGGGTCGGTGATTATTTGAGGTGGGGGGTTGCGAGGGATAGGCAAAATGGCTGAAATGACGGTTTCTCGTTCTATCCCTCGATGGCTTGCGGGGTAAGGGTTTGAGGCGGTTTGGAGGGGTGGTTCTGGGGGTGAGGTGGGTGGGAAATGGTTATCCCTCGCAAACGGGGGTTGAAATGCCCTGCCCGTATGGGGTTTAATGGGGTAGAGTCCCCACTCGCTGGGGAACGCAATTGAATGGAAACCCCCCGATTCCTGGGCATTTCCATTCGTAAATACAAGTCCCCACTCGCTGGGGAACGCAATTGAATGGAAACCGGCCCAGCTCACGCCGAGCCTTTTCAAACGACATGCGGGTCCCCACTCGCTGGGGAACGCAATTGAATGGAAACTTTTCTTTAGTTTTAATTAGGCCAAAGTCTGTAGGGTCCCCACTCGCTGGGGAACGCAATTGAATGGAAACACAACAGAGTTAATCTGCTTACGCACCCCATTATCGTGTCCCCACTCGCTGGGGAACGCAATTGAATGGAAACCAGTTGGGGTTACCAACCGCGCGCCAAGCCTTTGAACGTCCCCACTCGCTGGGGAACGCAATTGAATGGAAACTCA
>JAGWXD010000080.1 GCA_018970085.1 Cyanobacteria bacterium REEB459
AGCCCTGAGGACCTGATGGGGGAAAGCGGCATTGTTAAGCAACTAACCAAGGCCCTAATTGAACGGTGCTTGAGTGCAGAGTTAGACCACCATCTGGCTGAGGAGACAGCTGAACCCGAGCTTGAGCGCCCTCGCAATCGTCGCAACGGTAGGAGTAAAAAAACGATTAAGGGAGAGTTTGGCGAAGCGGAGATGGCATCCCCCGGGACCGCAACGGCGCCTTCGAGCCCCAGCTCATTGAAAAAGGCCAGACTCGCTTTACAGGCTTTGACGGCAAGATCCTATCGCTGTATGCCCGAGGGATGACAACCCGCGATATTCAGGCTCAGTTGCAGGAGTTGTATGGGGTAAACGTCTCTCATAGCCTGGTCTCGACGGTGATTGAGGCGGTGGAAGCTGAGCGTAAAACCTGGCAGAATCGGAACCTCGATGGGGTGTACCCAATCGTGTATTTTGATGCCTGGGTGGTCAAGGTGCGCCAGGATGGGCGGGTGATCAACAAGGCCATTCATCTGGCCTTAGGGGTTAATCTCGCCGGTCACAAGGACCTCCTGGGACTGTGGATAACGGAGAATGAATCCTCCAAGTTCTGGCTATCGGTGATCACCGAACTCCAAACGCGAGGGGTGAAGGATATCTTCATCGCCTGCGGGGATGGGCTTACGGGCTTGCCTGAGGCGATTGAAACGGTCTTACCCCAAACTTGGGTGCAATTGTGCATCGTCCATAAAGTGCGCAATTCCCTTAGCTATGTCTCTTACAAAGACCGTAAGGCCGTCGCCGCTGACCTCAAAGCCATCTATAGCGCGGCGATCGCCCCGGGTGCCGATGCCGTCTAGCGATTCCCAGTGGTCGATAATTTCCTTGGGCACGTCCACCAGGCGGACGCCGTGGCTAAACACCAGGCCCATGAAGTCACGGCAGGTTTTGGCGAATTTGTCGGAGAAGTGGGACATCACCAGCCGCTGGTAGTATTCGCTGTTAGATTCGCCGGGTAGTTGGGGCAGGAAGCGTTTGGCGTTGGCCTTGGGGCTGATGGTGCCGTCGGGTTTGTAGTCTAGCCAGGCCCGATCTCCAACAGTTGTGCGGGTGCGAGTCTGTAAACAGTCTTCCCTGGGGCGGGAATGCTAAACCCATTAACCACTGTTTTAGATCGGGCCTGGCATCCTGAGTCAGTTCAGATCTGTTCCTAGGCTTATCTTCTCTGGTAGTGGACAGGTTCCCTGTGCAGGTTTGGTGACAGGCTGAGCAGGCCTAGAGCCAGGTCTTCTGGCGCTCAACCTGGTAAAGCTTTTGCGGCGATCGCGGGTTGCCCTCCCCCCTCAGCCTTAAGGGGCGATAATGGGTTCAGTGCCTTCAGGGGGCAGGCTTACCGCCTATCGGTGTCAATGGCATCTACCTCAGGGTTTGCGATTCGGTGGTTTTACTTAGAGGCAAGGAGCATGGACCTAAAGATTCTCTACATCGACATGGACAATGTTCTGGTTGATTTTCCCTCTGGCATTGCCCGTGTCCCCCCAGAGGTGGTGGATGAGTATGACGACAGGTGCCATAACGTTCCCGGTATCTTCTCTTTGATGGAGCCGCTGCCGGGGGCGGTTGAGTCCTTTGAGCTGTTGGCGGGTCTCTATGACACCTACATTTTATCCACCGCCCCCTGGGAGAACCCCAGTGCCTGGTCAGATAAGCTGTTGTGGGTTAAGCGTCACCTGGGCCGGGCGGCCCATAAGCGGCTGATTCTGTCTCACCACAAAAACCTTAATGAGGGTGATTTTCTCATAGACGATAGAACTAAGAATGGGGCCGATCGCTTTCGGGGGGAGCATATCCATTTTGGTCAGCCGCCCTTTCCCGATTGGCCAGCGGTAGTTGCCTACCTCCAGCAGAGAGCATGACTATGGGGGTGTGGGCCCAATTCGGGACCTACAGAAAAGTGGTCTGCCCTGAGCCGTTATCGGCGAGGCTAGCCCTGGTTGCCCTGGTATAACTGAGGTATAACAAAAAGGTAGGGCTTCAGGCTAAAATCATCATGAAAACGGCAATTTCCCTTCCAGACCCAGTTTTTAATCAGGCGGAAGCCCTGGCTCAGCAGTTGGGGTTATCGCGCAGTGAGCTTTACACGAGAGCGTTACAGGCCTATCTGAAAAGGCACAGTCGTGAGCAAATCCTGCTCAAATTGAACCAGGTTTACGGTAACGAGTCCTCTGAACTTGATCCAGTGATGGCAAGGATGCAGTTTATGTCCTTGCCCCGCGAGGATTGGTAATGTATCGAGGCGAACTTTGGTGGGCGAACCTACCCGACCCAATCGATTCAGAACCTGGCTATCGCCGTCCTGTCTTGGTGGTTCAGGATGATGCCTTTACCCAGAGTCGGATTAGCACGGTGATTGTCGTCGTTATTTCTTCAAATATTCAGCTAGCAGAAGCGCCGGGTAATGTGCGCTTGCCTCGCGGGGTATGCGGTTTGCCGAAGGACTCTGTGATCAATGTCTCTCAGATCCTGACGGTCGATAAGACCTTTTTGGTGGAGCGGATTGGTTCAATACCGGACTCCTTGCAGGAGGAGGTAGATGGGGGTTTACGAACGGTTTTGTATCTCTGAGTTGCTGCTTAGCCAGCGCCGTGACTAAGGCAGGCCCAGGGCTGTCATGATCAGGGGTAGCAGGTCTTTGCAGGCGATGGCTAGTTTAGAGACGTCCGAGAGACTGGCGGCGATGCCCTTGAGGCCGTTCATAGCCCCTTTCGCCGCTTTCTGCATCATCCCCGGTTCAGGGTGTTGGGCGGCTGTGGCCAGTTCCTGCACCTCGGTCAGGGCCTCGACCCTGGTGCTGTCTTGCAGTTCGGGGTCGGTTTCTATGGCCTGCTGCAGTTGGCTAAGCAGCTCCCTGAGGCTGGGCTGGCCGGGGGAGCTGTCGAGGGGTAGCTGGTGGATTTGGTTGCTGACCTGACCGCTGATATCGCCTAGGCTGACTACGGAGTTGGTGGCCTTTAGGTTGAAATCGCCCTGGATGTTCAGATTTTGGCTGTGGTCGTTGCCCTGCATAGCTTTGCTCTCGGCGGTAGCTCTAACATCAATGGTAATCGGCTTGGCGGCTAATAGTTTAACCACCTCCTGCATATTGGCGTTTTGCTGGTGGTAGCGTTGAATTTCTTCGTCCTTGGCCTGTAGTTGGGCTTTGTAACGCTCTTCAGCGGCCGCTAGGGCGGTGTGGTAGCCGCTCATAAAGAGCTGGTGCACCCCGGCCTTATCGGTGTCGGGTGCAGCCTTGAGTTTTACCACCATCACCCCATCCCCTTTATTTTCAATACTCTGGATGGCTAATTCCGACTCCCCCTGCTGCACCTGGACCTGCTGAAAGGTTTGCAAAAATACCTTCCAGTCGATGCCGTTTTGAAAGATCAGATCGATGGTATCCAGCACCTCCTCAAACAGCTTGGTAAACTCACCGGGTTGAAAGTGACCGCTATTAGGGCGTCGCTCCTGGTGATGGCCCAGCAGGTAGACATAATCGCACCGAGCCCCTGCCAGTTGGGTGGTGCTGTCGATATTCCAGGCCTCTAAGCAGGCACCGGTGAGATTGGTTTGCCGAAACTCCGTACCCAGGGCCTGGGTCTTGGTCAGATTAGCCTGCTGCAGGTCGGCCCCTGCCAGGGTGGCCCGACTCAAATCCGCCTCTGTAAAGTCAGCGCCCACCAGGTCTGCGGTGGCTAAATTAGCCCCTTGCAAATTTTTACCCCGATAAGCCCTACCCCGGCCCCGCAGGCTGATCAACAGGTCTTGCACGGCAACGTCAGCCAGGATGGTTTTGCCCAGACGGGCCAGGTTTACCTGGCGGGCCCGGTGAAACTGCGTACGGGTGAGGCTGGCGCCGTAGAGGTGGGCCCCCTTGAGGCTGGCCCCAGAGCAATCGGCGTCGGTGAGATCGGCCCCGGTAAAGCGGGTGCCACCCCAGGCCGCCACCACCACCGCCAGGCTACGCAACCAGGGATCACGGGGGTCGCCCCTGAGGGCACGGCGACTAACGGCGTAGGCCACCGCCAGGGTAGTTAAGGTACCCACAACAGCGAAAGCGCCAGCGAAAGCGCCAGCGCCAGCGAAAACGACAGCGCCAGCGAAAGCGCCAGCGACAGCGAAAGCGCCAGCGAAAGCGCCAGCGACAGCGCCAGCGACAGCGCCAGCGAAAGCGAAAGTGACAGCGAAAACGACAGAGACAGCGACAGCGCTAGCGACAGTGCCAGCGACAGCGACAGCGAAAGCGAAAGCGCCCAAGACGGCTAAAACCCCGCGCCAGTAGAGCAGTAACAGCACCGCCACCAGCACCAATAGGCCAATCAAACCACCGATGATATCGCCACTGACGGTATGGGTTAGGGAATTACTTCCCTTCGGGTCAACCAGTTGGGCCACAAAAAAGGCCCAAAATATAGATGAGAGAAAACCCGACAGCCCCGCCATAGTCCAGGCGATGATCAACTTGGGTAGTAGCCAGCGCCGTTGGCTGCCGGTTTTAGCTTCTACCAGGCAGGCCCCCGCCAGGTTTGCTCCGGTGAAGTCAGTGCCCCTGAGGTCGGCCTGGCTGAGGTCGGCCTGGCTCAGGTTAATATCCTTCAGGTTCAGCCCCCGCAGGGACTCGCCCCTAAGGTTGACGCCGACGAAGTGGCGATCGCCCTGGCGGTAGCGGCGCTGCAGTTGCTTAGCGGTTAGGGGGGGTGCGGTGGGCTCCAAGCGGTTGATTGCTCCAGAAGGCTAAGGACGGTTGACTGGCTGCGGTTCGGGTCTGGATTCTAAGGGCAAGGATACAGCGGATTTTACTCGGGTGAAGTGCGATGTGAACAACCCCCCCTGCCCCCCCTTGCCAAGGGGGAGTACAGCGTGAAACTCATACAGCCAGAGGCTGGAGGGCAGGACTGAGCCATGGGGTGTCTCACTCTATGGAAAACCGCTATAGGACCTTCGAGGATTTCTGGCACTCGGCCTTAGTTTTTTGCCATGGGAATGGTTGTGACCACAAGTTACTTTAGTGGGGTAAGCCTGGCAATGAAGAAATCAGTGTGACACCCTTGTCGACCGCACACAACTCCTCCATCACCTTGGGTCTGCATGGTGGCTTTATAGACCCGCTAAACCCTAGCTTTTAGAAACTGTAGTGCTATCGAAGATAGGCTTGAGGTGAGGGATGACGGGAGTGTTCAGGACACCAGGTTAGACCAGGCTGAAACCATTGATTTCTGGTTGCAAGAATCAGGATTTACACAAAATTCTGATCACTCTCCCTGAAAAAGTAGAACTATAGCCGCAGCCAGGATCTGCTCCTGGAAAACCCTACTCCCTTTTCCTTTTCCTTTTTCGTTCTTCGTTCTTTCTTCCCCTACTCCCCATTCCCTTCCCTTGCCCGTTGCCCTGCGCCTGCCGTAGCGGCCCGGAGAGCATATACTGGGAGACGTTAGAGGTGTCGAGCATCTATATTCCCTGGCAAGTGTTCATGGTTGCCATTCCCCACTACATCAGTCCCGAAGACTACCTCGACATCGAACGAGACAGCCCTATCCGCCATGAGTATCAACGCGGCTTGGTCTATGCAATGGCCGGTGGCCCAGACAACCACGATCGGATTGCCCTCAACCTGCTCACCCTCCTTAACCTCCATCTCGGCGACTCAGAATGCCGATTTCATTCCGGCAATGTTAAGGTCAACTATAACGACGAGTTTTATTACTATCCTGATGCCTTTGTCACCTGCGATCGCCGCGATCGTGACGACCGCTATATTAAGCGCTACCCCAAACTGATTGTGGAAGTCCTTTTAACCAGTACGGAACAGTTTGACTCAGGGAAGAAATTTGAAGATTATCAACAGCTCGAATCCTTGGAAGAATATGTTTTGATTTCCCAGACAACCCAGTGGGTAGAATGTCGCCGTCTCAACGCCCCAGGCCTCTGGGAAACAGTCATTTACCGCCCAGGGGATGAGGTTAGGCTGAACAGCATCGATCTCGAATTTGCGATCGCCGATCTCTATCGCGGCCTTGACCCCTGACCTTGTCTCCCAAAGCAGCATAACAGCGCAAGCCAGGGAGGGAGTGGTCAGGGGTCAGCAAGTAGGCACTCTGGCTGTTGGATTACTTTCCCTATGCTTTTCCTAGCCCGTTGCCCTGGGCCTTGCGCCTTCCCCCATGTCTCCCTCCGCCTCCTGACTCCACTGCTGCACCGATCCCTGGTCGGCGATCGCCAGGGCCGCAGCGATGATGTGTTTACAGGGGAAGGGGGGGGTAGCAGGCCAGTTCCGCGATCGCCGTTGGGAGGGGTAGGTGGGTACCTGGTAGGTGCTGGTCTGGTAAGCGATGATAGGTAAAATGGCTATAGTGCAATTACCCTAAAGTTATGGACTGTCCTCACTGCCAGAGCCACCAGGTTGTGAAAAACGGGCGTGAACCCCGCCCCAATGGAACGCTGATGCAGCGATAT
>JAGWXD010000081.1 GCA_018970085.1 Cyanobacteria bacterium REEB459
GGGGGGAGCAGCCACAAAGGCAATCACATAGCAAGCAGTAGCAGCCAGCAGGGTGGGAATCATCAGCACGCCGAACCAGCCAATGTACAGGCGGTTTTCGGTGCTGGTTACCCATTGACAGAACTGCTCCCACAAAGAAGCGCTCCGTTGTTGTTGAAGAGTTGTAGTCATGATGTTAAAAAGTGCAGGATTTAGCTTACAAGCGTGATCATCGAGGGCGAAAGCACAAGAGATGACTGAGTATGTATATTTTTAATTCTAACTGAATTGTTACAGTTTGTAAAGAAAGCAACTCGGGAAAGGGGGCTGTTCAGATTTTTGTGTAGAAGGTGAACAGTCAGAAATTGAAACGTCCCGGAAACAGGATAGGAAAATGGGAAACAGCTGCCTTCCAATGTTGAATTTTGATGTCTCGTAACTGACAAGCTTGTCTCATGTTAAGAGACATCAAGTTGGGTTAGCTGTTGAATGATCCCAGCCTCTCCCAACAGATCGACCGGTTCGTCGGGAATGGTCACGTCTCTTCTACGTCGAGGCGTAAGGCGGTCTCCTTAGACTATGGGTTGGATTCTAAACCGCTTACACAAAAATCTGATCACTCTCGAGGATAATTAGGAGATTCGTTGGCGTAGCCTCTCCCTTTGGGAGAAACTCCTGACCTCTGCGGTGCGATTGGCCTGAGGCCAGGCTTCGCCAACGCAGCGCTCTACCAGCTGAGTTTTACCAAGGTAAATGTGGAGAATAGGAGATTCGAACTCCTGACCTCTGCGGTGCGATCGCAGCGCTCTACCAGCTGAGCTAATTCCCCCTTAGCTTTTCTGTATCCTACCAAAACCCTTGCCAGGGGGGTCTTAGAAAACCATAAATTAATCGAACTCCGGTAAAATCTTGGTGACTGGGTCTAAGTCTCTGCTAGACTAGCCAAAGACTAATTCTTGGAAGCGTGGCTGAGTGGTCGAAAGCGCCTCCCTGCTAAGGAGGTAGGGGAGTAAACCTTCCCTCGTGGGTTCAAATCCCACCGCTTCCGTTGAAAATTGAGCGGAGAAGCTTACAAATACCCCATCGGATTAACCGGGTTACCATTTTGGCGCACTTCAAAGTGCAGATGAGGGCCCGTTGAAAGGCCGGTGGAACCAACTGCAGCAATCGGTTGGCCCTGCTGCACGGCCTCTCCCTCTCGCACAAATAGGCGGCTGGTATGGGCGTAGAGGGTGGTGAGGCCACCGCCGTGGTCAATAATCACCGCCTGCCCATAGCCGCCATACCAGCCCGAGAAAATCACCCGACCTGAGTCAGCGGCTCGAATCGTGCTGCCGTAAACACCGGAGAAATCTACCCCGGCATGGAACCGCCGGTAGCCTAAAATCGGGTGCATGCGGTAGCCAAAGCCGCTGGAGAGGGCGGCACTGGAGGGCCGAATAAAGCGCCCAGTCCCCCGAATAATGCTGGACTGGGATTCGGCTGCCAACTTTTGCCGAATCAGCTCGGCTAGTTGTTCTGAATCTTGCATCAGCTGGGCCTCGGCTGCCTCCAGGGCCGATCGCTGCTGCTGTAGGCGATTGATGAGCTGCTTCTCTTCTCCCGCCTCTGCCTGGTACTGACGTTTCTGGGAAAGCAGTTGTTGCCGCAACAGAGATACTTGATTTTTTTGGCTTTCGACGGCAGCTTTTTGCTTTTGGATGGCCTCAGCTTTGACCTTAATATCTTCAAGTACCCGACGGTCGGCGGCATAAACCCGCTTTAACTGGTACTGGCGATCGAGAAATTGGTTCAAATCGTGGCTTTGCAACAGCACGGCCCACCCCTCGCTGGCTTGCTGCCGCTGCAGAAATTGTAATCGACCAACGGTGGCGTTTCTAACCTTTTCGTAGTTGGTCTCTGCCTGTTTGAGCTGGGTTTCAAGCCTATCTAAGGCGGTTTGGGCCCGGGTCAGCTGGTCTTCTGTTGTAGCAATTTGCTTGTCAGTGTAGGTAATGTTCTGCTCTAGATTTTTCAGGTTTGCCTCAGAATGATGCTGGCGATTTTGCAGTTGTTCCTGCTGCTGATCAATCTGACGGCGCTCCTGGGTTAGATTTTTTTGCTTTTGCCGCAGCTCTTTAATTGAGGTGCTGACAAGTGAGGTACTGACCAGCACCGGCGGGGAAAACGTGGCCAGAACCGGGGCGATCGCCGCTAGGGTCAGGCAGACAACCAGCCCTAACCCCACTAGGGCCAGCCAGGGCCCTACCCTGGTGCGGCGGACAGTTGAGCAAAGCAATGGAGATTTTCCAGAGGTCATAGCATTTCTATTCGCAAAAAAAGCTGGCCAGACAGGATCAACAAACCGGGTAGGCATAGCCCCTATGGGCCCAGCACCGCAGCTACTCCAAAGGCAACTAAAATCACCCCTGCTGCCCGATTTAACCAGATCAATCGAGGTGGAGATAATATCGGGCTAAACCATGTTACTCCCCAGGTCAAGCCTAGCCACCATAGGGCTGCCCCCCTACCCCGATGACCATTGCCACCGCTGAGGGCCAGGCCGGGCCGGGATTGCCCAGACTCAGGCTAGCAAAAATCGCCAGAAAGGACACCATAGTGGCGGGATTACTCAGGGTCAATAGAAAGCTAGACCCATAGGCCACCCACCCAGGCGCGGAGCTGAATTTTGGCGGGCCACTGATTTAGACCGAAAAGTGGCTATGCCTAGACAGCAGAGGGCCAGGCCGCCCCCCATCTTTAGCCAGAGAGCCTGGTGCATCACCGGCTGGGCCAGGGTTACCAGGCCAAAGGCCGCCATACTGGCATAGAGGCCATCGGCGGTGGCCGCCCCAGCCCAGTAGCCAACCCTATGCTGTGCCCCTGGGTTGGGGTTGGCCCAATGCATAGCCACGCAATGGGCCCTATCGGGGCCGCGATCGCCAGTCCCAGGGCCAGTCCCTTAAAAAATATCCCAGCTCCACGGCCAGAAAATATGGCACCTTAATAGATAGTTGTTTAACGCAGTTTGGGACTTTACCATGGTTTCTACAATACGCAATGCCCTGCAGCCCATTGCCGACTGGTTTGCCGGTTTCGGTGTCCCTGCTCCGATTGTGCACTGGGGCCATCCCCTAATGATGGGCATTGTATTGTTTGTGATGGGCAGTGTTACCGCCTGGGTTGGGTGGCAGGGTCGGCTCAGCCAGCCGGGCCCAGACAAAGCTGAAAAGCTAGCCATGCACAAGCGCCTGGCCCCTTGGTTATTTATTTTTATCAGCCTGGGCTATACCGGTGGGGTGCTATCTCTGGTGATGCAAGATCAACCCATTTTTGAAAGCCCTCACTTTTGGACGGGCACTACTCTGGTTAGTCTGCTAGCCCTTAACGGAGCAATATCTGCCAGCAAATTTGCTGGCGGGCAAGCCAGCCTGCGCAGTGCCCATGCCTATGTGGGTAGCGTCGCGGTAGTGTTGATGGTGATCCATGCGGTCCTGGGGCTGCGCCTGGGGCTAGCGATTTAAGTGCTAGTGCCTGGCGGCGACAGTGTATAGTAAAGGATTGACCCCAGCCTAGTTTTACCAGGAGACCCGGTTTGACCTTTTCTGCTGAAGACTTTGCCAGAGCCCTTGAAGCCCACGATTACACCTTTCAGCTTGGCAGCACTGTGCGGGGTACGGTGGTCGCCTTTGCCAGCGACGGGGCCACCGTAGACATTGGTGGCAAGTCGGCGGCCTTTTTGCCAACCCGAGAGGCGGCGGTAAGGGCGGTTAACTCCCTTGAGGGGGTGATTGAACTGGGCCAAGACTACGACTTTGAAGTGATTCGCGACCAGGATGCAGATGGCCAAGTGCTGCTATCGATTCGCCGCATCAAGGTGAAGCAACTCTGGGCCAGTTTGGCCCAGCGGGCAGAACAGGGCGCAATTGTGGAGGCCAGGGTCACCGGCCACAACAAAGGCGGGGTGACCGTCGACGTAGAGGGGCTGCGGGGGTTTGTGCCCAGGTCCCATTTGGCCTCTACCTACGAATCCCTGGAGGATTGGCTGGGGCAGAAAATCACCCTGGGCTTTTTAGAGATTAACCCCGCCAACAATAAGCTGGTGATGTCTCAGCGCCTGGCTGCCCGTAGCCGGGTGATGGGGCAACTGGCCCTGGGCCAGTTGGTGACAGGTACGGTGGCCAGTCTGAAGCCCTTTGGCGCCTTTGTCGATTTTGAGGGTATCACTGGTTTGCTGCACATCAAGCAAATCAGTAAAACCTATATCGATTCACTGTCTACGGTGCTGCGGGTAGGACAACCGATTACGGCGGTGGTAGTTGCCCTGGATAGCGATCGCAACCGCATTTCCCTTTCCACCAAAGTTCTAGAAAAATATCCGGGAGAATTTCTCAAGGAACCCGATACCCTCATCGCCGATGCCGAAAATCGGGTTGCCGATGTGGGTCAACTACTAGCCGCCAGTGAGGCCTAGGATCAACCTATGGGATCGCTCTGGGAACTGGATTTCTACTCTCGTCCATTGCTGGACGAGAACCAGAAAAGACGCTGGGAAGTACTCATTTGTGAGGGCTTTGCCGATGTTCATAGCCAGGCTGAGGGGCGGTTTCGCTACAGCAAATTTTTCAGCAATAGCGAGGTTAACTCCCTCAATCTTCAGTCCGCCATTGAGGAGGCGATCGCCCTGGCCCCTACCGCTCCCGGGCGTATTCGCTATTTTCGTTACCAGATGCAGAACATGATTCAGCGGGCCTGCGATCCGCTGGGCATTCCCGCTGTGGCCAGCCGCCGTACCCTGGCCCTGCACCAGTGGATCGCAGAGCGCCATCAGTGCTTTTACCCCAACCAACCGGGCTATACTGCGGCGCCCTCCCCCAGCGTTGCCGCTCCCCCCCCTACCCCCCGGCCCCTACCCGATGCCCTGATTGGTCAGCGCTGGGCTTTCGTTACGCTAGAGGCCAGCAACTTTGGAGACTGGCCAGAGTGGTCCATCGGTTTTGGGGAATCCTTTCCCCTGCAGGGCATAGACCCCTCCACCCCGATCCCCGGGCTGCTAATTTTTTCCCCTCGAGCGGCGGCCCTGGCTGCCTGGTTGTCGGGGTTAGAACTGGCCTACTGGTGGGTAGAAACCGGCAAAAAGCCCCAACTGGTGCTAGAAACCGGGACTATAGATAGTTGGATTTTAGCGCCCCTGCCGACCCCAGCTCTGCTGCAGGAGGCCCAAACCTTTGCAGCCGCTAAAACCAGGGCAAACCAGGTTCATTTTATTGGTGTGCAAACCAGCCCTGGTAGCGATCGGTTTGAGGGCTTTTGGTTACTGCAGCAGTGCGACCTGGTGGGCTAGCTAGCCCACCAGGTCGATCCTGAAATTAGGCATTAACCCAGGGTTCTATAGATTTCAGAAACCACCATCCCGCAGCGGCCCGATGCCCGCCCCCTCATCGCAGGCAGGGCTCCAGAGATGAAGGGCAATGTCATAGTGGGATAGGGGTAGTGGCGGGGCGGGGGATCGGCACAGTCCCCCAGGGAACGTTAGAATGTCAACAGAAGAGTTACAAAAGTTAACCAATGATTGTTGATTTGATCGGGGCAACTCGAGCCTATTGGCGTCAGCTAGACGAGTTGGAGTCTGCCTATAGCCGTCATGAGTTGACCCCGCAGGAGGTTGATGCCCGGGTAAAGCAGCTGATGATCGAACTCGGTCAGGCCCGGCGGCGGGCCCTAGCTGAAGCATGGGCCATCGGCCAGGGGGTTTGGCGTCAGCAGAGAGAGACCGTAGCCGGAGTAGCGGCGATCGGGGGGTTGGCCTACGTCTGGTTGGTATTTAGTGGGCAGGCCTGAACCAAGCTACCCCAGAACTGACCCACCACCTGAAGCGAGAGGCCGAGGAGGGCGATCGCCCCGGAGAGTGGCCTGCCCCCCCAGCGGGGCCGTCCCCAAATGGTCAACCAGCCTTTAAAGTTAGCCCAAGCCCTACTTCAGGACCTCCACAGTGGGCCATCAGCCCCAAGCAACTATGAACTGAGCCACGATCAATGGGTTACCTTTCGAGTCAACTATCGAATTGAGCCAGACTCCTAAGGCGGAGGCAAGAGCAGCAAAGTGGATGCTGGGTAGGGGTTCTGCCTCGTTCAAGGGAGTTGGCCAGCTTCGGCAAAAGCCCTGTAGCAGGTGCCATTGGCTAGGGTCTGGGTCTCAGCCCCTAGCCCGATGGCTTGAACTAAGTGGCTACAGCGATCGCAATCAAAAACAGAGGGATTCAGTAATTCCTATCTGTAATCCGTATCTAAGGATACAGAGCAAACTGGGGGTAGGCGGCTCAATTGAGATGGAGACGTTGGAGCTATCCATTGTGTTAGAAACCGCTGGCGGGTTGGCTGATGCTACGCGGCTACTGATGGATTTACAACAGATTAACGCCATTGTGCAGAGTTTCAGTGGT
>JAGWXD010000032.1 GCA_018970085.1 Cyanobacteria bacterium REEB459
AAAACATCATCATGGATACGGGCCACGTAAAGACCCTCAGCGATCGCCTGGGCCTTCACCGCCTCAGACCAATCCACCGCCGCCAGAATGCCGTAGAGTTGCTTATCCCGATGCTCTGGAAAAAACTCACGAAACCGACTTAGGGTAGTCCTTAACTGGGCAATCGCCTCCTCCCGGGGATGACTCTTCACCTCCACCAGAAAAGCCCGATTGATATCCCCATTGGCATAGGCCAGCACATCAATCTCCAGGTGGGCACCCTTTTGCCGTGCCCGCACCCGGGGAGTCACCACCGTCATGCCAAACCGCTGCTGCAGAATGGCTTCCATAGAAGGCAGGGCCAGACCCTCGGTAAAACTGCCAAACTTAGACCCCAACCCGCCAATTTGTTTACCCAATTCCTTAAGCTGGTGATCGGTTTCCTGGAACTTGCGATCGGTCTCCAGGGATTTTTCCCGCAGCAGGAGGGCCGTTTCCTTGAGCTGGCGATCAGTCTCCTTCAGTTGGCGATCAGTTTCCTGAAAGAGACGCAGGATATCCTCGTAGGTGGGCTGGGCGGTGGACATAGCCAAACCAGGAGTAGTTTAGATGTATTGTAGCAGTGGTCCCCCCCGACCTGTCCACCCCCATCCCGGTAAGGGGTCAGAATTCAGTAATCAGTGGTCACTCCCCAGGAGTCCGCTCTACCCACCCTCTTACCCATAGGAGGGAGTGTGCAGAGAACCAGCGATCGCAGCCAGGACTTGCTCAGCTCCAGGTCAGAGTTTTACCTGGCCTGATCACCCTCAGGTGATGGGCACGGGCTCAGGCCTTTTACCTATCCTACTTCCCTGCCCCTCCTGACCACTCACTCCTGCCCCCGACAAAACGCCCTCACTGCCTGAATCACCCGTAAATCAGTCCCCTGCTCTCGCAGGTTAACCCAAGCCTGGATCTGCTCCGCCGCAATGGTGGGAAAGGCCAGACTATACTCGACCAACTGCGCCTGGCTGCCACGCAAATCAAAAATACTCACCCTGCCACCACTGTAGACCCACAATTCCGGCACCCCCAGGGCCTGATAGATGCCTAGCTTATGGCTCGAACCACTGGCAATATCCACCTCGATCGCCAGATCCGGGGGCAAATTAGGGGGAATCTCTGGATTCAGCCCCTGCACCAGGGCGGCATGGTGCAGGTAGAAACAACTATCCGGTTCAATCCCCTGGTCCAAATCCTCCCGGTTCCAGGTCATCGACCCCAAATCTACCAGCTCTAACCCCAGCTCCTCCGCCAGGGCAAATACGATTTTGCTGAGCAGTCGATTGACAATCTCATGGAGCTTACCAGGCATGCGCACCTCCAAAACCCCCTGGTGATAGGCCAACCGGGTAGGGCGATCGTCTCCCAGCTCCGTCAGCAGCAATTGATAGTGGGGCCAGCTCAACCCCGTCACCGTCATGGCACTGCCAGGCGCCAACAAAATCTGACTGAGGGGAGCGGCCAGGGCAACGGACATGGGTAAATAACCATCAGTACTAGGGTTTATTTTAGGATAACTTCAGCGGAGGGGGCAGGGGTCAGTAATCAGTGGTCAGTCCTCCCCCCCAGCCCCTAGCTGTCAGAGTTTCACCCTGTCCCCCCCTTGTCAAGATGGGGAAGGAAAGGGTGATCACACCGCACGTCACCCCAGTGAACCCGCTATACCGATCACACCCCTGCACCTATCGATAACACCCGTGCACATAACGATCACACCCGTGCACATAACGATCACACCCGTGCACATAACGATCACACCCCTGCACCTATCGATCACACCCGTGCACATAACGATCACACCCGTGCACATAACGATCACACCCATGTGCATAACGATCACACCCGTGCACATAACGATCACACCCGTGCACATGTCGATCACACCCGTGCGCATAACGATCACAGGCCTGTGTTTAGCATGCACTCAATGGTGATCGGTATGTGCATAGACCACAACAACGGTTTTTCGCGAAATTTTATCGATCACAGGGGTGTGTTTAGGATTCACTCAATGGTGATCTTTATGCACATAGACTACAACAATAGTTGCACGCGTGTGTTTAGAATGTACTTAATGGTGATCGACATGTGCATAGATAAAACCTTTGGATTTTGGGGCCAATTTACCCCGGTTACCCCCTTCACCAGCCCATGGGGTCTGACCCTTCCTGACATCCCTTAATCCTTTAAGTTAATCTGGTTTCATGCTGATAAGAACAGGTTTTTATCGCCCCTAGTCTTCCTGATCGCCTCAGCCCCAGGAATAACAACCCTTAGTGATTACGTTAGATCTAGCGCTAATCTGCGAAATACTTTGGCTTTGCTACTCCGCCCTTTACCCCTATTCCCGAAGGATCATCAATAATGCCAACCATTAACGTTGCTCGCCGCCTAGCCGGCCGCATCATCAACGCCGACATCGAAGCCATCCACGGCCTCACCACCATCCAGGGTTACATTCCCACCCGACAGGAAGCCAGTAGCCATGCTATCCAAGACTTCTACGAAGACATGCAGGCCAAACGGCGAGAAGAAACCGTCCTGGAAGTCAACCTTAAAGCCGCCATCGACGCCTCCCGCGCCGCCGAGTGGAACTTCCACAACGCCGTCCTGGCCATGAAGGAATCGGTCAAAGGGCAATTTGGCGCCGACAGCGCCGCCGCCCAAGCCGTAGGCTACACCCGCAAATCTGCCCACAAACGCAGCCGCCCCCGACCCGCCAAACCCACCCCCGAAGCCGAGACCACCCTGTCAACCAACTAAGGGGTAAGCCTAATCCGGGGGAAATCGCCATTCCCCCGGAAAAAGAAACAGTCATCCAGTAGTCAGCACTCAGCGATCAGGAGCCCTTTCCACCCACAGGAAATTTCTCCCCATACAGCAAAGGCCGACAAACTCAGGGCAAAAGGAAATCATCAAAAAGGCACCCATAGCCCTAAACAGCCGGGCTATGAGTGCGCTTTACTAGTCTAGTAACCCCAGTACTATAGGTTAGTGCTGCTAAAGGCATCACCAGAATAAACAGCGACACGATCGCCAAAGTCCGTAGGCCGACCGGTAATCGATTCGGCTAGCTGATCAAAATCATTAGAACGCCAGTTGCGCTCGTGAATGGGTTTGCTTTGCTCGCCACGAAAGTAGGCTTGAGTGCCAATCAGGGCCACCGCTACCCAGCCAATCACAAACAGGGAAAATAGAATGGTCATAGTTCAAAACTCCTAATCAATTAAAGACTGGCGATGGGCCGATCCCCTGGCCAGAACAGCAGTGGGGGAAAAGCCCGAGTTGATTCATATCTACAAGTGTAACAAAAAGTTTCAAACTGTAAACTTACCTTGCCTTTGATTCACGGTAGTGGTATTGCCTCTTTTTCTTCGGGTTTCCCCCATGGCTGTGTCTTGGCTGCCCCAGCCCTAGGCCAGGGGGAAAATTGGAAGGGCTAAGGGCGATCGCCAATACTGCTATGATCTGGTCTTAATCCATCCAGGCGCGTCTGATCTGGTTGGTATGAATGGGATTTGATCGGGAACGGAACCATGGCGTTGATCGTGCAGAAATACGGGGGTACCTCTGTAGGTACGGTGGAGCGAATCCAGGCGGTGGCCCAACGGATCCAGGCGACGGTGGCGGCTGGCCACCAGGCGGTGGTGGTGGTGTCGGCCATGGGCAAAACCACCGACGGTTTGGTCAAGTTGGCCGGCGAAATTACCAGCCAGCCCAGCCGTCGGGAAATGGATATGCTGTTGTCTACCGGCGAACAGGTTTCCATCGCCCTGCTGTCTATGGCCCTGCAGGCCCTGGGTCAGGATGCCATTTCCCTGACCGGAGCCCAGGTGGGCATTATCACCGAAGCCGAGCATAGCCGGGCGCGGATTTTGAATATTAAAACTGACCGCCTGGAGCGTCACCTGAGTGAAGGTAAGGTGATCGTGGTGGCAGGGTTTCAGGGCATTAGCGAAACCGTTGACCTGGAAATTACCACCCTGGGTCGAGGCGGTTCGGATACTTCGGCGGTGGCCCTGGCGGCGGCTTTACATGCCGATCTCTGTGAAATCTATACCGATGTACCAGGCATTCTCACCACCGATCCACGGCTGGTGCCAGAAGCCCAGTTGATGGCGGAAATTACCAGCGACGAAATGCTGGAGTTGGCCAGTTTGGGCGCTAAGGTGCTGCACCCCAGGGCGGTAGAAATTGCCCGCAACTACGGGGTCACCCTGGTGGTGCGGTCGAGTTGGACCGATGAGCCGGGCACCCGGGTCATTTCTCCCCAACCCCATGGTCGTCCCCTGGAGGGGTTAGAACTGGCCCATCCAGTCGATGCGGTGGAATTTGACCCCGACCAAACCAAGGTGGCCTTCCTGCGCATCCCCGATCGCCCCGGTATTGCTGCCCATTTGTTTGGTGAACTGGCGACCCAGAACCTGAACGTAGACCTGATCATCCAGTCTATCCACGAGGGCAATACCAACGATATTGCCTTTACCCTGGTCAAGGCTAATCTAGCCCAGGCGGAGATGGTAGCCGCGGCCCTAGCTCCAGCCCTACGGACCAATCCCAGCGATACCAGCCAGGCGGAGGTCATGGTGGATGGCCACACCGCCAAAATCAGCATTGCTGGGGCAGGCATGATTGGTCGTCCCGGAGTAGCCGCTAAAATGTTTTCGGCTTTGGCGACGGCGGGCATTAATATCCAATTGATTTCCACTTCGGAGGTCAAGGTCAGCTGTACCCTTGATGCCGCCGCCGGCGATCGGGCCATTGCCCTGCTCTGTGAAGCCTTTGGGGTTACCTCCTCACCGGTGATGCCCACGCCCCTAGCCCCGGATGGAGCCGATCGACCCACACCAGTAGTCCGGGGAGCCGCCCTAGATAGCCAACAGGCTCAGGTGGGCCTTCGCCAGGTGCCCGATCGACCGGGTATGGCGGCAAAGATCTTTGAGCGCCTGGCCAGTCATGGCGTTAGCGTGGACATGATTATCCAATCCCAACGGTGCCACCGGGTCAAGGGTGAGCCCAGCCGTGATATTGCCTTTACGGTGGCCCTGGCCGATGCATCGACGGCAGAAAATCTGATGCAGGCTATGGCCCAGGAGCTGGGCTTTGGGGAGGTGGTGGTCAATCGGGCGATCGCCAAGGTCAGCGTGGTGGGCATGGGTATGATGCATTATCCGGGAGTGGCCGCCCGTATGTTCCAGGCCCTTTCGGATGAACACATTAATTTACAGATGATTGCTACCTCTGAGATTAAGATCAGCTGCGTAGTGGCGGAGTCCGAAGGGATCAGGGCCCTACAGGCGGTTCACCAGGCCTTTGATCTGGCCGCTACCCGGTCGAGTCATACCGATAGCTCTGGCCAGCCCCCTGAGCATAGGGTTGGTCGGTGAACGCCAGATCTGACCAGGCGTTCTGGGCTGTATCCGCCCCATTAAACGGGGCTAGGGCCATATCTAAATTAAGACCATGACGAAGGATTCCCTCAATGTTGCCAGAACCTACTACCAGCAAGGGCAGAATGCCTTTGCCCGGGGTCGGTACCGGGAAGCGGTTCAGCAGTTTGAAGAGGCTGTAGCCTTAGCTCAGGCCACTACCCCCCTGGGGGGGGAGATCCAAACCTGGCTGGTGAATGCCTACAGTGCGCTGGATCGGGAGGCCGAGGCCATTGCCCTGTGTGAAGTCTTGACGCGCCATCCCGACCTAGAAACCCGCAAACAGGGCAAGGCCTTGCTATATATTTTGCAAGCCCCCAAGCTAAAACGCCCCGGTAACTGGGTGACAAAAATACCCGATCTAGATGGAATCACCGAGGATCGATCCCTCAGTAGGGGATCCTCCTCTTTGCCGGTGCCCCCATCCAAGCCCCAACCCCGATCGGAGGAGAAACCACTGGATCCGACCCAGATCAACCGTCAGGATAACCGTTTTCTCTGGGTCGCTTTGACGGTCATCGGTATGCTGTTGGGGGGGGTACTCTGGCTAAGTTAGGGCCTACTGGTAGCGCTCCAGAAAGTCTAGAGCCTGATTACGCAGGTCGTAGTATTGCCCTGACTCTCTCAGTTCATGGCGATCTCGGGGGCGCGGTAGGGGAATCTCTAACACCTGACCAATGGTAGCGTTAGGCCCATTGGTCATCATCACCACCCGATCGGACATGAAAATCGCCTCATCCACATCATGGGTAATCATCATCACCGCCTGACGGTGATCTTCCCAAATATCAATCACCTGCTGCTGTAGTTTAGGTCGGGTCAGGGCATCCAGGGCACCGAAGGGCTCATCCAGTAGCAACAGTTTAGGCCGGGTGGCCAGGGCCCGGGCTACCCCCACCCGTTGTTTCATCCCCCCAGACAGCTCATGGGGATACTTGTCTGCGGCGGGGGTCAAATTAACCATCTCGATGTGTTCATTGACGATGGTAATGCGTTCCGACCGACTCAGGTGGGAGAGGACCTCATCCACAGCCAGGCGAATATTTTGCCGCACGGTTAACCAGGGTAGTAAGGCATAGCCCTGAAACACCATCATGCGCTCCGAACCCGGTTTACGAATGGCCTTGCCTTCTAAGGTTAGGGACCCAGAGGTGGGCTTTTCCAGGCCAGCCACCAGACGCACCAGAGTGGACTTACCACAGCCAGAATGGCCGATTACCGAGACAAATTCCTTTTCTCCTACGGTCAGGTTAATACCATTGAGCACAACGGACTGACTGCCATCGGGCTTGGGGAAGGCTTTAACGATGTTCTCCAGCACTAAAAAAGAATTCGCCAGGGAATTCTGGGAGGCTTGACTAAAGGTGGGTTGCATAGAGGATGCCATGGCATTTGCTGGGATGGGGGTTAACTAGGCAAGGGAAAACCGTTGGGGTTGGCGGGCATGGATTTCAAAACTGCGCAGATACCCGATGGGATCACTGGGATCAAAACCCCGATCATCAATAAAGGCCGCCGCCGGAACCGTTTTGTAATCCTCTGCGGGGCAGGTAATCCCCAGTTCGGTGGCAATCTCTCGATAGAGGTCGGTTTTCCAGGCCTGACGGGCGATCGCCTCTGCCTTTGCAGGAAACTCGGGGATTTGCCCCCAACGGGCGGCCTGGGTCATCAACCACAGACTATCGGATTGCCAGAGAAAGGTGGAGTGGTCATGGGGAACCCGGGATACCTGGGGGGAAAGGTCAAAGAACAGGGTCGTATCATGGCTGGATCGCTGCCGCTGCTGATCATCAAAGCCACCGTAGTTATAGTCCCCCACGATGCCAGGGCGAATATATCGCACCTTGGCCCCCGTAAAGGAACGCTGGGCAATGATCTCCACCACCTCTTCCCGGTTAGCCGGATTGGCGCAGTACTGGCAGGCTTCAATCATGGCCTTGACCAGGGATCGGTAGGTTTTGGGATAGTTTTGAATAAACTCTTCCCTGACGGCCAGCAGGCGATCGGGATGGCCGCGCCAGATCTCCTGCCCCTGGGCAAAGGTAAAGCCAATTCCTTCGTTACCGGCGATCGCGCGGGTATTCCAGGGCTCAGCCACCATGTAGGCTTTCATCCCTCCCATGCGCATATTGCTGACCATTTGGGGCGGAGGGGTAATAATCAAACGCAGTTGGCGCATGGAGTTAATGCCCACCGCCCCCAGCAGGTAGCGGGTAAAGTACTCATAAATTGAGGAGCTCAGCACCACCGCCCAAACATGATCTTCACCGTGGGAGGTTTGCCAGTAGGCCCGTAGATCCCGACCCAGGGCATCCAGGTCCCCCTCATAGGTAAACCAGGGGCGCAAACCCGCCTGCCAGAGTTGACGACTCATGGTGAGGGCATTGCCGTGGCGGTGAATGGTCATAGCGGCGCAAAGGGGGATGGGATGGGCACCCTCAGCCCCAAGCCGAGCGTTGGTAATGCTACCGGAAACAACCGGAGAGGCGTCTAGGCGACCGAAGATCAGACCATCTCGGGAGTTGGCCCAACTGGCTTCTCGACTGAGGGTGACATTCAGTCCGTACTTACGAAACAGCCCCTTCTCCCAGGCAATGGCAAAGGGAGCGCAATCATTCACGGGCACAAACCCAATCACCAGGTCGGGCTTTTCCAAACTTTCCGGACGAATCACCGGGGTAACCGCCAGGGCCGCGTCGGGCAATTGTATGGGGTGCGACGGAGATCGGCGCTGAGCGCAGGCGGCACCCGCCACGGTCACCAGGCTAGCGCCCATACCTCGCAGCAGGAAACGCCGGGTTAAGGAAGAATTCATGGCATTAAGCTCCCATAGCTAAGGCCGGGCCGGACGGTGAGTGACCAAGGTTTGTAAACGGGCCAGGGCGTAATCTAAAACCAGCCCGGTCAGGCCAATGACAAAGACGGCCAAAAACACCGAGCTAACGTTAAGACGGTTCCATTCATCCCACACAAAGAAACCAATGCCAATGCCACCCGTGAGCATTTCCACCGCTACGATTACCAGCCAGGCGATCCCTAAACTAATCCTCAGGCCAGTGAAGATATAGGGCAAGCTGGCGGGTAAAACCACCTTGAGCAGTTGTTTCCAGCCAGGCATTTCCAGCACCTGGGCAACCTCCAGGTAGTCCTTGGGAACATTGGCGACCCCCTCGGCCGTATTCATAATGGTAGACCAGAGGGAGGTGATGAAAATGACGAAAATAGCAGAGGGTTCGGCGGCATTGAAAATCGCCAAGGCGATGGGCAGCCAAACCAGGGGAGAAACGGGCTTAAACACCTGAATAATGGGATTCAAGACCAGCCAGGCGGAACGGGAGAGACCAATCAGTACGCCGGCGGGAATAGCCACCAGGGCCCCCAAGGTAAAGCCTATACAAACTCGGCGTAGACTGGCCAATAGCAACCAGCCCAGCCCCAAATCACCGGGACCACGGCGATAAAAGGGGTGGAGAATCAGGTCTAGATTTTTAGCTAGAGCTTCTGGAGGGGTGGGCATCATCTGCTGCCGAAACAGGGCAATAATCCACCACAGCGCAATCACCCCAGCAAACCCGGCAATGGGTAATAGCCATTCAGGACGGAACAGGTACCTGACGTAGGGATGGGAGAAAAGTCCTCGGGACTTTATCGGTAAGCCGGTGAAAATGGACATAGGTTAATAACTTGGATCACAACTGGGATTGCCACAAAAAACTGACCCATGGGTTTCCAGTCAAGCATTCTGAGGCAAGGTTAACCCTTTTATCAAGGTCTACGGGCTGGAACTGAAGGAAAAACCTTGAGTTTGCCACTCTATTGGATCAAGCCAATAAGGCCAAGGGACGGTGGTTCGAAATGATCAGTCAAGTCTTCTTTGGACGAGAAGGGCAAGATCTCCAGTCGTACTTCCCTGAATTCAATCAAGTTAAAAATTTTCCTAGATAACCTCAAGACTGGATGGATGGAATGGAGATCGGAATAGGGATCAATTTTTAAAAAAAAGGTGAGTTTTCACCCACCCAAGAGATACAGGAGATTACAAGGAGATCACGACTACAGTCAAAAATCCAGACCATGGACTTGCATTGCTGACATCAGAGAATCAGGGCATCGGCCTCAAAAAGCCTAGACAGGTCTCTGGTCAAATGATTGCATTGGGTCTATGGAGATAGACTTTTTTATATAGCCATTTCAATGTTTATTTGACCAGATTTTTAGGAATCTGGCAACCCCCTGGTTGATCAAACATCCAGTTGCTCTTGCCGGTGATCTGGGGCCAGCGGTTCGACCGCGGCTTGGGCGGTAGCTATGGAAACAGACTTGACCCCATCGGTTCCAGGTGCTCGGGCTGGTCTCCACCTCCTGAGCCGGGGCTGCCGCTATATAATCAGGCCATCAGCCGTCTTTGTCCGGTCTATGGGCTTATCTCTGTGGCTTTCGACCCTCGCCTTGATCCAGTTCTACAATGGTTCGCCGCTCAGGGTTGGCAGCCCCTGGCCTTTCAGCGGCAAGCCTGGCATGCCTATCTGGAGGGCCACAGCGGTTTAATTCAGGTACCCACTGGCTGCGGTAAAACCTATGCGGCGGTGATGGGGCCGATCGCTGAAATGCTGGCCACTCCCAGGGATGGGTTGCAACTGCTCTACCTCACCCCCTTGCGGGCCCTATCGCGGGATCTAGAACAGGCGATCGCGGCTCCGATTCAAGCCCTGGGCTGGCCCCTCCGGGTGGAATGCCGTAGCGGCGATACCCCCAGTTCCCGCAAGGCGAAGCAGATTAAGCAGATGCCCCAGATTCTCATTACTACCCCCGAATCCCTGGCGGTGATGCTCTCCTACCCGGAGGCAAAACCGCGGTTTGCAGAGTTACGGGCGGTTATTCTGGACGAGTGGCATGAATTGATGGGATCGAAACGGGGCACCCAAACCGAACTAAGCCTCAGCTACCTGCGATCGCTCCAACCCGATCTGCGCACCTGGGCCATTTCCGCCACCCTGGGTAATCTGGAAGAGGCGGCCCAAACGGCGGTGGGGTTGGCGGTCAAGCCGGTGATCCTACGGGCGGATCTACGGCGAGAGACGGTGATCACCAGCCTCCGACCCGGATCGGTAGATAGCTTTCCCTGGGCTGGCCACCTCGGTCTCCGCCTGTTAGATACCCTGGTGGCAGCGCTGGACCCGGCCATATCCACCCTGATTTTTACCAATACCCGCAACCAGGCGGAACGCTGGTACCAGGCCCTCACCTTTGCCCTGCCGGACCAGCAGGACCAGATTGCCCTGCACCATGGATCCATGGAGGCCGCAGAGCGATCGGCGATCGAGGCCGGTGTTAAGGCGGGTAGGATCCGATGGGTAATCTGCACCTCCTCCCTGGATTTAGGGGTAGATTTCCAGCCGGTGCAGCGGGTCGTGCAGATTGGTAGTGCTAAGAATCTGGCCCGGTTGCTGCAACGGGCTGGCCGATCAGCCCATGTCCCGGAGGGCCGATCGGAGGTATTTTTCCTACCGACCCATGCCCTGGAGTTGCTGGAGATCTCGGCCTTTCGCCGGGGTCTGGCGGCGGGGGATCTGGAAAGTCGTCACCCCCTACCCCAGCCCTACGACGTCTTGATTCAGCACCTGGTGACCCTGGCCTGTGGGGACGGCTTTGATCCCCAGGCCATCCTGGCCCAGGTGCGCCAGACCGTGGCCTATGGCGACCTGACAACAGAGGACTACCAATGGATCCTGGACTTTATTGAAAAGGGAGGACACTGTCTAAAGGCCTATCCGCGTTACCAAAAGGTGGTACTGGAGGAAAACCTCTATCGCATTAGCGATCGCCAACTGGCCCGCCACCACCGCATGGGCATCGGTACCATCACCGCCAGCACGGCGATACGAGTTGTTTACACCAATCGGCGAGAGATTGGTACCGTGGAGGAAACCTTTGTCTCCCGTCTCAAAAAGGGGGATATTTTTTTCTTTGCCGGTCGGCAGTTGCAGTACGTACAACTGCAGGATATGGTGCTCTACGTCAAAAACACCAAACGCCAGTCCACCGTCACCCCCACCTGGAGTGGCGGCCAACTGGCGATCTCCCCTACCCTGAGCCACCATCTGCGCCAGGAACTTGAGACCCTAGGACACCCTGCAAACCTGCAGAGTGAGGCCATCAATCCAGAAATTCAGACCATTCTGCCCATTCTCCAAACCCAGCAACGGCTCTCGGCCCTCCCCCAAGCCCATCAGCTTTTGGTAGAAACCTGTCAAAGCCGGGAGGGAGAGCATCTTTACGTCTTTCCCCTGGAGGGTCGGTTTGTCCACCAGGGGTTGGGATTACTCTGGAGCTACCGATTTGCCCAACAACAGGCGGCTACCTTTACCATTTCTGTCAACGACTATGGCTTTGAACTGCTAGGACCGAAGCAGTACCCTTACCGGGACCTATTTTCCAGTAGTTTTTTCAGCCAGACCAACCTGGAAACCGATATCGCCGCTAGCCTGAACCTATCGGAACTCACCCAGCGCCAGTTTCGCGGCATTGCCCAGGTGGCGGGCCTGGTGTTCAAGGGCTATCCCGGAAGCCGCAAAACCACCAGCCAGCTTCAGGTCAGCAGTAGTTTACTCTATGAGGTCTTTCTCAAGTACGAGCCGGCCAACCGGTTACTGCAGCAGGCCCGGCAAGAAGTCTTTCGGGAACAACTGGAAACCCATCGGCTGGGCCAAACTTTGAACCGATTAGATCGGCGATCGGTGCTCTGGCATGTTACCCCCAGGCCCTCCCCCCTAGCCTTTTTACTGCTAGCGGAACGTCTCAGTTCTCGCCTATCTAACGAAACCCTGCTGGATCGGATTGAGCGCCTAAAGCAACAGTGGGACCAGGCTTGAGGGATCAATGGCCGGCCATGCGATGGCCAATCTCCTTCACATCGGCAGTGGCCATGGGGCTATCGTAGACCAGTTGCCCTTCGCTGATGACTAGAATGCGATCGGCCAGCAGCAGCAGTTCATCCAGGTCTTCGCTGACGAGGAGCACCGCCACTCCCTGGTTACGGGCCTCGACAATGGCATGGTGAATTGAGTCAACGGCGGCAAAGTCAAGCCCAAAGCAGGGATTGGCCGCAATTAGGAGGCGAATATCGGGGGAGGATAGTTCCCGAGCCAGCACCGTACGTTGGATGTTGCCACCCGAAAGGTAGTGAATGGGGGTTTCGGGGGACGGGGTTTTGACCCCAAAGCGGGTAATCAGATCCTGGGCTGCCTGACGCATAGCCCTAAGCACCAACCAGATGCCCCAGCGGGCCTGGGGCGGTCGATCAAAGGTGCGTAGGGCCATATTCTCGGCCACCGTCATGCCGGGTAGACAGGCGTTACGCAGGGGTTCCTCAGGCAGGGCATAGACCCCAAAGCGTTTCATTTCTGTCCGGCTGGCACCGTAGGGCTGGCCCTGCACCTTGACCTGACCCTGACGAGCCAACCGTTGCCCCGCCAACACTTCCACCAGTTCTCGCTGGCCATTACCTGAGACCCCGGCAATACCCACAATTTCTCCGCTCTGGACCGTCAGGTTGAGGGGGCCAAAGGCCTCTAGCCCATTGTCCCGATCAGCGCAGAGCTCCTGTAATTCGAGCACCGGCTGAGGATTAGCCACACTGGTCTTAGCCATCTCCCTGGTCTGGCGGGTTTCCCCCAGCATCAGATGGGCCATGGCAGCGACCGTTAAATCTTGCACCAGGCCATGGCCAGCTAGCTGCCCCTTGCGTAGTACCGTCACTTCGTCGGTAAAGGCCATCACTTCCCGAAACTTGTGGGTAATCAGCAGTACACTCAGCCGTTTCGCCCGAGCCTCCTGACGCAGTAGCCCCAGAACCTCATCGGCTTCATCGGGGGTGAGGACCGAGGTGGGTTCGTCCAGAATTAAAATCTGGCTATTCAGGTAGAGCTGTTTTAGAATCTCCAGTTTTTGCTTCTGCCCGGCAGCCAGTTGGGCTACGGGTAAATCAAGATCGACTCGAAAGGGGGACGTATCCATGAAGCTGTGGAGGGCGTCGTATTCCCGCTTCCAATTAATGACCTGGCTGCGATCGTAACGGGAAAGCACCAGGTTTTCTGCCACCGTCATGGCCGGCACGGAGGTAAAGTGCTGATAGACCATGCCAATGCCCCAGTGATGGGCGTCCTTAGGACTATGGATGGTATGGGGTTGATGATCGATCAAGATTTGTCCGGCGGTGGGGGTATAAAACCCCATAATGCACTTCACCAGGGTACTTTTACCGGCACCGTTCTCCCCCAGGAGACCATGGCAGGTACCAGGCTTGAGGGTCAGACTGACATCCTGAAGGGCCACCAGACTGCCAAAGTGCTTGGTCATGTTGACCACCTTGAGCTCCGGTGGTGGGGCGGAGATGGGGGTAGGTTCAGGGCTGGGAGTCATGGTGGAACGGGGGAATGGGTGACCGTGTGCTTGCATCATACCGCCTTGATTTGGGTCAGTGCGGTAAGTAAACGTTCATTTTCTGAGGTTGTGCGCACTGCTACCCGCAGGTAGCGATCGCCCAACTCCCTAAAACTTAAGCAATCCCGGATCAGAATCTGATGCTCCCGCAGCAGTCGTTCCTGTAGGGGCGGTACGGCTTGATCCGCCTGCACCAGCAGATAGTTGGCCGCTCCGGGCCAGGGGGACAAACCAGGAATAGCCCTTACTCCAACCGCCAGGGCTTGGCGGGTAGGGGGCAGCCATTGCCAGGTAAGGGCTTGGAACCCCTGGTCGGTAATCGCCGCCATCGCCGCCGCTACCGCCAATTGATTCACGGGCCAGGGGTCGCGCCAACTCTGCCAGCGGCGCAGGCGATCGGGGTGGGCCAGGGCGTAGCCAATCCGCAACCCGGGCAGGGTGTAGAACTTGGTCAGCGATCGCAGCACCACCAGATTGGGATAATCCTTCAGCCAGGGCACCAAGCTCTGATCCTGGCCGGGGGGTAAAAAGTCCATAAAGGCCTCATCCACCACCACCAGGGAGAAGCGGTCCAGTAGGGGGAGCAGTTCTGTCTGAGTAAATAAATGGCCCGTAGGATTATGGGGATTATTCACGATCACCCCCGAGACCCCAGGATGCAAGCTGAGGAAGAGAGCTGGTTGGAGTTCATCCACCGAACCACCGGGGGTGATTAAGGGCCAGGCTGTGGGCTCTACTCCAAAGCTAGCCAAGGCTCGCTGGTAGTCGCCAAAGGCCGGGGTCAACAGGCCTACCCCCGGCGAATCTAGCAGGGCACAATCCCTACCCACCCAGGTGAGTAGTTCTGCCACCCCGTTACCGGGTAAGACCGCGCCGCGATCCACGCCATGGTGAGCCGCGAGAGCGGAGCGCAATTCCTGATACTGGGGATCGGGATAATGGGGCAGCCATTTGAGAGCCTCCACCATGGCCGACCTGACTGACTCGGGGGGACCCAGGGGATTAATACTAGCGGAAAAATCTAAGAGAGAATCGGGGGAGCAACCGGCCACAGCTGCGGCCCAGGTTAGACTTCCCCCGTGAACGGGTCGAGTCGAGGGTAAAATAGACGAACCCAGATTACTTATCTTTTGCCACCTTGTCTTTGAACAGCTTACCAGCGGAGAAAGCCGGTACGCTGGTAGCCGGAATCACCATGGTGTCTCCGGTTTTAGGATTACGACCCTCCCGCTCTTTGCGCTCCCGCCGTTCAAAAGAACCAAAGCCCACCAGGGTGACCTTTTCGCCCTTAGCAACGGCTTCGACAATGGCATCAATGGTGGCACTAATAACAGAGTCAACCTCTTTCTTAGTGACCGTTTTATCCAGGCTGGCAGAGGCCTTTTCAGCCACCTTATCAACAAGCTCACCTTTGTTCATGGTTATCTCCTAGTAAAGACAGAAATTGGGCGGCCATTAGCCTGATCCGGTTGAGATTCCAGATACTGCCCGAGGGAAGGCGTTAATCCATTCCTCCTGGGAGTGGCAAAAGCCCCATCGACTGGAAATTTCACTGAACTATTCTAAAGGCAAGTTTCCAGAATGGATCGTCGAAAGGTCTAATTTCTCTAGATTCCAGCGTTTTCTAACGGAATTTAAACCGACTACAGGCCCACCGGACCCTGGTTGAGACTCCTAATCAAGAGATAAAACCCTTTATGGAATAAAGGTTTCAGCCCTTTACTCCAATTTCCAGGGAGGTGTCCTGGCGGTGGCCAGCGATCGCCGCTGGACAAAACCATTTTGCCTCCCGGGGGGCCATAGTCCTGCCTAGGGGGGCGGATGGTTGGGCTGGTCTGACCAAACCCAGGGGCGATCGACGGGAATAGTGGCTTGTAAGGTCTGAACCACCTCCTCAAGGGAACCATCACCAGGTACCCAGGTGCGGTTGATGTCGGGAAAATCAACGCTACAGTTCTCACACTTTTTATCGTGGTAGAACCGAATTGGGCACCAGAAAGATTCTACGTTCCGCAGCATTTCCGCTCCCAGGGCGTAGACACCGGTCATCCAATCACAGTAAAGACACCAGAGCAGATCATGCCCCACCAGCCCCCTCACCCGATGGCGGCTGATGTTAATCCACTCCCGCTGATCGTAGGCCTTGAAGCCTAGCAACCAAATTAGCCAGGGGTAGAGTAGCACCTGGGCCAGCCGAATCAGGAAAAATACTGGCAATACCAGGGCGGTAATCCAAAGGGCCAGGTGGTTGCGCCACCAGCCATAGCGTTGGCTGAGATAGCCGTTAATCCCTACCTGGGGACGCTGGTGACGATAAACCCACTGATGGCCCCAGACCCACACCTGGGTAGCCAGGACCTGGCCCACCAGGGTGCTGAGAACCCCACCCCAACTCGCCTGGAGAAAGCCCCACCACCAGGGCAACCAGACCAGCACAATCAAAGCCAGATCTAGCCCTGGGGTGTGGCATAGGGCGGCGGTCAGGCGTTTTCCCCAGGTCCCCAGGCGACCCATCAGGGTAAGGCCGATGGCCAGGGCCAGAATCACTAAAAATACCATCAAGCTAAGAAAGACTAGAGCAGCCATGGGGATTAGGAGTACTGAGGACAGAGTTGATTAATGAAAGTTCGGCCTGGCCAGGGGTTCTGGCTGGTCTTCCCGCCGTTGCCCAGAGCCACCGCTATAGCGGGGCACCAGCCCCCGCAGCCACTGCCAACCGGGGCGCAGGCTACGGTTGAAAATAGCTCCACGGGTATAGACTGTGTTGCCTAAAACTTCTCCAGCCGCCAGCAGGCCACTCTTAATCGCCGGGGAAATCCCTTCACCAAAGTCAAGGGTGGCCAGTCCGGCGGAGTCACCAATCAACCAGCACCGGTCCTGCTTGACTGGCCCCTGACCTGAGGCCAGGTAATAGCTATAGCCGGATGGGCGGAGCTGATCGGCCACTTCAGGGCTCAATAGCCGACGACCCATCAGGTCCTGCAGAAAGGCTTGAAAGTGATCGTGGATAGACAGGGAACTGCTTTGGAAATAGCGGTTAAAGCCTCCCAGCCCCAGGTTCAGGTAGCCATCAGCCTTGGGCACATACCAGCTATAACCCGCCAGACCCCTATCAAACAAGAAGTATCGGGCGATGCCATCCCGATCGGGATAGTAAAACTCCTTTTCCAGGGCCACGATTTGATCCTCTGGGGGACGCTGACGCGGAAAAAACTGACGCCGTACCGGACACCCTGTTCCCCCCGCCCCAATCAGGTAGGTGCAGGCCAGTTGGCCGTCGATAATGTAGGTGTCATTCTGGTAGTCGATATGATTGACCTGATGTTGCCGTACTGCTACCCCCGATCGCTCCACCAGCCACTGGTCAAATTCAATTCGCCGGATAGAGTAGTTAGCCCAGCGCGTGGGCCAGGGCATGAGGGCAAAGGGAAAGGGCGCAATATAGAGGCGAGTCGAAAGTTTGAGCAGACTATGGGGATACTCCCCTGGAGTCACCTCCAGGTCTCGCCAGACCTCCCCGGTCACCCATCCGGCACAGGGCTTGAGGCGAGGCAAGGTAGCTTTATCTAGCATTAAAACCGATCGACCGGCCTGGGCTAACTTCCGGGCACAGGTACTCCCGGCGGGACCAGCGCCAACGATAATAGTTTCGTAATACTCCATGGTTATACCATCCTTATTACCAGAAAATGGCTAGCGATTCCCAGATAGGCTGGGAACGGCCAGGGACTGCTGATGGCTTGATCGGAGGCTTAAGAGCCTCTCTGGGTGGGCTGCAGAAGGTACTGGGCGTTCCCTAACAGTCGACCCCCATCCATATCGAAGTAAGCGATGCAAAGAATCAGATAGAGTCGCCAGATGCGGCGGAATTTGGCGTAGTCCATGCCCACGTCTAGACGGGCCATCTCCCCTTGATGGGCATCAAAGTTGGCCAGCCAGCATTGCAGGGTTTTAGCGTAGTTAGCTCCATTCAGGTACCATTGAGCGACGGTCGTCAGGTCCTGATTGTGCTGGGGCACTTCATCGTAGCTCCAGATCCGCATCCGGGGAAAAATATAGCGGTTGAGGAAGGGACTGTAGCTACTGTAGGGCAGATGGCTGGAGATAAAGTGGATGAAAACCTTGCCCTCCGGCTGGAGGAAACTGGCCAGTTTGGCAAAGGATTGGGTTAGGTTGCCCACATGCTCAAAGAGACCGATCGCCAAAATTTTATCAAAGGGCTGATCAAACCTGGCCTGGTTAAAGTCCTGCTCCCAGAGGCTGAAGCGAGGGGAACTCAGGGCGCTGGTGGGATCTTGCTGTTTCTGGCGAATGTAGTCGCACTGGCGATGGCTAAGGTTAAGACCGGTCACCTGGCAGTTGGGGAATTGGCTGAGCAGGTAGTTAGAGGCAGATCCCCAGCCACAGCCTAGATCAAGGACGCGATCGCCATCCTCTAGCCCCACCTTGGCAAAAATATCATCCAGCATCTGACGCTGAGCCGTCTCTAGGCCATCGGCTCCGCGTTCCCACAGGGCCATCGTATATTTGGGATAGATCAAAGAACTTTCCCCCAGCATCATCTGAAATAACGGGGTGGGCAGATCGTACTGAATCTTCATCAATTCCCTGGATCCCTCCGCCAGTTGCTCACTTTCCCTGAGTAACCAGTCGTAGGAAACGAATAGCTGGGGATATTGACGCTGCACCCGATCGAGTACCCCATCTAAGAAGCCTTTAAGGGCCGTATCAGGGAGTTCTAAACCGTTAATATAGGCCTCTGCACTGAGTAACTGAAGGCTATTAAAAAGCTGAATTACCAGGGAATTGGGTGAATGAACATCAGCCCCTTGGATGGATGGTTGACGACGACGGGAATCCCTACTAGTAGTTGATTCAATCAGGGTTTGAGCGTGCATCTAGGCTCCTCCATATTTTACAGAAATCAAAATGCAAAAATACCCATCGACTTCCCTATCTAGGGATCTCAACCAAAAATGATTGGGATACAAGCCTTTAAATTCACGGAAACTCTATGGACCCAATATTGGACAATCAGCCCCAATCAGGACACAAAAAGACCCACCCTTCCCCTAGAATCGTCAAAAGACGTAGGTATTTAGTGTGTATAAAACCACTTAATTTTTATCTCGAATCTGAGTAGTTAAAATTAACTTACTCCTACCCTAGATCAGTCTTATTGACAGGATTTTGATTCTTTTAGAAACTTAACGACCAGCCATGGAATCATCGGTGATTCCATTATTAGGACCTGGAGTAGGGAGGCGGAATTTGTAGTCTGGTCCTAGTTACCTGCAACGCCATAGAGCCAGCCAGAGCCCCTACCTAAGCTTCATCTGGCGGTGTAAATCAAACCTCTCCGGGGCTTTTCAGGTCTTCTCTAAGTGAGCACCATCATTAAATCGTTTGATCTGCCATAGCTCTGGATTGAACTGGTTAATACCCTGGTGGGTCCAACGACTATGGTCAATCCAAAACTCAAACCAATGGGTGTTACCTATAGATAGCTTCCAGGTGCGATCGCTCCCCAGCAGGCGGGCAATAATATGGAGCAGAATGCCGTGGTGGGTAATCACCCAGAGGCGATCGCCATTGGCGTGGGCGTGAATCAAGTGGTCCACAAATCCCTGGGCCCGCTGTCGCAGGGCCAGGGGAGACTCGGCAGCCGGCACGGGCTGCCAATCGAGGGTGGTTTCCAGGCGGTGACAGAGGTCCGGATAGCGATCGCAAGCCTCGGCCCAGGTCAGGTCCGTAAAAATCCCCTGGTGACTTTCCCTCAAGTCTTCCCTAAAGTCTGGCGAGGCCAAGGAATGGGCGGGAATCCCCCCATCGCTCCGCTCCCCTTGCCTCTGCTGGAATCCCCTGGCGATCGCCTCCAGGCTGGCCCTGGCCCGCAGTAGAGGACTGCAATAGATGTGGGTGGGGTGCCAACCCTGCTCAACCAGATATTTGCCCAGGGCTTCGGATTGCTCTTCACCCAGCGCTGTGAGGGAGCTAGAATGCCAACCCTCCATGCGTCCCTGGCGATTACCCTGGGATTGACCATGGCGCACCAGCAAGAGCTTCAGGTAGCCCATAGCGGCAGGGAATCAAACTGAGGGGGGTGCGGCCAGGGCATCCAGGACTAGTTGATGGAGGTGGCCATTACTGACGATCACCCCCCGATTATCCACCAACCGGGAGCTGCTGGAAAAATCCAGGGGCTTACCCGCCATATCGGTGACCCGACCACCGGCCTCTTCTACCACCAGAGCACCGGCCGCATGATCCCAGATTTTTTCCCGGTAGTCAGGGCTTTTGGGAGATGGTAAACGCAGGTAAAGCACCGCCTGGCCCGCCGCTACAGCGGCGTATTTGGCCTGACTATCCATGCGCATGGAGGGGGCGGTAATACCCACGGACCGGGCGATCGCGCCTTGCTGGGATTGATCGCCATGGCCCGCCTCAACACTCTCCACAAAGCGGTGATTGAGGCTGGCCCGGTCATCTATCACCCGAATCGGTTGGGGTGATCCACCCTTGAGGGTCATCATCATCGCCCCCTGTCCCCGCACAGCGACAAACAGTAGGCCCCGATCCTGGCCATCGAAACTCAAAAAGGGGCAGCCCAACACACCTACCTTCAGGTCCCCACCTTCTACCAAGGCCAGGGCAATGGCGTACTGGTCACCACGCAAAAAGCCCTTAGTACCGTCAATCGGATCGAGGGTCCAATAGCGAGACCCCACGGCCCCGTTGCCATGGTCAATCCAGTCCAGGATTTCGGGAACGGTGCTACCGGGAATTAACCGGCCCACATGGTCGGCAAGGGGGGCTAGAACTGACTCCATGCCAGGCTTACGCAAATCGAATCCGTCTTCCTCCCCCACCACCGGGTCTTGAGGAAAGGCCAGGGCCAGGGAACGACAGATAAGCGCCTGGGCCCCAAAATCAGCTATGGTTACCGGGCTTTTGTCGGCTTTCTCCAGCGCGGCCGATACCATTTCTTGACGTACTGCTTCGCAGAGTAGGGCTGCCTGTTGCACAGCCGCGATCGCCACTGCCCTTTCTTGATCGTAATTCACTGATTTCACCATGGGTCAACGGGGTATCAACTAAAGCCAGCCCCTGCCGAGGGCTTAGGCCCTAGCAGGCCAGCCGATTAGCCAGGGGGACAGGCCATGGGGGCCTACCCCTGAGTTCTCCTATCCTACAATACCCCCCTGTAGCTCTGGCCGCAGTACCCCAGGGGAATGGGGCTAATCGCCGGATAATTGCCCCCCTCGATCAAGAAAACTCCCCTGAACAGCGGCCAAGTTCAAGGGAGCCGTATCCGTTGGAATTCACAATCAGACGCAAGTTTTTCTACCTGCAGCCGCTGCTCTAGTATGCCCAGCCCCCATCTACCTACACCTCAGATCAGCCAAAGGGCTGAGTCCATCCAGAGCCCTGGTCAGCCCCTGGTGAGAGCCAGATTATCTCGATGGATCACCGTATCGGCCCCGGCATAGCCAAGAATACTGGCAATTTCATCGGAGTGACGACCACAGATCTGCTGTAGTTCCCGATCGCTGTAGTTAACAATGCCCCGAGCAATTTCCTGGCCGTCAGCAGTGCAGAGCTGAACCAGGTCTTGAGGCTGAAACTGTCCCTGCGTCCGGATAATCCCGGCGGCAAGCAGGGATTTCCCACCAGTCAATACCGCCCGGGCCGCCCCCCCATCAATATAGATTTGCCCCGCCGTTGGCAAACTAGAGGCAATCCAGCGCTTGCGCCCCCGACTGGGCTTGGCCCGGGGAGTAACTTGAGTCCCTACCGCCTCACCCCCTAAGGCCTTAAGAATATTAGCGGGTTGACGACCGTCTGTGATCACGGTGCGAATACCTGCCATGGTGGCGATTTCAGCCGCCTCCAACTTAGTCACCATGCCGCCTGTGCCCCAGGTTGACCCCTGCCTACCGGCTCCAGCCTTAAGGGCCAGCAATTGCTCTAGAGTATCAATTTGACTAATCGGCTGGGCCTCAGGATGCAGCCGGGGATCTAGGGAGTACAGCCGGTCAATATCGGTGAGTAAGAACAGCCATTCAGCTCCAATCAGGCTGGCCACCAGGGCAGACAGGGTATCGTTGTCACCAAATCTAAGTTCTTCTACCGCAACAGTGTCATTTTCATTGACAATCGGAATCACCCCCAGACTCAGCAGTTGCCGAAAGGTGCGGTAGCTGTTGGTATAGCGCGATCGCTGGGTGAGGTCATGGCGGGTTAGCAAGACTTGGGCGATGGGCTGATTTAGAGCCGAAAACAGGTCATCGTAAATACGCATCAAACGGCCCTGCCCTACCGCTGCCACCGCCTGCTTCATGGCCAGGCTTTTAGGGCGTTCCTGCAAATTCATCCGCCGACAGCCAATGCCCACTGCCCCAGAGGAAACCAGCACAACTCGATGCCCCTGGGTGCGTAGGATGGTGAGAGTCTCTACCAGGTTAGCCAGCGTAGACAGGGCAAACTGGCCAAAGGTAGGACCAGCCAGACTTGAGGTACCAATTTTAACCACTAGGGTAGACCCAGGATTCGCAATCATAGCGCCGTGACCATCTACAGATATGGTCAGAATAGCTGAGTAGGGCCCGGTTTTACCGAGGGGCATGGCTGTTGTCACCAGGGCAACCCAACCCAGACACACCCAGGTCAGCCGCAGATGGATTATCGGGCTCAGCGCCAACCAGAGCCTGGCCCAGGGGCATCTCAATGCTTAAAAAAGGCCAGGTAGTCTTTTCAGTCTTACCCAGCCTTTAGCCTTGTTATGTCAAGGATCTTTATAGTGCTTGACCCTTATTTATATAAGTTTATTTTTGATCAACCTCAAACACTCCATTAGAGACCTAATCTTTTCTTTAGATTTCCTGCGACTCTGGTTCCTGCGACGCCAGGGCATCTGGGGAGCTGGTGCGGCGGCTCAGGGTTACCCCTAGAGCCCTGGAAATGGTGACCTCCAGCCACCTCAGCAGGGAAATGGCAGGGCGGGACGCTGAGGCAGGGATCGGGTCGACCAGAATGGTAAACAGCCCCAGGCGATTGCCAGCCAGCACATCGGTAAACAGGCGATCGCCAACCATAGCCACCTGGTCAGGGGCCAGGGCCATTCCTTCTAAGGCTTGCTGTAGCTTTCGTCGAGATGGCTTAGCGGCACTGGTCAGGTAGGGAACTTGCAAGCGATCGGCAATACGTTGGATGCGATGGGAATTAACATTGTTGCTGACCAACCAGACCTGACCCATTTGCTTAGCCTGATTCATCCAAAGCAGCAGATCGGCGGGAGTCTCCGTCTGCCCCAGGGGAACCAGGGTATCATCCACATCCAAAATTAATCCTTTGAGATTATGGCGTTGCCACAGATCGGGGGAAAGATTTAGAACATTCCCGCCTAAAACTAGATCGGGCTGCAATAGGGTAGACAACATAGGGCTAGCGCTTAAGGGTTTGGCGAATTGCCTGCTTGGCCGCCTCGTGCTGTTTCAGGGTGCGGCTGAAGACATGGGTGCCATCGTAGCGGGCAACAAAAAACATATAATCTGTGGCGGGGGGCGCCAGAGTTGCCTTTAAACTGGCCAGGCCAGGACTGGCAATGGGAGTCGGGGGCAAACCTTGATTGATATAGGTATTGTAGGGTGAAGGGGTACCAACCTGGGCCCAGGTGAGAGGTTTATCAGGGGTTTGGCTAATACCCAAACCATACTCAACGGTCGGATCAGCCCCCAGGGGAATGTTCTGGCTCAAACGATTGGCAAATACCCCGGCAATAGTGGGCCGTTCATCAGCAATCACCGCCTCCTTCTCCACGATGCTGCTCAAGGTTACCCAATCCAGCAGAGAAAACCGGGTTGTACTTTGCTGATAAAGGGGTAGGGCGATCGCTTCAAACTGATCTAACAGCCTATTTCTAACCAGTTCAGCGGTGATCTGCTCAGCCGGCAGTTGATAGGTATCGGGAAACAAAAACCCTTCCAAGTGGGCAATACCCTCCGGTAGCCAGGGGTATTTTTGGCGCGGAATGGTTTCCGTCACCGCCATAAACTCAGAGGCTTTAAAGAACCCCCGCTGCTCAAAGTAAGCAGCCATCTGGCGACGGTTCCAGCCCTCAGGAATGGTGACGCTGGTCTGAATCACCTCTCCCTTCCAGATAGTGCGGGCAATGTCAGTCATGGAACGGTTGGCTGCCAGAGCATAGGTACCCGACTGAAAACCACCGGTGGGGGACTGGTATGCTTGCCAGCGAGACCAGATCTTCCAGGCCAGGCTGGAGTGAATTAAACCGGCGGCTTCTAAATCCTCGCCAATTTGCTGCCCTGAGGTGCCAGGCGGAATCTGAATTTGAACGGTTTGATGGGCTGGATCTTCCCCAGGACTAACCGGCCTGGTGGCCCAACTCCACCAGGCCCAGCCCTGCCAACCGGCTAGCCCGGCAGCCAGGGGCAGAAATAGACGAAATAACCGCCACTTGACAGTACCTGACCCTGGTGACCCGTTACCCATGGAACTGACCTAAGAAATCTGTATGCTATTGACCCGGAGATGACCCCTAACCCAACGAGTAGCGCCTATGCTGATTTAATCTAATCGCCAGGAACCCGCCATCGGCCTCTTTTTAGCCTGAAACTCAACAATAGTGTCTGCGGCTATGACGTAGGCCACCTCTGCTGCCCCCAGGTTAATAGTGTACCCCCCTGTAAAGTCACCAAAGGCAGGTAAGGTGAGGCGATGGTAGGCAGGTTGCCAGTAAAAGCAGGGGAGACGCAGCCGATCGCCCCGTCCCCCCAGGAGCAGACAGGGATGCGTATGGCCGCAGAGACTGGGGCCCTTGACATCGGCTTGAGGTTCGTGACTAAACCAGAGGTTGTCGACCATAGCTCCCGACTGGTGGCAAACTAACTGAAACTGGCTCAGACGATCACCTAAATGGCGATCGTGGTTGCCCAGCACCAGGTGGGCGGTGACTGGGGTCTGGGCCAAAAAGTCGAGCCACAGGCCTCTGACCCCATCTTCTATGGCGGCGGCACTATGGAACAAATCCCCCAGAACCCAGAGAGACCGGGGTTGATAGGTCCGACAAAGGGCGGCCAGTCGGTCTAAACTAGCCTGGTTTACCCCACTGGGAATAGCCACTCCATAGCCTTGAAAGGTTTCTGCTTTGCCCAGGTGCACATCAGAGACCACCAGGGCTTGCAGGGTTTCAATGTAAACCGCCCGCTGGGGCAGCAACAACAGCGAATGGTGACTCAGGGTCAAGGTTGGCATAGGGGCGATCGCAGGTCATAGTAACAATCCCCTGGCCTCAAGTGCTGCCAGGGAAATGGGGGACAGCACTTAAAACTCAATTCCGGGTTGAGCCTTCACCCCTTGCTCCCGAAAGGGATGCTTCACCAGGGTCATCTCCGTAACCAGATCAGCAGCCTCCACCAGAGCCGGGGGAGCCCCCCGCCCGGTTAAAATCACGTGGGTCATGGGAGGTTTGGTGGCCAGGCCAGCCAGGACCTGGTCTACCCCCAAAAAACCATGGTTAAGGGCGATATTAACTTCATCTAAAAGAATCAGCCGCAGATCTGGATTATGGAGATGATCCAGGGCCGTTGCCCAAGCTTGTTGAGCCAATTGGGTATCGCGATCGCGATCCTGAGTATCCCAGGTAAAGCCCTCTCCCATGGCTTCAAAGGTAACCTGGCCAGACCAATGGGCCAGTACAGCTTTCTCCGCTGGTTCCCAGGATCCCTTAATAAACTGCACAATGGCTACCCGAAAGCCATGGCCCAGCGATCGCATCACCATCCCCAGGGCCGCCGTGGTTTTGCCCTTGCCATTGCCCGTGTGGACAATGACCAGCCCCTTTTCTAGGGTACGCTGGCTCAATCGTTGCTGCTGTACAGCCTGCCGCCGCTGCATTTTTTCTCGATATTGCTGGGAGGAAAGACCCGAGACCGGAGTCAGGGGCTGTAGATCCCCATCGGCAGCCTCACCAGGCTGGGCAGAAAAGTCATAGATCATCGCTAAGAAGCCAGTGCCACCTGGATCATTTCCTGCAGCTGACCGTTTTGGTAAAGCTCGATTAAAATATCCGAACCCCCTACAAATTCCCCATTCAGGTATACCTGGGGAATGGTAGGCCAGTTAGAGTAGTCCTTAATTCCTTGACGAATATCGGGATCCGCCAGCACATCACAGGTTTCGAAAGGCGCACCAAGAATATTCAAGATTTGCACCACGTTGTTAGAGAAACCGCATTGGGGCATGAGCTTGGTGCCCTTCATGAACACCATCACTTTGTTGGTTTTAACCAATTGATCAATTCTTTGCTGAACCGAGGCATCCATGGCGCAGGTCTCACGGGTTGATGGACAAACTAATAGTAATGGTAATCCAGATCTGAAGACATCTGTGAGGTGCGCTGCCAGGGAGCAAACCTCTGGCTAGTAATCGTCCGCATGCCTGTTAAGGCAAAATACTTGGGTCTACCGGGCAAAGCCGCTACTTCCCAGAGTAGTAGACCAGACCTAGATAATCAGCAAGGTACTCGCCAGCCCAGGTTGGATCATCACCTAGCGATCACCATCCAAACCCAGTACGAACGGTGATCTTAGACTGAAAGTCCATTCTCAAGGGAACCAAAGCAGCTCTCTCAATCTTGGCCAGAAGGGTCACCCTCCTGAATCACCCTAAATCCAGCCAGGCTACCTGCCAGTAGAGGCTTGGGTCGATTCATCAGATCCTTGTATAGGCTGGCTAAAACGCTGGTTTCAACAAATAGCTCTGAAGGGATTAGAGAGAGGTGATTAAAGCTTGCCATGATCGAAATACTCCCGATCACGCTAAGGGCAAAACAAGCTATGGCTAGGGACGATCGCCGTTTAGATGTCTATCTGCAAGAACACAACCAGCTGAAACAGGAGCAGGGCCAGCGCATCGGCTTTCGAGATAACCTGCTCTACGCCACCCTGGGAACCTACGCCGCGATTTTGGGGTTTGCCCTGGGCAAGGATTCTGCCAATCCTTATGCCCTCTTAATCCTGCCCTGGGTGAGTCTAATTCTGGGCTGGACCTACCTGGTGAATGACCAAAAGATTAGCGAGATCGGTCGGTATATCCGTGAACAGCTTAGCCAGAAAATTACTGCCGCTATGGCCGACACGCCAGATTCAACGCCAATTCTAGGGTGGGAAGTGGCCCACCGCAGCGATGGCCGACGGCGGCGGCGCAAGCTGGAGCAGTTAATTATCGATGAGATTGCCTTTGTTGGGTCAGGACTGGTAGCTCTGGCCAGTTTTCAAGCCTGGGGGACCCACCTGGTAGCAGCCGTGGAGTGGGTGGTAGGGATAGAAGCCCTACTGTTGCTGGGGCTGGCGGTAGAAATTTTTCTCTATGCAGATTTGACCAAAGGACGGCAGGCCAAAGGGTAATCACAAAAGGGGGTGAATATGACGGAAACAGTTGACTTTGCCATTATCACAGCGATTCAGGTAGAGCGGGAGGCGGTTTGTCAGAGCTTTGGCCTAGGGGACCAGCACCGCATCCACCAGGGAGTGCGGACCTACTGGAAAACCCAGGTAGATCTGGGGGAAGGCCACTTTTATACCCTCGTGGTGACCCAGTTGGCGGATGCCGCCAGTGTGGATGGGGCCCTGGCGGCCCGGGATGCGATCGCCACTTGGCACCCCCGCGCCCTCTTGATGGTGGGCATTGCGGGAGCCGCTAAGGAAACCGTCAACCTGGGGGATGTGGTGCTGGGGGAGGAAATCTATTACTACGAGCGGGGTAAGACTACTGCCGCCGGGTCCTTACCCGAACCTAAACAGTACCCCGCCGATAGTACCCTGTGGGACCGGGTGATTACCGTCGCCCCCTGGGATGGCCAGGTTCCCCTGCCCCGCCCCGATGGCGGTGAGGGGCGTCCCCGGGTGATCCCTGGGGTGATCGCCTCAGGGGAACAGGTGATTGCCGATGGGGCAGTGCGCGATCGCATCGCCGCCAGCAATCGCAAAATTGCCGCCATTGAGATGGAGGGCTACGGGGTCAGTGCCGCCGCCTGGAAGCTGGATCAACCGGTGCCCTGCCTGGTGATTCGGGGCATTAGCGATCGGGCCGATGCCCATAAAACCAATGACTGGCAACCCTATGCAGCCCTGGCGGCGGCAGCCTTTACCCGCCACTTTCTAGGGGATCGGCCCCTGACTCCGCAAAAACGGGTCTATCCCCTGGCGGACTCAGCCCAGCCCAGCCCCTATCGGGTGATGATTGATGCCCTCAAAAATGGCAACCTGGTGCCCTTTTTAGGCCCTGGTATTCATCCCCAGTTCTATACCCAATTAGCCCTGGAACTGGCGGAGTTTGTCAAAACCGAACTGTGGTCTGCCCATCTCGACGACCATCCCAGCAATGACAAGTTAATCCACAAACTGATCGGTATTCCCTGCTCCGTATGCGCCTATTGGCCCCAGGATCGTCCCCCGGAGTGCCCCATGATCGAAAGCATGAACGAGAGTGAAAATATTGAGGACTGCCCCCTCTATACCGAGCAGGGCTTGGCGGTTTCTAAGATTAACCTGCGCTACCTGTCCCAGTATTACATCCTCAAAAGTAGCAGTCTGGACTCGCTCTACACCAGCCTCTACGAAATTTTAAGTCGGCTGAGAAAAACCTACCCACCCAATGGCCTCCATCAATATATTGCTGAACTACCGACCCAGATGAAGGCCAGGAATAAACCCGTGCGCAGCCCGGGCCTACCCTTTCAGCTGATTCTTACCACCAACTACGACGACATGATCGAGCAGGCCTTTCTAAAGGCCCAGCAACCCTTCGATGTGATCTTCTATGTGGCCGATGGTCCGGAGAAGGGACGGTTTAAATACCAAGCCTACCAGGAGACGGTGAAAACCATGACCAGCGATGGTTCCAGCCAGCTACCCCTACGCAGTCCCTGGGGCAACTGCCCCCAACCCCGGCCCATTATTTTGAAGTTATTTGGCACCTGGGAACAGGCCTGGGAAAACCATTTTATTGCCACCGATGAGCAACTGGCCTACCTGATCAGTACCCTGAAGCAGAGTTTACCCCCCAGCCTGATCAGCATCCTCACCAGGGGAAATCTGCTGTTTCTCGGCTATAGCCCCAGCGACTCAGACCTGCAACTGCTGATTAATTGCCTGTGGCCCGAAAACAAACTGGCCAGTAAGTCCTGGTTGTTGCACCAGGCCAAACCCGGTGATCTGGAAAAAGAACTGTGGAAGACCCGCAATGTTGAGCTGCTGCCCATGGGGGCTTCCCTGGAGGACTTTGTCGACGATTTTCAAGCCGATATCGACACATTAATACGCTAGATCAGGAGGCGGATCATGACCTACGCACTGGACTCCACCAAGACCCTCGACCCGGGTCAGGCTAGCCCCGGGCCCCGGGCCCCCGGCCTCGACCCTACCCCCGAGGGGGACGCCAGGGTCAAGTCCCCCTATAAGGGGTTAAATCCCTACACTGAAGCTGATGCCAGGATTTTCTTTGGCCGGAATGGCCAGATCCAGGACATTGTTAACCACCTGCTGGCCTGGCGGTTAACCATCCTCTACGGTAAGAGCGGCGTCGGTAAAAGTTCCATCCTGCGGGCTGGGGTGACCCACTACCTGAACCAGGAAGCCCAGCAAAACTATAGAGATTATGGCCATCCTCGCTTGGCGGTGGTGGTGTTTCCCTCCCTGGAGGGCAGCCTCTCCTGGAAGGATGACCCCCTGGTGGGGATCCAGCGCCAAATTCAAGGGCAGATCCAGGGGCGGAGTTGGGGCCTGCAACCCCCGGATCCGCAGTTGTCTTTCCTGGATACCCTGCGGACCTGGACCGAGGCCCTGGGGGGGGAAACGGGGGAGGGAGACCTGTACCTGGTTTTGGACCAGTTTGAAGAGTATCTGCTCTACCACAGCGGCGATCGCGGCGAGGGTAGCTTCTACCAGGAGCTGGCCCGGGCGGTGACCACCCCCCAGCTGCGGGTTAATTTTCTGATTGCCATCCGGCAGGATAGCCTGGCCTCCCTGGACTACTTCAAACCCTTAATTCCCCACCTGATGGACCACCGGATGCGGCTGGGCCACCTGTCTGGCCCCGCTGCCCAGGCGGCGATTCGGGAGCCGATCAACTGGTACAACCAGCAATGGGGCACCGCCATCGAGATTGACCCCGATCTGGTGGAGCAGGTGCTCCAGAGCGTGGAGGTGAACCAGGCGATCCTGGAGGACAACGGCCAGGGAGGCCGGGATATCGGCCCCAAATCCCTGCCGGACATGGAAATTGCCACCCCCTACCTGCAACTGGTGATGGACCGCCTCTGGCGAGAGGAACAGGACCAGGGCTCCACCCACCTGCGGATGGAAACCCTAGAGGCCCTGGGGGGTGCCGCCCAGATCGTCAGGAACCACCTGAACTCCCAAATGGAGTTACTGACCCCCCTAGAGCAGCAAATTGCCGCCCGGGTCTTTCACCACCTGATCACCCCCTCGGGGACGAAGTATGCCTGCTCGGTAACCGACCTGATGGAGTACACCACCGAGGATGCCACCACCCTGAAGGAGTTTCTGGAGAAACTAGCCAGCGGCCCCCAGCGGATTCTACGGCCGGTGGGCACAGCCCAGGCGGGGGACCCGAACAACCAACGCTACGAAATTTTCCACGATGCCCTGGGGCCCGCTATCCTCACCTGGCGACGTCAGTTTCAGAATCACGAAAAAACTGCTGAGGAACACCTTAAGCTCAAACAAAAGCAGGAAGAGCTAAAGCTCAGGCAAAAACTCCATAGACGTTGGAGTTTGGCCCTATTAGCTACCCTCGCCCTGGGATTCCTGGGTCTGAACGCAGGATGGTACAAATTCTGGCAATACAAGGTAGCTCAGGAAATGTCCCTAGACATCAAGCAAGCCTTACTAGACCGAGGAACCACCAGTCAATTACACACCCTCCAGCTAGGCTTGAGGGTAGGCTACCGGCAGCCCAATCAGGAGATCGCCGCCGCCGCCATCTCACTGCTGCTGCAAACCCTATCCGGGATTCACCTCAAAAATCAGTGGTCGTTACCAGACAACGCCATAGCCAGCACCTCCGGCCGCAGTCCCGATGGCCAATGGTTTGCCGTAGGTTCCTTAGATGGCAAAGTTTTTCTCTGGAGTGTCCAGGCCTCCAACTGGTGGCCCGCTATCAATACCGGTGACACGGAGGTGAATCGGGTTGAGGTTAGTAACGGGGGAAGTCGGGTTGTCACCGTTACCAAGGTTGACGATCACTATCGAGTTAAGGTCTGGACAACAGGCGATCAACGATTGCGAGAACTCCCCGTGGGCCTGCCGACAAGAGATAAACTTCCTGCCCTGAGCCTCAGCCCCGATGGTCGCTACCTGGCAATTGCCGGAGCTAATCAAGGCGGGGTGCAACTGTGGAATGTCGATAGCGGTAGACTCGAGCCTGGCCGTAGTTTTTCGGAGAAAACCATTACACA
>JAGWXD010000033.1 GCA_018970085.1 Cyanobacteria bacterium REEB459
TGATAAACTCGTTTCGCTCCCAACCAATTTTTTTCCTCAAATATTCTTCTATCCCAAACTAAGATCTATCACTTAAACCTTCTAAAACTCCAGAAATCATAATTTTTAGCTGAGGAATGTCTTCTTGAACCGCTTTCCAGATAATTTCTACATCTGTATTAAAATAATCATGAATCAGTTTATCGCGCATTCCAGCAATATCTCGCCAGGGAACATCAGGATATTGGTTTCTTATTGAATCTGGGATTTGCTTTACGGCTTCGCCAATAATTTCCATCGCCCTTGAAACTGCAAACACCTTTTCCAGTTTTTGCGAGAAAGCTTCAAACTCAATGCCCGTCGTAAACTGCTCGATCGCCGCCACAGCATCGAGGATATCCTGTAGGTAGTCTGCAACGTCCCGCTTACTCACAGGTAAACAACCTCTGCCAAAATTCGCTCTCCAATGCGCGGCTTTAGTCCTGACTTATGCACCAAATCGACCTTGACTCCCAGATTGTCCTTGAGGTAGTTTTCCAAATTGACAAACTTCAATAAGCTCGGTGTCTCCGAAAACTCCACCAGCACATCCACATCACTGGCTTCCGTCTGCTCCTGTCTGACATAGGAGCCAAAAACACCTAATTCCCGAACTTTATAGCGTTCCTTTAACAGTGACTTGTTTTGCACAAGCCACTGTTTAATCTCCTCCAGTGTTTTCATAAAGCCCAACCCCTTCAAAGCAAGCACAGCACCTTATCTAGCTTACCCTGCCCCCCACCTATCTAGCTTCACCACCGGCCAAACTACCCATAGCCCCGCCAACTCCCTAACTGTCTAGACAACGGGGTACACTTTAGGTCTCTACGTGGCCCGCATCCATGACGATATCTTTGACCTGGAGGTAGACCAGGAGTTTGAACCCAGGGTGTTTTAATCGCTCCCTAATCCACTTGATCTGGGTCAATTCCCAACTCCCTCAGCTTAGCCGCCAGGCGGTCTGCCCGTTGTCGTTCCTGTTCCTTAGCTCGCCGTTCTCGTTCCTTAGCCTGTCGTTCCTGTTCCTTAGCCCGGCGTTCTCGTTCCTTAGCTCGCTGTTCCTGTTCCTTGGCTTGCCGTTCCTGTTCGGTTTCGGTCAATATCCAGTCACCCTCTTGATCACACCACCGCAACCACTGCCCTGGGGTGCGCTGAAACTCCCCCGACCAGATGCCCAAGCCCAGCTTTAGATCCGGCAGCCAGATTAGGGGGGGCCGGGGGGCCAGGGGTTGCTCTTGGTAGCGGCCCGCCACCCGCTTAAAGTACCGCAGGGTCTGGCTATAGCGGCTGTAGACGATGTAATGGGGCACCTGCAGGTAGCGCTCGTAGACCTCCAGTTTCCCCGGGGGTGAGGTAGGGGGGGGTTGCACCGCTGACAGGGCATCCCCAGGGCGAAAGAACCGGCCCAGGTCCTCCCGTTCCGTCCCCGGCGAGAGAAACTCCACCACCACCTCCGGCCCCTTGCCCTCCTGCCAAGTCACGTAGCTCAACCGCAGGTCCTGGCCCCCGTAGAGCCAGGGCACCCCCACCGACAGCATCCAATCCGGTCGTTTGTGCCACAGGGGATGATCCGGGTCGTAGTAGAGGTTCAGGTCCGAGGCATCGCAGTAGTTGTCACTGCCGTAGTCCACCAGTCGCAGGGTCTGACTCAGCAGTTGGGGCTGCAAATCATGGAAAACGTCAGGCAAACCCGGCTCCTCAGGAAACTCACTGGGCAGGTCGTACATGGTGGGCAGTCCCGGTTGCAAGGGGGAGACTGCCAGGGGTTTGGGACGGGGTAAGGGGGTCATGGTTCAGCCACCCGCAACATGCTTCCATTCTATCCGATCGCCCCTTCACCAGCGCCGGAGGGCGAAGGGTAACGGTAACTGGGGGCTAGACGGCTGGGCTCTGCAACCCATCGATGGGGTTGACAGTCTAGCTAAGGGGCTGGGTGTAATAGCTCCAGGCAGGCCTGGGCGATCGCCCATTCCTCCTGGGTATGGATCACCCACACCCGCACCCGGGAGTCGGGGGCGGCGATGTCCTGGTCTTGGCCAGAGCGCTGCAATTCCCCCTGCCTTAACCGCAGGCCTAGGTATGCAAAGGGCTGGCAGGCCCGCTGCCAGATCAGGGGGCTGTTTTCCCCCATGCCGGCGGTAAACACCAGCACATCTAGCCCCGCCAGGCTGGCGATCATCGCCCCCATGCCCTGGCGGAGCCGGTGAATAAACAGGTCGATCGCCAGGGTCGCCCGGCCATCCCCCGCCGCCATGGCGGCCATCACCAGCCGCAGGTCATTGGATACCCCGGACACCCCCTTCAGGCCAGATTCCCGATTTAACAGGGTGTCGAGCTGATCGGCATTGTAGCCCTGCTGACGGATCAGGTGAATTAAAATACCCGGGTCCAGGCTGCCGCAGCGACTACCCATCATCACCCCATCCAGAGGGGTAAAGCCCATGGTGGTGTCCACACTCAGGCCCTGGTCCACCGCCGCCAGGGAACAGCCATTGCCCAGATGACAGGTGAGAAGTTTTAGATCGGTGATCTGCCGCCCCATCAGGCTGGCGGCCCGCTGGGCCACGTAACCGTGGCTAATGCCGTGGAAGCCGTAGCGGCGAATGCCCTGGGCTAGCCAACCGTAGGGGCCGGGGTAGGTGCTGGCGGCCGGGGGCAGGCTGGCGTGGAAAGCGGTATCGAAGAGGGCCACCTGGGGCACCCTGTCCAGGATCTGCTCCAGGACCTCAATCCCCTCTAAATTGGCGGGGTTATGGGCCGGGGCCAGGGGAATCAGCCGACGAATGGCGGCCTTGACCGCCCCATCCACCCGCACAGCGGCGCTGTAGTCGCCGCCGCCGTGCACTACCCGGTGCCCGACGGCGGCAATCTCCTGGAGCTGGGCCAATACCTGGGTGGGCCCCTGTACCAGGGTGTCTAGCATGGCCCTGAGCCCCTCGGTACGATCGCGGGTGGGCAGCACCTGTTGCAGGCTGGCCTCCCCCGCCTGGGCGGAGAGCTCCACCTGGCCCGAGGCGTGGGTCCAATCCAGGCTAGCTCGCCACAGGGGGGGCTGGGCGGGGCCATCGGCTCGGGGTTGGCTGAGGTCGAAGAGACAACTTTTGTGGCTACTGGAACCGGCGTTAAGGACCAGGATTTTCATGGCTTGCCTCTTCCTGGCTGGTCAGGTACCCTGGCGGTTAGCCAGGTCGGGGGGGAGATGGCTGCGATCGCCGTGCTTCACCAGCAGCGGCCCATGGACATCAAACCGCACCAGGCTAAGGGAGGCCACCGGCATCTCCAGGCGATCTCGGTAGCGGCCCAGGTCAATCCCCAGCAGGCTACAGAGCATGATCCGGATGGTGGCTTTGTGGGACACCACCAGCACATTGCCGGTGCTGTAGGTCTGCTCAATTTCCGCCAACACCAGGGCGGCCCGGCTGGCGATTTGCACCGAAGTTTCCCCACCGGTAGGGGGGTTCCAGGCGGGCTCCGTCAGCCAGCGGAGGTAGTCTTCGGCGAAGTGGGTTTTGACCTGGTCGGTGGTCTGACCCTCCCACTCGCCGTACTGAAGCTCCCGCAGCCCCGACCGCTCCTGCATAGTCAGGCCGATCGCCTGGCAGAGGGGCTGGGCGGTAGCGATGGCCCGCTGCAGGGGGCTAACAAACACCGCCTGCCAGGGCAGGGATTGGTAGCGATCAGCAAAGGCCGCCGCCATGGCGGCCCCCGCCGGGGTCAGAGGTAGGTCTAGATCGCCGCAGTAGCCACCGGTCTGGCTGGCTTCGGTTTCGCCGTGGCGCAGCAGGTAGAGGTCGAGGGGCATGGGGGTAACGCTAAGGGAGGCCAGATGCAACCCCAGAATAAACCATATTCAGTGGCTAACCTATCCCCCCGACGACCAACCCCCACCCCAGTGGTCGTTAGATACAGCGGGGCAGGGGCTAGGGGAGACCCTAACTGCGTTAAAGGTGCTTTAGATCGGCAAAGCGTTGATAGGCCAGATCGGGGTGGTACAGGTGGCATTGACCGGTGATGGTTTTCATCAATTGCCAGGAAAAGCGGGTGTGCTTGATTAGAGGCCCCCACTCTTGCTGCAAAGCCCCGTAGGCAGAACGCAGATGGTAGGAAGGAATGCCCACGGAAATGTGATGGGGCACATGAACATTAATATCGTGACAAAGCAACTCTATCCAACGAGGATAGTCGCAATGCAAGGTTCCAGACAACTGGGCTTCGGCCTCATTCCAGGTGGCAGTCGGCTGAAAGACAATCTCAGGCAGGGTATGGTGAACCAGCGTAAAGGTACTCATCCAGAAGTGGTACCCCAGCCAGGGCATCAGCCAGTACTTAACAATGCCCCAGGGACCCGCAATCACCGCCAGGGTAGGAAAAAATACCAGGGCAAAGCCTCCAACCAGCAAAATAGAACGCAACACCTTTGGGCGATCGCGGGGTTCAAACCGATTCAGGTTAAAGTGCAGAACTGCCCAGTGGGCAACGGAAGCCAGCCACCACCCCCAGCCCCGCATACCCCGGTAGATGGCCTGTAGAGCACCATTAGCCTGACCATACTCAGTCACTGTCCAGGGTGCCCAGGCATTATCAATATCCAGGTTATTGGTGTGGCGGTGATGAATATCATGGAGCAGACGCCAGCTATGGAACGGATAAATCAGGGGAAGAAACACCAGATGGCCCACCCAATTATTCACCCAGCGACGGTTAGCGAAGGACCGATGGCCACAGTCATGGCCCACAACAAAAAAGCCAGTCAGGGCTGTACCGGTAAAAAACCAGGCCAGGGGTAACAAGAACCAGGGAGAAAGGGCTATCGCACCGTAGCCCAACACCACTGCGGCAACGCTCAATAGCACTGATCTCCAGGCCTTCAGCGGATCTTTTTGGAAATAAACCTTGGGAATAGTTTGAATAACCTGCTTCAGGGTTAAATTCTTAGCAGAATCAGCCGTTAAGGAACGCACAGAGGGGTCAATAGTAGCAGTCAAGAAAGGATCTCCAAGAAGTGATTAGCCCTAGGCAATTTTGTCCTCAGCGACCGAATTGCCAGCACCTCTGACCAGATCAATAGACCTGAGCAAACCCTACGACTGAGCAAAACGGGCCAGCTTAACAGCTGACGCAAAAGCCTTAAAAAGCGGATTAGAAAGGAAATCCGGGGGTAATCAAAGCACCACGGAGCCGATCAAGTCTTAAACAACTCAGTTCTTGAAGCCGGACAATGGTATAAATTGGGACTGCTCTCGGACGTTTCAAATAACCCCTTAAAAAGCTTAATCGGGCAAAAAGCTAGATGAGAATTCTTATAATTCTTTAATATTTTATAACATATTGGTGTCCCCTTGAGATTGGGCCAGGGTGAAAAAATTTTTTTCACCGAGCCAGGCTAGCAAGGGAGGGACTGGTTAAACCTATTGGTTAAAGACCCCTAGGGCCGCTCCCAGGCGCAATGGTGAGAGGGCCTGGGGCCTTCCCCCCTGCCCGCTGTCAGCCTACCCCTGGGTTAACCCGGTCAAAATAGGCTATAGACTAGCGGTAGCTAAGCATCAGGGTGTCGGCAGGGGATTGGTAAAGGTCAGGCAGTTTTTAGGGCTTGGGCCCAAGTTGTTGACCATCCGGTAGGATTCATTACCATCCCTGCCAGACTTTGCGCCTTGAGACCTCCTAACTGGTAGCTATGGTTAACTCTCCCCCCCTGTTTGATTCTCCCCTGGTTGATCCTGCCCTGTTGTGGCCTATGGTGCAACAGCAGAGCCAGCAAGCACTGGCCTGTGGTGCACTGCAACCAATTCAGACCCACTATGAGTTTATTGAACAGGAGGGTATGGGTTTTGTGGTGCGCATTGTAGCCAACTTGATTCGCAAAGAGATCGCCGATCGCAAACAGACCTCTGCCGCAGTTAAGGGGCAGTCCCCGAATCCCTTCCTACCCTACGACCCCGATCTGTTTGTAACCAATCTCTCTGCCACCCATTTGTGTCTTTTAAACAAATACAATGTAGTTGATGACCATATTTTAATTGTTACCCGCACCTACGAAGATCAAGACACCTGGCTAAACCCCAGGGATTTTCACGCCCTGGGCCTGTGTCTGAGTCAGATTGATGGGCTGGCCTTCTACAACGGGGGGCGATTGGCCGGGGCCAGTCAACGTCATAAGCATCTCCAATTGGTGCCGCCTCCCCTATGTCCCAATCACCGTCCCCTACCCCTGGCCGCAGTCATTGCTAGTTTAGATCTGGAGACACCGACAATCCAGTCCTATGGGTTGGCTGGCCATCCCCAACTACAGCACAGTGCGGTCCTTGGCTTTTCCCACGGGATTATTGCCCTACCGCGTCAGTGGTGGACAGAGGCTGATCAGGGAGACATTTTAGACCGGGGCTACCGGGCCCTGATTAGTGGATTAGGGGGCGATCTGGCCCGTACCCCCCAGACCTTTGCCTACAATTTCTTGATGACTCGCCAGTGGATGATGGTAGTCCGTCGGCGGCAAGACCGCTACCAGTCGATTCCAGTCAATTCCCTGGGGTTTGCCGGTTCCCTGTTAGTTAAGGATAGAGAACAACTGGCCCTGGTTAAAGCCCTGGGACCCATGACCATTTTGCATCAGGTGGCTGGCTAGGCCCGAGCTTGAGCAGGTCTGGCCAGCCCCTAGGCTGGGACCAGCCATTGCCCATCAAAAACCCTTTCGGCCGGACCCATCAGGTAAACTCGATTGTTGTCGTCTGACCAGGTTACCTGCAGACACCCCCCTGGTAGCTCTACGGTAACGGCGCGATCGCAGCGGCCAGTCAACACCCCTGCCACCAGAGCGGCACAGGCTCCAGTGCCACAGGCCAGGGTGATCCCTGCGCCCCGCTCCCAGACCCGCATCTTCAGGTGGTCAGGAGCTAACACCTGAATAAACTCAGCATTAATGCGTTGGGGAAAGGCCCCATGATGTTCAAACGCTGGCCCCAGGACGGCCAGAGGCAGGGTGTCTAAATCCGCCACAAAGGTAACGCAGTGGGGATTACCCATACTCACACAGGTCACCTGCCAGTCTTGTTCGGCCACTGTCAAGGTGACATCAACGGCAGCATCTTGCCCCCTAACCAGGGTGGTAGGAATTTCTGCCGCTAGCAGATAGGGAGACCCCATGTCTACTGTTACCAGGCCATTGGGTTGTAGGGTGGGAGCAATAATCCCTGCCAGGGTATGAATTCGGTAGCTCTGGGGGGTCTCAGGGGGGCGATCGGTACCAGCTTCCAACTTGCGCAAATATCGGGCCAGACAGCGAATACCGTTACCGCACATCTCTGGTTCTGACCCATCGGCATTGTAAATACGCATGGTGTAGTCACTCCCTGGGTTGCCAGGCAGGGCAAAAATCACCCCATCTGCCCCAATCCCAAAGTGGCGATCGCACCAGACTACCGCCTGCTGGGGGGTGAGTCGGGGGTGAGGATGATGGCGATTATCAATCAAAATGAAATCGTTACCCAATCCCTGATACTTACTGAATTCCATAGCCCCAGAGCGTCGCCGTAGTTTTGCCTCCATTATGAAACAGAATGGAGCCTTCCCATCGGCGGATCTGGCCATAGTCCGGCAGGGGCCAGCAAAGAGTCTGGCGATCCAGGCTCCATCCCCTCTAGCCGGTGCCTATCCGCTCCCTCCCCAGCCCTTAAAAGATAGGCCCCCAGAAGACAGGTACTACCCCCCTTGCCCCATCGCCCCCAAGCGGTTACCGTAAAAACCATCGCCTCTCCATTTGCTAATTACCATGGCTGAAGAATTCGTCACCGGCTTACCCAGTGTGCGCCAGATTCAAAATTTGATTCGAGATCGCCAAGAAATTGAGATCAAGCTACTGACCGGAGATATAATTACAGGCTGGTTACTGTGGCAAGACCCCACCTGTGTCTGTCTGGAAACTAATCAGGATGGAAAACGTCAAATTTGGAAGCAGGCGATCGCCTTTTTAAGCTATTGACAACGGTGACGAGTTTGATCAGGGTGTAGTAGGTCTTTGTCGTCAGCACCGGTCCTTTGGGCATACTGGATAGCAACGGCGCGTCGATCCGATAACCGGCTGTTTAAGCTGTTTACCTGTAGATGTTATAGAAGGTTTAAACCCAATGACGATTGAGAAAATTGTTGAACAAGCTTTACAAGATGGTTATCTGACCCCTGCGATGGAAGCGGAAGTCGGTCGCATTTGTGATACCGCATCAGAGCTCTCTATCGAAGAATATATGGCCCTTGATCGGTTAATGGGGGCCTTACTGACCGGCAAGGTAGTCGCGGTGCCTCGCAAGCAGTTTATCAATGTCATGGAAGAACTGGTGCTGACCGAAGCGATTGCTCGGGTGGCTGAAATTGAATCCAATGGAGACAATGCCCTGGACCTGGGAGACATTGCAGCCTATGCCCTGAACCGTCTACCCCCCCTCTATGCCACCACTGAAGAGGGCGCTAACTTTCAACGCGAGACCGCTAAAGGCGAGCTGTCAGCTCTAATTAGCGATCAGGTGCAGGAAGCCATTGCCCGCAGCCTGCGCCAGCCCGACTTTTACCCTGAGCGCCAGACCCTGCAGAAAAAGGCTGAAGATAGCGTACTTAATCAGGTCAAGGTGCTCCTCGAGGTCCATGCTGATAAGTTTGAGGCGGCTGAACAGGCCTCCTAAGCCAGGACCGTTAGCCATAAACCAATGGTGCTATGGATCCAGTTGAAATCTGGGAGATTAATACGGCTACGGTTAGTCAGCCAGATTTAGACCATCTGCTGTGCTGTTTGAACCCCGATGAAAAAACTCGTCTGGGGCGGTTTATTGCCCCTGCCAGTTGGCGTAGTTTTTTGACGGGACGAGGGTGCTTACGTCATCTGCTGGGGCATCGATTGGGGCGTTGCCCCGCCTCCCTGGATTTTAGCTACGGACCCCAGGGAAAACCCTACTTGCAACCCGAGGTATCTAGACCCCCAAAAACTCCTATACTGCCCTACTTTAATCTGTCCCACTGCGGAGATCGGCTGTTAATTGCCATCAGTCCCTACCCCGTTGGAATTGATGTAGAAAAAATACGCCCCCTAGATAATCTGCAGGGACTTTGCCAGCGCTGCCTGACCCCTACAGAACAAGCCTATCTTGGGTCCCAACCCCAATCCCAGGTAACTCGGCTGTTCTTTCATTTTTGGACCGCTAAGGAAGCCTACCTGAAAGCCACTGGTAAGGGACTAAGCCTGGCTATGACCACAGTTGAGGTACTCCCTGGGGCCGAGTCGCCGTCGGTTTATCCAAGCTACCGGGCTACGCGGATAACTACAGATAGCCACTGGCACCTGTACCAGTGGACCCTGAAAACAGACTATGTGGCAGCCTTAGCTTTACCGCTGGTGATCGGGGCTAACGGTCCTCCCCTGGTGCCTTACTCCAGTAGTGTGGCCGCGATTCTGGCCATGACTGCACAGACGACTGAAGTAGAACCGGGCTAGACCTATAGATCCCCTCTAGATCACATGCTCTCTAAGTCACGGATCCCCAGGGTAGGGGGCTGGTCGCTCTGGTTCCAGGAAATATCTGGAATACCAGATGAAGCCTCCTTCAAGGAGATTTCCCAGTGCTTACGCATGGTAACCAGGTAGGGATCGCCAGCTTGAAACTCAGCTTGATGCCGAATCTCAAAGCTATTGGTCTGGTACATAACCATATGCACCGGTGGTCCTACCGATAAATTCGATCGCATGGTGGAATCTAGCGACAGCAGAGCCGATTTGGCCACCGCATCGAGGGGGGAGTCAAAGGAGAGGGTGCGGTCTAAAATCGGCTTGCCGTACTTGGTTTCCCCAATCTGTAGGAAGGGGGTTTCGGGGGTAGCTTGAATACAATTACCCTGGCTGTAAACCAGAAACAATTCAGGCGCCTCACCGCCAATCTGGCCACCGATTAAAAAACTGCACTGAAAGTCAATGCGGTCCTTTTCTAACCAAGGGCGATCAGCCTCCTGCATATCACGAATTTGCAGGCCAATATAGCGAGCAATGTCGTAAAGGGTAGGTAAGGTGTAAAGATTAGGCTCTCGATTACGCTTAATGTCCTGACTGAGGTTATGCACTACCGCCTGAGTAACCGATAGGTTACCAGAGGTACAGAACAGTATAACCCGCTCTCCTGGGCGAGAAAAATCAAACAACTTGCGATAGGAGGAAATGTAATCCACACCGGCATTGGTCCTGGAATCAGCCGCCAGAACCAGGCCCGCCCGCACCAGAACCCCTAAGCAATAGGTCATCGTGTTTTTCTACGACCACACCGAATCAGCGACAACATAGCAAGAAAATAACCAGAAACGACCCCAACTGCCTTACCCCGATTTTGCCTCCTGCTACCATCGGCATCAGCCCGGTAGGGTAAAAACCCTATTAGTATAATGTCGAGCCTTAAATCTATCGGCTCAAGCTCAGAGGTTTTGACCCTAAGGAGTGTGGCCCGGTGGCGCTGGTTAACCCCCAGTCTGTTTACTAGAGGTTTGAATATACAGAATCAATAGGAAAACCGTAGGAACCAGCACAAATAAAATACTGGCGACAAACCCGAGCTTGTTAACATCCATGAGCGCTTGCCTCTACTCTCAACCAAAGGGTACAAATTTATTTGGGCCATCCAGACCAAGTTGTCTAGATAAAAGTATCCAGACTAAGTTTAACCATATCATTCTTTATTATAGTCATCGGCCTGCTGCAAAGCCCTCCAGTTCCCTAGGGAGTAGCCGAGGCAGCAGGCTGAACCTGACCAGAACGCTTGGGCTTGGTCACCACCGACACTGACCCCTGTACTATCACCTGGCAGGCTAGCCGGCAACTACCAGGCCACTTTTTTAATTTACGCTCCTCTACAGCCGTACGGGGAGAGAGATGCTCAGATCCAGACACCACATCTACAACGCAGGTGCCACATTGACCATAGCCCCCACAGTTGGTTAGTTTGCCGCTGAAGGTGTAGAGGTCAATGCGGTTCTCCAGCGCCTTGAAGCGGAGGTTAGATCCGTCTGCCACACTAATTTCCCTGTCTTCGTTAAGAAACTTAACAGTAGCCATGTCATCACCCTCCTGGATGCTCGATACCAATAATTACAGACAAACCAATAGCCTCAGGCCTCAGCCCCCGCAATAAACCCCAGGCCCATAGGGTTGCAGGGGCAATCTGAAGTGGTTACACTTCTTCTATGTAATTTATTTTTACATCTCAAGCGATTTTCTATCCACTCAGAATTTTGACTCAGGTCATAAATTCCCTTGGGATTGGATAGCTTGGCAGGATTCTGGGGGCCGAATCTGATAGGCTTATCAGTATCTAACATGGTTAAGACACATTCAAAACAACACCGTTTTACCTAGAGGAGGAGAGTAGTCGATGGGACTACCCTGGTATCGGGTACACACAGTCGTCATTAATGATCCCGGGCGATTGATTTCTGTACACCTAATGCATACAGCCTTAGTGGCTGGCTGGGCCGGCTCGATGGCACTGTTTGAGCTGTCTACCTTTGATCCAAGTGACCCTGTCCTCAACCCGATGTGGCGGCAGGGCATGTTTGTGCTGCCCTTTATGGCTCGACTTGGGGTTACCCAATCCTGGGGTGGCTGGAGTCTGACTGGAGAAAGTGCTGTCAGTCCTGGATTTTGGTCCTTTGAGGGAGTGGCTGCAGCCCATATTCTTTTGTCTGGGCTGCTGTTTTTGGCCGCCTGCTGGCATTGGGTTTTCTGGGACCTAGATCTTTTTCGCGACCCTCGCACCGGCGAGCCAGCCCTAGATCTGCCCAAGATGTTTGGTATCCATCTGTTTTTATCTGGTTTACTCTGCTTTGGCTTTGGTGCCTTCCATTTGACCGGCCTATGGGGTCCGGGAATGTGGGTTTCAGACCCCTACGGTCTGACTGGCCATGTTCAAGGAGTCGCCCCAGAATGGGGCGCGGCGGGTTTTAATCCCTTCAATGCCGGTGGTATTGTGGCTCACCATATTGCCGCTGGTACGGTGGGAATTATTGCCGGACTATTTCACCTGACGGTACGTCCCCCTCAGCGGCTTTATAAGGCCCTACGGATGGGGAATATTGAAACGGTTTTATCCAGCAGTATTGCCGCAGTATTTTTTGCTGCCTTTGTGGTGGCTGGTACCATGTGGTATGGTAGCGCCGCAACTCCGATTGAACTGTTTGGCCCAACCCGGTATCAGTGGGATGCAGGTTATTTCCAGCAGGAAATTCAACGCCGCGTTAAAGCCGATGTGGATGCCGGTGCTAGTCTGGCCGTAGCCTACTCTAAAATTCCTGAAAAGCTAGCCTTTTATGACTATGTTGGCAATAGTCCGGCAAAGGGTGGGCTTTTCCGGGTAGGGCCAATGAATCAGGGAGATGGCCTAGCCCAGGGTTGGTTGGGTCATCCTGTGTTTAAAGATAAGGAAGGCCGTGAGTTAACGGTACGACGTTTGCCTAATTTCTTTGAAACCTTCCCTGTGGTGTTGGTTGACAAGGATGGTATCGTCCGCGCCGATATTCCCTTCCGTCGGGCTGAATCTAAATATAGTTTCGAACAGACGGGAGTTACCGCCACCTTTTATGGCGGTGAATTAAGCGGCCAAACCGTTACTGATCCTGGTCTGCTCAAGCGCTATGCCCGTAAGGCTCAACTGGGTGAACCCTTTGAATTTGACCTGGAAACTCTGGGTTCCGATGGGGTATTTCGCACCAGTACCCGGGGCTGGTTTACCTACGGTCATGCTGTTTTCGCTCTGCTTTTCTTCTTCGGCCATATCTGGCATGGGTCTCGTACCCTCTTCCGCGATGTGTTTGCCGGCGTGGATCCCGATCTTTCCCCCGAACAGGTGGAATGGGGTTACTTCCAGAAGGTGGGCGACTTCAGCACCCGCAATCAGGAAAGGGTTTAGTTTAGATTTAATGGGCTGTTCGGCGGCGCTTTAGCTAGGCCGTCGAACAGTTCGCCGGTCAGACCCTCTCCGCGTTAAAATTGATTTTGTAGAGTGGGAGCTCTTTCACTATGGAAGCCGTTGCGTACATTTTGATTTTTGCTTGCATTATTGGTACCCTATTTTTTGCGATCGCCTTTCGGGAACCCCCTCGTATTTCCAAGGATTAGTTCCCCTAAATTCAGCAAATTATCAGGTATTGCCAGCGGTTGGGTAGAGTTTGTCTATCCAATCGCTTTGTCTTGGTATCCCCTGGGGGTGAAGATCCAGCTGTCGGTTTGTTGGGTAGACTGATTACCTATTAGCACAATCGTCATCATGTCAATGGCTGCTATGGGTAAATTTTCCAGGGTTGTGGTCTGTAGGGTTTCCCCTGGCCGATAGGCAGAGCGCACGATGGCCACCGGGGTTTGAGGCGATCTCCACTCCATAAAAATGCGCTGAGCGGCTTCGATCTGATGGGTACGGTTCTGGGATTTAGGGTTGTAAATGGCAGTGACAAAATCTGCCTGGGCAGCGGCTTCTAGGCGCTTGACAATCACTGACCAGGGAGTGAGCAGGTCACTTAAGCTAATGGCGCAGAAGTCGTGCATCAGCGGAGCTCCCACCCGAGCGGCGGCCGCTTGCAGGGCTGAAATGCCGGGCAAAACCTCAACCCCGGGCCTTACCCCATCCCAGCCGCTGGCGTGTAGCCGCTCCAGAACCAGCCCGGCCATTCCATAGATGCCACAGTCCCCTGAGGACACCACCGCTACCCCCAACCCCCAACGGGCCAGATCAATAGCCCGTTCAGCCCGCTGCCGTTCCTGGGTGAGGGGCCAGGACTCCAGGATCTGCCCGGGTCGGCAAAGGGGTCGAATTTGATCGATATAAAGACTGTAGCCAATCACGGCATCGGCCTCCAGAATTGTCCGTCTGGCAGCGGGGGTGATCTGGTCTAGACTGCCTGGGCCCAGACCGACCAAAAATAGGTGACCAGGGTGGTCAATATATTCCTGGCTAGCCTGGGCGATCGCCAGGGTAACCGCCCCCGGCTGACCCTGTAGTCTCACGACCTGCTTTGGCAACCGCAGATCGGCGTTGGCGGCCAGCATGGCTGCCGCCTCTGCCACGCTAGGAGTTTCCACGACGGCCTCCACCAGGGCAGAGGGATTGGGTACCGCCACCTGGCGTAACTCTGCTGCACTAAAGCAGCGCAGGGGCCATCCCCGCTCCTGGCATAGGTCCACCAGCCCCTGCTCATCAGCCTTGAGATCCAGGCTGGCAACTCCGGCGATCGCCTCTGGGGCCAGACCATGGGCCTGGCAGACCTGGTCAATACCTGCGGCTATGACGGATCGGGGAGTGCCCCGCTCACAGCCTACCCCCACCCACAATACCCGGGGATGCCACTGCACCACTGGCCAGCTAGGGTCGCCAGCAAACTGGTGGGGGCTGGCACTAATCCACAGTTGGGCCTGGGGTGGGGTAGGGCTGGCTGTAAACAAGAAGGGATGGTCGGCAGGCAGATGCTGCTGCCAGAGGGTTGACCCACAGTCTTGGAAGACGGTGACCGCCTGGCCGGCAGCGATCGCCCCACTCAGGGCGGTCCAGTCCCCTGCTCCCCGGTGCCAGCCAAAGGGCTCCCCTAACAGGTCGAGGGCTGGCAGATTTTGAGCTTGAGCCGACCCGGTCAGAATCGGGTCAGCCCCTATCAGTTGAGCAATCTGGCCAGTCAGGCGATCTGCACCGCCCTGATGACCACCGCATAGGCTAATCACCTGGCGGCCCCTTTCTTCTACCACCACCACCGCTGGGTCCAAGCTCTTGTGCTGCAGTAGGGGAGCAATCAAGCGAACCACCGCCCCTGTGGCCAGGGCAAAGATTAAACCGTCATACCGGCTCCACAATTGGCCCACCAGATCTGCCAGGGAATCCTCGTATATTTCTATTTCCACTGCCTCAACCCTAGCCAGAGGGTGGGTAGCCAGACCCTTAGAAATCCAGAGGGTAGCCGGCAAACTGGCGCTGAGGGGAATGAGGGTAGTTAGGCCGGTGGGTGTGGTGGTAATGGCTGCCCAGTGGGGGGGGGAAAGTCGAGCCACAATCAAGCCTCCTGATAAGGACCGTAATAGGGCTAAGGGGCGGGGTCGAACACCACTCTAGTCCAGCCGAGGGGCGTAGATAGGGTTACTTCAAAAAGTAGGACCCGTACATAGTGTACTGATTACTCTTGAGCTGGGCAGTATTTTCGTAAAAAGCCACGTCTACTCCGGTGGGAGTGCCGCCCCCAGGCTTGGGAATCAGTTTGATGTAGCTGTAGGCCGTATCGTAAAACTTAGGAGCTGTCTCCAGTTTTAAGACCCAGCCGTCCTCCTGGCTAATCAGGCTGTAGGGGGTACTCTGGCCTCCTCCCCACTCAATTGCCTCAGCCTTCAGGGTGAGAGGGCCAAAGGCCACAAGCACATTGCTCATCGGCTCCCACTGTTTAATTAAGGCCTCAGGTAGACGAGCCCCGGCGGGGGCAGCAGGCCTGGAGGGCGGTGTCACTGACTGGGGAGCAGCAGGGGTGGGGGGCGTGACCGGAGCACTCAGGGGAGGGGTGGGAGTTGGGGCCGGAGCCACAGCGGGAGGGGGGGTAGCGGCAGGGGACGTAGTGGGAGCGGTAGGGGGCGAGGGGCTAGGCGATCGTCCACAGCCAACCAGGACCACACAACCAACCACTAACCAGCCGGTGATGCTGGGCTGGCAGACAGCGGCCCAGCGGCCCAGGGATGCCAGGAACAGAGACTTCAACTTCAGGGCCATGGTTGACCTCAATGGTTAACGCGCAGAGAACAAATCCCCTGTTAGTATAGCCCTCGCCCTGGCTAACGGGACCCCAGCCAGCCAGAACACCTGCCCGGGGGACTGGGCCCCTGGATACATCCAACTTTACCGGCCCTGGTTGTGTAATTCGTGGATCATCTGGGCGCACTGGGCCGTAACTGCCTCTAACTGTTGGCGATCGCCGCTGACAGGGGGGGGAATGGGCTCCCCGATGCGAATGGTGAGCGGTATGGGGCGGGGCCAGACTGACCCTGGGGTTAAAATTCGATGGGTGCCCCAGAGACTCACGGGTAAAAGGGGAGCCTGAGCTTTAGCCGCAATTAGGGCAGCTCCAATCTTAGGACTGGGAATGCGGCCATCCCCAGTTCGGGTGCCCTGCAAAAAGATGCCCACGGCCCATCCCTGGTCTAACTGCTTAAGCGCTTCCCGAATGGCACTGCGATCGGCACTACCGCGCTTGACCGGGTAGGCCCCATAGAGCTGAATGGCTTGGCGCAGGACCGGAACTCGAAACAGTTCTTCCTTAGCCATATAGGACACCGGTCGCCCAATGGCACAGGAGAGCAGGGGCGGATCAAAGTCGCTAGCGTGGTTAGCCACCACAATCAGCTTGCCCCTCATGGGTATCCGCTCCCTGCCCTGGATACGGCCTCGGAAGTAAAGTCGCAACATCGGGGCTACCACCGAAAACTTAAACAGGCGGTAAAGGAGTAGATTGACAGGGGGTTCGCGATCGCGGGCCATGGTTTAAAGTCCTACCCTGGCAGGGCTGCTAATTGGGCCAGGTTACCGACATTCACCAGATTTAAACCGGCACAGGTCCGCTTGATTAAGCCCGTCAGTACATTACCGGGGCCGACCTCCACCACGGTGTCAATGCCAAGACCCGGCAGGGCCAGGGTAATTTCTCGCCAGCGCACCGATCCAGTCATTTGTTGTACCAATCGTTGCTTCAGTAGTTCTGCCTGCCTAGACGGAGTCGGATCAACGTTAGAAAGCACCGCTACCTGAGCCTCAGCAAAGGGAACAGCCGCCAGAAAAGTAGCGAAGGTCTCAGCGGCGGTCGCCATTAAGGGAGAATGGAAAGCCCCGCTAACATTCAGTTTAACCGCCCGCTTCGCCTTCACCCTGGCCATCACCGCCTCTACTGCCACAGGCGTACCTGAGATTACCACCTGGCCGGGGTTATTGTCGTTGGCAAGAACCACTCCGGGGGTAGTGGCCAGCTCACGTTGGAGTTGATCGGCATCGAAACCCAGCAGGGCCGCCATCATCCCATCAGAGGCGGCGCTCATCAGTTCGGCTCGTCGCTTAACCAGGGTTAAGCCGGTGGCAAAATCAAACACTCCAGCGCTGTAGAGAGCCACGTACTCGCCCAAGCTGTGTCCCGCCACTGCCACTGGCAGGTGGCCCTGGGTCTTGATCAAGTCAGCCAGAATCGTTTCTACAACGTAAAGGCAGGGCTGAGTATAACGGGTTTGAGACACCCGATCGCCACTGTCTTGAATCGCCTCCATAACAGGCCAACCCAGAATCTCATCGGCCAGGGCGAACCGCTCCTGGGCCAGGGGTAAATCTGCCAGGTCCTGCCCCATGCCAATGGCCTGCGACCCCTGGCCAGGGAATACCCACGCCGCCTTCACCATAGTGACCCCTCAAGCAAAACAACTTCAATATTATCCGGAATTGGTCCTGCCCCTGGTGGAGTATTCTGTGGACCTCTTGCCAATTCAACAGTTGGGCTATCTGGCCTGGTTTTGATGACAGCGGTCAAGTCAGGGCCAGCTTAAGGGCCAGTCCCTAGCTCAGCGGGTTGATGCCCTCAAGCTGATCCCATCCAGGGGCTGAGATAGTCGCCAGCCCTGGGTAGAAAAAACGCAATCGATCGGGAACGAATGGCCATTTTCTGTAGTCAAACTTCCCTAAAGCCTCATTTTCGATCTAGTCGGTTATGCCAGCACGTTTGAAATTTGAACCCTAGAGCCCCTATTCTGGTGGAGCCCCCATGGAAGCCATACCCGTCTTCATATTTGCTGTTATGTTGCTGCGCTGGACCCAAACTACCCTGGTTCCGCCAAAGCCATCGCTGCCTGCGGAGGCTCGACCGGAGCAAGAGTTGCTGGTTGCCCTGGCTAAGCTATTAGAAAAAAAGTAACCCTGTCATGCATAGTCCCCTGTTCACCCCCATCAAGCCCCAACGGGTGCTGGTGACCGGACCAGCCCGGTCGGGCAAAAGCGAATGGGCAGAACAACTGGCCGCCAGGTTAAGCCCAAAGGTGATCTATCTGGCCACCGCTGCCCTTAATGCCAGTGATCTAGAGTGGCAGGCTCGCATCGCCCAGCACCGCCAGCGCCGTCCCCCCCACTGGCAGCTATGGGAAGTGCCCCTGGACCTGCCAGGGGCGATCGCGGCGGCCCCTGCAGACCACTGTTTACTGGTGGATTCTCTAGGAACCTGGCTGGCCAATCTGCTGGACCAAGAGGAACCGCTCTGGCAGCTCACCCTGGATCGCTTAGGGGAAAGTTTAGACCAGTGCCCCAGTCAGGTGATTCTGGTGGCCGAAGAAACCGGTTGGGGAGTCGTGCCCGCCTACCCCATGGGTCGTTTATTTCGCGATCGGCTGGGTCAGACTAGCCGGCGGGTAGGAGCGATGGCCGATGCGGTTTACCTGGTGGTAGCCGGCTACGCCCTGGACCTGAGCCAGTTGGGAGTGCAACTGGATCGGTGCCCTTAACACTCAGGGGGTGGGGCAGCGGCGATCGCCGGTTTAGGAAAGGCCTTTCGGGAAAGGCTTAAGTAGCTAGCCCTGGAATTTTTCTCGAGTCTATATCCAGCTCAGCCGCTATCCTGGATAATGGCAAAGTTTGGACCCTATTCCTCCCCCTATGCGTACCCACTACTGCGGCATCCTTCGGGCCACTCATATTAACACCACCGTTACCCTATTTGGTTGGGTAGACCGCCGGCGGGACCATGGTGGAGTGATTTTTATTGACCTGCGCGATCGCAGCGGGGTGGTGCAAATTGTCAGCGATCCAGAACGCACCCCCAGTTCCTATGGCCAGGCCAATGGGCTCCGCAATGAATATGTAGTGAAGGTGGTGGGTCGGGTTAGCCAGCGCCCCGGCGATTCCCTTAACCCCCGCCTGCCGACCGGTGAGGTAGAAATCTACGCCGAGACGATCGACCTTCTCAACGGCGTTAACAAACCACTCCCCTTCCAGGTTTCCACCGCCGATGCCGAGCCAGTGCGAGAGGACCTGCGCCTGCGTTACCGTTATCTTGACCTGCGGCGTCAGCCCATGGCTCAAAACTTGCAAATTCGCCATCGGGTGGTTAGGGCCATACGCCGCTTTTTAGAAGACCAGGAGGGCTTTATCGAGGTAGAAACTCCGGTCTTGACCCGCTCTACCCCCGAGGGCGCCCGGGATTACCTGGTGCCCTCCCGGGTTAACCCGGCAGAGTGGTACGCCCTGCCCCAGTCTCCCCAATTGTTTAAGCAGCTTTTAATGGTAGGGGGCATAGACCGCTACTACCAGATCGCCCGCTGCTTCCGTGACGAAGACCTGCGGGCCGATCGCCAGCCCGAATTTACCCAACTCGATATGGAAATGAGCTTTATGAGCCAGGATGAGGTGCTGGCTCTCAACGAAGCCCTGGTGGCCCATATCTTTAAAACCGTTCAGCACATTGACATTCCCCGCCCCTTTCCCCGCCTCACCTACGCCGCCGCCCTGGCCCGCTACGGTACGGACAAACCCGATACCCGCTATGGTCTGGAGTTGGTGGAGGTCTCTGATCTGGTCAAGGACTGCGGGTTTAAGGTATTTGCAGGAGCGATTGCCGAGGGGGGGATGGTTAAGGTCCTGCCCATTGCCGCTGGCAACGAGCAAATTTCTAACGTGCGGATCAAACCCGGCGGCGACCTATTTAAAATCGCCACCGATGCCGGGGCCCGCGGGTTGGCCTATATTCGTGTCCGGCAGGATGGGGCCGTAGATACCATCGGTGCCATTAAGGACAACCTCAACCCCGATCAGCTCCAGCAACTTCTCCATCGCTGCGGGGCTCAGCCAGGTCATCTGCTGTTGTTTGGAGCTGGCCCCACCGCCACAGTCAATGCCACCCTGGACCGGCTGCGTCAGGCGGTGGCCAGAGACATGCACCTGATTCCTGAGCAAAGCCTGAATCTGCTGTGGGTCACCGACTTTCCGATGTTTGAGTGGAATGCTGAGGAGCAACGCTTAGAAGCCCTCCACCATCCCTTCACCGCTCCCCGGCCAGAGGATTTAGCAGACCTGACAACGGCTCGAGCGATCGCCTATGATCTGGTATTAAATGGCTACGAAATTGGCGGCGGTAGCCTGCGGATTTACCAGCCAGACATACAACAACGGGTGTTTGACACTATTGGGCTGTCCCCCGCCGCCGCCCAGGATAAGTTTGGCTTTTTACTGGAAGCCTTTGAGTACGGCACCCCGCCCCATGGCGGCATTGCCTACGGGTTAGACCGCCTGGTGATGCTGATGACCGGTGCAAGTTCCATCCGCGATGCCATTGCCTTCCCTAAAACCCAGCAAGCCCGCTGTCTGCTGACCCAGGCTCCCGCCGATGTCGATCCTCAACAGTTAAGAGAGCTTTACGTGACCTCTACTTACGTGCCGCCCGATCGGGAGAGCTAAGCCATGTTTCAGGCTACTCGTCAACGCTTGGCCCTCTGGTATACCGCCGTTACGGCGGTATTGCTGCTGGTGTTCGCCGTTGGGTTTTACGCCTACGTCCGCACCACCCTGGTGGAACGGGTGGATGACACCCTTAACCATGTGGTAGAGATCATTGGGCGATCGCTGGTGATTGAGGTGAGTCAATCGGGTGATCGGGCGGGCGATCGAGTGTTTACCTCAGCCCTAAATCGCCCATCCTCTAACTCTCCGCCGGTAACCTTGCAGGTTAATGTTGAAGCCAGCTTTGGTACCAGTGCCCGAGCCGTCGAAGATGATCACATCGATCTGGAGTGGTTTAGCCCCCAGGGAAAACTGCTGTGGTCAACCATGGCGGCGACCCTACCCCTACCCTTGCGGGTTAATCCGGCGGGGGAAACGGTGCGGGTTGATCCAGAACTGGTATTTCGCCAGATTACCGAGCGGGTTCAGATGCAGGGCCAGGTGTTGGGCTACCTGCGAGTCAGCCATCCCTGGTTTGAGGTGACCAGACCCAGCCGGCGACTGATGGTAGATCTAGCTCTGGGTACCAGCCTGATGGTAGGAACGGTAGCCGCCATGGGATGGCTATTATCTGGTATTGCCATGGCTCCAGTGCGCGACTCCTATCAGCAGCTTAGGCAGTTTACCGCCGATGCCTCCCACGAGTTACGTAATCCGATCGCCATCATTCAAACCAATGCCCAGGTAGCCCTGCTAGATCCCCATCCCGATCTGGCGATACAACAGCAACAATTTCAGGTGATTGAACGCCTGACTCGCCGGCTGGGTCGACTGGTAGATGATTTACTTTTTCTCGCCCGGCAGGACAGCGGCTTAATTGCCCTGACCCCTGCCACCCTCGATCTGGAAACCTTAGTAGAGGACGTTGTTGAAGAGCAGCAGGTAATTGCTCAAGAAGCCGGTATTAACCTGGAAATAGAAGCCCATCACCAGGACTGGGAAGGGAACAAAGGGGGGGGATCCTGCGATTGGGACCCCCAATGGGCCTATCGAGTCTGGGGCGATAGTAACCAGCTAACCCGTTTGCTGACCAATCTAGTCAGTAATGCACTGCAATTCACGCCCCCCGGCGGACTGGTCAAAGTCCGGTTGGGAGCCATCCGGCAGCACGGCCAACCCTGGCTACAGTTGGTTATCCAGGACACTGGAATAGGCATCGCCCCAGAGGCTCTGACCCACGTTTTCGATCGCTTCTATCGGGCCGACCCCTCTCGCCTGCGTTATAACGATCAGGGTACGGGGCTCGGGTTAGCGATCGCTAAAGCCATTGTGGATCACCATCGTGGCACCATCCAAATTCACAGCCATCTTAACCAGGGCACCGAGGTTACGGTGTTACTTCCCCTGGTCGATCGATCTGCTTAACCAGCCCAGCAGTCTCCTTAGCCTGTGCCCTCCAACACATGCTGGGCAGTTAACAGGGCATTGAGGCCCACAAAGCCATGGCAGCGTCCCCGCTGGGCCGTCATGCCCAGGGCGATCGCTGCCGCCAGGGGAGGATTACGAACAAACCGGGGAGACGTATTCACATAGAGGGCAGCGCTGTTAACCAACTGGGTAAACCGGCAAACCTCATGGTAAGTGTCAGAAACCAAACTACTAGCATGACCACCACTGAACTGATTAATCCAATCAGCGGCGGCTTCAAGACTTTCTACTCGTCGTAGAGCAACGGTTTTAGATAAAAAAGGCTGGCTCCATTGGCCAGACTTGAGTAGGGGCAGATCCGGAATCTCGGCCACCAACCCTTCATCTGCCAACAAATGAAAACCCCTGTCCCACAGAGAACGGCATAGTTCAGCCACAAGGGAGCCACTACAGCCAGGGTCAATCAACACCTTCTCCATGGCATTGACAGCATCAGGCTCGCCCCGGTGGCTATCAACAACCATTTGAATAACGGTGGCCAGGTCTCCCGAGGCAGACCAGTAGAGAGACCCATTGCCAATCGTAGTCGGCAATACCGGCACCCCTGCCTGACGCACCACCTGCTGCACTAAACCGGGCCGCCCATAGGGAATAATTAAATTAATTCGGGGTTCCTGGAGCAACCAGGAGCGGGCAGCATCGCCGTATTCCTCTGTCAGGGAGAGCAAACAGGCAGAGGACAGTCCAGCTTGATCAAAGGACTGATGGAGAGCCTGCAAAATCACCTGGTGAGTTTGGCTAGCTTCATTCCCCCCCTTGAGGATCAGACCATTGCCTGTACGAACACACAACCCAGCCATAATGATGGCCAATTCGGGCAGAGCTTCGTAGACCAGAGCGACAACTCCCAGGGGAATAACCTGACTGTGACTGGCGACGGTTCGGGTCAGGTGGCTGATGGGCTGGGCCTGAAGCAGGCGAGGATCCCCCAGAGCTGCCAATCTACGTAGAATTTTACAAGCCGTTTGTAATCGTTCTGGGGTTAATTTGAGCCAATCTAAAATAATTTCTGGCACAGCCATGTCCAGGCTAGCCTCTAGATCAAGGGTATTAGCCTCTAGAATATCGTCCTGAACAGCCTGGAGATTACTGGCCATGGCCTCTAGCACCTTACCCTGGAGGTCAGCTCCAGCCATCCTAAGGGCAAAGCTGGCCTGGGTCACCGCCGTCATAACCTGACTGAAATCAACCTGCGAAGTTAGGATTGGCATAACAGAACTACCAGTGCTTAAGTATCACCCCAATGATTGCTATTACCACAAACCAACCGTAATTAGCTCGCCTGGCCCCAGTATATTCTGAATCAACGGCATCACTGACCTGGCCCAAAATGTATAAATCAAAGCTTGAAAGTTCTGACCTAAACGTGATATTTAGAAATGCATTAAGGAAGTTAAAAATTTATAAACTCATTTCAATCACCAAGGGTTTGTTGGTTTTGAAGCCTAGCTTTCCTTCCGAAGTTAACTCCCTAGTTTTTTATCTCCAGATTACAGGATTGGCCCATGGTTACCGAACGCCTAGACACAGCGGTGAGAAATTTTCAACACATGAATCACATGGTGGAACGCTACACCCGGTTGAGCCGCGCCTACGTCGAGCTGGCAGAGCGTTTCCATCAGCTCGACGTAGACCATATGCGGTTGAAGGGCCAGGTCGTTCCTCTGCTGCAAACGGTTAAGGCTCAACAGGCCCATATTCAACAACTCCAGGCTAATTACCAGAGCCTACAGCACAGCCTGGAAGAACAAGCTACCACCCACCGTCAAGAGCAGCAAACTATCCAGGCTCAACAGACCCAGATTCAGCAACTCCAGGTCGACTATCAGAGCCTGCAACACAGCCTGGAAGAACAAGCCGCCCACCATCGTCAGGAACTGCAAAATCTGACCAACGCCTACGAAGAGCGGATTCATACCCTGAACCTGCATCTGGAGGAGCTCCAGCCCTTCGAAAATCTCTTTTCTGCCCATTCCTGCCAAGAGTTATCCCTGGCGGAGGAGCAAATGGAATTGGTGGAAACTACCCTACAGGAAATGGCCCAGGATAGCGCCCCCGATCTAAGCGAGGAGGAAAAGGCCCTGTTAGCGGCCTACCGGGATAACCCAGGACATTTTTTAGAGCTATCGACCAATGGTAGCTCCCATTGGGTTGTGGTCAATAACCCTCAGGAAGGTCTGACCTCCAGCCTGGGTTATTAGGCAAACCAGCGGTTCACCTCAAATTTGCTCTGACAACGCCCACAGCCTACAGCTACGACTTGGGTGGATTTCAGTCCTGCAAAGCTCAAGATGAGCATTGACCATTGAGGTAAGCGCAGCGATGTCGAAGTACTTGTGCAACGTTGTCTTCCTTCCACTAAGCGCCTGAAATCTTCACCTGCCTGCTGATCTGCTTAATTGTTGACTCCACTGCCCCCGAGCCCATTGAAATGCCCTTAGCTTGGTAATAGCTGTAGTTGACGACGCGGTGGCGATGCTTAGCCAGATAGCCCATGAACGGCTCTACCCGATCATGGGGCTAGTCATCCAGTAGCCTGATCGCCCCATCCCCATCTCCTGCCAAAGGCAGGCTTCAACCGCATCAAGACCCTGTGGAGGCCCACCGACGTTGCCCGAATTTTGCATGAGATAGTACCAGTCTAAGATCTCCAAGCGCTCCCTTGCATGCCCAATCTGAGCAAACAGATTCCAGATGCTGTCGTAGCTATACCCCGGTGAGGACGGTGATATCATCGGCGGCGCGGACATAGGCCTCGTTAGCACTCAACAGCAGGCAACACTTCTCTAGATAAGGACTCCACTGGGTCCGAGGCTTAACCTCGAGCCGTTGGCTCTGCCATGGCGTCAAGCTTGGCCGTCCGACGATGCTTTGAAGGCGTCGAGTGCGCCCTTGGTTTGTGCCGCTGCTTGTGCGGATAAAAAATTTCCGATCTCTGGCCCCACGTGGGTCAATAGGTAGTCGCGAACGGCGACTTCAATTCCGGCTAGTGTCTTGACTTGTTCGGGGTCTGTCTCGCTGTAGAGTAACTCACCCAATACCAGGGCATGGGCTTTATTTGAGCGTCCTTGGCGGCATCCATTAGGTCAGTTCTCCTGAGAGAGAGTACTTAGAGACTAAGGCTTTTGTCCTTAATTTGCACCAAGCACTTATACTCATTGCATGACTGGGGTGCACCCTCAAGGCCTCTATGGCAAGGTCTTTGCTGACCGGGGCTATGTCTCCAACGCACTTGCAGAACGGCTCTTTGAGACCTGTGGCCTCGAGTTCTTTGCCAAACTCAGACGCAATATGAAAAACCACTTGAGCTGGTCAATGTTCTCTGTGGCTTGATTACCTACTGCCATCAGCCCAAGAAGCCCTCGCTCAATCTTGACTTCGCTCTTCCGCCATCGGCTTAACCCGAACTCAGATTAATTAGGCTTCACTGATTAATTTAAGCAATTCTTCGGTGGACACCTTACCACTGATGTCAGCCCCTTCTAGTAGGCTATCTGCCAGATCGCGCTTTTGCCGGTGGAGGTTAACGATTTTTTCCTCAATGGTGTTTTTAGCCACTAGACGATAGATGGTAACCGGTCGCTGCTGCCCCATGCGGTGGGCGCGATCGCTGGCCTGGTCTTCCACCGCCGGATTCCACCAGGGATCCATGTGGATAACATAGTCAGCAGCCGTGAGGTTAAGACCAGTGCCGCCCGCTTTGAGGCTGATTAAAAACACATCTCCCGACCCTGCTTGAAAGGCATCTACCCGTTTTTTCCGTTCCTTAACGGGGGTACTACCGTCCAGATATTGGTAAGGGATTTGTTGTCCTTCCATGTAGTCCCGCAAAATGGTGAGATGATCAACAAACTGGCTAAACACCAAAGCCTTGTGCTGATTACCCAGCAGGTCTTCAAGGATCTCCCCAAAGGCTTCTAGTTTGGCACTGGGCAGGGGAGCTTCCGGATTAACCAAACGGGTGTTACAGCAGGCCCGCCGCAGCCGCATAATTTCTGCCAGAACCTGCAAGTGCTTGCCCCCCCCCTCGGCATTGGCTTCAGTTAATTTAGCGATAGCCTGACGCCGCAGAGCTTCATAGAAGGCCGTTTCCTCCAGACTGAGTTCTACCTGGAGGGTGATTTCTGTGCGGGCGGGTAGTTCATCTAATACTTGGCTCTTGGTACGGCGCAGAATAAAGGGCTGAATCAGCCTTCTTAGTCGGTTACGGGCCTGATTGTCTTGCTGGCGTTCAATGGCGTTAGCAAACTTTTGGCTGAATTGTTCCTGGGAGCCTAGCAAGCCCGGGTTAATAAAGCGAAACAGGTTCCACAGCTCCCCCAAGTGATTTTCAATTGGGGTCCCCGTGGTGATCAACTTAAAGTTGCCCTGTAGCTGCATAGCAGCCTTAGATCGCTTGGTGGCAGAATTTTTAATGGCCTGGGCCTCATCCAGAACAATGGTTTGCCACTGGATGGTGGCTAGCTTGCTGGCCACATTGTCCTGCTGCAGTAGGCCGTAGCTGCACACCAATAGATCAAAGGGTTGGAGCTTGTCCAGGACTTGCTGACGATCGCCACTACCCAACTGGATCGGGCGCAGCGTTGGGGCGAATCGCTCGGCCTCTGCCAGCCAGTTCATCCCCACGGAAGTGGGGGCGATAATCAAGGTGGGGCCTTGGGGGGCGCGACTGAGGATTACCGCCAGGGCTTGTAGGGTTTTACCCAGCCCCATGTCATCTGCCAAACAGGCCCCTACCCCCCAATGGGCCAGGCGGGCCAGCCAGTTAAAACCCTCCTTTTGGTAGTCTCGCAGATCAGCTTGGAGGGTGGATGGCAGCTCTGGTTGAAGGTTTTGAGCTGCCTTGAGACGCTCAATATGATCTTTCCAGTGCTTATCGGTTTTGATCTGGCCCACTTCATCAATCCAATCCTCCATGGCCGCCGCCGCCAGCGGGTGGAAGCGTACCCCCTGACCACTGGGTTCAGAAAAGGTTTTGAGGTCCTCTAAGCGTTTACGAAATTCCTGAGTGAGGGCTAGAAATTGACCATCGGCCAGTTTCACAAAACGCCCTGGGGTTACCGCCAGGAGTTCCAGCAGATGCTGCATATCCAGCACCTGGTCGTCGCTAACTTTTAACTCTCCACTGACGGCAAACCAGTCTCGCTGCTGCTGGATTTGAACCTTAAAGTTGTTCAGGCTAACCCGCTTGGCAATCCGCATCGTTTCGCCCTCAGGCCATTCCACGGTAACGCGATCGCCCAGGTCTTGAAGTTCCAACAATAGTTCCAGGCAGTCCTCTGGTTCGTCAATTAGCCATTCTCCCTGATCTCCCTGCCGGCGTTGCAGGGTAGCGCAGGATTGCTCTACGACCTGGGCCAGGGTTTTCTCCTGGGTTAAGTTACGGTGAGTTTGGAAGCGTTTACCTTGAATTTCGGCAATCACCATCTCACCGCCACTACCAGGACGATAGTAGGGACCACTGTTACCAAAGGGACGGGTGAGCAGGGATACCTTTAACCCATCGCCAGCCGGTAGTAGATGCAGGTGGGGCTGGGGTTGGGCCTCAAGGGTTTCGGCATCGGCTACCCCACCACCAATATCAGAATGTACCGTCACCAGCCCAGCCACGGCGTTAATCGCCGCCAATACCTGATCCTTGGCGGCCACAGGCACCTCCAGGGTATTTTTAGACCCCAGTAACTCGGCAATGCGCTGGTGGTTCGGGTTGAACTCAATCACCTTAAGTCGGGTAGGCGTTTCTTTGACCAGAGCCAGGGAGCGACGCTCTGGCATCTCAGGGTTAAGGGAAATGGCAATTTTTTGCTTATTAATCTGGCTAACCACCAGGGTGGGATCGGCCTTCACAATCTCCACTTGGATCGTGGGAGCCTCTTCCCAGAACACCAGGGGGTGACTGACCAGAGCCGTTAAGGCCCGCTCTTGGAATTTATAGTTGTCGTAGCTGTAGGGGTCGGGCACCAGGTGGGCACACATTTGTAGATCTTGGGGAGTCAGATAACCCAGACTGGCCGCTTCCCCTTTCAACCGTTTCAGACTAATCACCCGACCCCGACTCCAGCCTCCCTTAACCCCTAGTTTTTGTTCCTTAGGCTGCAACAACCAACCACCAGTCGGATAAACGGTGAGGAACCAGGCCAGACGACTATCAGCTGGAGAAGCGGCGGCTTTTTCCACCGCAGTGATAGTATTGAAACCTATAAGGGCGGTTAGGGATAGCTCCCAGGGTTGCTTAGGGGTAACCAGACCCACCAGAGGTTGAATACCGGTGCTCTCCCGTAGGGCTGGGGCTTGCCTGGCGTAGGTACTCTTGGGAGTCAACTGGGCTAATAGTTCGGCGGCTTCCAGGGCAAACCAGTCGTAACCTGCGGCCCGGGCTTGCCTATAGAAATCCTTGACAATGTCAGGAAGGCGCTGCTGGGCATTTTCTGGATCGGCCCAGTAGAGACAAAGGCAGTCAATTAAGGTTTCAATACTGGTGGCGTTATCCAGGCTACTGATAGGGGTATTAATCAGATACTGCTTGGCTTCGCTGTTGCCCTGCAGCACCTGGCTGAGCTTGGCCAGGCAGGTGTAGGGCACCGCTAGCCAGTGATTTTTCCGTTGATTGCTAATTAATTTGGCGTATTCCTCCGCCTCTTGTAAACTAGCCATGGTTCCCTGCTGAATCAGGGATAGCAGCAGAAATATGCCGGCAATAGAATCAAAATAAATTTTACGTTTACCCGATTTTTTACGCAGTTGCTTCAGAGCCAGGGTGTCAAGGATAATACTCTGCTGGTAATTTCCCCGCAGGCAGGCTAACCACCCCTCCAGTAATAAGCTAGCCTCTGGATCTTCGTTAGCTAGTTGTTTTAAAGCGGCCTCCGCTTCCGATAATTGTCCCCGCACCAGCAGGTGCTGAATCCACAGCTCTCGCAGGTGCGCGGACAGGTTGGCTGTGGGGGAACGGCATTCCTCATCTAGCAGGGCAAAAAGATCGGTAACTGGGTTGAGGGTGAGTAAGGCATTGAAGCTGAGGGTGGCAAGGGCAGTTTCGTAGAGATCAGGATCACTCTTGAGGGTGATAAACCAGTGGCGATCGAAGGGATTGTTACATACCACCTCAAACACATGACCGATGGACATGCCTGTGCTAGCCAAGAACAGGTTATTGTAATAGGCGTCAAACTGCTGCTCGATATAGGCCCAGTCATGGCGATAGAGGCCGATTCGAACTTCCCGCAGTAGTTGTCCCTGGTTTTGAAAGAGGTGCTGGTTGCGATTCCAAGCAGGGGCAGGAATGGGTAAGACTTGTTCGATGGTGGCTACCATCGCCTCAAAATTTTGCTTGGTAATAATATTGCGGGTCACTATTTCCACCAGCAGGGGATGGCACTGGGGGCCATGACCACTCGGAATGATGACTAATTCTTGCTGAATCAGATGATTCAGCTGGAGAGTGAGTTCTTTATCGGTTAGGGGCCTGACACCTTTAGCCTGACTGTTGTAATTACTGTTGTAAGTATTGATACATATCAGCAGGTGTTTTTTGGGGATAGGGGCGTAATTGATAGAGAGTAACTCTAGTAGGGTTTGTTCTCTTTCTGGCAGGCCCCGATAGCGTTCTTCTAGTTGGGTCCGCCCATCTTCTGGCCTGGAGACAACAGCTTGACTCGGTTTCGGCATAGGAGTGAAGTGATTTGAGAGGGACGAAGGGGAATAGATTAAGGTTCTTGAGCAAGAGAGATGGGCGCACACTGTAATGATATTTAACCTGGAATTCTGGACTCAGCCAGGAATAAAGACTAATTTTTTTACAACAAGGCATCTGTGACTACACCCGGTTTGAGCAGCGTCCTGCCATTTCTATAGCTATGACTTTAACGTCCCCGTTAGTTGCTACAGAAAATACTTACCAACCCCAAATTATTGTTTGTGGTTTGGGACGGACTGGCTTACGGATTCTAGCCTTGCTCCGTCAGCAGGGAGCCCAGGCGGTGGGGATTAGCTATCATCCCCTGGCTACACAGGTGGAGGATGTGGTGATAGGGGATTTGCGATCGCCCGCCACCCTCTTGCAGGCTGGTATTCACCACGCCCATACCCTGGTCTTGAGCACCTCCGACGACGCCCTCAACCTGGCCATTCTGACCCAGGCCCGCGTTCTCAATCCCAACCTGCGGATTATTAACCGGCTGTTTAATATCAGCTTGGGGGAACGACTGGATCACACCCTACCGGATCACATTACCCTCAGTGCCGCCGCCTTGGCGGCACCCCTGTTTACCTTTGCCGCCAAGGGTAACCCCGCCATAGGCCAACTACGGCTGTTTGATCTGACCTGGCCCATGTACGAAGAGGTGATTGATGTTACCCACCCTTGGTATGGTAAGCCCCTAAAAAGCCTCTGGGACAATCGCTCCCAACTACTGATTTACTACCAATCGGCCCAGAGTGCGGTAGATCTGGTGACGGCGGTGGTTACCGGAGAGGTGCTGAAATCCGGCGATCGCCTGGTGCTGGCTCTCCAACCCCAAAAGCCCATGCTACCGTCGCGCCAGATCCTTCAGTTCTGGCAGCGATTACTGGTGGCCCTGGACCATGGCCGTCGTCGAGCCCAGGCTACCTTGCTGGTGATTCTAGCCTTGCTGGTTACCATTACCATCGCCACCTTCACCTATCTGGGGCAGGACCTCAGCACCAGTTGGGTGGATGCTCTCTATTTTTCCGTGGGTATGATTACCGGAGCTGGGGGAC
>JAGWXD010000082.1 GCA_018970085.1 Cyanobacteria bacterium REEB459
GTAGTTGGTGTTGGCAGTGCTGAAGGGGAAGACCCGCACGTAGTAGGTGCCAGCATTCAGGGATTGGCTAATGGACTCCGCCTGGGTACCGGTCCTGTTCGAAATGGTCAGCACATTACCGGAGCCATTCAGCAGTTGCACATCGGCATCGGCACTGAGGCCGTTGAGGGTAAGGCTGAAGTTACTGGTCTGGCTCAGGGTAAAGAGGTAGTAGTCGTTGGTATCAGTACTACCCACAAAGTCAGAAAAGCTCTGGCTGCTGCTCAGGGTGCCAATGTTACGGGCCGTTGCCAGGGTATTGCCGGCATTGTCGACGGGGGCCGCCAATAGCGCCATAGAACTGTCGCTACTTTCACTCCTGGCAGCGCTTGGCCGCTTGGGATCAAGCAGGGCGTCAACCGCAGCCCGGCTGGCCAGACCACCAATCAAAGCATCGAAGTCTGATAGCGATCGCCGCAGGGGCATAAAAATATTAACTTCCTCAGCGAACCGGCTGACGGCGGTCTGACTCAGGCCCTGGGAAAGATCTAACCCAGGGAATAGCGTGAGGCTGGGATCCACGCCAGTCTTAGCTCGAAAATGGCTACCCAGATCAGCCATACCCAGCCCCTGAGAAGGCGACAGTGAGAGTTGCAACTGGCGCTGAGCCGACTCTAGAACGGTTTCAAACAGATTACCACCAGCCACAAAATTGCTTGGGGTCAATGCCAGATCAGTAGAAAAAAGACTATTCATAGTTATGGGGTAAAACGTTATGGGGTAAAACGCTATAAAGACAGTCAACGTAGATGATCACGATCCCCGATTGCAACGGTAGGCGGTAGCACTACCCAAGACATACTACACCCAAGACATACTACACCCAAGACATACTAACTGAGTAGTCAGTAATCAGAGATCAGTAGTCAGGTGTAATAGCCAGGACTTTAGCTGATATTCTACGTAGATATACAGTCAATCTAAACATGCTCTCTATGCACCCTTCCCGGCGATCGCACCCCCCTCTGATTGCAGGTCTGGGCCGGCTTAGGGGTTGGACCTATGCCTTGCCAATGGCTGGCTTCTTACTTGGGTTAATGTTCACCACTGCGCCGGCGGTTCAGGCCCAATTTGGGTTTTCTCTGCCCACCATCCCCGGCTTAGGAACACCCCCTATCCCAGGGTTGGATAGTTTGCTCAAGGAAGACCCCCCAATTACCACCAGTTTTAGTGATACTCGCAACGAAGTCGTCCTGCCAGATGACTTCGCCCTAAAATCTGTTCTCCCCCTCATCCGTCAGCCCCGAGGGGCTCACGGCAGCTTTTTGCTGAGTCCAGGCTTCTATGAGGCCGAGCTACAAAGCTACTGTCTGCACGCCGGTACCCATGGCCCTAGCCGTGGACAGGGGTATCTCTGGGCCCCCTTAAAGGGACCCAGAGAACCGATGATTCGCCATATCTTGCAAAATTCGGTGCAGCATCCTGAGATTGAGCAACAGGCGATTCAGTCCCTGATTTGGTCAATTTTGGCCCGGGCGCGCTTTAGCGATCTGGCCCCTGATATCCAAGGGGCTGCCTCCCAACTGCTCACCCCAGCGGAAATTGCCGACCTTAACGGCGGTGCTCTGGGGTTTATTCCCCCCGAAGCACTGAGTTTAGTGACGGAAAATTTACCCGCCCCAGTGCGCCAGATTCTGGAGGCAGAAAATCAACTGCGATATCTGTTAACCCAAACCACTGGCAATTTTGCCGCCCTGGAGCAAATTGCTGTACTAGCCGGAGACCCACCCCCGGGGGCGGGGCCAGAGGTACCCCTGGGGCGATGGTCTGAACACCCGGGTGGGTTTTATGTGCGCTATTTTCCCTCTGGCTACAGTCGAACCCGGGTCCAAGTCTATGTCCCTGAGGCTTCCCCTGGAACCCGGGGGAAGCCGTCCACCCCTAGGGAGTTTGATCCCTCCGGTGATGTGGCCGTGCCCAGCAACACTAGCAGTCAACGCTTGGCCCAGTCGGCTCGGCCCCTATAGGTCTGGTTCATCATCCCTAGACCTTAATCTGACACTGCCATCAACCTGGCATGCCCCGGAAAGGTCACCACCCTCCACCCCAGACCTGGCCACCGCCTCCCTCGCCCTTAATAACCGGGATCTACAGAAGCGCTAGCCATCCTTTTGCAGGGTTTTAATCTGCTCTGCCAGACCTTCGTAGGGCAATAAACGGGCCAGTTGGGTCAGCACCTGGTTCATGAAGCCATGTACAGCGATCGCCTGTCCCTGTTCCATGGCGGTGTACCCATAGGCCGCCACCTCAGCGGCACTGGGTAACTCACCCTGAAACAGCTTGCTGTTGGATACTCCAGCCTGCTCTTGAAACTCTGACCGGGTAGGGCCGGGGCAGAGGGTGGTGGCAGTGACCCCAGTCCCCTGGAGCTCGCTGGCGATCGCCGTAGTAAAGGAGCGCACATAGGCCTTAGAAGCAAAATACACCGCCATGTAGGGCCCGGGCAAAAAGGCAGCGGTGGAGGCCACATTCAAAATTCGCCCCTGCCCCTGAGCGATTAACCCCGGCAGGTAAAGCCGGGTGAGGTGGGTGAGGGCAACGATATTGAGCTGTAGCATAGCGTTTTGCCTTTCCCAATTGGCCTCCGCCAGAGGGTCCTGGTGGCCAAAGCCAGCGTTATTCACCAGGCCGTACAGTCGGATAGCCTGATCCTGGCTCCAATCAAAGAGCTGCTGGCGGGCCTGGGCATCGGTGAGGTCTGCAACGTAAATCCATACCTGCACCCCCCAGCGATTAGTTAATTCTTGTTGCAGGGCCTGGAGCCGGTCTGCCCGGCGGGCCACCAAAATCAGGTCGTGGTTATGGGCAGCGCCAACCCGGGCTAACTCGTAGCCAATGCCGCTAGAGGCACCGGTAATCAACAGTGGTTTAACCATGGCAGATCAAATGAGACAATAACCAGAGTTTTTGTTGACCATACCATGACCAAGGGATCTAAAGCAGAGGTAATCGGCATTGACCTGGGCGGTTCAGGCATTAAGCTGGGCCGCTTTACCCGCACCGGTGAGTGTCGGGCCGAGTTGACCGTGCCGACGCCCCAACCCGCTACCCCAGAGGCGGTGGTGGCGGCGATGGTGGCGGCGATCGCCCAGATCGATCCCCACCATCAGGCCGCTGCCATCGGTTTGGGAACCCCCGGCCCCGCCGATGCCGCCGGTCGCATTGCCCAGGTAGCGATTAATCTGGCAGGCTGGCGCAATGTGCCTGTAGCTGACTGGCTAGAAGACCAAACCGGCCTTCCCACCGTTGTTGCCAACGATGCCAACTGTGCTGGCCTGGGGGAAGTGTGGCTGGGGGCGGGGCAATCCTTTGAAGATGCGATCATGCTAACCCTGGGGACCGGGGTGGGTGGCGCCATTATTCTGCAGGGCAAATTATTTGTGGGTCGCCAGGGAACCGCCGGCGAACTGGGTTTAATTACCCTTAACCCCGATGGCCCCGCCTGCAACAGTGGTAACCAGGGTTCCCTAGAGCAATACTGCTCGGTGCAGGCAATTGAGCGCACTACCGGTCTGACCCCGGTGGCCCTCTACGATCGCGCTAAAATCGGAGACCCCCAGGCGATCGCCTTCTGGCAGTGCTATGGGGAATGGCTAGGGGCAGGCCTGGCCAGCTTGATCTACGTGTTGACCCCGGAGGCAGTCATTCTAGGGGGTGGCATTAGCGCAGCAGCGGAGTTTTTTCTGCCCACCACCCTGGCGGCGGTAGAAAAACGGGTCTTGCCCAGCTCTCGACCAGACATGAAAATCCTGATTGCCGCCCTGGGTAATCGGGCGGGGATGGTGGGGGCGGCCCGGCTGGCCTGGCAGAAAATGGCCTAGAATGGCAGGGCCGAAAACCAGCCTATAGTCATCCCGGCCTATAGCAATCCCTGACTGTGCAGCAGAGCATAGGTAAGTCGGGCCAGGCTAGCCCCAATAAAGGCCATCAGCCCCAGGGCGATCGCCACAGTGATACCATCGCGGATAGATTTCATCCCAACTACAGAGTTGCTAAAGTTTATGCAGTTATTATCACCTGGGGAGTAAAGGGGCTATGCGTCGTCGTGTTTTACTCACCAGCAGCGCCGGTTTATTGCTGCCGTCTCTGATACCTGGGTGTCAAAGGCAGCCAACTGACCTCACCCTCGCCCTGGTGAAGGGATCCCTGCCTACTCAGGCGATTGAGACCTTTCGCCACCAGCAGGCCAGGGGAACCCGGGTTGGGGTGAACAGCCAGAACTCCCTGGAGGACATTCATCGCTTGCTAACCGGCTGGCAGGCAAAGGGCGCAACCCTAGCAAAGGCAGGGACGATTTCCAGCTGGGCGGCCCAAACAGACTCCTGGTTAGCCCCCAACCAACTGCAACACCTGATTCAACCCATTGATACCAGCGGTTTAAACCATTGGAGCCAGCTCCATTCCCTCTGGCGGCAGCTAGTGCAACCAGGCCCACCAACCCCAGCAGGGCAGGTATGGGGAGTGCCCTACCGCTGGACTGGGCTGGCCCTGGTCTACGATCGCAAGCAATTGCCGGCTGACCTTGGCTGGCAAACCTGGAACGACCTCCTACACCCAGCCCTGCACCGCCAGATAATGTTGCCAGATCAGCCCCGACTACTGCTGGGGCTGGCCCTGAAGGCTCTGGGTGCCTCCGCCAATCAGAAGGACTTAACCAGGGTTAACGGCCTCGAGGATTTCCTCACCCAGTTGCGCCAGCAGGTCCGCTGGTACGATTCTCAGTACACCCTCAAGGCCTTGATTAAAGGCGACGCCCGGGCCGTTGTTACCTGGTTAGATGGCATTGTACCGGTGTTAAGCCAGTACCCCCACCTCAGGGTCAGGGTTCCTGCCCAGGGCACCCTGATCAGCGCCGACCTTTGGGTGAGACCCAAACAAAGCCAACCAGCCTCAGCCCTGCAAATGGCCTGGCTGGATTTCTGTTTGAGTCCAGCCTTTGCTGAGGCCCTGGCGATCTACAGTCGGGGCCTCAGCCCCCACCTTTGGGGCACCAGCCCAGACCAATTACCCAACCCTTTAAAGACCCAGGCAGAGCTATTCTCAGCCCTTGGCAACAGCGAATTTCTCTATCCCCTGGAGGACGCCGTTGAGAAAAACTATCAGACCTTCTGGCAACGGCTGGAGCAAACCTATAGGAATACTCCAAGCTAGGCCTTAAAGCCGCCGGCTTCATCCTGACGGGCCAGGGGGTGGCCAGGGTTAAACCCTGGCCACCCCCTCTGAACTAGATCTAAGGATGACCCCAGCCACCTCAACCCCACCCAGTCTTTGCCCTTAAGGGCTTCACCGGGATTTAAGGGAAATTATACCTCCGCAGCGTCCCTGGCCTCTGCCCGCCGTTTGCCTA
>JAGWXD010000083.1 GCA_018970085.1 Cyanobacteria bacterium REEB459
CCACCTCGGCCTCGCCACCCACCACGACCTGCTCAACCTGGAACGACTCCGCAACGCCTACGAAAAAACCCTGCCCCCCCTGATCACCCTGGCCGCTAACCAGGGCTTTCTCACCGACTGGCACTATGGTTCCCAGGCGGGGTGACTGGTAATCTGCAGAATCCAAGACCGTTCAGCACGGAGTTGATCACCGGTTTATTGGTAAGTTGCTTCATATATAAAAAACTTTGCTGGATAAATAGCCCACTTTCGACCAAAAGCCTTGTTAAATAAGGCTTTTCCAACAAGAGTACCTGTGTGATTGTTAAATATAAAATTCCGTCGTAGAATGCATGTACTAGAAAATTCTTATGGTGTTATCTCACTCGTCGGAGTACCTATTGTTTTGCACCGGTAGCTCAGACTTGCAGAAGTACAGTGGCTCCATTAGAATAACACCACTGAAGACCAAGTACTACATATAGAGTCGTTAAGTATCGTGAAAGTCACGTCTAACACTATTGAGCGATCGATAAGCTTTAGCGACCCTGAGTTAAATCAGATTCGTGCAAACGATCGTGCTGTACATAGCTGGTATCGCTTTGTGCTTTCTTTCCCGCCCCATTTAGTACAGGAATACGTTAGTAGGTTCAAGCTGGATAGCAGCCATCGCTTGCTCGACCCATTTTGCGGAACAGGGACAACGGTTGTTGAAGCTAAGAAGCTTGGAATTTCCAGTGTTGGAGTCGAAGCAAATCCAATGGCGTGGTTTGCCGGTTCAGTTAAGTTAGATTGGACCCCTAACCCAACAGAACTGGTTGACTCAGCCCATGAAATTAGTAGAGATGCCAAGACTCTTATAGAAAGGAAAGTTAAGAAACTACGTACCTTGTCTGATGACGGGCAGAAAGTTATATTGACGAACTCTATTAGTCCGATCCCTCTGCACAAAACCCTAATTCTGTTAGAGCAAATCAAGTTGAATGCTAAGCCAACCCATTTTCGACATCTACAGCTGGCTTTAGCAAAGGCTGTTGTTACTTCTATTAGTAATCTTCGGTTTGGTCCAGAAGTTGGTGTGGGTAAGGCAAAGAGCGATGCTCCGGTTTTAGAAGCTTGGCTTCAAGAAGTCATTAATATGGCTGACGATCTTTCTGCGCTCCAGGATTTAATTGTTGTGCCTGGTATAGTTCACCATGCAGACGCTCGTCAAATTCTAAGTGTTTTAGAGCCTAACTCAATTGATGCTGTCATAACCTCACCTCCTTATCCCAATGAGAAAGACTACACTAGAACAACTCGACTAGAGTCTGTTTTGCTGGGTTTTATCCAGAATAGAAAAGACCTACGACTGCTAAAAGAAGGGTTAATTCGCTCCAATACTCGAAATGTCTTCAAAGCAGACCATGATGATATTTGGGTCGCCAGGCATTTAGAAATTCAGCAGATTGCCAGTGCTATTGAAGAACGACGAATAGCCTTGGGTAAGACGAGTGGCTTTGAACGACTCTATCATCGAGCTGTAAAGCTCTATTTTGGGGGTATGGCAAAACACTTAGCAGATCTGAGGGTCGTTCTTCGTCCAGGTGCTCAACTAGCTTATGTTGTCGGCGATCAGAAATCCTATTTACAAGTCATGATCCGCACAGGAGAGCTATTGGGCGATATTGCACAAGGACTAGGTTACGAACTCGTGGGTATTGATCTGTTCCGAACTCGTTTATCAACGGCTACTAAGGAACAGATGAGAGAAGAAGTTGTTTTACTTCGTTGGCCAGGCAAATTACCGTCAGATCCCTATCCGTTTAGTGACGAACCTATTTGATGGGAAAAAACCGTTACGAGCAAATTATTGAGCGTATTTTCCTGTCTAAATATCAACCAGGAATGCGTGAGGTAGATTTTCTGCGTCAAGATATTATTGATGTAGCAGAAGAACTAGATATTTTGCTCCCTAAGAATATTGGTGATGTTATTTACAGTTTCCGTTATAGAAACTCTTTACCTGACTCAGTTCTATCTAGAGCCCCTACAGGTTTTACCTGGATAATTCGTTCAACAGGGCGTTCTCGTTATTGCTTTGTTGCGGTTACTGGGCAAGCAATTGTCCCCAGTCAAATGCTGGCTGAAACAAAGGTGCCAGATGCAACACCAGGAATTGTTGCAATGTATGCACTTAGTGATGAGCAAGCTCTATTGGCTAAACTTCGCTACAATCGCTTAATTGATATTTTTACGGGTGTTACTTGCTACTCTCTCCAAAATCATCTGCGAACTACTGTACCTAATATGGGACAAGTAGAAACAGACGAACTCTACATTGGCGTAGACCGACGAGGTGCTCATTACGTCTTCCCTGTACAAGCTAAAGGAGGCAAAGATCGCTTAAGTATCGTACAAATTGAGCAGGACTTTGCTTTGTGTGCAGCTAAGTTTCCTGAACTGATTTGTCGTCCAATTGCCACCCAGTTTATGGATGACAGTTTGATTGCATTATTTGAGTTTGAACAAGCTCAAGATACTGTTCGTATTGTCATAGAAAGACATTATCGTTTGGTTCCATTTGATCATGTCTCATCTGCTGACATAGAAGTTTACCGAGGTCGTTTGCCTGCAGAGTAGTGAAGCACTGTCTCACACATGCATTCGTCGAACACAAAGCCGTTTTAGATACCTGCCAGGCCCTTCACCAGCAAGGCCGCATCGAACTCATCATCCTCAGGGTTGATCACCAGGCCCGGATTGACCTGGCGGAGGTAGAAGCGGTCTGCGCCAGCGGCCTGCACCTGCTGGCGGTGATGGCCGCCAACAATGAAGTCGGCACCATCTACCCTATCCCAGAGATCGCCGCCATCGCCTAACGCCACCGTATCCCCTTCCTCTGCGACGCCTCCCAAGCCGTGGGCAAAATCCCCCTGCAGTTTAACCCCTGGGGCATTACCCTCCTGGCCCTCTCCGCCCACAAACTCTACGGCCCCCAAGGGGTTGGTGCCCTGGTGGTACGGCGCGGCCACACCCTCGCCCCCCTGCTCTATGGCGGCGGCCAACAACGGGGCCTGCGCCCCGGCACCCTCAACCTGCCCGGCATCGTCGGCCTGGGGGAAGCCTGCCGCCTGCGTCACCAGGAAATGGCCAGCGATGAGCCCCAGATTGCCCAGAAGCGCGATCGCGTTAGCGTCCCAAGGGGAATCGTCTGCAGACCCTACTGCAAAGCCAGATTCCCCAACTGGTGATCAACGGCGATCAACACAACCGCCTGGCCGGTAATTTGCACATCGCTATCCCCGGCATTCCCAACAGCGCCATCATCGCCCGGGTTCGCCACCAACTGGCCATTGCCACCGGCTCCGCCTGCAGCTCAGGCATCGAAGCCCCCTCCCACGTCCTCCGCGCCATGGGCCTACCCACCCCCATCCTCGACAGCGCCCTCCGCCTCAGCCTGGGTAAATTCTCGAGCGATAGCGACCTACACCCCACCGCCACCCTCCTCCACCAGGCTGTCCAGGCCATCCACAGCCTCTCCACTGGAGTCTCCTAACTGGCTAGACAACGGGGTACACCTTAACCCCCGCCCAACTCACCACCACCCACCCAACTCACCACCGCTACCTTCACCGCCTGGCTCCAGGGCCACCTCGACCCCCCCAGCGATCGCCTAGCCGCCCTGATCAGCACCCTGCATCAGCTTAACCCCCAGGCCGCTAAAGACCTTATCCAGCTCTACCTGGAGGATGAATCTGGAGGATGGATATTTATGGGCCTAGACACGTTCTTCCCATCAAACGCCTTGGTCAGGTGCGCCCCACTGTAGCCATGCTCAACCTGGGGGCATGGTAAGACCGCGTAGAGTACTTGGGCAGAGTTTAGGATCTCCGCACGACGGATAGGGTTTTGGCTTTTTTCAATCACCCGCCGTTCTACCAAATCCACTTCTCGGCCTGCTAGGCTTGCCAACTCCTGCTCCATCGTCACCAGATCAATAATCGTCCAGGGGGCATTAGGCGCAAACGTCACTAGCACATCCAGATCGCTATCAGCCCGAAAATCCTCCCGTAACACAGAACCAAACAGCGAAAGCTCTATAATCTTCCACTTCTGGCAAAATGTCTTGGTTTTATCTTCAGACAAGGTTTCAGGCTTCAGTTTTATGTTACCGCCACTGCCCACAGCACCGTTACCACGCATCGACACTATCTCCAAAAATAGTAGTTATTAGGTTCCCCTATTACCGCTCCGGAGTTTGATTATTTCATCTCCTCAATTATGGCAGCTAGAATATTTAGCAAAGCAGCTTCATCACCAACGCCTACAAATACCTCTTCTTCCTGGATATCCTCCGCCGCCACCACTGCCAGCCCACCAGCCCGATCGCCTTTTTCGATTTAATCGTCGAGATGCTGGCCAATGCCTGGTTTCCCCATACCTACTTCAAACTATCCTTCGGTAGTCAAGACAAAATCGCCCAGCAACTCGACGCCCTCGCCCTGGTGGTGGAAGCCCCCGTAGTGCAATTCAAAGACCCCGACAAAACCCTGCTCAGACAGGCGATCGCCCGCCAGGATCTCACAGACACCATTACCCACCTGCGCCGCTACGTCCCCTTTCGCCTGATCATCCCCTTCCTCGAGGCCGACCTGGGGGCCGTTAGCCGGGGCAAGGGCAACCAACTAGATGTGGCCATGCCCGCCATTGCAGACCGCCACTTTGACAGTCGCCGCCCCCTTTACCGCTTCGACAGCACCGAGTACAAAACCTGCCAGGGCATCATCCCCCACCCCGACTGGCTGAACAGCATGACCCCATCGTTCGCCGCTGGGCCGCCTGGGAATGGCTCACCTACATGCAAAAACGCAACCCCAACACCCCCGCGATCGCCAGCAAACTCTTCATGCCCAGCAAACGCGACTCCCTCAAAACCCAAACCAACTACTGGAGCCAGGTGCTCACCCACCAGCAGCTACGCTGCATCTACTCAGGCCAACCCCTCACCCCACAACGCTTCTCCCTCGATCACTACCTGCCCTGGTCCTTTGTCGCCCACGACCAACTCTGGAACCTGATTCCCACCCTGCCGGAGGTCAACTCCGCCAAATCCAACAAAATCCCCGCCCCCCGCCACCTGGCCCATTTTCATCGCCTCCAACACCAGGGCCTCACCATCACCCACGCCACCCTACCCCCCGCCCAGTGGAGCAAACAGGTCGAACCCTACCTCCACCACCTCGGCCTCGCCACCCACCACGACCTGCTCAACCTGGAACGACTCCGCAACGCCTACGAAAAAACCCTGCCCCCCCTGATCACC
>JAGWXD010000034.1 GCA_018970085.1 Cyanobacteria bacterium REEB459
GGCAGTGGAGTCAACGATTAAGCAGATCGGCAGGAGGGTAAAGATTTCAGGTGCTCAGTGGAAGGAAGACAACGTTCCGCAAGTGCTCCGACAGCGCTGTGCTTACCTCAATGGTCGGTTCTCATCCTGAGATTTGCAAGACTCAGTAGATCGAAAACTCATGATGGCACGGGTAAATATACAGCGCGGACAAGGGGAAAATGTTGCTCAATCACTTGGCGAATGAAGGACAGCATCGTTTTGAGCGGAAAGCGCTCTTGAAAGACCTGCCGCCCACCGCGTCGAATCGCACTCACCTTCTCCCAGAGCAGGTAAATCCAGAGATTGACCAGAATAAAGGCTAAGGCGACATAGAGCAGCCGCAACACTGGATTTTTGGTCGTGGAACGGATGCGAGCATGATTTTTGATGCGGTAGCTGGCCTCTATGCCGAAACGGTAGCGGTAATGATGATGTACCTGGGACCAGGCCACAGGGGATCGATAGACCACATAGAGCAAGTATTCGATGCCGTGTTTGCCATGGTCACCTTTCCTATAGCGACAAATCACCACCATAGGGCAGGTCACCGAGCCATGGACGCTGCTATGCAGGGTGTAGGAGGTTTGATAGCTACGTCGCCCCTCGCACAATGCCCGGGTGCCCCCAGTTTTACCTCGGATAATGGCAGGCATGGTGAAGGGCAGTCTTAAGGCCATCAACCAGCGCAGGACCGGCACACTGTAAAAGCCCCGGTCGAGATAAAGGTCTCTTACCTTAACGGTTAAAGGGGTGATAGCATCTAGCAGGCGGGTGATAATGGCCACAGCCGTCTCTCCCCGCTGAACGGCATGGATCGCTAGGGTGACCCGTTGATGGGTACGAATCACATACACCGTGGCATAGGCAAAAAAGGAGGTGGTGCCCGCTTTGGCTTCAGAGCGATAGATGTAGGGCGCTTCTGCCTCACTGGGTCGACCGTAATAGGGCAACAGATGTAGGTCGATAGCCAGGCGATGGCGGTGATTAGCGATGCCTGAGGGCAGATGGCTTTGGAGAGCCCGATTGAGTTGCTGCTCCAGCGTGGCCATCTCCTTAAATTTATCCAGGTGGTAACGGAGATCGTTGCCGGTGGGCACTCCAGTCAGGTGTTGGGCCGCATGCTCAATGCTGTCATGATGGCTCGCCGCCCACAGCAACACTTCATAGAGGGTCTCGGGCTGATAGTCCCCCTGCATCGTTATCGGCAGATGGGTTTTCAAGCACTCTAGGGCAGCAGTCAGGGTTACCTCGTCAGTCAAGGCGGGTGTAGGCGATACTAAAGGAGGGCAGGTCGTCATGGCTATTCTCCAATTATCTTCTAGCCTGACCCTACCCCTTTTTTATGCATGTAGGCCCCTGCCTCAATGCTTTGTGATCTACTGAGACTGAATAATTACTAGCCCCTGCCCCAATAAAATTTTCTTCTTAGAGCTTTAGAGCTGCTACCTATCAACTCCAAGAAGATAGGGAGGGCGTGCTCCAAGCCCTTGCCGAGGATACCAATACCTCCTTGAGCCAGGGCTTAAGGCCGATCAAGCCAGGCAAAAAGATCCCAACTCTGAGCCAAATAATCCCAAAACCCTGCTCTTGACCTAAGCTGGAGTGATGGGCAATTTTCCCGTACTCCACCCCCTTGCCCCTATCCATTTCTTGCTTGAAGACGATGCTAAATCCAAACTTGGACACCATTCAACTGACCAAGGAGGAGTACGAACGCTACTCCCGCCACATTATTCTGCCGGAGGTCGGCCTGGAGGGTCAGAAAAAACTCAAAGCCGCCAGCGTTCTCTGTGTCGGCACCGGGGGGTTGGGCTCGCCCCTCCTGCTATACCTGGCGGCAGCAGGGATTGGCAACCTTGGCATTGTTGACTTTGATGTGGTAGACCAGTCGAACCTGCATCGTCAGATTATCCACAGTCAGTCCTGGGTGGGCAAACCCAAAATTGCCTCTGCCAAACAACGGATTTTAGAAATCAACCCCCATTGCCAGGTAGACCTCTACGAAACCCGACTGAGTGCTGACAATGCCCTGGATATTTTCAAGTCCTACGATGTGGTGGTAGATGGCACCGATAATTTCCCCACCCGTTACCTGGTGAACGACGCTTGCGTGCTCTTGGATAAGCCCAACGTGTATGGCTCGATCTTTCGCTTCGAAGGACAGGCCACGGTATTTAACTACCAGGACGGTCCTAACTATCGCGATCTGTATCCCGAACCACCCCCGCCGGGTATGGTGCCCTCCTGTGCCGAGGGCGGAGTACTGGGGGTGTTACCGGGAATTATTGGCACTATTCAGGCCAACGAAACCATTAAGGTGATTCTCGGGACTGGTCGCACCCTCAGCGGTCGGCTGTTACTCTACAATGCCCTGGAAATGACCTTTCGGGAGTTAAAATTACGACCTAACCCAGTTCGACCAGTGATTGATCGGCTGATTGACTACGACATGTTCTGTGGTATTCCCCAGGCCAGTCAGGAAGCTGAAGAGGAACGCCAGGCGATCGCTGAGATGACCGTAGTGGAACTGCACCAGATACTAACAGGGGGCCGTGAGGATATCCTCCTGGTGGATGTGCGTAACCCCAACGAGTACGAAATTGCCCGAATTCCTGGGTCAGTGTTGATCCCGCTGCCGGATATTGAAAGTGGCCATGGCGTCGACAAGGTAAAACATCTGGTGAATGGTCAGCGTTTGATCGTTCACTGTAAGATGGGCGGGCGATCGGCCAAGGCTCTGGCTATCCTGAAGCAGCACGGTATTGAAGGGACCAATGTGAAGGGCGGCATTCTGGCCTGGAGCCAGGAGGTTGACCCCTCTATTCCCCAGTACTAAGGCCAGGTCTATAGCTTGGGCCCAAACCCTAAGGACTGCCATGGCTCGTAACTGACAGGCGTCCTGTTACGGGCCATGTACAAGCGAGGGCTGGGTTGGCGTTCTGACCCGCCTTCCCCCCTCAAAGGTGGCTACACCCTACCCTGGGGGTTAGTGAAGGCATGCACTGCCCCCGTCTATCTGCCCGGCCTGGACGGTCAAAATCTGGGACCTCTCCATCCACTGACTATCGAAGGAGCCCAGGTGGGTGGTGGTAATGAGGGTTTGAAAGCGGTCCTGAATCGCCTCCAGGAGTTGATTCTGCCGGTATAGGTCAAGTTCGGCCAGGACATCATCCAGCAGTAACAGGGGAGGATCACCAATCACCTCCTCAATCAGATAGAGTTCCGCCAGCTTCAGAGCCAGCACCAGGGTCCGCTGTTGCCCCTGGGATCCGTAGTGACGACTAGGGGCAGCGTTGATATCAAAGCTAATGTCATCCCGATGGGGACCCACCAGGGTGGTGCGTTGTTGCTGCTCGGCGATCGCCCGTTGCTGGATCTTCTCTAAGAAGCTGGCCTGAATACTGGCGGGATCATCCCTCTCCATGGGCACATTGGGCTGGTAGGTAAGGGTGAGGGCTTCCCGTTCGCCGCTAATGGCCTGGTGCCACCGGTGGGCCAGGGGAGCTAGGCGTTCCAGAGCCCGTCGCCGTCGCCGCATCACCTGGGTGCCCAGGCTGGCCAGTTGGGCATCCCATAGGGCCAGTTGGGCGGGGGCGGGTAAGTTTTCCCCCTGGGCTACAGGGGGCTGCTTGATTAAGGCATTACGTTGTTTCAACACCTGGTTATACTGGCTGAGCAGATGGGCATAGACCGGCTCCAGTTGCAGCAGCAGGGTATCTAGCCAGGTGCGACGCTCGGCAGGGCCACCCCGCACCAAGTCTAGATCTAAGCTGGAAAACTGCACCGCATTTAGGGCCCCCAGAAAGTCAAGCTGGCGGCGCAGGGTTTCGCCGTTAAGGCGGAGGGTGCGACCACCGCTGTGGCGCAGCACCATGGCAAGAGCCTGGGGACTGGTCTGACGCTCTACACTGGCGGTGATTACCGCCTGGGACTGGCCCTGCTGCACCAGGTCGCGATCGCGGCTGGCCCGATGGGAGCGCAGGGTAGCCAGTAACTCCACAGCCTCTAGCAGGTTAGACTTGCCCTGGGCATTTTCCCCCACCAAAATGGTCTTAGCCGCCCCCAACTGAATCTGCTGGTGGCCGTAGTTACGAAAGTGCTGGAGGGAGAGACGGGTCAGGTACACTGCAGGGCCAAGGGCAGAGCGCTAGGATTTTCGTTTTCAGGATAACCCACCCTCACACCACCATCTGCCGGAAAAAACTATCGAGGGCAGTCGCCACCTTTTCGGCCCAGTCCTCCTGGGCGTAGTGACCCACTTCCTCCAGACCCACCAGTTGCCCCTGGGCCAGGGTACTCAGGCAGGTCTCCGCCAGACTCACGGGTAGCCAGGGATCCTTTAGGCCCCAGAGCAGCAGGGTAGGGTGGTCCCAATCCTGTAGACCCGTGGCGATCGCCTGACTCACCGTTGCCAGGTCCAGCCGCTGCACCGTAGCCAGCAGCGCCCGTCCCACCTCTGAACTTTTGAGAAAGGGACGGCGGTAAACATCTAAATCCTCGTCGTCAATCTGATAGGGGCCGCCCCCCTCCAGGGTGCGATCCACCAGCAGGGGATCCTGGGTAATCATATCGCCGGCCAGGGGAATCCCCATCTGCCGAATTTTCCAGGGGAGTTTGGCGGCAGGGCCCAGGGGGGCGTTGATAATTACCAACCGATCCACCCGATCAGGATGGGTGAGGGCATATTGAATCCCCACACTACCCAGAAAACCCTGGGCGACTAGATGGCAGGGAGGGAGGTCGAGGGCCTCAACCAGATCGGCCAGGGCCGCCACCAGGGCAGCGGGCGTATAGGGGAAGTCACGGCGGTCAGGTTTGGCAGAAAAACCATGGCCAATCCAATCAGGAGCGATGGCAGAAAAACCCTGCTCGGCCAGGGTAGGCATCACCCCCCGCCAGCTATAGCTTTGGGAAACCAGGCCATGGAGCAAAAGCACCGGAGGCCGTTGACTGGTTCCCACTGGATCAACTTGACGATAAAACCAGTCCAGCCCCCCGGCGTTGATGGTATTTTCTGCGATCGCTCCAGCCATGGTGTCCACCTCTACCCCGCCTTAGTGGCCTGAGCTTACCGCCTCGGGGTCCTTCCAGGCAAGTCCTACCTCAGACAGGCCCCAGCTAAACTAACCCGTCGGGCCGGGCCTAGGGTCGACGGGCGATTTGAATATAGGACAGTACCGTACCCTGATAGTAGTGGGTCAGAATCTGAAAATAACGGTAGCCCCCCAACGCTAAATTGCGGGCTCCCCATTGGCTCAGGCCCAGGCCATGGCCGTAGCCCCGGCCTTCCACCTGCACCGTGTCGCCAACGGTAGTAATGGTAAACAAATTACTTTTCAGCCCCAGGGCCTGGCGTAGCTCTGTGCCACTAAAACGGCGCCGCCCCTCGGCCCCCTGCAACTCCATGGACAGCACCCGACCCTGGGGGGTGGTCCGGGGATTAATCACCCCCAGCAAACGGCCCAGCCCTGGAACTCGCTGCTGAAACTCACCCATCGAGAAGGTTTGACTCCAGCGAAACACAGGGGAATTCTGGTCAAAGTCGGGAACACTGCGCAGGTAGGGTAGGGACTGCTGCCAGATATCCTCCACATTCTCGGTCATCCCTCCCGAAGAGGCATGGAATACCGCCTCAATCACCCGCCCCCTGTAGGTAAGAACCTGGCCCCGGGTGGCGTTAACTGCGGCAATGGTGGGGGCAGCCTCGGCCGCCAAACCCCGATAAACCTGGGAAGCCGTATCGCTACCGACATCGTAGAGATTAGCCTTGTTCTGTTCCCGCTGATAGAGCGCATAGGACCGGGCTGCTACCGCCTGAGCCTTAAGGGCCTCCTGGGGCCAGCTGGTGGGCATTTCCCCCCCTAAAACGCTATAGAGGTAGGCTTCCAGGTCTACCCAATTGATCGCGGTAACCCGATTTTCCCTGGGGACTACCAGGACTCGACCCCGGTACCCGGCATTGTTAATAAAAATCTGACCATTACCGCTGGGCTCCACCCAAAGGGCCTGCCCCTGGAACGCCCCCAGGTGCAACTGGTCGTGGTCGCTGGTGACCGTGAGGGATTGGCCCTGGGGAATTTGACCCAGACTCTGTCCCTGGAGGGTTTTCACAGCTGCCGCCGTAGAACTACCCAGTAAAACCTGGGCCTGGCCAGTCGCAATGGCCACCCGCAGTTGCACAGCGGCTTGCACTGAGCCAGCCCAAAGCACCCCAAAACCAATTACCCACCGGAGTAACACTAAAGACGCAGCCTGCATTGGTCCTGGCAGGGAGGAGCGCAAAGATCGAGCCATAATCTAGAAGCTAGGGTGCCCTTGGATAACCGGTCTACGTGAGCCAGGATAGATGACTATCCTGGCCAAGAATTGCATTGTTTTAGGGTACCACTGGCCAGCCATCCAGACTCAAAAGGGTATCAAATTGACGGCAATGCCGAGGAGGTGGCGATCGCACTAAAATTTGAGTGATTGCCCTGGGCAATGGCCCTATTTGAGATACCAATGGAATACCAGCTGTCTGAGTTTAAATTCGACTCTATTGAATCAGCCCTGGCCGATCTGGCCGCTGGGCGGGCCATTGTGGTGGTTGATGACGAAAGCCGAGAAAACGAAGGGGATGTGATCTGCGCGGCCCAGTTTGCCACTCCTGACATCATTAATTTTATGGCGGTTGAGGCCCGGGGCTTGATCTGTCTGGCGATGACTGGCGAACGACTGGATCAACTAGATCTGCCCCTGATGGTCAATCCCACCCCCTTTGAGGATGAAAACGAGCAAACCGCCTTTACCGTCAGTATTGATGCGGCTTTGAGTTGGGGAGTGACCACGGGAATTTCTGCCGAAGACCGGGCTCGCACCATTCAGGTCGCTATTAATCCCCAAACTCGCCCCAGCGATCTGCGGCGGCCTGGCCATATTTTTCCCCTGCGGGCCAAGCAGGGAGGGGTTTTAAAGCGGGCTGGTCATACCGAAGCTGGGGTAGACCTGGCCCGACTGGCGGGGCTATACCCGGCTGGAGTCATCTGCGAAATCCAAAATCCTGATGGCTCGATGGCTCGGCTACCTGAATTAATCACCTATGCCCAAACCTTTAAGCTAAAGTTGGTCAGCATTGCCGATTTAATCAGTTATCGGCTGCACCACGAGCGCTTTGTGCAGCGCGAGGCGATCGCCGATCTCCCCACTCAATTTGGCCACTTTAAAATCTACGCCTACCGTAACCAGCTCGATCACTCCGAACATGTTGCCCTGGTCAAGGGTGACCCCGCCACCTTTGGCCAGGAACCGGTGATGGTGCGGGTCCATTCGGAATGTTTAACCGGTGATGCCTTTGGATCCCTACGCTGCGATTGCCGTATGCAGTTACAGGCTGCTCTCAAAATGATTGAATCTGCCGGTCGAGGCGTGGTGGTCTACCTGCGTCAGGAAGGCCGGGGTATTGGCCTGGTTAACAAGTTAAAGGCCTACTCTTTACAAGACCTGGGCCTGGATACGGTAGAAGCTAACGAAAAACTAGGCTTACCCGTAGACCAGCGGAACTACGGGATTGGAGCCCAAATTCTCAACGATATTGGCGTGCAGAAATTTTGTTTGATCACCAATAATCCTCGCAAAATTGCCGGTCTAAAGGGCTATGGCCTGGAGATGGTGAGCCGCGTACCCCTGATTATTGAAGCCACTCCCTATAACTCCGGCTACCTGGCCACTAAGGCCCAAAAGTTAGGCCATCTGATGATCAAAACCTACCTGGCCACCGTGGCTATTCACTGGCAGGGTGGGCCCCTATCCCTACCCCACCGCTACCAAAAGCTGGAGGCGTTGCGCCAGTTGGCCGCTGCCCAGGGATTGGTTCTCCAGGAAGAAGCTCGACCGGTGGCCGCGGCCCTATTTAGTCAGCCCCATTTAATGTTCAATCTGGGCTTAGATAGTGCCGTTGCGATCGCACCTGCGGCTTCCCGGCAGCAGCTACTGCTGGCTCTGCTGGATCGTCTTAACCAATTTTCTGACCTTGACCAGTTAGCCTTTTTGCTAGCAACCGGAGAAGATCCCTTTAGCGGTCTACAGGTCAGTCTGGATCGGCAGGTTTGCCCCCGGGCTAATCCGCCCTCTAGCCTGGCTGGCCAGTTGACCACCCAGAGAATTTACCTATTTACCAGCCAACTGATTAGCCCAGACTGAGGCTAGCAGTGGGGCTGATCAGTTGGCTGAACCGGTGACCCTGCCAGAAAAACAGGCGGCCAGGGGATGTTAGGCCCACCCAGAGGGTTGAAGACGCCCTTAACCCAGACCCGGGAAACCCCGGCAAAACAGCTACGGAACACTCTTTTACCGGTTCCATAGTGCCTGGTTACCCATGGTTACAGCTATAGTTTTAGCAGGGAATAGTAGTTGCTACCTCTTCCGGAGGTTGCAAACACCTCCTAATATAGATGCAGGAAGTGAGTCAAGGGCCTATGAAGTTGAGCTTAGCGCTAGTTGCTGGGCCTGTTCTGGTTAAAGCCAGACGGTTGCTTTGGTTAAATCTTTGGTTGCTATGCATCCCTACGGCTCTCTACATAGTCTGGCTCAATCAGGGTTACACGCTGGCCCTGCTGCAGATGGCCTTGCTGGCGGTGGCCTTTATCGGCTTGACTGTGATTAATGCAGAAACCCTGGCGGTTTGGTTTCACCATCGCGATCGCCATGACCCTCACCGCCGGGGATTGATTCAGCACTGGTTAAGGGGTAGGCAACTGGGCGGAGCAAGTTCTCTGACCCCGGCCCTACCCTTTGTATCAGTGGTAGTGGTGGCCTACCTACCCAATGAGCAAGATATCATCGAAGAAACCCTGGGCCATTGGCTCACCCAGGTTAATCCACCAGCGGCCGGGTGGGAGCTGATTTTAGCCTATAATACCCCTACCTATCTGCCGGTGGAGGAGCGCCTTAGGGAACTGGCCTATCAGTATCCCGCCCTGGTGCTTTTGCCAGTTTCCCGCAGCCGATCTAAGGCAGAAAATCTGAACGCAGCTCTAAAGCAGGTGCGGGGAGAAATGACCTGTATTTTTGATGCCGACCACCACCCTGCCGCCAATTGCCTGAGTCTGGCCTGGGCCTGGTTGGGTGGAGGGGCCTACGACGGGGTCCAGGGCCGCAATATTATTCGTAACGCGGGGGATAACTGGCTTACCCATTTAATTGCCATAGAGTTTGAATGTATTTATGGGGTCAGTCATTATGGTCGCTCCCTACTGGCCGATACGGCCCTATTTGGGGGTTCTAATGGGTACTGGCGGACGGCGGCAATCCGCAGCCTGGGGTTTTTCCCAATGCGCTTAACGGAGGATATTGACGTCACCCTTCGAGGCCTGCTCAAGGGCTATCGCCTGGTCCACGACCCGGCCATTTTGACTACTGAGCTAGCCCCTAACAGTTTACGAGGGCTCTGGTTGCAACGGCAACGATGGAGCCAGGGCTGGCTTGAGGTGGCCTGGGCCTATATGGATCGAATTGGGCGATCGCCCTATCTAGACCTGGCGCAAAAAACCTACTGGGTTTTGATGCTGCTATTCAGCCAGTGCTTCTATCCCCTGGTATGGCAGGTGGTACCGATGATAGTAAGTACGAACTTCATCAATGCCCACCGTGACCTGGCCTTTGAGCATTTAAATCTAGTCATGATGGGCCTGCTCACCCTCAGTACGGTATTTCAGGTCGCCCTGGCAGTAAAGCTGCGCCCTCAGGATTGTAATTACTCCCGTCGCCACGGCGTGCTCTACTGCCTTTTGTCTCCTGTTTATTTTTGGCTTAAGGTTCTGATTGGCATGGTAGCCTTTTACAACCATCTTTGCGGTAGCCGGGTCTGGCATGTTACCGCTCGCACCCAAATGTCTCCTCAGCAGCTTAATCTAGCCCTAAAACCGCGAGCCAAATCCTACCCACTGAAAAGTCGGTAGGCTGATGGCTACATAGGGCTGCCCAAACCTACCGCACCAGGGTTTGCCTGAGCAGGTGACCGTGGCTGGTGACCGATCGCAGTAATCCCCAACGCACATCATTAGGGGCTTGGCCAAACAAATCTACCATGGCTCTGACCAGGTCTGGCAGGGTTAGGGAATCTGATAAAAAACCAGACCAGGCCTTGGTTTCCAGTTTAAAAAAGGCTTCAAAAAAATGGTTTAACTGCAAGGGGCTAAAGGCCATTAAATTTTCTAAACCAAAGCGGTAAAGGTAGTATTTACGCCGTCTTGCCTCTGGCCACAGGGCTTGCCAGGCGGCGGCGGCGGCCTGACGGGGGGGGGTATGGCTGGGGCCCAAGCTAGCGGCTATCGCTGTGGCCAGGTCGGGGCCGCGGCGTAACACTGACCCAAACATATACCCCGAAGCCGGATGCACCATACTGGCGGCACCGCCAAAGCCCACCACGGGCTGGGATAGATCGGGCAGAGGCAGGTTCATGGGAAATAGACACCGTTCTACGTGGTGAATCTCCTTTACCTCAATGCCCTGCTGCTGCAAGCGTTGATATAGTCGTTGCTCCAGGGTTGCTATGGGCACCGCCGGGCTATAGGCCAGGGAGGTTTCTTCGACAAAGTAAACCCCGTCTCCCAGGTCCATAGCGTATAAAAAAGTTGGCGGATGTTGCCGGTCTGCAGGGGACAGGTGGTCGTCTCCGTAGTCCATCAACACCATTTGTTGGGGGGCGATGGGAGGCCTGGAAAAGCGCCCCGTGATTCCATAGGCGGCCTGAAAGGCCAGGGGAGCATGGGGCGATCGTTGCACCAGCTTTGACTGATAGCCACTGGCGTCAACCACTAATCGGGCCAGAATCACCTCCCCATCCGTGGTGGTAACTTCGGTGCAATCTGAGCCCACCTGTACCCGGCTGACCTCCCCCTGCTGCCACCTGACCTGCCGACTACGGTCGAGCCAGTGGGCCTGAATGCGGCGGCGATCGATACGGCCATAGTGTCGTTGCAGAGGCAGGGTTTTACCCGATACCCGCACGACGCAGTCTTGCCAGCTGTGGGAGAGAAACTCCCCCAGGCCCAGATCGCTCAACTCATCCACCCAGATGCCGTAGGTGTTGGGCCAGGCAATGGCAGGCGGCTGCAAAGACACCCCCACCACTGTTAGCCCCCGTTCTGCCAGCTCTGTCGCTAGAAAAACCCCGGCAGGCCCTGCTCCAATCACCACCACATCAACCATGCGCCCTAGCCCTGTGTCCCCTGCCATCCTATTCTAGAGGATAGGGGCCAAGGGCACCGGTGGATCGAGGTGGTAAACCATGGTACCGGTATCTGCCCAGGCTACCAACGCCTAGCTCAGCTGACAGGTCAGTTCGTTGCCGTGCCCCCCGGTGGAACGACCATAGCCCTTTAGGGATACATTCAGCGGGGAAACTTTCCAGATCTCCTGGCAGTACTCACGAATGGAGCGATCGGAGGAAAATCGACCCATTCTGATGGAGTTCAGAATAGACATGCGAGTCCAGTGATCGGTATTACTATAAGCCTCACCGACGGTGCGATGGCAGTCGATATAGGCCTGGTAATCAGCCAACAGCATAAAGGGGTCGTGGTAGAGCAATTTATCAATTAGGGGCTTAAACAAAGACCTATCACCCCTGGAAAAATGGCCAGAGCCGATTAAATCAAGGGTGTCCTTGAGTAAGGGATTATTCTGATAGTAGGTGTTAGGCCGGTAACCCTCGGCTTTAAGATTAACCACCTCTTCGGCCGTCAAGCCAAACAAAAAGAAGTTGTCAGCTCCCACTGCCTCACGGATCTCAATATTGGCACCATCTAGCGTGCCAATGGTGAGAGCTCCGTTCATGGCAAATTTCATATTACCGGTTCCAGAAGCCTCATAGCCCGCTGTGGAAATTTGCTCAGATAGGTCAGAGGCAGGATAAATCCGTTGACTATTGGTGACGTTGTAGTTGGGTAGAAAGATCACCTTTAGCTGATTACGCAGGGCAGGATCCTTATTAACCATTTCCCCAACTGCTGTAATTAGCTTAATCATCAGCTTGGCCATATGGTAGCCAGGGGCTGCCTTGCCACCAAAGATAAAGGTGCGGGGAGTGATCTCTAGATTGGGATCCTGTTTTAATTGATTGTACAGCGTCACAATGTGGAGAGCATTGAGGTGTTGCCGTTTGTACTCGTGGATGCGTTTTACCTGCACGTCAAACAGAGAGGCCGGGTCGACTAAGATATCAAACTGAGTATGGATGCGGCTGGCTAGATCCTGCTTGATAGCCTGTTTAATGCTACGCCAGTCTTCTCGAAAACCACTGTCTTCCACCAGGGGTTCGAGTTGTTGCAAATTCTCTAAGTTCTTAATCCAGCTATCCCCAATTCGACTACTCACCATGGTAGTCAGGCGAGGGTTACTTAAGGCCATCCAGCGTCGTGGAGTAACTCCATTGGTTTTGTTGCAAAACTTTTCGGGGAAGAGTTCGTAAAAGTCTCGTAGAACGGTTTCCTTAAGTAGTTCGGTGTGAAGGGCCGCGACTCCGTTAATGGTATGGCTGCTGACGCAGGCCAGATTAGCCATGCGCACGTAGCGTTCTCCCGACTCATCGATTAAAGACATGCGAGCCAATCGTTCTGTATCTTTAGGAAATCGCATTCGCACCAGATCGAGAAAGCGACTGTTAATTTCAAAGATAATCTCCATATGGCGAGGCAGCAGTTCTGAAAACAGGCTGATCGGCCATTTTTCTAAAGCTTCGGGCAGAAGGGTATGGTTGGTGTAGGCCAGGGTTTTCTGAGTTATTTCCCAGGCTAGAGGCCAACCAAGACCGTACTCATCCATTAGCAACCGCATCAGTTCAGCGGCAGCAATGGCAGGGTGGGTATCGTTAAGTTGAATGGCAAATTTTTCGTGGAATTTCTCCACTGGTATGTTTTGCCCCTCGAGGATTCGAAACATATCCTGCAAAGAACAGGAAACAAAGAAAAATTGTTGTTCCAGGCGCAATTGCTTGCCCGCTAGTTTCTCGTCGTTAGGGTACAACACCTTACTGAGATTTTCTGAGGCCACCTTGTCTTCTACAGCACCATAGTAATTTCCCTGGTTAAAGGTGGCAAAGTCAAAGGATTCGATCGCCTCTGACTTCCACAGACGCAGAGTGTTGGCGGTGTTCACCTGGTAGCCTAAAATTGGCGTGTCGTAGGGCACCCCGAGTACCTTGCGACCGGGAATCCACTGCATACGATAGCGGCGGCGCTCATCGATATAGGTTTCGGTATAGCCACCAAATTTTACCTCTACCGCCCATTCCGGTCGTACGACTTCCCAGGGGTTACCATAGCGCAACCATTTATCGGTGCGCTCCACCTGCCAGCCATCTTTAATATCCTGCTGAAAAATCCCAAATTCGTAGCGAATGCCGTAACCCAAAGAAGGAATTTCTAGCGTAGCCAGGGAATCCAGGTAACAGGCCGCGAGCCGGCCCAGTCCGCCGTTGCCCAATCCTGGCTCTACCTCCTGGGCCAGCAGGTCGTCAAAGTCTAGACCCAGTTCGTCCATGGCCTGCTTGACCTGGTCATAAATACCCATGTTCACCAGGTTGTTACCCAGGTGGGGGCCCATCAGAAACTCCGCTGATAGATAGCAAACGGATCGGGACTGGTGCTGGGTGTAGCTTTCGGCCGTGGCATTCCAGCGTTCTAGCATGCGATCGCGCACCAGGTGGGCCAGGGCCATGTAATAGTCATGGTGAGTCGCCAGGGATACTGGCTTGCCCTGCACAAAGAATAGGTTGTTCAAAAAAGCCTGCTTGATACTTTCCACACTGGTGTCGGTGCGTTCACTGGCGAGGGCAATGGCCACGGCGGCAGCGGCGGTAGCAGAAGTCTTCATGGGGATTTAGCCTTACTTCGGCGTATAGAGGTGTAGCCAACATACCCTATAAGATTAAATTCCTGGCTGTCGTGTTGTGGCCTAAGACACTATTTAATTTAAGTTTAAGAGAGACGGGCGATCTCGCCCTGAGCCTGTCAAGCCTCTAGGAGGGTGTTTGAAAAGTTGGATAATCGTAAAAAAGCTCACGCGGTGTAGGCTAGTAGTGCAAATCAACTAGCATCGTGAGATCCATGGGTAAAGCTTGCGCCAGTAATTTGATCCGCGATCAGTTTCGATCTACTGATCCTCACCTATGGAAAGGGGTTAGCCGATCGCCCTTCGCTAGGTCAGAATTAGCGATGGGCCAGGCTTCACTTTAAGCCTTCTACACCTATATGAGCTGTTGACTAAGGTTTGCTAGCTTTGCGTAGTTTCCCTTAAGGCCCCCTTGGCCAATTTACCTAGGATAGGGCCATAGCAACAGCGTCGGAGGCTAACCCATGGTACAAGGTAAATGGTCCCGTCTGGCGGGAGAGGCGACAGCGTTTGCCCTGGGGGGCGCCGGTACGGGCGCGATCGCCAGCGCTCTGTTTGGTAACATGGGAGTCGCCTTAGGCAGTGCGGCCTTTGCCCTGGGGGCAGCTCCGGTGATGGTCGCCTGGGCCATAGTGGGATTGGCCGCCTTTGGGCTAAAACAAACCATGGCTGAATAGGATTAGGGCTCTTTCCCCCACCCCCTCTATGGATGCACTGATCACCAACACATTGATTTTTAGCCTGGGAACCGCGATCGGGAGTTTTCTTAATGTAGTCGTTTATCGCCTACCTGCCGGTCTTTCCCTGCTCCGTCCACGCTCCTACTGTCCCCACTGTCATCAGCCCCTGGGACCCTGGGATAATGTGCCCATCCTGGCCTGGCTAAGGCTGCAGGGACGGTGCCGTTTTTGCCGGGCTACCATTGCTAAACGTTACCCCCTGACCGAACTGGCCACGGGGCTTTTGTTTTTATTCAGCTTCTGGTTAAGGGGTTGGTCCTGGGGAATCCTGGGGGATTGGGTTTTTTTGAGCTGGCTATTAGCCCTGGCGCTAATCGATCTAGATACCCTCACCCTGCCAGATACCCTGACTCAGTCAGGTCTGGTGCTGGGTCTAGCCGAGCAGACCATCATGCCCTGGCTGCAGGGGGCAGGCTGGCAGGCTGGCTTACAGGGATTTAAGGGCAGCCTAATGGCGGCGGTGCTGGGGTTATGGCTGTTTAATTTAATTACTCTAGTAGCATCCCTGGCCCTTAACCAGACCGCCATGGGAGCCGGAGACGCTAAGCTGGCGGCCATGCTGGGGGCCTGGATGGGCTGGCAGGGATTACTTTTAAGCAGCTTTCTGGCCTGTGCCCTGGGTGCTCTGATCGGCGGTAGTGCCATGGTGCTAGGCTTAATTCATCGCCGCCAACCGATTCCCTTTGGCCCCTTTTTGGCCCTGGGGGCTGCCCTCACCCTGGCCTGGGGTAATGATTTGATTAAACTATACCAATCTGTCTTTCTGTCTGGTCTCTAACCAGGGCCCACTCCTTATGGTCTTTTCCATTGCCTATCTCACCCTGGCCACCGATCAATTTGCTCGTCTGGTGGACTTCTACAGCCAGGTTCTGGGCCCACCCCAATTGTCGCCGGGCTATGCCGAATTTAATCTGGCTGGCTTACGGTTAGGGATTTTTCAGCCCCGACCTGACCACAGAGAAGAGTTCTTACAACTAGGGGCAGGTAGAGCCAGTCTATGTATAGATGTACCTGATCTAGGGGCGGCGATCGCCCAGCTACACCACTTGGGTTACCCGCCTCCTGGCCCCATCATAGGGGCTTCCCACGGACAGGAGATCTATGCCTACGACCCCGATGGCAATCGATTGATCCTCCATCAGAGGAGTGACCCCCAGACCTGCTAGCCCGCAGACCTGCTAGATTGAACTGTAACCCTGCCGTTTTTGCCCATGCATCCGACCCAGGCCCGTAAAGTAGACCACCTGAGAATTTGCCTGCAAGAAGATGTCCAGTCTCCCCAGACCACCACAGGCTTGGAACCCTATCGCTTTAGCCATTGCTGCCTGCCAGAACTGGACTGGGGAGATATCGACATCAGTACCGCCTTTTTGGGATACGGCCTCGGGGCACCGCTGCTGATCTCTTCTATGACGGGGGGTACAGACCTCGCTCATACCATTAACCAGCGGCTGGCCAGGGTGGCCCAGCACTATGGTTTCGCTATGGGGGTGGGCTCCCAGCGGGTGGGGCTGGAGCATCCTCACCTGATGTCCACCTTTCAGGTCCGCTCCCAGGCCCCAGATATTCTACTGCTGGCTAATTTGGGGGCCGTCCAACTGAATTATGGCTATGGGTTAGACCACTATCGTCGGGCCGTGGATCGGTTGCAGGCAAATGCCCTAATCTTGCATTTAAACCCCCTCCAGGAGGCGGTTCAAACCAGGGGAGACACTAACTTCTCAGGTTTATTAGGCAAAATCGAAGGACTCTGTACCTCCTTAACCGTACCGGTGGTGGTCAAGGAGGTCGGTAATGGCATTGCCGCCCCCCTGGTTAGACGGTTGATGGAGGCAGGGGTGGCTGCTGTAGATATTGCTGGAGCTGGTGGCACCTCCTGGGCCCGGGTGGAAAGTCAGCGAGCCAGCGATCCAATCCAGCGGCGGCTGGGGCAAACCTTTGCAGACTGGGGTATTCCTACTGCCACCGCGATAGTAGCGGCCCGCCAGGTCGCTCCCCACCTACCCCTGATTGCCTCCGGCGGCCTCCGCAATGGGCTGGAGGTAGCCAAAGCCATCGCCCTGGGGGCCGATCTGGTGGGACTGGCCTTACCCTTTCTACAGGCTGCCAGTGAATCGGAGGACGCCCTCAGCCTGCTGGCTGACAGCCTGGTGGCGGAAATCAAAACCGTATTATTTTGTACTGGTCAGGCTGATCTACAGGGGCTGCGTCAGCCAGGGATACTGGCAAAGGCTTAAGCCCTACCCCTAGCCCCCCGGGGACCTAGGGGCGTGGTCTAGCCTTCTCGCAAAACATAACCAACTCCTCGCACGGTCTGGATTAAACGCTTCTCCTCTTCGCCATCAATTTTCAGGCGTAGATAGCGAACATACACTTCTATAACGTTAGATTCTCCGATAAAATCGTATCCCCAAACATTTTCTAGAATCTGTTCCCGCGATAGCACCTCGCGGGGATGCTCCATCAGGAATTTGAGCAACTCAAATTCCTTCATGGTCAGATCGATGACTCGACCGTTGCGCAGGGCGCGGCGATCGCTCAAGTCCAGCACTAAATCCCCAAACCGCAGGTTTTCTGCTGCGGCTGGACTGGCCTGCAGGTACAATCGCACGGTTTTGAGAAAGGTTTCTGCCTGGTAAGGCTTGAGAAAATAGTCGTCAGCGCCACATTCCAGGCAACTCACTCGGTCTTCCAGGCTATCTCTAACCATCAGCAACAGAATGGGAGTTTTTACCCCCCGCCGGCGCAGGGTCTGGCAAAGCGCCAGACCCGACTCGTTCCCTAGTAATCGGTCCACAACAATTAAGGCGGGGCTGGTCTGGGCCACCAAATTCAGAGCTGCTTGACTGCTATGGGCCACCACCGGACTGTAGCCCGCCTCCTCCAGGTCTAACTGCATTTGTCGAGTTTGCCCTTGACTGGAGCCAATCAATAAAATTTCGGGAGTAGTTTCCAGAGCAGTACCCATAGATCCTTACGCAACTAAGCTCTAACCACACCGGTTCCACTATGACATCGCGATTATACCCAGCAATCCCGACTTTTTACCGGCACCACGGGGTAATAAGGATCAACTGCCTAGAGCCTGCCGCGATCGCCAAGGTCGGGACAAAGGCAGCTATACCGCTGGCTGAGAGGGTTGGGGTTGGGGCTGAAACTGGAATAGGGTATAGACCACATTGCGGCGAATACCGGTCATCATATCCAGAAATAATTCATAGCCCTCACTTTTGTACTCGATTAGGGGATCCTTCTGACCGTAACCCCGCAGGCCTACGGTTTCCCGCAGGGCATCCATCTGCTGCAAATGATCGCGCCAGAGGCTATCCACCTGTTGCAAAATAAAGAAGCGTTCTGCCTCCCGCATCAGTCCGGGTTTAATTTGGTCCACCTGGGCTTCCTTAATGTCGTAGGCGATGCGGGCCTGCTCATGGAGAAAGGTTTTAATTTCCCCCAGGGATAGATCCTCCAATTGGTCGGGGGTGAGGTCCGCCAACAGGTAGACAAACTCCTTAACCTTGCTGACTAATTCGGGAAGTTTCCACTCCTCTGCAGGCAGTTCAGGGTTGATATAGGCGTCTACAATATCGTCCATGGTTTGTTCGGCATACCCGATCACCATCTCCTTCAGTTCCTCCCCTTCCAGCACCCGGCGGCGTTCTGCGTAGATCGCCCGCCGTTGGTTGTTCATCACCTCATCGTACTCAAACACCTGCTTACGGATGTCGTAGTAGTAGGTTTCCACCTTTTTCTGGGCCCCCTCCAGGGAGCGGGTCAGCATCCCCGACTCGATGGGCATGTCTTCTTCTACCCGAAAGGCATTCATCAGCCCCGCCACCCGATCGCCGCCAAAGATGCGCAGCAGGTTGTCTTGCAAACTGAGGAAAAACTTGGTGGAGCCCGGGTCCCCCTGGCGGCCAGCCCGGCCCCGCAACTGGTTATCAATGCGGCGTGACTCGTGGCGTTCGGTGCCGATCACGTGCAGGCCGCCTCGCCCTACCACCTGGTCATGTTCGCCGCCGGTGAACTGTTCGTACTCCTGGCGAATTTGGGTATAGGCGTCCCGCAGGGCCTGGATCACCGGGTCATCGGTGGGGGCCTTTTCGGCGGCGACGGCCAACTTATCCTCCACCTGTAGTTCCGGCAGGCTGCGATCTCCGTAGGTGGCCACCGCCAGATCCACCGCTGATTTCAGGGTGGTCAGGGCATCGTTGGACAGCTCAATGGGGAAAATATCCGCAGAGGCTTTCCAGGTTTTGGCTTTCTTACCGTCGCCAAAACCCTGGGCCGGGTTGCGCCCCCGGACTGCCGGCACAGTGGTAATGGCAAAGCCGTCTTCCTCTGGCTGCACCAGGCGGGGCATCAGGTATTCCCGCACCTTAAGGCGAGCCATGTAGTCCGCATTCCCCCCCAGGATAATGTCGGTACCCCGGCCCGCCATGTTGGTGGCGATGGTGACCGCTCCGCTGCGGCCCGCCTGGGCAACAATCTCTGACTCCCGCTCGACGTTTTCCGGCTTGGCATTAAGCAGGTTGTGGGGCACCCCCTGCTGGGCTAGCAGGGCCGAGAGTAACTCCGACTTTTCCACACTGGTGGTGCCCACCAGTACCGGCCGGCCCGAGTTGTGCATATCGGCACACTCGATGGCTACCGCCCGCCACTTGGCTTCCTCGGTCTTGTAGACCACATCTGAGAGGTCCTTACGGGCCAGGGAGCGGTTGGTGGGAATAATCGTCACCTCCAGGTTGTAGATGCGCTCAAATTCGGCCTCTTCGGTTTTGGCGGTGCCGGTCATGCCCGACAGCTTGGGGTAGAGCAGGAAGAAGTTTTGGTAGGTAATGCTGGCCAGGGTTTGAGTTTCCGGCTGAATCTCCACATGCTCCTTGGCTTCAATCGCCTGGTGCAAACCATCGCTCCAGCGCCGACCCGGCATCACGCGACCGGTGAACTCATCGACGATGACAATTTCCCCCTCCCGAACGATGTAGTTGACGTCCTTAGTAAACAGTTCCTCCGCCTTGATGGCGTTGAAGATGTAGTGGGCCCAGGGCTCGTCGCGATCGAAGAGGTCCTTTACCCCTAGCATCTCCTCCGCCTTGATATAGCCTTCATCGGTGAGCAGCACGTTACGAGCTTTTTCGTCGGCTTCGTAATAATACTCCATGCGGCCCTTGGCGATCTCCGCCTCAATAAAATACTGCTGGGCCTCTGCCTTCTGGCCTTCTCGCTCGAAATGCTCCGCCTGGGCCTGCTTCTGCTCATACTCCTGCTTGGCGGCCTGCTTTTCTCGCCAGAAGAAGTCGGCTATAGTAGCTGCCTGGGTGTACTTGTCACTGGGACGTTCCACCTGGCCAGAAATAATCAGCGGGGTACGGGCTTCGTCCACCAGAATGGAGTCCACCTCGTCAATGATGCAGAAATTAAAGGGGCGCTGCACCACGTCCGCCATGGCGGTGGCCATATTGTCCCGCAGGTAGTCAAAGCCAAACTCGCTATTGGTGCCGTAAGTGATATCACAGCCGTAGTTAAACTGCCGCTCTGAAGGCGACATGCCCTGTTGAATCAGACCCACCGTTAACCCTAAAAAACGATGGATTTGCCCCATCCACTCCGCATCGCGGCGGGCCAGGTAGTCGTTGACGGTGACAATGTGCACCCCCTTACCGGTGAGGGCATTCAGGTAGGCGGGCAGAGTGGCCACCAGGGTTTTGCCTTCCCCGGTTTTCATCTCAGCAATTTGGCCATCGTGGAGCACCATGCCACCGATCAGCTGCACATCAAAGTGTCGCATGCCCAGTACCCGTCGGGAGGCTTCCCGCACCACCGCAAAGGCTTCGGGCAACAAGTCATCTAAAGACTCATCTCGCTCCAAGCGCTGCTTAAACTCGGCTGTTTTGGCCACCAGGGCATCATCGGTCAGTTGCTGGATCTCCTCCTCCAGCAAATTGATCTCCACCACATCGGGGCGATACTTTTTCAGTTTACGAGCGTTAGGGTCACCCAGAAGGTTCTTTAACATGAGTTAAACAGCGCGATCGCAGATAGGAGGAACAAACTTTATCATTGTAAATCGTAGAATATAGCAATTCTTGACCGGATGGAGTATGCAGTATCCCCACTAACAAGGGGCTTAAGCCCCTTGTCCGTACTTCACTGCAATGGGAAACGCTATAAATTGCCCAACAGGAAGCCATCACTGCCTCGTCTTTGGCCCAAAGGGCTTATTTATCCTAGCACTTGAGCTCGAATGCCTGATTTGGGAAAACCGAGAAAAATTACACAAGATCTTTATCAATTGGTAGCAGAGGTTCTATTGATTTAAGTTTATTTCTGAATCGATCAGGCTTAAAATTAGATGGGTCCTTTGACTGTTTACCTGGATTGCCTGATTGTTAGACTCCAGTTAGTGCCTTGCCGCCCCTGAATACTGGGCTGGCTACTGGCAATGGGTAGAAGGGTCTGGACCTCGGGCTATAAAAATTTTTAGATTTTCTAGATGCAGAGGAACTATGCAGGTTAAATTTTCCCAAGAAATCAAGGTCCTCCTTGATCGCCTGGCCTATCAACCCTTGAGCCTATCGGATTTATTGGCCGAGACCTCGGAGCGCAGCTTTAGTTTGATTATTGGGTTGCTGGTGTTGCCCTTTCTATTTCCTATGCCGCCTGGGTTTACCACCATTTTAGGATCGGCTTGCCTACTGCTATCCCTACAAATGATGCTGGGTCGTCGCACCCCCTGGTTACCCCAGCGAGTAGCGCAGTTCCAATTTCCCCAGGTACTGACTCTCCAACTTCTCAACAACTTGAAGCGGCTGACCCAGGTGACCGAGCGCTACGTCCGTCCGCGTTTACAGGGCTTGGCCCAACATCCCTACACCTGGCAAATCAACGGCGCCTGTATTGCCTGGTTGACCTTGCTGTTGATGAGCCCGGTACCCTTGACTAACCCGATTCCCACCGTGGGAATTTTGCTGCTGGCGATCGCTACCCTGGAGGCCGACGGGTTAATTATGTGTATCGGCTATGGTTTTGCTGGCTTAACAACAGCCCTATTTGGCTTAATTGGCTATCTGCTCTGGCGCTCCCCTGACTTGATTCAGCCGGTTCAACAGCTTATCCAGCAATCGCTGCCGTAGGTTAGCGATCATGATGCTGCCCGGGGCAGGGCAGCCGCCGCCGCCGAGTTTTCTAATAGCCGCCTATGGGCGCTAGCAATGTCGGTTTGAACCGTAGACTGACTGAGTAGTTCCAGGGCTGCTTGATATTGCAAATCCGCTTCAGTGGCCAGACTTGCCGGAGATAGGGGACCTGTACTGACCAGATGATCGGGCTTAATACCCTGCCGATTGATATCCCGATGGGAAGGGGTTTCATAACGAGCCACGGTAACCGCCAGGCCAGCCCCGTCCGACAAATCAAACAACGACTGAATTAATCCCTTGCCAAAGGTGACACTACCCACCAGAAAAGCCCGACCGTTATCTTGAAGCGCTCCGGCCAAAATTTCACTGGCACTGGCCGTGCCTTCGTTGACCAACACCACCAAAGGGGCGTCAGTCATAGGCTGGCCATAGGTTTCAAAGCTATCTAGAATTCCCTGACGGTTCACCGTATAGACAATTGTTCCCTGGTCCAACCAGAGGCGGGCAATTTCAATGCCTGACTGCAATAGCCCCCCAGGATTATTGCGCAAATCTAGAATATAGCCCTGGGCTCCCTCTCGACCCAAAGCGGCGATCGCTTTGGCAATTGCCGCCGTCGCATTACTATTGAACTGACTTAATCGCAAATACCCAACCTGATGGCCGGCACGGGTCGTTTTCAAGCTGGCAATTACCGGATTAAGGCTAACCAACTCCCGATTTAGAACAACATATCGATGGTTCTGTTGGTGATCGTCCCAAACTTCCAACTTGACCGTTGTCCCCCTGGGCCCCCTTAACCGGGCAGCAGCCTCATCTAGAGAAAGATCCAGAGTGTCTTGATCGTCAATTTTTACAACCACATCCTGGGGTTGCAGCCCTTCGCGATCGGCTGGCGACCCGGCTATCGGCGCAATCACCCGCAACAAACCCGTTGTTTGGTCCTTAGCGATTTGCAACCCGACGCCGGTTAGTTCTCCGCTAGTGGTGGTTTGTAAGCTGCGGTACTGATCGGGAGTCAACAAACGGGTGTAGGGATCTTCAAGACTGGCCAACATCTCCTCAATCGCCTGGTAGGTTTCTTCGCGGCTATCCAAAGGGCGATTGAGCATACGCTGACGAATAAACCACCAGTTTTGATGATTAAAGCTTTCATCCAGGTAGGCACGATTGACAATCCGCCATACCTCGACCACTAATTCTTGCTCCTCAGTTAGGGCAAAGGCCGGGCTGGTGGGCAATCCGACCACCAGCAATATCACCAACCCCAGCCAGATCACCCCAAGCTTAATCAGCTTTATCACTGGTTTGACAGCACCAACAAAGGAACTATGACCGCATATCCTGGCTGGCATAATCTAACGACCTTATTCACAACAGCAGCAACATTGAAGAAATATTTCGATTTTGGCTATTGATGGCTATTGATATAGTCCCTCAGCCTAGGTGAAACCCTTGATTAGATCAAGCCGGGTATCTCCCCGCCCTATCGGCCTTGGTGAGCTTGATCAGGATTTTTCCCTGAGAGTTAGGCGTAGCCGTTACAGCTATGTTACATTTTTGAATGATGGCAATTATAGATATCTAGAGCTTTTCGTTTCATGTTTACCAAACAAGTTACTGACTCAAAGGCCTATCAATGGTTTAACGAAAGGCTGGAAATTCAAGCCCTTGCTGATGATATTTCCAGTAAATACGTTCCTCCCCACGTCAACATCTTCTACTGTCTTGGTGGCATTACCCTAACCTGCTTTGTTATCCAGTTTGCTACTGGGTTCGCCATGACGTTTTATTACAAGCCCACCGTTACTGAGGCTTTCAACTCAATTCAGTACCTGATGACCGATGTTAGCTTTGGCTGGCTGATTCGGTCTATCCACCGCTGGTCTGCCAGTATGATGGTACTGATGATGATTCTCCATGTATTTCGAGTTTACCTGACCGGTGGCTTCAAAAAGCCTCGGGAACTGACCTGGGTAACCGGCGTAGTCATGGCGGTTATTACGGTGAGCTTTGGTGTAACAGGCTACTCCCTACCCTGGGACCAGGTAGGATACTGGGCTGTTAAGATTGTTTCTGGCGTTCCCGGTGCTATTCCTATAGTTGGGGCTACGGTGGTTGAACTGATGCGGGGAGGAGAAGCCGTAGGTCAGGCTACTCTAACCCGCTTCTACAGCCTTCATACCTTTGTTTTGCCCTGGTCGATCGCCGTGTTTATGTTGCTTCATTTCTTGATGATTCGTAAGCAAGGTATTTCTGGGCCTTTGTAAGGTTCATGTTTGGTTTTTATCTTCCCTAGATTTAAAAAAGGAGAATTTTTGAATGGCTACTCTGAAGAAGCCAGATCTCAGTGATCCTAAGTTAAGAGAGATGCTGAAGCAGGGCATGGGGCACAACTATTATGGTGAACCTGCCTGGCCCAATGATCTGCTCTATATCTTTCCCGTAGTGATTCTGGGTACCATTGCCTGTTGCGTGTCTTTGGCCGTTCTAGATCCAGCTTTAGTCGGAGAACCCGCCGACCCCTTTGCGACTCCATTGGAAATTTTGCCCGAGTGGTATCTCTATCCTACCTTCCAGATTTTGCGCATTGTTCCTAATAAACTCTTGGGTATTGGGGCTATGACAGCAATTCCTTTGGGTTTGATGTTGGTGCCCTTCATCGAGAGCATCAATAAGTTTCAGAATCCCTTCCGTCGCCCTCTGGCTACCGCAGTGTTTCTATTTGGCACTGCAGTCACTCTTTGGTTAGGTATTGGAGCAACTTTTCCGATTCAAGATTCTTTGACATTGGGTTTGTTTTAGTACTTTCACTATCGAAAGCTGTCCCTGAGGTTGAAGTTTATCAGTTTTTGAAATCTGAGAGGTAATTTCTGAAAGGTAATATTGATGGAGATTACTTCAATCAAATTACTGTTCTAAGCCATCTCCAACCTCCGGGATACTTTTTCTACTGTTATTTTCTACTGTTAGTAGAGTCTATCTAGTAGAACTTTTTTAGAACACCTTGGTCTAATTAAGCTATTCTGATATAGGGCAAAATTCACATAAACTACATTAGTTAAGTTATCTAAGTATTTTTTCTCTCAACTATTTTTTGCTGAATTTAAAACCCTGCAAAGGATTTTATCTGAATTTTAAACAGTCTCACAGCTAGCTCATATTTGAAAGATTAGAGCTTGATAAGCTAACCACAGCTGCATTATATCGGCAGCGAAATGCAAAGGTAATCTATATATACTTGAAAATTCTATGAAAGCAGTTATTTTAGCTGGCGGTCTGGGTACGCGCTTAAGCGAAGAAACCAGTATTAAACCCAAGCCGATGGTGGAAGTGGGTGGAAGGCCAATTTTGTGGCATATCATGAAAATTTATTCAGCCCATGGAATTAACGAGTTCATCATCTGCTGCGGCTATAAAGGCTACGTTATCAAAGAATACTTTGCTAACTATTTCCTCCATATGTCTGATGTAACCTTTGACCTGCGCTACAACCAGATGAATGTTCATGCTGGTAATGCTGAGCCCTGGAAAATAACCCTGGTGGATACGGGGGATAGTTCTATGACCGGTGGCCGCTTAAAACGGGTCAAGGAATACATTGGTTCTGAAACCTTCTGCATGACCTACGGTGATGGAGTTAGTGACGTAAACATTACTGAACTCGTTACTTTCCACCAAAAGCAAGGCTTACTAGCTACTCTTACGGCGGTCCAACCCCCTGGCCGATTCGGGGCGATCGCCCTGGCCCAGGGTCAAACCACTATTTCATCATTCCAGGAAAAACCTGAAGGTGATGGCGCCTGGGTTAACGGTGGCTTCTTTGTCCTGGAACCCCCAGTCATTGACTTTATCGAAGGCGATGCTACCGTCTGGGAGCAAGAACCCCTTCGTAAACTGGCGAATATTGATCAACTTTCCGCCTATAAGCATCCTGGCTTTTGGCAACCCATGGATACCCTCAGAGATAAGCATCGTTTAGAAGAGCTGTGGGCAAACGATCAAGCCCCCTGGAAAGTTTGGTAATGATGACACTTCCGGTGGCGTAACCCCTGGACCTTAGATGTATCACTCGTTCTCAAAAGAACGACTCCCCGTACCCTTATTTTTATTTTCTATGGATGTAAACTTTTGGCGTGGTAAGCGTGTCTTTGTAACAGGACATACTGGATTCAAGGGCAGCTGGCTGTCTCTATGGTTGCAGCAATTGGGAGCCGAGGTCGTGGGCTTCTCCCAGACGCCACCGACCCAACCCAACTTATTTGAGGTGGCCAGGGTAGGGGATGGCATGACCTCGATGATCGGTGATATTCGCGACCTCAACGCCCTGGCTACGGCTATGGCCACCAGTCAACCAGATATTGCGCTGCATTTGGCCGCCCAACCCCTGGTGCGCTATTCGTACCAGAATCCAGTGGAGACCTACAGCACCAACGTCATGGGCACCGTACATTTTCTGGAGGCTGTTCGCCAGACCCCAAGCGTGCGGGTGGCGGTAGTCATCACCAGCGATAAATGCTACGAGAACCGGGAATGGGTCTGGGGCTATCGGGAAAATGAAGCCATGGGTGGCCATGACCCTTACTCCAACAGCAAGGGTTGCGCCGAACTGGTCACCGCTGCCTACCGTTCCTCCTTCTTCTCACCTGAGACCTACGACCAGCATCAAGTGGCCCTAGCCTCAGTTCGAGCTGGCAATGTGATTGGTGGCGGTGACTGGGCCTTGGATCGTTTGATTCCCGATATGATCAAAGCCTTTCACCAGGAAAAGCCGGTTTTAATCCGCAATCCCCACGCCATTCGTCCCTGGCAACATGTGCTAGAACCCCTGGGGGGTTACCTACTGCTGGCGGAAAAACTTTGGCTCCACGGTGCTGAGTTTGTCGGCGGGTGGAACTTTGGTCCCCTCGATGAAGATGCCCGTCCGGTTTCCTGGATCGTGGATCGGTTGACTACCCTGTGGGGCAACGGGGCTAGTTGGGAATTGGACGGAGGTTCCCATCCCCATGAAGCTACCTATCTTAAACTCGACTGTTCGAAGGCCAAGACTTTGCTGGGCTGGCAACCCAGACTAACTCTGGCCGATACCCTGGAATGGATTGTGGAGTTTTACCAGGCTTACTACAGAGGGGAGGCTGCAGGACAGATCGCGGCTGATCAGATTGCTCGCTATCAGGCCAGGTCCGCTAGCCTGGAGGGCTTCAAGGTTGCCGAACAATCACCGGCCCTGACTGTGCCTGCGGTTTAAACTCTCATCAAGGGGCTACTGTGATGATTTTTACCGAAACCCCTCTGGCAGGGGCCTATCTCGTTGATATTGATAAAAAGGCAGATAACCGGGGTTTCTTTACCCGGATTTTCTGTTCCCAGGAGTTCTCCCAGTTAGGGATCAACCCCCAAGCCGCCCAACTCAATCTCTGTCACACTGACATTCAGGGAACGGTGCGAGGGCTCCACTATCAGGTACCTCCAGCCTTAGAAACTAAGCTGTTACGGTGTGTTCGGGGAGCCATCTACGACGTCATTGTCGATATGCGTCCCGATTCTCCTACCTATGGCCAGCATTATGGGGTAGAGCTGAGTGCGGATAACTACCGGGCGCTTTATGTTCCCGCCATGTTCGCCAATGGCTATCAGGCTTTGACCGCCCACGCCGAAATTATCTACGTGGTTAGTCAGGCCTATACCCCTGGTTGCGAGCAGGGGTTGCGCTATGACGATCCCTATTTGAAGATTGACTGGCCCTTACCCGTCAGTTTGGTCTCAGAAAAGGATAGGGGTTGGCCTGATTTTCCCCTGATCTAGGTTCACCGGCTTAGTTACGGTCCCCTTAATCCCCTGATGGGAGAAATTGGGGGAGTTAGGTCTTTGCCCTGCACCAACACTAGAAAGTTACCAAGGCCCAGGGGACTGATCAATTGCTGTAATTGATCCCTTCGCCCAATTGCTGCATTCATGGCAGCAGGGTTAGTGGTGGTAATCTGGGCCAGGGCATTGAGGCGATCGCCCAGTCCCAGGGCCATCAAAAATAGGGCCTGGTGGGTTAGACCCAGGGTGGTTAGACCCCAGCGATCGCCCTGCCGTTCCAGGGCCGTAAAGTTAACGTGGGCGGTAATGTCTTGCTGGCCCAGATGGCTGTAGGGGTGATTATGGTGACCATGCTGGTAGTAGCATTGCAGCGTCCCCTGGCAACGGGCAGGACTGTAGTAGCGGTTAGCTGGGTAGCCATAGTCAATGGTAATAACGTAGCCACGTTGTAACTTACGGGCCAGGGTTTTGATCCAATCAAGGGCAATTAAGTTCACCTCCGTGCGATAACCGAGGGGATAGGAGGGGTGACTCAACTCGATATCGACCAGAGCAAAATAGTCCCTTAATTGGGGGGTGGAGAGGGGACCGACGACCTCCCGGAACTGACCACCATTTTCTGAGTCCAGGGTAACGTAGACTTCCGCCAGTCCATCCTCTGTTAGCACCACCTGATGAACTGGTAGGGCATCTACCAATTCGTTAGAGAAAAAACAACCCGTAATGGAATGATCTCCGATGGCCTCCAGGGTCTGCCAGGTAACCTGGTCTGACCAGGGTTCCAGGCGGCTCTGCTGCACAGCCCTTAAGGTTTCAGAACGTTCCACAATTAGGTACTGGAGGGCGGCGCAGCAGTCTCCGTGGTGAGTGTGGAGATAGGCGAGTAGATCGGCGGCCATTACCCCCTGCCCTGCCCCCATTTCCACCAGGTGAAAGGGGTCAGGACACTGAAGATGGTACCAAAGCTCTACGCACTGCTCTGCTATTAACTCGGCAAAGTCAGATCCTAGATGGGGTGAGGTAATAAAGCTACCCTCCGGGCCAATTACAGGGGTTTGAGCACTGTAGTAGCCCAACTCGGGGTGGTAAAGCACCAGATCCATAAATTCAGCAAAGGTCAGGCGGCCTTGGTCAGACGCCCCCAGGCGATCGCAAAGAATTTTATACAGCTCTAGATTATCCGCCATCGCCACCCCCTGATAGTTAGCTCACTAAGATTTAGCTCACGGTCAGCAGCTGATTAGCCGGCCTGGAAATTACGCTGTGATTTTCAAATTTAGCTGTAATAGATCAAATGTTATCTGACAGATAGGACATATCAGATAGGTAAAAGGGTATCAGATCGTGTTTAGTGTTTATTTGCGGCAGGTTTTCTTAAGACCGACCAAGGTATCTCGGGCTTGTCGCCCCGCCTCCGAGCGAGTGGTGCCACTAATCTTACGACGGGTGACATATTCTCGGATATCAGTTTCTGATGCATTGTTATGCAAGGGTAACTCAGGACAATCGAGGACTCTGAGTAGTTCGGCCTTGCGGTTTCTAAACTGGCGAAGGACGATATTGAGGCTGGCATGGTGCCAATAGCAGGGTTTGTAAAGTAGTTTGTGTCAAGGATGGGATCGCTATAAAGGAAACCTGCCTTCAAACTCGATTGCGAAGCGATTGAGGGCACTTTTCCAGTCCCGAATCGGCATCGTCCATTTTTTCGAGAGGTTGTTGATAGCCAGGAA
>JAGWXD010000035.1 GCA_018970085.1 Cyanobacteria bacterium REEB459
AAGGCCGTACTCAAAAACAGCAAAATCCTTATCCTCCGACTTCTTTAGCCTGGGCAACTTGGTTGATTGCTCGGTTGGGAGGATGGTCCGGGTATCGTTCCCAACGTCCTCCCGGCATGCCCACTCTGATTCATGGTCTACGGCAGTTTGAGGCGATCTTCCTCGGATGGAAACTGGCTCAGACTCCACTTATGTGTACACCGTAGGACAGGTAGGGGGGGTTATCCTTAAATCTTAAGGGCTTTGCTGTTTTGGGGATAACCCTGCCAGCAACCGCCTGGGGGAAAAGCTTTACTCAGAGATTAACCCTAGGCCCCAACCACACATTAAAAAGCCCGCTAGGGCGGCAGGGTAAGCAGTGTGATGTGATTTATCCACTCTAGGGGCAAGTAAGCAGAGGAGCCCAGATCTGACAATCTTTCTTAACCTCTCCTGGCGGCCTCAGCCAGGGCTTAAGGGGGTGCCGAATCAATTGAGGGGGGCTAGCAAAATATCCAGACACCCGGCAACGCTGGACCCCCAACAAAGCCCCTGCGATCTCAATCCAGGGAAGCCGGACCAGCCATGGCGAGCAGAGGCCGCTAATTATGAAGGCATTTGCAATAATCCGTAACCTCTGCTCACAAAATATCGAATATTTGCATAGGAGAAATCTTTGTTAACATTCCATGAATCTGGAGGTCGACCCCTATCGCCCCAGGCAGACTCAGGAGAATATGAATGTGTTAACACCTTTGAAATCTTTATTTCTAATCTTCCTATATCTAAACCAACCCCTGGTGCCTATCGGTGCCAGGGGTTATTTAATAGAGTCGGTCTATAGGGGCAGCCGTGGCAACGGGGTGTACCAGTAGCGTAGGTAGGGCCACAAGGCCCCTATCTCTGGCCACAGCCCTGATGCTTGCCCGCAGTATTGACAAGGATAAAAATCTGATAGAGCCAACCTAGCCCTATAAGGAATCCTTGAAAGCCTTATAGGTCTTGAGGTTTCAAGGATGGACGTAACTGGACTCGAAGCTGTGGGTCCCACGATATCTCTAAAAACGGTACCAGCCACCGGGGGAAGCAACATTACAAGTGCCGGGACTGTGGACGTCAATTCGTGGAAGATCCGCAATGGCGACCGAAACCAAAGGAGACCCAAGACTTGGTGAATCGGTTGTTACACAAGAAGATTCCGCTAGCGGGGATTGCCCGGGCGACTGAGACCTCAGAGAGTTGGGTGCAAGGCCAGGCCAATGCAACCTATGCAGCCGTTTCTAAAACCCCCGAGGTGTCACCCAAACCCCAAGGTCCCCTGAGGGTGCAGATGGATGAAGTGTGGTCATTCGTCGACAACAAAAAGAATCAACAATGGGCCTGGTTGGCCATGGATGCCGAGAACCGAGAAAATATTAGCCGTCACCTATTGGCTGTCACCTCGGAGATCCTTCTCGGGAATCGGCAATCGCTCTCTAGCGGTCAATTCCACCGGTCTACCGAGAATGCGCCAAGGTTTACACCGACTGTTGGGAAGCTTAGGTTACGGTAATTCCGAGTAAGCGGCATGAGGCTGTGGGCAAAGACAGCGGCTTGACCAGTTACATCCAGCGGCTGAACAACACCCTGAGGCAGCGGGTGGTGCGACTGGTCAGGAAGACCTTGTCGTTTTCCAAGAAGCTAGAGAACCCCATTGGGGCCATCTGGCTGTTTATCCATGACTATAACTGCCGCATCCGGGAGAAGCTGGCAGAAGTAAGGTAATCCGATTCTTTCCTCCGTCCTGTACTAAAATCCACTGCCCTTGTTTGCAGTGGTCAGAACAGTTTCTCCTAGCTGTTAAATTCTGAAGTCTGCCGGCTTAGCCCAGCTATGGCTCCCCTACTGCTGTTCTCCTAAGTCCTGGCAGAGCTGGCGAAAGTGATCCCCCCGGGCTTCGAAGTTGGGGTACTGGTCAAAGCTGGCGCAGGCTGGGGAAAACAGCACCACCTGGGCCCCCAGGGAGGGGGCCAGGTGCCTGGCTCGACTCACCGCCCGATCCAGGGTTTCCACCTGTTCCACGGCGCTGTAGCCAACCCTGGCCAGGCGCTCGGCAAATTGAGGGGCAGCCTGGCCAATCAGCAGGACGGTGGCGGCCCGTTCCTGGATGCATTCCAACCAGGAACCGTCATCTCCCTGCTTGGGTTCACCACCGGCAATCAGAATCACGGGGCTCGCGACCGATCTCAACCCCACCTCGGCAGCGTCGTAGTTGGTGGCCTTAGAGTCATTGATAAAGTCGATGCCCCCCCAGGTGCCGATCCGTTCCAGGCGATGGGGAACGCCGGGGAAATTGGCCACCCCCGCCGCGATCGCCCGCCGGTCAATCCCCGCCAGGCAGGCGGCGGTCACCGCCAGCAGCAGATTTTGCTGGTTATGCTCCCCCCCCATGGCTAGATCACTGGCGGGTAAGATCGCCTCCCCCCGGAAGGTCACCCAGCCCTCCTCCAGATAGGTGGTGGGCTGCAAAGGGGCGATCGCCGCCGGCCCGCCGATGCTGGTCCAATGGGCCAGGGGAAAGGCCTGGGCCAGGTGCTGCCGCAGGTAGGGATCATCACCATTCAACACCGCCAGCTGTGATCGGTGGAGCAGACTGGCCTTAATCTCAGCGTAGTTTTTCAGGGTTTTGTGGCGCTGCAGGTGGTCGGGGGTGAGGGTGGTCCAGAGGCCAATGCGGGGGCTGAGGCTGGGGGCGGCCTCAATCTGGTAGCTGCTCAGCTCCGCAACCACCCAATCCGGGCTGGTCTCCGCCAGGCCCAGTTCGCAGGCGGCGTAGCCAATGTTGCCGCAGGCCGGGGCCTGGAAGCCCGCCGCCTGAAAAATAGCGGCGGTCAGAGCAGTGGTGGTGGTTTTACCGTTGGTGCCGGTAATCCCCACCCAGGGGCGGGGGGGCAGCAGTCGCCAGGCCAATTCCATTTCGCCGATCACGGTTTGGCCGGCGGCTCGAGCCGCCACCAGGGCGGGCAGATCCCAGGGGACGCCGGGGCTGAGCACCACCAGATCGGTCCCCTCCTCCCCCGTAAAGCCGTGGCCCAGTTGTAGATCCACCCCTGCCGCTGTCAGGGGGGCCACCAGGTCGGCGGTGGGGGGGGTGGGGTTGCGATCGCTGAGCACCACAGCCCAGCCCCGCTGGCGCAACAGGCGCGCTGCCGCCGCACCGGACTTACCTAAACCAATCACATGGGCCTGGGGCATGGCGGGCCTACTCCTTAACGATGGCGCCAAAGTCCGCCAGCACCAGGGCATGGTTGCGCAGCAGCCCCAGCAGGGTAAGGCGGTTGCGGCGCACCTGGGGGTCGGCGGCCATCACCAGCACACTGTCGGGGCCATCAAAGAAATTGCTGACCACCGAGGCCACCTGGGTTAACCCCGCCACCAACTGCTGGTAATCCCCCTGGGCCAGGGCGGCCTGGGTTTGGGGCAGGAGGCGGGTTAGGGCCGCCAGCAAGGCCGCCTCCGCGGGGGATTCAAACTGGTCAGGGTCCACTAGGCCCGCCGCCGCCAGCAAGTCCGTGGGCAGATCACCCTGGGCCGCCAGGCGGGTGGCCCGGTTGACGGTTTCATAGACCGCCTGCAACCGGCCATCCCGGCGGATCTCCTGGAGGAACTGGGCCCGGCTGCGGGTCTCCAGCAGGTCCGTCAAAACCCGCTGGCCGTAGGGGCTATCGGCCTCCCCCAGCACCGCATTCACCAGGTCGTAATCCACCCCCTCCTCCTGCAGCAGAGTTTGCACCCGCTGGCGAAAGAAGTCCTGCAGTTGCTGGATCAGCCGGGGTGGATCGCTCACCGCTAGGGCGGCATCCTCACCCAGGTGGGCCACTGCCCCGCTAATCAGGGAGCCCAGTTGCAGGGGCAGGTGCGCCGCCCAGATGATGCTCACCACCGCATTGGCGGCCCGGCGCAGGGCAAAGGGGTCAGAGGAGCCGCTGGGCAGTTCCCCCAGGCTAAAAATCCCCACCAGGGTATCGAGGCGGTCCGCCAGCCCCACCACCTGACCGATCAGGGTCTGGGGCAGAACATCCTGGGCTCCCCGGGGCAGGTAGTGCTCGGCGATGGCCACCGCCACCGCCTCCGGTTCGCCGCTGTGGCGGGCGTAGTGTTGCCCCATCACCCCCTGCAACTCTGGGAATTCCCCCACCATCTGGGACACCAGGTCTGCCTTGCAGAGTTGGATCGCCCGCTGAATCAGGGCCTGCTGCGGCGAGTCCAACTGCAGTTGGTTGGCGATCTGGGCGGCGATCGCCCCCATCCGCTCCACCTTGGCCGCCATTGACCCCAGCCGCTCCTCAAAGGTGACGGTGGCCAGCCGACCCCCCAGGGACTCCAGGGATTGGCGGCGATCGGCATCAAAGAAAAACTTGCCGTCGGATAACCGGGCCCGAATCACCCGGGCATTGCCCTCGGCGATCAGGGCGCTCTTGGCCGGGTCACCGTTGGCGATGGTAATAAAGTAGGGCATCAGGGCTAGCTCTGACCCCGGCTGCCGCACCGGGAAATAGCGCTGGTGGCTCTGCATTTCCATGATTGCCACCTCCGGCGGCAGGTCTAGAAAGCTGGCCTCAAACTGGCCCACCACGGCGGTGGGCCACTCCACTAGGTGGGTGACCTCCGCCAGCAGATCGGTGGGGATCAGGGCCTCGCCCCCCATCTGGTGGGCGGCGGCCTCTACCTGGGCGGCGATGGTCTGTCGCCGCCGGTTAGGGTCCACCTCTACCTGGGCGGCCCGTAGGGTCTCTGCGTAGTCCTGGGCGCGAACCAGGGGGAGGGGGCCGGGGGACAACACCCGGTGGCCCTGGGAGGTGCGATCGCTCTGGCAGGTGTCTGAGCCATTCTCCAGGTGCAGGGGCAACACCTGGTCCTCCAGCAGGGCCACCAGCCAGCGAATCGGGCGGGGAAAGCGCAGGTCCCCATCCCCCCAGCGCATAAATCGCTTGCCCTCCAGGCCGGTGATCCACCCCGGCACCCGTTCCTGGAGGACCTGGGCCAGGGCCTGGCCCGGCAGGGTTTGGGTGACAAAGACAAAGGCCCCCTTCTCAGTGTCCCGAATTTCTAGGGCCTCCACCCCCACCCCCCGGGAGCGGGCAAAGCCGGTGGCGGCGGCGGTGGGCTGGCCGTCTTTGAAGGCAGCCTGGGCGGAGGGGCCCTTCACCGCCTCGGTGCGATCAGGCTGGCGATCGGGCAACCCCTCCAACAGCAGGGCCAGGCGCCGGGGGGTGCCGTAGAGGTGCAGGGCGCTGGGGGTGAGGGCCTGGTCCTGCAGGTCCGCCAGCACCCGGCTTTGCCACTGGGCCAGGGCCTGGGGCACGAAACTGGCCGGCAGTTCTTCGCTGCCTACTTCTAACAAAAATGTCGCCATACAATAACGAGGGGGAGATCAACCGTGGCCACCCGCCGTCCGCCCAACCGGGGGCAACGGTGGAGAGCTTTACCAGTCTACCAAGGGGCCATGCCCCTGGCACCGTCCTTAACTAAACCGATGGATTTGTTTGACCACCACCGCCAACACCAGATCGACCGGGAAGCGCCCCTGGCCGCCCGGCTACGGCCCCGCACCCTGGAGGAGTTCATCGGTCAAGACCGGGTGGTGGGGCCGGGGCGCTTACTGCGGCGGGCGATCCAGGCAGACCAGCTCTCCTCCCTGATTTTCTACGGCCCCCCGGGCACCGGCAAAACCACCCTGGCCCAGATTATTGCCAACACCACCCGGGCCCATTTCATCGCCCTGAATGCGGTGCTGGCGGGGGTGAAGGAGCTGCGCCAGGCGATCGCCAGCGCCCAGCAGCAGCGGGGCCAGCAGGGACGGCGCACGATTCTCTTTATTGACGAGGTGCATCGCTTCAATAAGGCCCAGCAGGATGCTCTGCTGCCCTGGGTGGAAAACGGCACGGTGATTTTGATTGGGGCCACCACCGAAAACCCCTACTTTGAGGTGAACCAGGCCCTGGTCAGCCGCTCCCGCCTGTTCCAGCTTAAGCCCCTGGAGCCGACGGATCTACGCCGCATTGCCCAGCAAGCCCTGGCGGATCGGCAGCGGGGCTACGGCGATCGCCCCCTCCAGGTGGACCCCGCCGCCCTGGATCACCTGGTCAAGGTTGCCAATGGCGATGCCCGGGCCCTGCTCAACGCCCTGGAACTGGCGGTGGAAACCACCCCCCCCAACCCCGATGGCACCCTGGCCCTGACCCTGGCGGTGGCGGAGGAGTCGATCCAGCGGCGAGCGGTGCTCTACGACAAGGAGGGGGATGCCCACTTCGACACCATCAGCGCCTTCATCAAAAGTGTGCGGGGCTCCGACCCGGATGCCGCCCTCTACTGGCTGGCCCGCATGATCTACGCCGGCGAGGACCCCCGCTTTATTTTCCGGCGGCTGGTGATTTTAGCCAGCGAAGATATTGGCCTGGCGGACCCCCAGGCGATCACCGTGGTTACCAGCTGCGCCAGCGCCTTTGACCGGGTGGGGTTGCCCGAGGGCCGTTATCCCCTGGCCCAGGCCACCCTCTACCTGGCCACCGCCCCCAAGTCCAACAGCACCTTGGGTTTCTTTGCTGCCCTGGCGGCGGTGGAGCAGCAACAGGGGGAGGTGCCGGCCCCCCTGCGGGATGCCAGCCGCGACCAGGCCAGCCTGGGGCACGGCCAGGGCTACCGCTACCCCCATGCCTACCGGGACCACTGGGTGGAGCAGCAATACCTGCCCACCAGCCTGCAGGGTCAGGTGTTTTACCAGCCCTCGAACCAGGGCTACGAAGCCCAGATCCAGACCCCGGTGGCCCAACGCCGCGAAGCCCAACTGGCGGCCCTGGAGCAGGTCGATCGCCCCTGGGGGGAGGCCCTCACCGCCGGCCCCCCCGATCGCCAGCGCGATCGCTGGCTGCAGCGCAGCCTTAGCCAGGCGGGGGCAGACCTGGCGGCCCGCCGCGATCGCCTGTTTGCCCTGGCCCCACCCCAGCGTCACCACCGTATCCTCGACCTCAACGCCCGCACCGGCCTGCTCACCTGGGAGGCCCTGCGCCGGGCGCCGGAGGGGGGAGTCTACGCCCTGGTGGCGGACCCCCGGGATCTGGCGGCCCTGGAGCACCAGGTGACCGCCCTGGCGCCGATCCACCGCCCCATCCTGCTGCTGGGCAGCCTGGTGGACCTACCGGCGGCGATCGCCGACCTCCGCTTTGATCGGCTGGTGGGTTACAACCTCCTGGGCTCCCTGACCGAGCGATCCAGCTTTGGCCCCAGTCTGAAGTCCCGACTGGCGGAGGGGGGTGTAGCGCTATTGACGGAAACCATCCCCCGGGAAAGTCAGCGGATCTCTGAGCTGGTCACCGCCAGCGATCTCAGCCCTCCCCTACGAGAGAGCTGGCAGGCCGCCGAGGCCCGTTTCCTAGCGGACCCCGCCGACCCCCGCTTTAACTGGCAAGCCCAAACCCTGGTGCAGTGGCTGGAGTCCGCCGGCCTCAGGGTAGAGTGCCAGACCGACCCGGTGGAGAACCCCCTGTATATCACCGCTGCCCTGGGGCAACGCTGGTTTAGCCCTGGCCCCCACCAGCCCAGCTACGGAGATGGCCTGGCCCGCCACCTATCTTCCCAGGACCTGGCCCAAATTCAGGCTGCTACCCTGGCGGAGTTGGTGGGGCAGACAGTCACCTGGCGATCACAGGTGGCCTATCTGAAGGTCTGGCTCTAGACCCGGCAGGGCTCTATCCTGGCCATAAAAAAGGACCGCAAGCGGCCCTACCGGAAACGAGAAAAATCGGTGCAATCTTAACTAATTGATCGAAAATAACACTGACTAAAGGCTTACATCAGGCCAATTTGAGAAAGAATACCCTGACCAGTCAGCAATTCGGTAGCAACACCAATCACAAAACCCAGCATAGCCAGACGACCGTTCCAGGTTTCAGCGAAGGCAACAAAGCCAAACTTACTTTCTTTGCTTTCCATGGTGGATAACTCCTTAATGGATAATTGATGAAATGGATAATTCGTAGCTAAAATCAATACCCTGTTAACTAATTTAACATTACTTTTGAGTTTTGCCCAGGGGGTCTGCCTCAGGGTGGCAAGGCAGCGCCCTATCCCCAGGGTCAACCAAGGTAATAGCCTGCCGCGTAGCCGCCGACCTTTCGGCAGCATTGGCCACCCTGAGGCTGTAGAGGCTGTCTTCGGCCTGGCTGTAGAGGGGGTTGCCGGTGTTCAAGTGATCCAGAACCATCTCCGTATCCCTGGCCAGCAAACCGCGGCGACTACCCAGGGGAAACACCCGATCGGGGGCAGACGGGGTGACTAAACGCCCCTGGTCGCCCTCAACTAAAATCTGGCCGTGGCTGCCCAACAGCTCTAAACGGCGTTGTTCTAGCCAGACTATTTGCCCCTTGGCGTAGGTGACCTCGGCCAGTAGGCCACTGCTAAAGGTCAGTTGGGCGGTGCATAGGCAGGCGCTGTAGTAGGTCAGTCCTGATTCCCTGAGCTGGAGGTTGTGGTAGTAGTTCTGGCAATAGACCCGCTCGACCGAACCAAAACTATGGACCAGGCGGTGAATTCGGGATAGGGCCCCGACCAGGGGAAAGCCAAATAGGTCGGGGCTGTAGGTCCAGGTGGGCAGGGCTGGATACTTGGGCTTACAGGTCAGGTAACGGCCATAGATGGGCTGGCCGATCTCCTCAAGGTACTGCTGCAGAGCTTGGTGGGCAGGCCCTAGCAATTCAATGTGTTCAACGTGCAGGCAGAGTCCCTTGGCCCTGGCTAGACTGAGAATCGCTGCTCCTGCCGCCGGGTCGAGGGCCAGGGGATACTCTACCACCACATGGTGATTGGTCTCTAGGGCGGCGATCGCCACTGGGCCGTGGTCGGCATTGATGTGGCAGACTATCACCAGATCAAGGGCCGGATGGTTAAGCAGGTCTTGCCAGGTGGGGTAGGGAAGCGCCCCGTAGGTGGCGGCAAAGGCTTGAGTTGTACTCCAGTCGTGGCCGGCCACCGCCACCAGTCGCCCCCCCGGGCTCGCCATCAGGGCCCGGGCCCGCTGATGGGCGACAAACCCGGTGCCCACTAAAGCCACCTTAATCATCAGTTTTCTCCTGAGGTGTTAATCCGATTCGGGCACCGGGTTGCGGGTCCAAGGCTGAATTCAGGTTAAGATAGTACCTGTGTTCCGGCGGGTATGGCCCAGGGTTTTTCTGGACCTCTCCCCTGAGTATAGTTCTGACGGATTAATCGATGGATATAACGTCCCGGGTTGATCGCTGCCGCCTTGGCAAGGTAGTTAAGTCCAATTCCCACTGCGACTACGTGGTTCAGGTGGATGACCAGCAGGATGTGACCAGTCCTCCCTGTCCGGAAGACTGTGGCTTTGGCCAGTTTGTCAGCTTTGACGATGAGACCCGGCACTGGGCCGTGGGCTTGGTTTACAATTCCCAGCTGTTCAATCCGCTCTTTTTAAATCAGGGGCCCCGCCTGTCCAGTGAGCCCGATCCCCTGTTTACTCCGGACTTGATTCAAGAAACCCGGACCCTCTTGGGGGTGGTACTGGTGGGGGTGTTGGCGGCCTCTGGTGAGGACCGCTATGGTATCCACGGTGTGCCCAGGGTGGTGGTACCGGCCAATACGCCTGTGTATAAAATGGCCGCCCACCAGGTCTATCGCTTTCACCAAACCCAGGATGGGCGATCTCAGTTCACCTACTACAGTCACCTGTTGCGAGCTGGGGGCCTATTTGCCACCCAGCTCGCCCAGCAGGTACTGGCTGAACTGGTATCTAGTGGGCAATTTCAGGGGTCTGATCAAAAGGCCTTGACCGTACTTAATAAAGAAATTAGCTGGAAAAACTCCCTGGGGGCTCTGCGCTAGGGGTAGGGTAGGCCGGAGGCCAGTAGAATCTAGATCAACAGGTCAGCCCCCTTGCTATGCTGGACTCAGGTTAAAGGCAACGCTAGCCAGCTTAAGGGCTTAGGGGTAGTATGGTGCTTTCTGGTTTCGTCTACGTCCTTGTGGCCGATCACAACGGGTTCTTCAGCTAGGGAGATAGAACATGGATTCCCACTATAGCCAACGCAACCCCCAGGTAGATTTAGGCCAGATTCGCCAGGCTTTTCTGTTTAAGGGGTTATCCGAAGAGGCCATAGCCCAGGCCACCAGTCAGGTGGTATGCCGTAACCATCCGCCTAACCAGGTAATTTTGCTAGAAAATGATTGGGGTAGTTCGGTTTATTTTATTCTCGATGGCTGGGTTAAAATTCGCACCTACAACCTGGATGGCAAGGAGATCACCCTGAATATTCTGGGGCGGGGGGAATTATTTGGGGAAATGGCCCCCCTGGAGGAAATTCCCCGCTCTACCGACGTGATCACCCTGGTACCCACCGTGATTGGTAGTATTCCGGCGGCAGATTTTGTCTATCTGCTGCAAACTTGCCCCCTGGCTGGTATTCGCCTATCTCAGCTGATGGCTCGGCGGTTGCGTCAGGTCAACCGCCGACTGCGGTTGCGAGAATCCGATAGTACCTCCCGGGTGATCGATGTGCTTTTATTTCTCGCCGATGGCCAGGGTCAGACTGGGGCTGAAGGGATTGAAATTCCTAACCTGTCTCACCGGGAGCTGAGTAGCCTCAGTGGTTTAGCCCGGGAAACCGTCACTCGGGTCATGAGTAAGCTCGAGAAAAAGGGCCTGATTGCCCGCGACAAGGAGGCTATGGTGATTCCTCAGCCCAATGCCCTTGAGCAATTGCTGGTTTAGGAGCACCATGACTGAAGATAAATTCACTCCCCCTGGCGGGTCCCAGGCCGATCTGACCCCTGGGGAAACTGAGGCTGGCCCCGAGATGGCGGCAGCCGACAGTGACTTTGATCAGTTAGACACCTATCTGAACTCGACCGCTACCGGCTCGTCGAGGTTAACCCTGAGGCCAGACCCCCGGGCCCATCACCATAAGGCTGGCCCTCTGGTGATGGTGGAAACGGCTTTTTTAGCCAGCACCACCGCCTTGATCTGGTTGGTGAATACCTACTTCCCGCCGGGGCCAATTTTACGTATTCTATTTCCCCTACCCATAGCCCTGGTCTACCTGCGCTGGGGGGCTAGAGCTGCCTGGATGACCGCTTTGGTAACGGGCTTGTTGCTGGCGGTGCTGATGGGGCCACCCCGGAGTCTGCTGTTTTTGATGCCCTACGCCCTGTTGGGGGTACAACTGGGTTTTAACTGGGTTAGGGGCGCTAGCTGGTATAGCTCGATTTTGATTGGGGCGGTGCTGGGGTCCCTGGGATTTTTCTTTCGTCTCTGGTTGATGTCAATTTTAGTTGGAGAGGATCTCTGGGGGTACCTGACTACCCAGGCCACCCAGATGCTTAATTGGGGGTTGGATAAATTGGTCGGCTGGGGATTTTTAAATCTGGGGGTGCTGAGTCAAACCAACCTGCAGGCTATTCAGGTCCTGGCTCTGGCCATGGTACTGGTCAGCAATGTTGTCTATCTGTTTACGGTGCATCTGGCGGCCTGGCTACTGCTAGAGCGGCTGGGTAGCCGCTTGCCCGACCCGCCTGAGTGGGTCCAAAGCCTGCTGGAGGATTAGGGGCTGTGGCCAGGACTATGGTAGCTGTCCATACCCACCTGCAGCAGGGGCAGCGGTGGCAGCAGCAGGTGCGGGGCCAACCCCCGTTATTGGTCCTCACCCTGGGGTTTACGGCTACCGCTCTGATTCCTGGCATTTCGGCAGCGGGGGCGACCCCTAGCGATCGCGCCTATACGGCGCTGGCCGACGCCGAGTTTATGGTCAATGGCCCCGCCCCCCAGCCCCAGTTTCCCCTGCCGCCTCTGCAGGCGGGGGCCTCTCCAGCCGTGATTTCCCGAGCGGTGATTCAAGCCCAGGGGATTCCGTTATGGGTCATTAACGCCGGTCTTCGCCAGCCGCCGCCGGTTGATCACCTCAGCCTGGGCACCCTACCGGCCCAATGTCTCAGTACCGGTCAGGCCCTACCCCTAGAGCAGGTATACCGGCTCTGGCGAGTCGGCCTGAGCTGGGGAGAACGGCTGGCAACCCAGACCTCAGGCTATCTGATTTTGGCCGAGTGCGTGGTCGGTGGAACCACTACGGCTCTGGCTTTGCTCAGGGCCCTGGGCATTGATGCCCTGGATCGGGTCAACAGTAGTCACCCGGTTTGTAACCATGCCCAAAAACGTCAGGTGGTGAACCAGGGCCTGGCCAGGGCCGGCTGGCCCCTAGCCGATCTCCACCCCCTGGCCTGGGTAGCGGCGATCGGGGATCCGATGCAACCGGTGGTAGCCGGCATGGCCCTGGCTGCTAGCCGCACCAAACCGGTGATGCTGGCGGGGGGGACCCAAATGCTGGCGGTTCATGCCTTAATGCAAAAACTGGCGGCAATAGAGGGCTACGGCTGGCAACCCGAACGGGTGGTGGTGGGGACTACCCGCTGGGTGGCAGAGGACCCCACCGGCGACACCGTGGGCCTGGCCCAGCTCACCCAATCCTGCCTAATGGCCACCCAGCTTTCCTTTCAGGCTTCTCGTTTTAAGGCCCTCCAAAGTTACGAACAGGGCTTTGTCAAAGAAGGGGTGGGAGCCGGTGCCTGCGCTATTGCCGCCAGCCTTTACCAGGGCTGGGGCCAGGCACAGATTTTGGCGGCGGTAGAAGCGGTCCTGGCGGCCAAGGCGGAAGCTGAGGCCAGGGAATCGGGGTAATACCCGTGATGGTAGTCAGGGCAACTGCCGGAGGGAAGGCCCTACACTAAGGTATGCCCTAGCTGCGTATTTTGTCTTTGAGGTGTTTATGACCGATACATCTGCCCCCCTGGCGGTCAACTGGGATAGCCTGGCGGCGGCCCTGGGGACGATCGAGGTGATTCGTGACCCTAGTCAGTTGGAAAAACTCTCGAAGGACTATTACCACTTCAGCCCAATTCTGCAAGCCCAGTTAGGGGACCGGATTGCCGATCTGGTGGTACGGCCAGCCACCGAAGCCGAGGTGTTGACCGTAGCTCGGGTCTGCGTTGAGGCCCGGGTGCCGGTGACGGTGCGAGGGGCCGGTACGGGCAACTACGGTCAGTGCATTCCCCTGGTGGGGGGGGTGGTGGTGGACTTAAGTAAACTCAATCAGGTCAGGTGGGTTAAGCCCGGCATGGCCTGCCTCGAGGCAGGGGCCCGGCTGGCTGCCGTTGATCGGGTGACCCGGGAATCGGGGTGGGAACTGCGGATGTATCCATCCACCTACCGAACCGCCACCATTGGGGGATTTATTGCCGGTGGCAGCGGCGGCATTGGCTCTATTACCTACGGTCAACTGCGCGATCGCGGCAATCTGCAGGCGCTGCGGGTGGTGACCCTGGAGGATACTCCCCGAGTTCTGGAGTTGCGGGGCGATCAGGTCCAGCAGGTTAACCATGCCTATGGCACCAACGGTATTATTACCGCCCTAGAAGTGCCCCTGGCTCCAGCCTATGCCTGGGCTGAAGTGATCGTGAGTTTTGATGATTTCATCACCGCGGCTCAATTTGGCCAGATGTTGGGGGAATCGGACGGGCTCATCAAAAAGTTAATTAGCGTGTTTGCCTGGCCCATTCCCTCCTACTTCCTTGCCCTCAAACCCTACCTGCCGGTGGGGCAGGCCGCGGTGCTATTGATGGTGGCCGAAGCCAGCCTGGAACTGCTAGAGGACCTGGTCAAGGAACTGGCAGGTACCATCACTTACCGTAAATCTGCCCAAGAGGCCAGCAAGGGCACAATGCTGGGGGAATTCACCTGGAACCATACGACCCTCCATGCCCGCAGTAGTGACCCCAGCCTCACCTATCTGCAAACTGTTTTTGCCTACGACCCAGACCAGCGGATCCTGCGCCATTTCTACGACCACTTTGGCGACGAGGTGCAACTGCATATTGAATATGTCCGGGTGGAGGGTCAGGTACGTCCAGTGGGATTGCAGATTGTACGCTACACCACACCAGACCGCCTGGAGGAGATTATTCGGTACCACGAAGCCCAGGGAGCTTTTATTGCTAACCCCCACACCTATATTTTGGAGGATGGCGGCATGAAACAGGTGAACCCGACCCAGGTGGCCTTCAAAGCCGTCGTTGACCCCCATGGGTTGCTCAACCCCGGTAAAATGAGAGGCTGGCTGGAGCCAGGCGCCAGGGTCTCAGCTACGGGTTAGGGTGGGGTCAGGGCCAGGGCCGATGGGCGAGATTGAATCTCCAGGTACACCAGTAGGGCATTGACATCGGCCGGGTTCACCCCGCCAGTGCGGGATGCCTGGCCAATGGTGAGGGGCCGCACCTGGGTGAGTTTTTCCCGGGCCTCCTTAGAGAGGGTGGCGATCGCCATGTAGTCAAGGTCGGGGGGCAACCTGCGGTTAGCGTTTCTGGCAATTTGATCAATCTGGTTCTGTTGCCGTTTTAGATAGCCCGCGTACTTAATATCGATTTCGACCCCTTCCCTTTCGGCCCGACCGAGGTCAGGGTTGCCCAGGCCGTAGCGGTCTAGATCGACGCTATGGAAGCCGGGACGGCGCAAAAGGTCGGCCAGGGTAATCGACCCCTTAATACCCTCACCGGTATCGGTGATAATTTGCTGACCCAGGGGATCCTGTGCTTTTAACCGGGTGGTTTCCAGGCGTTGTCTCTCGGCAGCAATGTGCTGATATTTCTGGTTAAATAACTGCCAGCGGCGATCGCCAATCAGGCCAAGCTGGCGACCCAGGGGGGTCAGGCGTTGATCGGCATTATCCGATCGCAATAGCAGCCGGTATTCTGAGCGAGAGGTTAGCATCCGGTAGGGTTCCCGCAGGTCCTTGGTACAGAGATCATCCAGCAGGGTACCGATATAGCTCTGTTGCCGGGGTAGCACGACCATCTCTTCACCGCTGACAAAGCGGGCAGCATTGATGCCCGCCACCAAACCCTGGGCGGCGGCCTCTTCGTAACCGGTGGTGCCGTTGACCTGGCCGGCGCAGAAAAGTCCGGCAACCCGTTTGGTCATCAGAGTAGGGTAGCACTGGGTAGCAGGCAGATAGTCGTATTCTACGGCGTAGGCAGGCCGTAGCATGACACACTGCTCCAGGCCAGGTAGGGTCCGCAACATGGCCAGTTGTAGGTTTTCCGGTAGACCGGTGGAGAAGCCCTGCACATAGATTTCAGGAGTCTCGCGCCCTTCGGGTTCCAGAAAAATCTGGTGGCTGTCCTTATCGGCAAAACGGACGATTTTATCTTCGATGCTGGGGCAATAGCGGGGTCCCCTGGCCTCTACCCAGCCACCGTAAATTGGCGATAGGTGCAGGTTTTCCTGAATTAGCCGGTGGGTAGCGGGGGTAGTACGGGTGAGGTGGCAGGGCATTTGCTGGCGGTCTACCCAGACCTCGGGGTCAAAACTAAACCAGCGCACCTGCTGATCGCCGGGTTGGGGTTCCAGGCAGTCAAAATTAATTGAGCGGCGATCAACCCGGGCGGGGGTCCCGGTTTTTAACCGCCCGGTCTCAAAGCCCAACCGGTTCAGGGTATGGGTCAGACCGGTGGCGGCGAACTCCCCGGCCCGGCCCGCCGCCATAGATTGATCACCAATCCAGATAGTGCCCCCCAGAAAGGTGCCGGTGGTAAGAATCACCGCCTGACAGCGAAAGGCGACTCCGAAGTAGGTCTTCACCCCCACCACCTGGTCATGGCTTCCCAGCACCAAGTCGGTCACCATGCCTTCGCGGATGACCAGATTTTTCTGGTTTTCTACCACCGCCTTCATCACCGCAGCGTACTCTCGTTTATCGGTCTGGGCCCGCAAAGCCCACACCGCCGGCCCCCGAGAGCTGTTCAGCAGCCGCTTTTGCAGGTAGGTGCGATCGGTGATTTTACCCATTTCTCCCCCCAAAGCATCCACCTCATGGGTGAGTTGGGACTTGGCTGGCCCCCCCACGGCCGGGTTGCAGGGTTGCCAGGCAATTTTGTCGAGATTCAAGGTGATCATCAAGGTGCGATGGCCAAGACGGGCGCTGGCTAGGGCCGCCTCGCAGCCAGCATGGCCACCGCCCACCACCACGATCTCGTATTCGTCAAGAAATTCAGAAAATCTAGAGACCACCGGGGAGGACCACTAAGCATGGGCGATACTGGTTTCGAACCAGTGACCTCTTCCGTGTGAAGGAAGCGCGCTACCACTGTGCTAATCGCCCGTTTATAAAATTGATTTGATTTAGTATAACAGCTGTCAGTCTGGTTGGGCCAGCGCCGTCAGCCCCTGCAGAAGGGTCTAGCCCTGGCCAGGATAAGTCCTCTCAACGTAGCGTTTAAGCTGGTAACCCATGCGCTCCATGCCGATTTTTTCCTCCCGGCGAATCGCCGGGAGCACTAGCCTGGCCAGCCAACCCGATAGCCGTTCCTGGTGGCCATACCGGGTGCGATTAGGGCCTACCTCCTGCAGTTCAAACCAGTGCTCACTGCTAAAGCCTGGGCCCCGGTAGATCCACTGCAGGCAGTGGTTGGGCTGAACGACCACCAGGCGGGGTTGAAATTCGGTTTGGGCTTCTGCCTCTAGGCGGCGCAGGGCCAGGGCAATGTCTTGCCCTTGGCGCATCGGTCGGCTGGCATCACAATCATAGAGAAAGGTATTCCAGCGATACCACTCTTCTTTGCGAATCAGGGCTTCCCAGACCGTGGACCGGGGAGCCTCAATGGTGATTTGGCTGTAAAGGCTGGCCATGGCAGCAACCCCGATAGCATTAACACCGGTAGCATTAACAAATTACTAATATTTATTTTTATGTTGCCACAAGCTGATACCCTCGGGAATAGTCTTGAGCTGTTCCCCTGAGCTGGCTCTCTGGTTCCCTATCGGCTCCATGCTCTCCCTGACCTGGCGGCCCAGGTGATCGCAGGGGTTACCCACCCGGGCCTGATGGGGGTGCCAGCCACCCACCCTTACAGAGTTTGCTATGGCCCCTCTAACCCCCAGTTCTAGCTATAGTTTTAGCCTCCGGTTGCGGATTCCGAATCGGGCCGGGATGCTAGCCCGGGTGACCCAGGCAATTGCCGAAGCCGGGGGGAACCTGGGAGATTTTTCCCTGATCAGTCGAAATCGCTCTGAACTGATTCGACTGGTGGATATTGATGCCTCTAGTGCCGATCATATTCAAACTATCGTTAACGCGGTGAAAGGGCTGAGGGATATTGACGTTTTAGAAATTCGCGATCGCACCTTTCAGCTCCACGAGGGGGGCAAAATCAGCGTTGAGAGCAAGCTGGCATTGAATAATCAGGAGGATCTGGCGATGGCCTACACCCCCGGTGTGGGTCGCATCTGCCTGGAGATTGCCGAGCATCCTGATCGGGTCTTTGACCTCACCATTAAAGGCAATACTGTGGCCATCGTCACCGATGGCAGTGCCGTGCTGGGGCTGGGCAACCTGGGCCCAGAGGCGGCGCTGCCGGTGATGGAAGGCAAGGCCCTGTTGTTTAAGAAATTTGCTGGTTTAGATGCCTTTCCCATCTGTCTCGACACCCAGGACAGCCAAGAGATTATCACCGCAGTGAAGCAACTGGCCCCTGTGTTTGGTGGCATTAACCTGGAGGACATCAGTGCCCCCCGCTGTTTCGAAATTGAAGCCCAGCTCCGGCAGGAACTGGATATCCCGGTTTTCCACGACGATCAGCACGGCACCGCCATTGTCAGCCTGGCGGCCTTGATCAACGCCCTCAAGCTGGTCCACAAAACCCTGGCCCAGGTAAACATTGTCATTAATGGAGCGGGGGCCGCCGGCATTGCCATTGCCAAATTGCTCCGCAGGGCTGGGGCCCATCGCCTTGTGCTCTGCGACTCCAAGGGAATTGTGTCCCACAGTCGGAATGATTTGAATCCCCAAAAGCAAGAATTTGCTGTAGATCAGGCGGGCACCCTGGCCGATGCCATGGTCGATAGCGATGTTTTCTTGGGCGTCAGTGCCCCAGGGGTGGTTACTGTAGAGATGGTGCGATCAATGGCCATCGACCCGATTGTTTTTGCCATGGCCAACCCGATTCCCGAAATCCAACCCGAATTGATCAGCGATCAGGTAGCAGTGATGGCAACGGGCCGTAGTGACTATCCCAACCAAATTAATAATGTGCTAGCCTTTCCGGGAGTGTTGCGGGGTGCTATTGACTGCCGGGCCCAGCAGATTACCCCAACAATGTATATGCAGGCCGCCTTTGCGATCGCCGCCCTGGTTAGCCCCCAGGAACTGAATCCCCATCATATTATTCCCTCGGCTTTTGATCCCCGGGTGGCCAATGCGGTCGCCTCAGCGGTTAAACATGCCGCCCGCGTAGACGGCGTAGCCCGTCGCTAAAGGGCATATTCTAGCCAAACCAGCAATATTACTATGGCGTAAATCTCTAAACTAATCGTAACGTTAGTTGACCCAGGTCACAACCCGGCAGAAAAACCTCTGGTAATAATAGTAATTCCAGGGTAGAGCCACAGCGGTGGCCTGACTGGGCTGGCTGACTCCTACGTATCGTTACATTTATATATGATAATTATTAATCTGTTCGAGGCTAGCGGTGCCGGGGCTGACCCGGCAAGGGACCGCTGTGTTTAATACCACCGAGATTTTAATCAATAGTTTTGTGGCCCACCTGAAGGCGGGATACCAGCGTAACTACGGCAGTCAGAATCCCCAGTATCAAGAGATTATTGGTTGGGCTGGTAGTATGGCCCTGGAAAATATTGCCAACAGCGACGCCTTGTACCACAACGTAGAACATACCATTTTAGTTACCCTGGTGGGTCAGGAAATATTGTGGGGTAAGCATATTCGAGAAGGAGGGGTGAGTAGCCAGGACTGGTTACATGTCATTCTTTCTCTGGTGTGCCATGATATTGGCTACATTAAGGGGGTTTGTCGTAGTGATCAGGCCCAGAGACATCTCTATGCCACAGGTCGGGGAGAGGACATGGTGAAGCTCTTACCGGGCAACTCCGATGCGGCCCTGAGCCCTTACCACGTGGATCGGGGTAAACGTTTTATCGAAGAACGGTTTGGCGACAACCAACTGATTAGCGCTGAGCTGATTCAGCAAAATATTGAGCTGACTCGCTTTCCGGTTCCCGATCAGGCAGACCTGCCAGATACCCAAAGTTTTCCGGCCCTGGTACGGGCGGCGGATTTAATCGGTCAACTGAGCGACCCCCGGTATCTAAAAAAGGTGGCGGCGATCTTCTATGAATTTGAAGAAACCGGATTAAATCAGCAGCTGGGGTACCATAATCCTGACGATCTAAGGGCTCAGTACCCGCAGTTTTATTGGAGTCGGGTACATCCCTTTATTCAAGACGGCTTGCGCTACCTTTCCCTGACCCAGCAGGGGAAGCAAATTCTTGCCAACTTGTATTCCAATGTATTTATGGTAGAAAATCAGGAAACTTTAATCTACGCCTGAGACCCTATGAATTGGTGGCGCAAGTTATCCCTTAATCCCCTGGCCCGTTGGGGCGCGGTTTTGCTGCTAACCCTTTACGTTATTTCACTGGGGGCAGATTTTTTCGCTCCCTATAGTCCCTACGATACCCAGGCCAATGGTTCGCTGTTGCCCCCCACCCAGATTTACTGGCGGGACCAGGATAGGGGACGGTTTTTCCCCCATGTTTATCCCGTTACCCAGGGCCCCATTGATCTAAAAACCGGCGATCGCCAGCTGCTGGTCGACTATGCCCAACCCTCTGCCCTGCGACTGTTGCATCGCGATCAGCAGGGCCACCTGCACTTATTTGATACTAACGGGCCTGGCAAACTAAACCTGCTAGGTACCGACGAACAAGCTCGAGACCAATTCAGCCGCCTTGTCCATGGTAGTCGGGTTAGCCTCAGTGTAGGGCTGGTGGGGATTCTAATATCCTTTCCCCTAGGGATGCTGGCAGGGGGGCTGGCGGGCTATCTGGGAGGGGCCTTAGATGGGGTTTTAATGCGCCTGGTGGAAGTGTTAATGACCATTCCCAGTATTTATCTGCTGGTGGCCCTGGCGGCGGTACTGCCGCCAGGTTTAACCAGTGCCCAGCGGTTTCTGCTGATTGTGGCGATTACCTCGGTGGTCGGTTGGGCTGCTCAGGCCCGGGTGATTCGGGGGCAGGTACTGGCCATTAAGGAACAAACCTTTGTGCAGGCTAGCCAGGTGATGGGGGCCAGACCTTTGTACATCATCATCCGTCACGTTTTGCCCCAAACTGCCACCTACGGTATTATTTCTGCCACCCTGACTATTCCTGGTTTTATTCTGGCGGAGTCGGTGCTGAGTTTTATCGGCCTGGGGATTCAGCAACCCGACGCCTCCTGGGGTAACATGCTAACCCTGGCCACCAATGCCTCTATTCTGGTGTTGCAACCCTGGTTAATCTGGCCGCCGGCGATATTAATTGTGGTCACCTCCCTAGCCTTTAACCTGTTGGGAGATGGTTTACGAGATGCTCTGGACCCCCGTATTCTAAAGTAATCCGCCGGGGTCCTGGAGGGCTAGCAAAAACATGATGAAGTTGCTCACCAGGCAAGCTGTGCGCCTGCTGCTGGTGCTGATTTTGGGCCTGGGCCTGGGCAGTTGTGGCGGCCTGCAAACCCACCCCCCTGAGGCGGCAGTTATTCAGGCGATCGGCCAAAAACTAGAGCAGACCCAGTCTCTGCTATCTCGCCAGCTTGCCTTCAGCCTGGGCAACCCCACCATTGATCAGGTGATCATTAACCAGTACCAGTGGACTGTCCTTCAACCCGTCGCCGACCCTGCTGGGGAAACACCCCACCAACCCCAGCCGGTGGTACGGGTACAGGGCACCTACCAGCTCAAAGGAGGGGGACTCAACCGCAGGCAACAACGCCGCCGCCGCTCCTTTGAACTCTACCTGGCCCCCAGGGCACTCCAGCCGGGTAAGGGCTGGGTAACAATTGAACCAGCCCCAAGGGCAGAGCTCTCCAGGTAAGGGGTTAGCGGGAAATCTCGGGAGAGCTGAGATCGCCCCTACCCAGGGGGGCATCTAGCCACCACAGGTCCTGTTGCAGGGTATCGAATTCGGTTAAATCTGTGGGTTGGGGCTGATTCAGAGTTTCCGATGCGATGCTCAGGGCTGCATCGACCCCATCTAAGCGGGAGGAGTAACTACACAGGTGCTTAATAAAATGGGCCACCACCTTAGGATCGGACCACTTCATCTGGGCCCGTTGCTGTAAAACCACCAGGGCCTCTTTGTCGCTCATGGAACTGCGCCAACCCTTGCGCTGGCGACAGGAGACCCAAACATTGATGACCTGGAAGATGCGAGCCAGGGAATCTTCGGGAATCGCCCGTTGGTAATACTGATCGAGCACCAGAGCAACATCCCTAAGGCCGGCCTCTCGAGCGAGTTGGGCGCTTTCTTTAAATAGACGCTCCATTTCTATCAGCACCTGGCTACGGTCACTAAAGGCCTGAGTTAAACTACTATCGTCAAGAAAAATTGCCCCCAGGTTTTTAAAATGAGCCGCCAAAAAAAGGGTCCGCTTTTGTCGGTCTGACAGCCCTACCAGGGTGCCGTAGGCCAGGCATAGATCGGCCAGTAGGGTTGATTCCTCCAGCAACCAGCGTTGCTTATGCTTAAGCAAACCTCGCAGCGTTTTAATATAGCTGTGGAAGCTGGGGTAGCTCATGGAGACATTGATCTCTTAAAAATCCCTACTGTACAACGCTAACAGGTAATCTAATAAGATACCCATCGTTTTAGGGATAAAGTTCATGGCAAGTTCATCCCCTGGGTCCTAATCTTTAAGACCTGGGTGATGGCTCCCTGCCCAGGCTGGGTAGACGGGTGGATCCCTTCTAACTCTAGGTCCAATTACGACTAGTCCCCCTTGAGGTAAACTGTGGTTCCGCTCCACGATGACAATCCCGTCCGCTCAACCCCCACCATCACCTACGCTATCCTTGGCCTTAATATCGCCATTTTTCTATTTCAGTGCACCCTTACCAGCCAGGGCCTAGATAGATTTCTACAAACCTGGGGGATGGTACCAATTCAGTTAACCCGTAGCTTTGGGGGTAGCCTCAGGTCTCCTCTGTCTGAGTGGATCACCCTGGTCTCGTCCCAGTTTCTCCATGGAGGTTGGCTGCATCTGGGCGGTAACATGCTCTATCTGTGGGTGTTTGGCAATAATATTGAAGACCGACTGGGCCATCTCAAGTTTCTGGTTTTTTATTTAACCTGTGGGGCAATCGCCGGGCTGACCCAGTGGTTTTTTGACCCCCTGTCTACCGTTCCTACCATTGGAGCCAGTGGGGCGATCGCTGGGGTGATGGGGGCCTATATCCTGAGGTTTCCCAGGGCCCATATTGTTACCCTGATCCCACTCTTATTTTTCTTTACAACGGTTCGCATTCCTGCCCTGTTCTTTTTGGGTTTTTGGTTTGTACAGCAAGCCGTTTTCAGTCTTTTTACCCTCAGCAACCATCTCAATGCCGCCTCTAGCGGCATTGCCTATTGGGCCCACTCCAGCGGCTTTTTAGCTGGCATTCTGGTGGGTCCCCTGCTGGGTTTAATGGGGCAACCCCGATCCGGCCTCAGGCCCTAGGGTAGCTGGGGCTGATGATCCTCTCTGAGCCGTACCTGGGCCCCCAAGACCCGCCCCCAAGACTGGCTCTCTGTAGCTTTCGGCATAATAAGGTTTTGCTATTTTCCTGGCTCTGATACATTGTCTATAGCTTTGCGGTTTGGCCCTAGACCCCTAATCAGCCCCCGCTACCCCTGGCACCCTTTGGATTACCCCTTGTGTCTTCATCTGCCCCTGCTCCTAGTCAAGATTGGTCTGCCCTACTCCTGCCCTTAATGGCGGGGCAATCCCTCAGTCAGGCTGAGGCTGAGCTACTCATGCAGGGCTGGTTAAGGGAATCGATTCCGGCGGCGGTATCAGGCGCCCTACTGGCGGCCTTGCAGATGAAGGGGGCAACGGCGGATGAACTGGCGGGGATGGCTCGGGTCCTGCAGGGACAATCTCTGGCGGGGCCAGATCAGCTACTGCACAACAGCCCCTGCATTGATACATGCGGTACCGGTGGAGATGGCTCCCAAACCTTCAATATCTCTACCGCAGTGGCTTTTGTAGCCGCTGCCGCTGGCATTCGGGTGGCTAAGCATGGCAATCGTTCTGCCTCCAGCAAGGTGGGCTCCGCCGATGTGCTAGAAAGCCTGGGGGTAAATTTGGCCGCCAGCCCAGAGCGAGTCAGGCAGGCCTTGGCAGAAGTGGGCATTACCTTTCTGTTTGCCCGGGGCTGGCATCCGGCGCTGAAGGCCGTTGCCCCCCTGCGGAGTGAATTGAAGATGCGTACCGTATTTAACCTGCTGGGGCCCTTGGTGAACCCCCTCCAGCCCACGGGCCAGGTGATTGGGGTGTATGACCCCGCCGTAGTACCGATCATGGCCGCTACCCTGAACCGGCTGGGGCGGCCCCGGGCTATCGTTCTCCATGGCCGCGAACAGCTAGATGAGGCGGGTCTGGGGGATAAAACTGATCTGGCGGTGTTGCAGGGGGGCCAGGTCAGCCCCATGGTAATCGATCCCCAGGCCCTGGGCCTGGCCAAAGCTCCCCTCGAGGCCCTGCGGGGGGGAGACCTGCAGGAAAATACAGACATTCTAAGGGCAGTGCTACAGGGCAGCGGAACGACGGCCCAACGAGATGTGGTAGCCCTCAATGCGGCTCTGGCTCTAAAGGTGGGAGAGGGTCTCAGCGGGTCTTCTCTGGAGGCAGAACTAGCCGAGGGATTGGGGCTGGCCCGCGATATTCTAGCCAGTGGAGCCGCCTGGGATAAGCTCCAGGCTCTGGTCGCCTACCTAGCTTAGGCCAAACCGGCAAAGACCATAGGGTGAGGTGTCTGCCCCGGCTTCTCTGACTCTTAACGGCCCTGTGCCTATGAACACCTTCAAACCCCTGGAGGGATAGTGTTCACCTAGCCAAGGCGAAACAGCTTGACCAATAGGTAGAAGAAAAAGATATAAATCAAACACGATCTGACACCCTACTACGTGTTTGATATGTCCCATCTGTCAGATAAGGTTTAACCTATTATAGTTTACATAAAATCCTGATCACTCTTTAGCAGTTAAAACGAGGCGAGATAACGTGGAAGTTGTGCAGCGGCAGATAACCCTGAACATCCACAGATAGCCTATGCTCTATCCGCACCAACGCAGTGTTAGCTGGCTGGCAACAACACTACTCAATCTTGGCACGGATCATTTGCTGGAGGATGAAATCCGGTTTGTATCCAAAATCGTCTTGTTTCTCGAATAGTAGGCTGGCTCGGATGGTGGTCACTCCACTTGAAGCCCACCGGCTATAGCCCGGAAGCTTTCTAGTCCGGCCTCCAGGTTCTCCACGATTTCCAGAGCTAGGACATCTGGATCGGGAAGATTGTCCAGATCGGTGAGGCTCTTATCTCTTAGCCAGAAAATATCCAGGCCGGTTTTATCCCGGGCAATGAGTTCCTCATAGGTAAATTTACGCCAGCGCCCTTCAGGATTCGCTTCTGACCAGGTTTCTTCCCGCTCGTAGCGGTTTTCGGGGTTATAGCACTCGATAAAGTCTTTGAGATCCTCCCGCCTTAATGGGTTCTTTTTCAGGGTGAAATGGATGTTGGTACGGAAATCGTAGTACCAGACTTCTTTTGTCCAGGGATCTTTGGCGGCGGGCTTGTTGTCGAAGAAGATGACATTGGCCTTCACGCCTTGCTTGTAAAACACACCGGTGGGCAGCCGGAGGATGGTATGAAAATCGGTGTTGCTAAGAAGCTTCTGCCTGACCTTTTCCCCGGCACCGCCTTCAAACAGTACGTTATCTGGCACTACGACGGCTGCCTTCCCGGTCGTCTTGAGGATTGTGCGGATGTGTTGGACAAAATTGAGCTGTTTGTTTGAGGTGGTAGCCCAGAAGTCTTGGCGGTTATAAGTCAGATCCTCCTCTTCCTGCTCCCCTTCCTCGTTGGTGAAGGTCATGCTGCTCTTTTTGCCGAAAGGGGGATTAGCCAGCACGTAATCGAAGCGATCGCCGCTATCAGCTATTAACGCATCCTGGGAAGAAATCATGCTTTCGCTGCTGATGTCCCCGATATTGTGGAGGAACATATTCATCAGCGCCATGCGGCGGGTATTCGCCACGATTTCGTTGCCCCGGAAGGTGCCAAATTTCAGGAATTCCTTCTGGTCGCGATCGATCTGGTAATTCTTCACCAGAAAATCGTAGGCGGCGAGGAAGAATCCTCCAGTACCACAGGCTGGATCGGCGATGGTGCATTTAGGTTCGGGCCGTATACATTCCACCATTGCCCAAATGAGTGCCCGTGGGGTGAAGTACTGACCGGCCCCGCTCTTGGTGTCTTCGGCGTTTTTCTCAAGGAGCCCTTCGTAGATGTCACCTTTAACGTCGGCCCCCATGACCACCCAGCTTTCTTTATCGACCATATCGATGATCCGATAGAGTTTGGCTGGGTCTTGAATCTTATTCTGAGCCTTGGTGAAGATCTGGCCGAGCATTCCCTTTTGCTGGCCTAAGGTTCGTAACGTTTCCAGGTAGTGGGCTTCCAATTCAGCCCCACGCAACGGGCGTAAGCTTTCCCAGTCGTACCCGGCGGGAATCCCGGTTTGGCGCTTGTAAGGGGGCTTGCTGTACTCATCCGCCATTTTGAGAAAGAGCAGGTAAGTCAACTGCTCCAGGTAATCGCCATAGCCTACCCCGTCATCCCGCAGGACATCACAAAAGCTCCAGACCTTGGAAATAATCGGGGATGGGTTCATAACGGCGGTAACTCCTGTGGTCTGACGGATGGATGGGGGCTGGATTTAAAGTGAGCACTGCTCCAGGGCCATACCTCTGGCGAAGCGGCTAGCCCTGCTGCAACGGGATTTTCTTCGATGTAGCGTTTGGCAATTAGGCAGTGGTGATCGTTCCGAATGAAGCGATCCCAATAATCTCGCTGCCACAATGGGGGGATGGCCGCCCCTGGGAGTGCCGATTTGTAGTCGGCATCGGTCGGGATAACCGAGTTGCACTCGGCGTCGGTCGGGATAACCGAGTTGCACTCGGTATCAGGTCGAGTACAACTCGACCATCCTGGGGTGAGGCGATGGATTTGGCGGGAGGTATGGCGTTTCCAGGACTGAACGACCTTCGCCATGGGCCAGCCAGGGATTTGCTCAATCAGTACGTGAACGTGATTGGGCATCACCACCCAGGCCAGAAGATGATAGCGATCGCCGTCTCCAAACAGTAGGGAATCCTGCACAATTTCGGCACAGGCCGCTTCACGTAGCACACAGCTTCCCAAGCCACTATCCAATAACGTCTGAATCCGCTGGCGGCGAGCTCCATCTCGCTCTGCTTCTGGTATGGCAGCTAGTTCTTGCTGCATTCCCTCGATCGCAGCGCGAGGCAAGGAATCCGCCAGATGAAAGGTAATGTGCTGAATCAACCCCGGTACATCAAAATGCGGTAATCGCTTCCTCCAGGATCGCCGAGTTAGACTGGGATCTTCTCCCCCCCCGGATCGCCGAGTTAAACTGGGATCTTCTCCAACCCCAGATCGCCGAGTTGTACTCAACCCCTCTCCCTCCCCAGATCGCCCAGGTGTACTCGACCCCTCTCCCTTCCCAGATCGCCGAGTTAGACTGGGATCTTCTCCCTCCCTGGATCGCCCAGGTGTACTCAGATCCTCTCCCTCCCCGGATCGCCGAGTTGTACTCGGCCCCTCTCCGGCATCATCTACTTCAGAGCCGACTATAAGTCGGCGATCCCAGGAGGCCCAGGCATCTGTGGGGGTGGAAGTCGTCATAGGGACTGCTTTCTTTTAGTATGCTTGTTGTTGTCTTCAGCCTGAGTGGCCTTGGAGATACGAATCCGTTCTAACAACACTGACGCGGGTTCGTCGTTGGGGTCTTGGGGAACCAGCTTACCCTCAAAGGCTTGCTTGAGGATGCTCTGGCGGAGGGCTTCGGCGCGTTGGAGGTTGTCGGCGATCGTAGTTTCCAGGCTGTCGCAGATGGAAAGGCGGGATTCGATTTCTGAGACGATTTGGAGTTGTTCTGCGAGCGAGCAAACGGGAATAGGAACACTATTGCAATTGGTCTTATTCAAGTAGCTAACGGTCGTAGCAGTAGCATGATCCTCCATCCAGTACGCTTGTCGCTTTAATGCAAACGCCAGATATTTAGCAAAAATATAAGGATGAATTGCAAAAGCGTGAAGCTGCTGATTAATGACGCAATCAACAGAGTTAATACAAATCACTCCAAAAGTCCCCACACACGTCATAAGGACACTCCCCTTCGGTATCAGACGTGCATTATATTCACTGACTTCCTCTTTTGTTAGACCTATTTTATGTTGGGCAAGGTTTACTGAAATCTTGTCAGGGTCTATATCTGGTGTAGTAAGCCAAGGTATTGATCCTGAGAAAGATTTTGGCTTATCCCTATTTGGGACAATACTTTGGCAAATATTGCCTGCCTTTTCCCATCTCCAATCTGGTGGCAACTTTCCAAGTTCATCGATCTCCTCTTCGTTGAGAGAAGGATAAAACTCATGTTTTCCTGGCTTCCCCGGCCTCTTTCCCACCTTTCCATTCGCCTCCCAAGCCTCGACTTCTGCCTGCCACTGGGCGAGTTCTGTCTGATAGCGCTGCTCGCGCTCCGCCTTGATCTGCTCTAGCAGAGTATCGGCAGACGCTAGCTTGCCTTGTCGTTTCTGATCCTCGCGCCACTGGGCGGTGAGTTTGCCCTCAAAGGCCCACTTCAGCACCGCCTGTCGATAGACCTTGAGCTGCTGTTGAGCCTTCTTCAGCGAGGCAATCCCATCATCCAAATCGGAGAACAGTTCCTCAATCTTCTCTATAATTCGATGCTGTTCAGCGAGAGGGGGAAGAAAAACCTTTAATTCACTGAGAGTCTTGAGATACACCCCTTTTTGCGCGGTTCCCTTAGAGGATGTTTTAAAAGGGGTAGGGGTGTAGTAAATTACGCCAAGCGCCTCAGCATAATCCGAATCATGGCAATTTGAAGCATCGCCTCAGCATTCTCAGGTAACTGTTCATAGTCCTGCACCAGACGCCGAGACCATCGCCAC
>JAGWXD010000036.1 GCA_018970085.1 Cyanobacteria bacterium REEB459
CAAAACCCAGGGTCAACCTGAGTTGCGAAGTATTAAGCAGATGACGCGACGAGGAATCCGCTCCAACTCTGAAACCTTTGTCAAATATAGATCTCAGCTATTGCCTCTTGGCATACATATTGGAAATATTCTGTCAACCTGCGGAATGTAAGATAAAACTTTATTGTAGCTCGGAATTGTCAAATCAAAATCAACTACCCTCAGCAAGATACTCAAGCCTTTTATCTCTGCGTCAACAAAAAAAATTTGCGGTCTAAACATACCCTGGCATCCAAGGCCCTGAGTCCAAACTAGGAACAAACACCCTTCCGATTGGGTAATTTAAGCAATGTTAGTTTCAGATGACGAAAAACAGGAGTGTAGAAAGAAAGGCAACTCCCCGGGGAAAGAGGGAATTGCCTGCTAAATAGAAACTCTCGACAAGCTACTGTTACCTAGGCCTAGCAACCTGCAGTCTTGTAAACGTAGCAGGATTCAATGTAGGACGAACAGTAGGAGGAGTAGGAGCAGGAGTAGGAAAGGGAGCAGGGGTATAGGTGAAACCGCCGGTACCGGCTCCGGGTACGGGGAACACAAACGTAGCAGGAGGTGTCGATCCTGCCCCTGTTGTTGGCCTAGAGCCAGAGCCGCAGGAAACGCAAGGAGCAGTGCCAGCCTGAGCTACGTAGGGCATAAAGGCTAAAAAGCCTAAACCCAATGAAAGGCCAAGGGTATGCTTAAGAACGTGAGTCATTTAATCCTCCTGAGGAATTGTAAGGGGGTATCACTCTAAACAAAACATAACAAGCAGAAAAACAGACAATGATAGCATCGATGAGCAAATAATTGACTCAACCGGAGCTATACTAAAACCTCGATGAAAAACCTGCAAGAGTAATAACCCTTACCCTGGTAATCATCATAAAAACTTCAAACCCTTTTCCACGGAACAGGATCGGGAAGTAGGTAATAAATATAACCAGTAACAACCCGACTCCTCCTTCTGTTATAAGTAATTACCCTGAGAATGTCAACACTCAGAGTTAAATCCTGGAGAAACTACTCATTTAAAGGAGTAGGTAAAATCCACTGACAGGACAAACTTATGACCAGCCGGTGTCATATCGAAGATGTCTTGATAGAGGGCTGTTATAGTGATGGGTAAATTTCTAAAGGGGACGTAGGATGCGCCCAAACCAAACCCCGTGCCATTCCAGCCTGAACCAATAGCCACCTGGGAATTGAGCTCAACCCCAGCCCCTGCAATCAGCCCGGTTCCCTCTACAGCATAGTATGGAGCTCCCCCTGCCCCCAGGGTTAGGGTCAAGAGCATGGGGCTGGTGGGGTCCTCAGGTCGTAAATAGGTTGCCCCTGACACTACCCCATAAACCGTTGGAGTATTCAAGGCAGCTTCGGGACCGTACACAATCAAATTATTAACTCCCACTGCCCCTGATACGACTAGCTGATTATTTTCAACAATGTAGCGGTGCAGTTTAATGTCAAAAGAACCATTCAGGGCGAAGGCGGTACGAGTGCTTAAGATGTTATAACTCAGCTCCAGGCCCACTAAGTGACGGGGATCACCGAGACCCAAGCCCATGCTAATAGAACTATCGATATACTCTGTGCGGATTTTGTCAGTACTGGATCCAAACACCGTGACAAAAATATCCCCCCACCGGGCTCCAAACCCCTCTGGAATGCCTGTGCCGCTGCCCGGGTAATAAAATTGGGCGGTATCAATATCGACCGGCGGTATTTGCAGATTTTGCCGCAACTCACTGGCAGTCGGCGGAGTCGGTCGACTAGAGGGGGTAGCCAGCCTATCTGCAACTTCAGGCCCAGGGGATTGGGCAACCACAGCCGCCGGTAGAGTTAGCGCTTGACCGGTGGGCAAGGAGCGCCCTGGTGTGACTACGGGCTCGTCAATCAACCTGAAAGAGCTAGGGGTTATCGGATCGGTTTTAAGCTCAAACAAGGGTTGGTTAGCGGCCCCGCCTGCGTCGTCTGTCCATTCGCCAGCAATAATAGGCTGCTTCAACACCGCTTGGGAATCAGCCCGGGCAGCAGGCGACCAAACGCTAAAGATAACAACGGTCAGCGCTAAAAGATTAAGGGAAAATCCATGGTTTAGACCACCCACGAAAATATATTTTGCCAGCATAAACTCTATCGATAAAATTGATAAATAGGCAGAAGGTGTAAGAAAAATTACTTTGCCCCGACTCTGGTGAGGAGACAAGTGTAATTTCAACTATCGAGAGGAAAACATTCTTCATCATAACCCTAATTCATAACCCTAATATTGATCGTAAAACCCAGTGGTCTTGCTCCAGGAATCTAATAGGGCTAGGGCGCCAGAGGTAACTAGAACCAGGTAAGACTGCCCCGCTGGAGCGATGAAGGTCGAGGCTGGGCTGAGGGCAGACCGAAGTTTGGTGTCCCTAGTTTGCGTCAACCGACTCTGGAGGCACTAGCTACAGTAATACCAGCATTGAGACGTCTCGCTAAAGTCTCTCAATGCTGGTATTGATGATCCAAAAACATTGGGAGCAACTAAACGGCTTCTGTGTTCTTTTCCCCAGTCCGGATACGAATAATTTCGTTGACGGGGCTGACGAAGATTTTGCCATCCCCAATTTCTCCGGTACGAGAAGCAGAAATAATGCGATCGACAACGGTATCGACCTGGGCATCGTCTACGACGATTTCTACTTTAAGCTTCTGGAGAAACTCAACGGTGTACTCGGAGCCCCGATACCGCTCAGTTTGTCCTTTTTGTCGGCCAAATCCGCGGACTTCTGAAACAGTCATACCAACAATACCGGCATTAACCAGGGCAATTTTGACTTCGTCCAGCTTAAAGGGACGAATAATGGCTTCTATTTTTTTCATGACCTCAACCTAGCTAGCTTTAGCGTGGATCGCTGACTATCTCAGCAGACCTATCTTTAACGAGCTTCAACCCTAAAATACTGTATTGTCCACTACAGTCAATCCTGCAAAGGGGGAAAAAGCCTGATTTAGTTGCTCTCAGAGAGTATTTAGATTCCTAAATAGGTCAGAAGGTAGCCCGGCGATCGCCCCGGCAGCTCAGCAACAGCGCTCTAACCGCTAACGATGTAACAAAGGCTTCATGACCAAAAATCCTGCGCCAAAGGCACTAACCACCACCAGCAGAATAGTAGTCGTTAACCATAACCCACTCAGGTCAGCAGCTTTTTCACTGCGCTGCCCGACACGAGGCAGATTGGCTGGTTCTTCCCTATAAAGGGTTGTAACCATAGCCGGAGTCGGAGCAGATAGACCGATAGCCTGCCTACCTCTGGCCTTGGCCACCGGCTTAAGAGGGGGTTTAGATTTAGGCTTAGTTGACAGCATTCGGCTCAACTGATGGGTGAACTGGGCTACAGGGCTGGATTCCTGATGTAGCTGCCCATTTCTGTGGGGGCTGTGGGGCTCGTCAAGCTTCACTAAAGGTCTTGAGTAGGGTGCTTGCTCGAGCGCCGCCGGCGCTCTCGAGGCCGGTGAAGGAGAGCTAATCTGGCCAGGATCGATAGCGGTAGCGAGGGCGGGTGCGATCGCCTGCTGAAGCTGAAAAGCGGATTCGGTGAACTTAAGAATTTCCTGGCGCAATACTTGATTCTGGTGCTCGAGCTGTTGATTTTGCTGAGTGAGAGAATCGACCAGGGCCTGATTTGCTTTCAACTCACTAGCCAGTTCCCGGTAGACGGAAATGGGTACGGAGGGAGTTTGACGACCGGTGGAAACCGAAGCAGCAGGGTCTACCGCCGGCTCTGAAGAATAGGATGGGATCATAGTTACGCCAACAACGCCTGACTATCAGGATGGTCTGACCAAGGGTAAACCACTTAAACCAAAATGAACCACTTGCAAAAAAGTTTTATCAATATTTTTATCTCATCTCTGGGTAAAGTATTGGCCAGATGGAGTCCTTTGGCAGCAGCCAGACACTAACTATCATCACGGGTTTAAGAACCTGCCTATAATTGACCTATCATTGAGATTAGCTGCCTAGCTTAAAGGCTTCCACCGCCAGGGCATAGATGGCTCCCAACTTAAAGCTATTCAGACAATCCAACCAGAGGGGTTGGGGTTGCTTGGGGGCGGGGGGCGATGGCTGCCATCGGCGGCTATAGACCAACCAGCTTACGCACTCTGCAGCGATGACTAAAAGTAAGGCAACGATATTGTCTTGCCATACTGCCTGGCCAGAAATAACCGCTACCGAAACCCCTATAAAGTAACCTGATAGCAGACTAATGACGATCAAAGAGAGACGTCGCCAGGGGTTAATTAGCAAGAGACTGAACTGATCAGCAATATCGTCTAGAAGGAGACTGATACGGGTACGCTGCATAGGTCCAAAAATTGTCGAAAAACTTTACATTACCTCAGACCCTGGGGGCGGCTTGCTAAGATAACTCAACATTAACAGTTCTGCCCAATCACGGCAGTGGCTGCATAGTTATAGTTGACGATTAATGACTAACGATGAATGGATTCCCCTTGATAATAGTTTACCCCTGACCCTTGCCAACGCTGGATTAATCCTATGGATATTAAATTGATTTTGATTGGACTCACCGGCCTATTTGTGGTTGCTACCCTGTTCTTTGGCACCAAGAACGGCTTCTACGATAGCGACAACTACCATGGTAACGGCTCTGCCCATTAGCGCATCACACCGATCTTCCCATGGCTCTGGATCTGTGGGGAGGAGCAGGAGTGACTGCCGATGAGCCCATTGGTTTGCATGCCCTTTGCCGTTGGCCATGGCCAGGAGGGACTGTGCCTGGAATTGGGCATAGGGCCCTACCGTATTATGCTTGACTGCGGTCTGACCAATCTCCAGGCCCTGAAGACCGCAAGTGATGGTAGAAACACCCTGGATCTACTGTTCTGCAGCCACGCCCATCCAGACCATACGGCTGGCATGCTGGAGTTTCACCGGCTTTTTCCGGAAGTGCCGATCTATGGTAGCGAAGCGACAACCCAACTCCTGGCTTTAAGCTGGCCTGATCAACCAGAGGCAGTGGATCTATGCCAGGCCATACCCTGGCATACTCCCTTGCAATTAGCAGAGGATCTAACCATGCAAATCTGGCCAGCGGGCCATTTGCCGGGGGCTGCCTGCGCCCTATTTACCTACAGGTCACCTGAACGACTTTACAGGGTCTTTTATACGGGTGATTTTTTTATGTCTAATTCCCGGCTGGTGGATGGCCTGCCGCTGGAGGTATTGCGAGGCCTTAGGCCCGATGTGCTGATTGTAGAAGGGACTGCGGGTACAGCTTGCCATCCCCATCGGCGCCAGCAGGAAAATCAGCTGGCCACCACGATTGGTGAACTCAGGCAGCAGGGTCGATCTCTACTGCTACCGGTGCCCACCCTGGGCTTGGGCCAGGAGTTGGTGATGTTGCTGCGCAGCCACCATCATTTTACTGGTGAAGATCTCACGGTTTGGGTAGAGGACCGGGTAGCAGCCGGATGTGACGCCTATTTAGAGTTACTGGCCCACCTGCCCGGCAGTGTTCAAAATTTTGCCCGCCACCAGCCCCTATTTTGGGATGAACGGATTCTACCCCGCATTCGCCGACTCATCGGGGCCGAACAGTTAGATGATAGTCATCCCTGCATTGTCATTGCTGACCAGGCAGCAGACCCCAGCGCCTACTGCCGCACCCTGACGCAGCCCTGGTCGGTGCTGCTGCCTGAAGCCTGGGCTGCCGATCTAGCCCTGGCGGTTTTGAGTAACCCGGGTCTGGACTGCGATCTACCCCTGGAGTGGTTACAGTCCCTGGCGCCAGACCTGGAATTGGGCAGAGTACAGTTAGAAACCTATGACCTGGCTACCCATAGCGATCGCCTTGGAACTACTCAATTAATCCATAATCTGCGCCCCCAGCATGTGGTACTGATTCACGGCCACCCCACCCACCTGGCCGACCTGGCGGCCCTGGAAGAATTGCAAACTCGTTACCACCTGCACCTACCCACCGCAGGCAAGTTCCTGGAGTTTCCCCTGGGCGATCGCTTCTTGCAACCACCAGCCCCTGAGCCAGTATTTGCGGTGGCAATTACCGAAGGCGATGATTACCTGCAACTCCAACTGCCGGCCGCAATGACGGCAGATCGACGCTGGCGGCGGCTGACCGATTCAGGCCTGGTACAGGTGCGCTGGCAAGGAGATGATCTAGTACTGAAGGGCATCCGTCAGGAGGATCGATTACGATCTAGAGCCATGGACCCCAGTCGAGAGTTCAGCCAAACCTGCCACCATTGTCGCCATCTTAGTCAGGGGCACTGTCATAGCCCTAGCTCTCCCCTGTACGGTAAGCAGGTTAGCCCCGAGGGCTCTTGTCAGGCCTTTGAACAGCTCCTGGAACCTGGGGATCAGCAGGCGCTATAGTCACCTATCGAGAGGCTCAAAGTAATGCCGGAACCTGGCCCCCAGGGCTTTCTCAATCTCAATAAAACCAAGGGTATGACCTCCCACGACTGTGTAGCCATCCTGAGGCGGTGTTTGGGCATTAAAAAAGTAGGACATGGCGGCACCCTTGATCCCATGGCGGAGGGCGTACTCCCCCTGGCCCTGGGCCGAGCGACTCGCCTACTACCCTATCTGCCCCCAGAGAAAAGCTATGAGGCGGTGGTGCGATTTGGGCTGACCACCACCACCGATGATCTAGACGGGACTGTCCTGACCCAGGTTAAAGCTGGGGATCTAAGCTGGCCCACCCTGGCGGCCATCTTGCCTGAGTTTGTTGGCACCCTTGAGCAGGTTCCGCCCCAATTTAGTGCCATTCAGGTGGGGGGAAAACGGCTTTACGACCTGGCCCGCCGGGGGCAAGGAGTAACCCCACCGCCGCGATCAATCACGATTCACCATCTCCAGATGCGACACTGGCAACCAGGGGATTACCCCGAACTTACCCTCACCGTTGATTGCGGACCTGGCACCTACATCCGTTCCCTGGCCCGAGACCTGGGCCAGAGGGTAGGCACCGGCGCTACCCTGGTGAGCCTGCGACGAACCCTGAGCGGCGGATTTAGTTGGCCAGATAGTCTGACCCTGGAGTCGGTAAAAACCCGGCTAGAGGCGGGCACCCTCTACCTGATCCCGAGTTCCGCCGCCCTGGGTCATTTGCCGGCGATCGCCCTGGTTCCCCCCCTGGCCCAGGCCTGGCAGCAGGGCCAGAAAATTGCCGTCCCCCTAGTCTTACCCCTGGGCCAGCCCCATCGGGTCCTGGCGGCGGAGTCAGGGGAACTGCTGGGGATTGGGCAGGCCGAAGACCGCCAGGGGGAGGCAATTTTGAAGGCAAAGATGGTGCTACAACCCTGGATCCCCGCCTCGCCAACCAGCCACCCAGAGCAGATCCGGCAAGGGTAAGGCCCTACCCCGATTGCCCCAGCCCCCTAGGCTGGCCCTCTGGCGGTGCGTTCCAGCCCAGATTGAATCAGCTCGTGCACCAGCTCTACACAATCGACTCCGCTTGCCTGCCACAGTAGGGGATACATACTGGTGGCGGTAAAGCCTGGCATGGTATTGATTTCATTAATTAAAACAGTGCCGCTGGACTCCAGATAAAAGAAATCCACCCGAGCGATGCCAGCCGCGTCGATAGCCTGAAAGGCCGTTATCGCCATGGATTGGATTTGGGTCAGGATGGCAGGGGGCAAATCAGCTGGAATCATCAAATCCGCCCGACCACTGGTGTATTTAGTCTCGTAGTCGTAGAAATCGCTTTGAAAGATGATTTCTCCGACCACCGAGGCGCGCGGGTGGTCGTTACCCAGCACCCCGCATTCTACCTCGCGGGCCTTCACCCCAGCCTCTACAATCAGGCGGCGATCGTAACTGGCGGCGTTGTCAAGGGCCGCCTCTAGCCCTGCCCGGTCCTGCACCCTGGCAATGCCCACAGAGGACCCCAGGTTGGCGGGCTTGACAAAGCAGGGGTAGCCTAAATCGACTTCAATGCGATCGCAGAGTTTTGGAAACACACAGGGATCGGACCACACCTGGCTACGACTGACCTCGAGGTATTTCACCTGGGGTAGACCGGCCTGGGCAAAGGCCATCTTCATGGCGATTTTATCCATTCCCAGAGCCGAGCCCAGCACGCCGCAACCCACAAAGGGCTGGTCCATCAGGGTAAACAGCCCCTGGACCGTACCGTCTTCACCATTAGGGCCATGCAGCAGGGGAAACCAGATATCGATGTCAGCCACCTGGGGAAAGTGGGGCAGCCGCCCCTGGATTTGGGCTGGGGCCGCAGCAAGGGTCGACGGTAGCAGTGCTGTAGCCAATATTGGACCAGCTTGGTCAGGGCCATGCCAAATACCCTGCTTGTCGATATAAACCGGTATCAACTGGTAGCGATCGCCATTGGCCCCACCGGTCAAGGCTGCGGCAACGGCCCGGGCAGAGGCTATCGACACCTCGTGCTCGCCAGAACATCCCCCAAATACCAGCCCTACCCCAATCTTGGCCATCGCCCATCCCCTTGCATTATTAACGCTAGGGTATTATAGAGCGCTACCGAGAACCCATAGACAAAAAAAAGCCTGGGATCCCTCCAGGTCTCCCAGGGCTTAACAATCAGGGTGCATCTACTTTTCTTTAATACAGTGGGTTCTCTGGCTAATCCGGATAGTTTTTCAGAAATTTCTGCAATTTTCGAAAAAACTATGGCGGATTGGACTCGGGTTAAGCATTAGACAATCGATTGATTGCCTGACCCGATAGGCGAGCATGGGTTTCCGCCAGCAGTTGAGGAATCCGATCGGCGTGCGGACTACGGCGCAAACAGTCCGCCAGGTCTAACTCTGCCAGCTGATCGGCCCTTTGGCCAGGGAACCAGTGACCTCCATTACCTAGAAGGTTGTAGCGAGCTTTAGCGTACTCTTCCATATCAAAGGCCAGGAGCAGATTACGTAACCAGAGAATGGTAGGGATATTGATCTGACCAGGAGTTTCCTCGGGAGTCGGCAAGCCCACTCGCCAGGTGCGTAGCCAGTCATTGCCCAGGGTAGCCCGTGCTTGGTGCTCTAGCCGTTCCAGAATCGGCTGTAAATGGCTGGAGGCCTGACTCAAAAGTGGCAGAGTTCTCAGGTGTTCATCAAAGTCAGAGGGGCGAGCCGCCCCAATACTAAGGGTATGGACCTGGGGATGGCTGAGGCAAAACAGGTCATTAAACACCATTGGGCTGAGGGGATCACATAGTCTTGCCAGGGTAGGGGAGGGATTATAGAGATGCCCTCCCTTATCAGCAGGACTAATAATAAATACCCCCATGTCCTGCTGTTGGGCTGCGGCAATCGCGGCCCAGTTATCCTGGTTGATGTAGTACCAGTGCAGATTGACATAGTCAAACTGGTTAGAAGCAATAGCCTGCTGAATTACCGCCAGCGGAGCATGGGTAGAAAAGCCAATAAACCGTACCCGCCCCTGCTGTTGGAATTCCTGAGCCACCTCTAAACATCCGCCGGGCCTCAGAGTATAGTCCAACAGCTCGGCCGTGTTGACACCGTGGATGCCTAGTAAATCGATGGTTTCCAGGCCTAGCCGGGTGAGGGATTGGATCAGATGGTGGCGAAAATCCGCTGGATTTTCCTGGGGTGATACCTTGGTTTGGACGATCAGGCGATCGCGGGGTAGCTTGGGCAAAATCTGTCCCAACTGGATTTCAGAGGTGCCATAGCCCCAGGCGGTTTCAATATGGTTAATCCCTAGCTCCAGGGCTCGACCAATAGTAGCCTCTAGGTTTTCTTGACTAGCCCGGGGAATGTCCGCCAGGGGGGCATGGTTCCAGCTGTGCTGATAGCGCATCCCACCGCAGGAAAACACCGGCATCGGTAGCTCGGTACGGCCAAAACGACGGTATTGCATAGCTATCCTCCTCAATTTCAGGCTTCTATCTCAGTCTTCACGTCAGGCCTCCCTTGGGATGCCTAAAGACTACGCACCTTGACCTGGCCATCCTTCACTTCGCCCACCAGCACCTCCGTAGCCAGGCCAACAAACAGGCCATTTTCCAGGACTCCTGGAATATTATTGATGGTTTTCTCCAGCTCAGCCGGGTTAGCAATGGCACCAAAAGTGACATCCAGGACCATATTGCCCTGGTCCGTAATGACTGGCCCGTCTTTTTTTACCCCCATCCGTAGATCGGACTTGCCTCCCAGGGCTTCCAGGGCTTTGCTCACCGGGGCTACAGCCAGGGGTAGCACCTCCACTGGCAGGGCAAAGGTGGTCCCCAGTTGGGCCACCAGCTTAGAGCTATCCACCACCACAATAAATTCCCTGGCCAGGCCATCCACAATCTTCTCGCGGGTATGGGCGGCACCGCCTCCCTTGGTCAAATTCATCTGGGGATCCACCTCATCGGCGCCGTCGATAGCCAGATCAATGGTGTCCACTTCATCCAGGGTGGTTAGGGGGATGCCGTAGCGCTTGGCCAGAACTGAGGCTTGAAAGGAGGTGGGCACTCCCTTAACGTTAGTAACCTCACCAGCAGCTAGGCGCTCGCCAATAAACTGGATAGCGTAGGCGGTCGTAGACCCAGTCCCTAACCCAATAACGGTATTAGATCGGACTCGGGCTGCGGCTTGACGCCCGACTTCCTGTTTCATCAGCTTGATTGGATCGATGTCTGCGGCCATGGTCTCAAGGTCTCCCGGCAAATGATTAGGTTGCTTTTCTAGAATGACCTAAACTGGTTCCTCTGCATAGCCCATGAACTCAAGGCTGAAAACACCAGGCCAGGCTCTCTAAGCCGGCAAGTGAGCCGCCCACAGGTGCCATTCTGGGGGATAGTAGATTTATCTGTTTCCCAGGCCGGTACCGATGGCTCAGCCCAAAATTATTGTTCTCGATGACGACCCCACCGGGTCCCAAACCGTCCACAGCTGTCTTTTGCTAATGCGATGGGATGAAACCACTCTAGCTCAGGGTCTTCAAGATAGCTCACCGCTTTGCTTTGTGCTGACCAATAGCCGCGCCCTCAGTCCCACCGCCGCTGAGCAGGTAACCCGCCAGGTATGTCACAACTTAAAAGGGGCGATCGCCCGCGCCGGCATTGAAAATTTTCTCATCGTCAGCCGCTCTGATTCGACTCTGCGGGGTCATTACCCGATTGAAACCGATGTCATCGCCCAGGAGTTGGGTCCCTTCGATGCCCATTTTCTGGTACCAGCTTTTTTTGAAGGGGGACGTATCACCCGCGATAGTCGCCACTACCTGCTGGTAGAGGGGGTCCCCACCCCCGTAGAAGCCACAGAATTTGCCCGGGATTCGGTCTTTGGCTACAGCACCGGCTACCTACCGGACTACGTCGCCGAAAAAACCGGCGATCGCATCAGGGCCGATCAGGTCCAGCGCTTTACCCTGAATGACCTGCGGCAAGGCTGTCTAGACCGACTGCTGGGGTTGCAGGGAAATCTCTGCTGCGTTGTTGATGGCGAAACCCAGGCCGATCTAGATAGCTTTGCCCGAGAGGTGTTGACCGCTACCACCCGGGGTAAGCGGTTTTTATTTCGCAGCGCCGCTAGCTTACTGACGGCCCTGGCCGGGCTGCCTCCCCAACCGATTGCAGCCCACCATATGGGCCGCTACGCTCGGGGTAAGGCTGCGGGGGTAGTGGTGGTGGGTTCCCATGTTCAGAAAACCACCCAGCAACTAGACCACCTCTTAGGACAGCCAGGGGTCACCGGTATTGCAGTGGATGTCACCCAGCTCCAGACCTCGGGCCCGGAGGTTTTACTGGCAGCGATCGAACAGCAGGTGAAAAAGGCCCATAGCGCCGGCCAGACCGCTGTGGTCTACACCAGTCGACAAGAACTCAGTTTTGCTACGGTGACAGCCCGGTTAGATTTTGGTAGTCAAGTGTCAGCCCTATTAATGGCAGTGATTCAGAGATTGCCTAGCGATATAGGATTTTTAATTAGCAAGGGAGGGATCACCTCCAATGACACCCTTAGCACCGGCCTGAACCTGACCAGCGCTCGTCTATTGGGGCAGATTTTACCTGGTGTTTCGGTGGTTAAAACCCCCAGTCACCATCCCCAGTTCCCAGATTTGCCAGTGGTCCTATTTCCAGGTAACGTCGGAGACAACCAGGCCCTGGTAACGGTGTATCAACGGCTCAGCCAGCCAGCAGCTAGCCCCAGCTAACCTGGAGACCTGGCCTGATAGGGCTACGGCAAGAATGGGCAGCAAAGAATTAGCTGAGGATTACCCCGCTGCCTGTTACCAACACCGTACCCCCAGACCCTAGAGAATGCCGACAAAATGCAGTGGACCATGGCCACTGACCAGCTCCAGCAACAAGGCTAAAAAACCCACCATCGCCAGGCGACCATTCCAAACCTCCGCCACCGGGGTAAGTCCCCAGGCCGATCGCTCGGGGGGGTAGATCTTTACCCGCTTTTCTGGTTGTACAACCTCTGAAAATAGCTGCCGAGGCGAGGCCAGGGCTTCGGTCACCATGTCTGCCATATCATCGATAAACTGACGGTGGGTATTGAGGGCTGGAACCCGATGGAAGCCGTCAATACCGGCTTCGTGGGCTAGCTCTCGGTACTCAATATCAATTTCTTGAAGGGTTTCGATGTGCTCAGAGACAAAGCTAATGGGCACCACTACCAGGTCAGTGACACCCTGTTCTCCCAGGCTGGCGATCGCATCTTCGGTGTAGGGCTGTAACCACTCCACCGGCCCAACCCGACTCTGGTAAGCCAGGGTATGGGGATTGGAGCGATTCAGAGAAGCCATAATCAACTCGGTACAGTGCTCGATTTCCCGCTGGTAAGGATCGCCAGCCTCCTCTACGTAGCTAACCGGCACCCCGTGGGCGGTAAAGAAAATATGGGCCTGATCGGGCTGCTCCAGCTTGTCAAGTTCTTGGGCAATCAGGTCGGCCATCGCCCCAGTATAGCCAGGACGGCTATACCAGGAGGGAATCACCGTATAGCTAATGCGATTAAGGGAAGGGTCTTCGGCCCACATTTGTGCTAACAGGCGAAAGCTGGAACCACTGGTACTGATAGAAAAATGGGGATAGAGGGGTAAAACCACCAGCTGATCAATGGCGTCGCGCTTAATCTGGGCTATGGCCTCTTCGGTAAAGGGATACCAATAGCGCATCCCGATATAAACATGAACATCCTCTCCCCGGTTTACCAGGGTAGTTTTTAAAGCTTCTGCCTGTTGTTCAGTAATTTGCCGGAGGGGAGAGCCACCGCCAATTTGGGCGTAATTAGCCTGGGACCGCTTGGCTCGCGAGGTGGAAATCAGCCAGGCAAGGGGACGCTGGAGCCAGGGCAGGGGCAGACGAATAATCTCGGGATCGGCAAATAGGTTAAACAAAAACGGCTGGACATCCTCCAGGCTCTCTGGCCCACCCAAATTTAGTAGTAAAACCCCAACCCGACCCATGGCGCTATGGTATTTTCTAAACGGCTTTTCTGAACAGTTTCTGAACAGTTGTAGTAGGGCGGTACCGCCCCTAAACCACCCCTGGCTCGCGACTTGAACAAATCACGGCCAATTCCACCTGGTATATATCTAGCTTATATAGTGTAACAATTGGCCTTCTTTAGCTTGAAATCGGGCCTAACTTATATTTTTTATATATTCTACAGGTTTCATGGATGGTTTCCCAGCGGTGTAGATAGAGTTGATGCAGGATTAGTCATGGCAGGTCTAGAAAAAATTGATGCAGCCATCGAGCAGCTTAACCAGCGGTTGAAGGCATCTCGTCTGGGGCTGGCCGTAGAACGGCGGGGAGATCGCCTGGGTTTGCGGGGAACCCTCCCCCCCCGTCCTGGCAGCGATCGCAGTCGTCCCCATCAACAGCGTCTACCCTTGGGCCTACCCGCTACCCAGGCTGGGCTCAAGCAAATTGAGCAAGAGGCCAAGGTAATTGCGGGCCAACTGATTCAGGGTAATTTTAATTGGGACAATTATTTGGGGGAACCCGAGCTTGTCCCTGGGGTGGCCATACCCCTGGGGGACCGCATCACCCAATTTCACCATCACCTGTGCAGTCAATCCGGTACAGACTGGGCTGCCCGAGCTTCCCTGAAAACTACCTGGGACAAGGCCTACGCCCCCTACTTCAACAAGCTGCAGGCCCATACGATCGCCCATCCCCACCAATCTTTGGGGCAGGCTATCATTGCCACCCTTAGCACCCTACCTGCCCAGAGCCGCAGTCGTCAGGTGGGCTCTACGGCGCTGAAGGCCTTCGCCGCCTTTCACCAGATTGATCTACCCCGGGCAATCGATAGTCTGGGCAGCAGCTATGGTCAAAGCCATACCCAACGGCGGGACTTACCCACCGATGACGATATTCTCACCTGGTACGACCGCATTCCCAACTCGGCCTGGCGGTCTGTCTATGGCCTGATGGCCACCTATGGGCTGCGTAATCACGAGGTTTTTTTCTGCGATCTCGCTAACCTGGGGCAACCATTGGCGGAGGACCGAATTACCGTGCTGGAAACCACCAAAACCGGGCTCCACGATGTCTGGCCCTTTTACCCCGAATGGGTAGACCGCTTTTGCCTGCGTCAGCTAGACTTACCAGCACTTAACACCGATCTGCACACAACCACCCTACAGCGCATTGGGCAACAGGTTTCCATCCAATTTAAACGCTATGACATCCCCTTTTCGCCCTACGACCTGCGCCATGCCTGGGCTGTACGCACCATTCATTTTGGCCTGCCCGATACCGTAGCAGCCCGCATGATGGGGCATTCTGTTGCCATTCACACCCACACTTACCATCGCTGGATTACCCTGAGAGACCAACGCCAGGCAGTCCAATCAGCTTTGGCAGATCATGCCTGGCAGGCGCCCCTGTAACCTCAGCCCGGCCTAGAGAAAGACCCAGGGTTGCCAGGCAAACACCACCGGTTATGGCAATCGGCCCGACCACCGACCCCGCTCCAGGGTAAACCCCTTAGCGCATAAAACTACTCATACCCCCCAACAGTAGGCAGGTGATCGAAGCCGCCACTGCATCGGGGGTAAGCCAGCCCAGGGGCACGGCCTGACCAATCACTAATTGCACCAAAACCACCCCCATGACCATACCGCCAACTACGCCAATAATGGTCAACAGCACTGATCGCCAGAACTTGTATTCTTTGCGATTTAAAAAATAAATGGCAGCAGCAATGGCCAGGGCCAGCGCTAAAGAAGCGGCGTAGAGGCTAAGCAAGGCCAGGGCTGTAAAAATTCCCAGGGGCCAGAGAATATCATTGCGGCTGGGGGTATCTACCAGGCCCGTCAACCAACTAGGAGGGGAAACCTTAGGGGTAAGCTTAGGAGCAGCCGGGGGATCGGTGGGATTTTCAGCAAAGCGAATCCGATCAGGCACCTTAATCTTACCTTCCTGACGCAGGCGCAGACGCTCCATTAGAATAGCGTCGTAGGCCGCCTCAATAGCCGCCTTTTTTTGCGGATCTTCACTGCGCTCCTGCACCAGGCGATCGCGGGCGGCTTGAATATCTTCAAAACTAGAGGCTTCTGTTAAACCCAGCAGTTCGTAAGAATTTTGATCACTCATGGATAACACTCAGAAGATGCCGGAAGGCCAGTATCATCTGCTTGGGCAGAATGACCTTACTATACAAAACCAGAGGTCAAGTTCCTCAAGTTACAGTGTAACCAGGGACCTCTCAAATGGGAACTACTAAAATTCTATACTGGCCCATCTGCCATGGCCGCTCCTGTATCTAACCATTTAGAAAACATCACCCAGGCAATTTACGCTAGCCTGCGGCCAGGACAGCAGCGGCTGGCTGACTGGTCGGCAGGCAGCCTGGCGGTATCAGCGGTGCCAGGGGCGGGTAAGTCTACTGGCATGGCGGCAGCGGCAGCCCTGACCATTGCCCGCCATCACCTCCATCTCAATCACCAGTTGGTACTGGTCACCTTTACCCGATCCGCGGCGGCCAATCTCAAGGCCAGAGTCAATGGCCATCTGCGGCAGTTGGGCCTATCTCCAACCAGCTTCACGGTCTCCACCCTGCATGGACTAGCCCTGACTATTGCTACCCGCAATCCTGAGTTATCTAACCTCAGCCTGGAAACCCTCACCCTGGTTTCTCCGGCCCAGGGTAATCGACTGCTACGGACCTGCATAGAACGGTGGGTCCTAAATCATAACGAACTGTACCAGGCTCTTTTGGCTGGTCAACAATGTGATGGAGAGGAAACCGAACAATTAAGGCGGCAGTCGGTTCTCCGCACCGAGGTTCTACCCAGCCTAGCCTATACCACCATGGCAGAGGCTAAAAGTTCGGGTCTACAGCCTCAAGATCTAAACGATCTAGACCGCTTCAGCAGGCGGCAAAGGTCTGAAGTGGAGGCGACCAGCCCCGACTATGGGGTACTCGCCATAGCCGCTGGCCTTTATCAGGAATATCAGAGTTTACTAGAGCGCCAGGGTCTAATTGACTACGACGACATGATTCTGGCAGCCCTGCGCACTCTCGAGGATGAGCAGACTCGCCGGTTCTGGCAAAACCGTGTATTTGCTGTGTTTGAGGACGAGGCCCAGGATTCTTCGCCCTTACAAACCCGGTTACTCACCCTCTTAGCCCAGGACCCAAACCACCCCCAAGGGGGGGCCAACTTGGTGCGAGTCGGCGATCCGAATCAGGCGATTAATTCTACCTTTACCCCGGCGGATCCAGTCTTTTTCAATCAATTTTGTGATGCCTGCCGCCACCACGATCGCCTGATTACCCTGGACCAGGCCGGTCGCAGTAGTGCCATCATCATGGCGGCCGCTAACTATCTTTTAACCTGGGTCAATCAGGCTGCTCTGGCCGGTAGGGAGACGCCCTTCCGGCCGCAGGCTATCCACCCTGTCCCTGGGGATGATCCCCAAGCCGATGCTAATCCACCGCCCCTGGGGGCAGGGCTAGAGATTATAACCCCAGCCACTAGTCTCGATACCCTTACCCGGCTCGCCCAACGCATGGGCAATCTCTATCGCAGCGACCCTAACCTGAGCCTGGCAATTCTGGTGCGAGAGGGTCGCCAGGGCCGTTATCTGGCTCAGCATTTAGGTAATCCCCAAGCGGTGGGGATTGATCTGGGGGAACTGGGTTTAGCCATTTACGATGTCGGTGAGCAAGACCGCCAAACCCGAGTCCCCGAAGACATGCTGACTCTGCTCAGGTTTATGGATCGTCCCCACTCTCCCGATCGCCTCAAGGCAGCCCTGGGTATTCTAGTGGAACGCCAGAAAATTCCCCGACAGGATTTAAATCTGCTGGCTCTGGCTCCGGAGCAATTCCTCTATCCCGGGCCTCTACATCAACTGCCTACAACGGAAACGGTCAGCAGTGCCCGCCGCTACTGCATAGCCCTATTGCGATCGCGATTCGAACTACCGGCCTACAGCCTGTTTTCCTTTATCGGCCTGACCCTGGGTTATAGCCAGAGCGAGCTGGCCACCGCCGACAAACTAGCCGCTCGAGTCAGCCAGCAGACTCGTCAGAATCAGAGTCTAGAGGCCACCCTAGGGGTTCTGGCAGAGATTTTGGAGTCAGAACGGTTTAGTGCCGTAGACACCGAGGATAGGGACTGTCTCTACACCCGCTCTGGCCAGGTCACCATTATGACCATGCATCGGGCCAAGGGGCTGGACTGGGACGCAGTGTTTCTGCCTTTTTTGGAAGAGAAAACCCTACCCGGTAGTCTCTGGGTTCCACCCCAAGCCCAATTTTTAGGGGACTTCACCCTGGCGGAGGTAGCTCGGGCTCAGATTCGCACCCATATTCACCAGCCCCAGGCTGCCATCCTCAGTCTTACAGCCGCCTGGGAACGGGCGCAGCAACTTAAGGTGGCAGAAGAGTATCGCTTACTCTACGTGGCCATGACCCGGGCTAAACGGCTGCTGTGGATGGCAGCGGCCCAACAGGCCCCCTTTACCTGGAGTAAGCCCGAAGTCCTGCAGGCGGCCCAGCCCTGTCCAGCGTTGCCAGTGCTACAACGCTGGCTAGCTACCCTGACACCCTCCCAGCATCAGGCCTAAGCCATTAGAGAACCTGACCAGAAGCCCGGCGAGCCTGATACTGCCCCATACCGGGATGACCCAGCCACTGATCGCCATCAACAATACATTGGCCCCGGAGAAACACCTTTTTCACCTTACCGGTGACCTGGCGACCCTCAAACAACGAATAATCCACCAGAGAGTGGTGGGTACTAGCGCTGAGGGTATGGGTTTGATCAGGATCAAACAAGACTAAATCCCCGTCACTCCCCACCGCAATGGTGCCTTTCCGGGGAAACAGCCCAAACATCTTGGCTGGAGCGGTGGCGGTGAGTTGAACAAAGCGGTTGAGGTTAATGCGACCCGCTCGTACTCCCCCGTCGTAGAGCAGGGTGAGGCGCAGTTCCACCCCTGGTGCCCCGTTGGGGATACGGTTAAAGTTATCGCGGCCAACTTGCTTGGATTTCAAAATCCCTAGGGGATTTTCATTAAAACAAAAGGGACAGTGATCGGTAGCCACCAGTTGTAGGTCATCGAAGCGCAGCCCCCGCCACAGAGCATGCTGACATTCGTGGTCTCGCAAGGGGGGGGTCATAACGTATTTAGCAGCTTCAAAGCCGGGGGCATCGTACTCGGACTGATCGAGAAACAGATAGTGGGGGCAGGTTTCGGCAAAGGCGGGGATACCGCGATCGCGGGCCTCCACCACCGCCTCCAGGGCCTCCTTAGCCGACAGGTGAACGATGTACACCGGCACCTCCGCTAGCTCGGCAATACGAATTACTCGGTGGGTGGCCTCCCCCTCCATCAATCGGGGCCGGGTAAGCTGGTGGTACTTTGGGGATGTATTCCCCTGTTCCAGAGCCTCTTCAATCAGAGCCTGAATCACCACGCCATTTTCAGCATGGAGGTTAACCATACCGCCATGGCCCCCGACCCGGCGCATAGTTTTAAAAATGGCGGCATCGTCCACCATCAGGACACCGGGGTAGGCCATGTAAAGCTTAAAACTGGACACCCCATCCTGGTTAATCAGGTCCGGGAGTTCCCCCAGGGAGGCAGGGTTAATGTCGGTGAGAATGACGTGAAAGGCGTAGTCAACGCAGCACTGGGGTTCTGCCGCTGCTAACCGGCGATCGAGGGCCGCCTTAGGACTGTCGTCATGAAATTGTTGAGCAAAATCAATAATGGTAGTAGTACCGCCAAAGGCGGCAGAACGGGTACCAGTTTCGAAAGTATCGCAGGTATAAATATCGTTACCCATGGGGGTTTCCATGTGTACATGGGCATCGATACCGCCAGGAAAAACTATCAGACCACTGGCGTCATGGACCTCTGCGTTGTCTACGGCCAGACTACGACCAATAGCCTCTATTTGACCATCCTGAATGAGAATATCGCCTTCGTAATCATCGACGGCAGTGATGATGCGACCACCTTTGATAAGCACCTGGGGCATGGGTCCATTTCCTATAGATTGAACATCCCTTTCCCCTATTCAGGACTCTGGCACCAGGGTCAGGGTTTAAAGATCTATACGACTATAGTTCCAGTTCAATGTTATTGCCCGAATTATTCAATGAATATTTAAATAGGGATTTACCCCGACTTCTATCAAACTCTATGGCCCTGGCTAAATGGCTTGGTGGCGATAATATGCAGGTCAATGTGCCTATGGTGAATCCGCTGCATTAGCCGTTGGGTAAAGGAGCCCTTAATCAACTGTTTCCAGCGGGACTGTTGAGTCTCACCAATGACAATTTGGGTGATACGCCTTTGATCGGCCACCTCGGCAATGGCCTGGGCCACGTTGGTATGGCGTACCCGCAGAAATTGCCCCCCAAACTCCTGGCAGAGCTTTTCGCAGGTTTCGAGGTGCAGGGTTTCTTCCTTGGTGAGAAAGCGATCGGGAAAGTCTACAAAGATGACGTAGAAGGGCGCATTCATATAGCTGGCGATGCGGGCCCCTCGGCGAATCAACTGGGCGGCGTTAGGGTAGGTGGAAACACAGACCAGCAGGCGCTCATGGATATTGCAGGATTGCCCAGAGAGGGTTAATTCATTCGCCTCCTCCTCCACCGTATCGGCAACCTCCCGCAGGGCCAGCTCTCGTAGGGCAATCAGGTTACGCCGCTGGAAAAAATTGGCCAGGGATTGCTGCACCTTCTCGGGGGAGTAGATTTTGCCATCCAGCAGGCGCTCCTCTAGGGTCTCTGGGGTGACATCCACCACCACCACCTGATCTGCGTCCTCAAGGATGCGATCGGGAACCCGTTCCCGTACCACCACCCCGGTGATCCTGGCTACTAAATCGTTCAAACTCTCCAGGTGCTGGATATTGACGGTGGAGTAAACGTCCATCCCCGACTCCAGCAAAATTTCCACATCCTGGTAGCGTTTTTCCCTGGGGGAGCCGGGGACATTGGTGTGGGCCAGTTCATCCACCAGGGCAAGTTGGGGGGATCGGGCCAGAATCGCCTCCAGATCCATTTCTTCCAGGCTGAGATTATCCCTAGTGATTAGCTTTCTAGGGATAATTTCCAGGCCGGCGGCCTTCTCAAGGGTTTCCTTGCGTCCGTGGGTTTCCAGCAGACCCACCACCACATCAATCCCTTCCCGCTTCAATTGGCAGGCCTCCTCTAGCATCTTGTAGGTTTTGCCTACCCCTGGCGCCATACCAATGAAAATTTTGTGCTTGCCCCGGCGTACCGGACGACCGGGGGAGCTATGGACAGGGGGATAGGGCTGGGAATCGATCATTTATGGCTGTAATTGCTCCAGAGCTAGGTTGAGCTTAAGAACATTGACTCCGGGTTCCCCAAAGATACCCAGGAACCGACCTTCGGTATTTTGGGCAATCAACGGGTCTATTTGATTGGGTTGTAACCCCCGCGCCCTGGCAACCCGATCGATCTGGGCTCTGGCGGCCTCTGGGGTGATGTGGGGGTCCAGGCTGGACCCCGAACTATAGAGCAGATCGGCGGTTGGTTTCATACCCACTCCCTGGGAATCGGGACTAGGCTTTGCCTGCATGCGCTCCAGCAAGGCCGGGTGGCTAGGGGCGAGGTTACTGGCGCCAGAAATCCCGGTTTTCAGCAGGCCAGTGCGATCGGTTTGGGGATCGGCACTACTATAGCGGGTGGTGCTGGGGCGACCGTTGAAGTAGCGATCGCGGGTGAAGGGCTGTCCTATCAGGGCAGAGCCCACCACCTGACCCTGGGCATTGGTCATTAAGCTACCGTTCGCCTGGTAGGGAAAAACCACCTGGCTCACCACCAGCAGGATCACCGGATAAATAACCGCCACCAAAACCCATAGCACTAGGGTTGCCCGCAGGGCCCTCACCGTTTCCTTGAGAAGATTCATTAAAACCGCTCCGGTTGAAACATGACCACAAACAGATAGCCGGAAAGCAGTATCGTAACCAACCCTAAAATACCCAGGGCGTAGGCTTGGGTTCTCAAGAGTTGAGGCCCCGTAGCCCCCTGCACCGCTGGGGCAATGATCAAGTTAAGGCAGAGTAACAAAAATAGCGAAGGGGGGCCTTTGCGGCGGTAGAGTCGCCGCCAGAGGGGGGCGGCTGCTTCCCCTGGGGAGGGAACAGACTGGACAAGGGGCAAGGGGTTAACCATGGTGGGGAAGGGTATAGGGCAGTGGCAAGGGGGCCTAAGGGATAGGAATTACCCAGTCAATCAGCTTGATAGCCAGGAAGGGGGCCATCACTCCCCCTAGGCCATAGATCAGGATATTACGACGCAACAGTTGATCCGCGGTTAGGGGGCGGAATTGTACCCCCTTCAGGGCCAGGGGAATGAGGGTGGGAATGATCAGCGCATTGTAAATTAGAGCTGACAAAATGGCTGATTGAGGGCTTTTCAGCCCCATGACATTGAGCGCCCCAATACCAGCCGCGGAAAAAATGGTGGGGATGATGGCGAAGTACTTGGCGATATCATTGGCGATGGAAAAGGTGGTCAGGGCTCCCCGGGTAATTAACAGTTGTTTACCAATGGTCACCAGATCGATCAACTTGGTTGGATCGGAATCCAGGTCTACCATGTTAGCGGCCTCCTTGGCCGCCTGGGTACCAGAATTCATCGCCAGACCAACGTTGGCCTGGGCCAGGGCCGGTGCATCGTTGGTGCCGTCGCCGGTCATGGCCACCAACTTACCCTGGGACTGTTCCCGGCGAATAACCTCTATTTTGTCCTCTGGTGTGGCCTCAGCGATGAAATCATCCACTCCGGCTTCCTGGGCAATCACCGCTGCGGTAATGCGGTTATCACCGGTGAGCATAATGGTCCGCACCCCCATCCGCCTGAGTTGATCGAAGCGCTCCTTAATACCAGGCTTAACCCTGTCCTTAAGGTAAATGACGCCGTACACTTCCCCATCCTGACAAACCGCCAGGGGCGTGCCCCCCAGTTTGGATACCTTTTCGTAGGCGGTATCTAACTCTGGGGTAAGATGGCCGCCCCGGGAACGGACAAATCCCTTAATGGCATCGACAGCCCCTTTACGAATTTGCCGCCCATCCGCCAGGTCAATGCCGCTCATGCGGGTACGGGCCGAAAATTCCACCCCCTCCACCGTAGCCCGGTTGAACTCAAGAGTTGCCCCGAGCCTTTCCGCCAGTTGCCCAATCGATCGCCCCTCCGGGGTTTCATCAAAAATACTGGAGGCCAGGGCGACCTGGGCCAGATCCCCTAAACCATGCCCATCTACAGGAATAAACTCCTCCGCCAGGCGATTGCCCAGGGTAATGGTGCCGGTTTTGTCGAGTACCAGGGTATTGACATCGCCGCAGGCTTCCACTGCTCGCCCCGAGGTGGCAATCACATTAAATTGGGCTACCCGGTCCATACCCGCAATCCCAATGGCACTCAACAGACCGCCAATGGTGGTGGGGATCAGGGCCACCAGCAGGGATATAAGGATGGCGATGGTGGTGGGTGTCTTAACGTAGGTGGCCAGGGGCAGCATGGTGGCCACGACGATCAGGAAGACCTGGGTAAGGACGGTGAGCAAAACCGTCAGGGCAATTTCATTGGGGGTTTTGCGGCGCTCCGCCCCCTCCACCAGGGCAATCATGCGATCAATAAACCCCTGCCCCGGATCGGCGGTGACTCGAATCAATAATTCATCGGAAATCACCCGGGTGCCCCCGGTGACGGAACTGGCGATGTCCGTACCCGGTTGTTTGAGCACGGGAGCTGATTCCCCCGTAATCGCTGATTCATCCACCGACGCCAGGCCGGCTACCACTTCGCCGTCAGCGGGCACCATTTCCCCCGCCATCACCTTGACCTGCTCACCCCGGCGTAGGGCAGTGGAGGGAAGGGATTGGGTGGATCCATCCGGCAATACCTTGCGCGCCATGGTGTCCGATCGGGTGGCTCGTAGGGAATCGGCCTGGGCCTTGCCACGCCCCTCCGCTACGGCTTCGGCAAAGTTGGCAAACCATACCGTGAAAAACAAAATTACGGTAATCGACCCATTCAGCACCCGTTGTGGGTTGGGCGGGGCTGCCACGGTGCCAAACAAATTGGGATCGAGGGTGACCAGAGCTGTCACCACCGTACCCACCCAGACCAGAAACATAACGGGATTACGGACGGCAATGCGGGGATCGAGTTTGTGGAAAGCATCCTGGATGGCTCGTTGGTACAGCCCCGCCATCTCCACCTTGGGGGTGTGTTTGCGATCGCGGCGGCGCTTGGTTGTCCTATTCATGGCTTAAAGTCCTCCCCCGATTTGAAAGGCTTCGGCGATCGGACCCAGGGCAAGGACAGGGAAGAAGGTCAATGCCCCCATGATTAAAATCACCCCTGCGGTCACACCGATAAATAGGCCGGTATCGGTGCGGAGGGTGCCTGCGGTCATAGGCACAGGGGGTTTACGAGACATGCCATCGGCCAACAACACCAGGGCAATCATGGGGATATAACGACCGGCCAGCAGGCTTACGGAGGTACTCAAATTCCACCACAGGGCCGTGGGGGCAGGTTGGCTATCGGCCAGCCCCTCAAAGCCAGAGCCATTATTAGCGGCAGCGGAAGCGTACTCGTAGATCACCTGGGATAACCCATGGAAGCCGGGATTACTGGTACCCGCCAGTTGTTCCGAAAACGCCAGGGTCACGGCAGCGGGAATCAAAATAGCAATCGGATGCACCAGCAGGATCAACAAGCTGGTTAGCACCACTTCCCGCTGCTCAATTTTACGGCCCAGGAACTCTGGGGTGCGGCCCACCATCAGCCCGGTTACAAACACCGCCAGAATCAGGTAGGCGAACAGGTAGGCGGTGCCGGTTCCCTGGCCACCCCAGACAATTTGTAGAAATAAATTGGTGAGCAGCACGGCTCCCCCCAGGGGCATGAAAGAATCGTGCATGGCGTTGACGGCTCCACACATGGTGCCGGTGGTGGTGACGGCGTATAGGACCGATTGGGCCCAGCCAAAGCGCACCTCTTTACCCTCCAGATTAGGGTGGGGGCCCCCCAGGAGGGCATTGACGGCAGGGTTGCCCTGATACTCGGCGATCGCCGCCACCCCAATACACCCCAGGTAAATCCCAAATACCATGGCGTAGATTAGCCAGGCCTGGCGGCGATTATTGGCAAAGATACCGTAGGTGTAGATCAAGGCGGTGGGAATGGCCATCATCGCTACAATTTGCAGCAGGTTAGTCAACCCATTGGGATTCTCAAAGGGATGGGCGGAATTGCTGGCAAAGAAGCCACCACCGTTTTCCCCTAGCATTTTAATGATTTCGAAGTGGGCCACCGGTCCTAGGGCGATCGCCTGCTGCACCGTGGCGTCCTCCAGGGTGGGCACAACTACGGGGGCAGCCAGGGTCTCCGGCACACCGGCAGCCACCAGGATAACCGCCCCCACCAGGCTGATGGGCAATAGAATACGGGTGATTGCCAGGGTCCAGTCACCGTAGAAGTTACCCAGAGGTCTGCCGGTCAGGCCACGGATGAAGGCAATGGCCACCGCCATGCCAGTGGCGGCAGAGGTAAAGAACAAAAATCCCAACCCCAGGCCCTGGGACAAATAGCTGTAGGTGGTTTCGCCCGCATAATGTTGCTGATCGGTATTTGTGACAAAGGAAATGACGGTGTGCAACGCCGTATCCCAGGTGGGTGAGCCCAAACCCGTGGGGTTGAGGGGTAGGAGGCCCTGGAACATGATCACCATGAACACCAGCAGAGCCATGGCCAGATTGCTGAATAGCACGGCCCGAATGTATTGCCAGCCGGTCATGTCCACCAGGGACCCCATGCCTCCCCACCGATAAATCAGCTGTTCCAGGGGAATAAATAGTCGATCCAGGCGGGTCTCGCTTCCAGAAAAGACCCGGGCCATATATCCACCCAAGGGGGGGGTAAGCAAGAGGATGATCAACAAGGTCAAAGCAATCTGAATCCAGCCCTGCAGCATTGGTGAGACCACCCCTGGAAAAATGAGTTGGTGTCATCATCCACCCTTAGGTCCTGACATGCCAGGGATAGCTGGATATAAGTTGGCTATATCTAATGATATAAACCCGCCCTAAACGCTAGGGCAGGCGCAATCAATCCCCTATCCTGAATAGCATTCAGGAGACTGCCCTGACCCCCTCCTATGCATTCCCGTCCCCAGCCCCCTCTGCCCTATCAGCCACCACCCCAGTGGCTTTGGTTAGCCCTGGGATCTATGGCTATTACCTTTGTCCTGGAGTTTTCCACCCCCTCTGAGTTCATTTTTGGCTATGCCTACATCGCTCCGATTTTACTGATCAGTGCGCGATCGCCACGGCCTCGAACCGCCCAGATCACGACCATGGTGATTGCCCTCACCTTACTTAACCTCTGGTTGCCCGACCCTAGCCAAATCATCCTGGCAACGGTTGTGAATCGGTTGATTGCGGCGACGGCCCTAGGGATCACCGGATTTTTGAGCGATCGTAGTCGGCATTATCAGGAAACCATTGTCTACCAGCAAAAACAAATTGAGGCTAATCAAACCTTGATGGGGCTGCGGGAAGACTTTACCTACACCCTCACCCATGATCTCAAAACCCCCCTTTTGGGCGCGATCGAAACCCTGAAGGCGTTTCAAGACCGAAGATTTGGCTCGATAGTCCAAGCTCAACATCAGGTGATTGGTACCATGATCCGCAGCCATCAAACCAGCTTGCAGTTACTGAATACCCTGCTCGATATCTACCGTAATGATGCGGAGGGACTGCATCTGGACCTAACTCTGGTGGACTTGACTTCCCTGGCGGAAGAAGTCGCCAGTTCCTTGCTTGACCTGGCTGCTAGCCGACGAGTACATCTCTCCTTTAATTATGGAGACACCCATCTACGGCAATCACTCTGGGTCAACGGTGATCGGTTACAACTGCAACGGGTATTCACTAATCTGTTGATAAATGGGATTAACCATTCCCAGCGGGGCGATCGCATCGAAATCTGGCTAGAATCAAGGGACTCTTACCATCTGGTCAAAATCCTAGATACGGGTTCAGGCATTCCAGTAGCTGATCTACCCCATTTATTTGAACGGTTTTATCAGGGTCAGAGTGATAGACAGGCCAAGGGAACCGGCCTGGGACTTTACCTCTCTCGTCAGATTATCACAGGGCACGGCGGTACAATTTGGGCAGAAAACCGCATGCCCTCCGGTGCCCTGTTTTGCTTTAAGCTACCAATCTCCCTACTCCATAATCCTTCCCATGGCTATCCCAGCGGTGAAAATTCTCCTGGTTGAAGACGATGAACTGTTTCGGCTGGGGTTGCGGGTGCGTTTGCAGCAAGAACCAGATTTAGAGATTGTGGCAGAAGCTGAGGATGGGGAAACGGCGATCGAACTGGTTGAAACCCACGCGATCGATGTCTTGCTACTGGATGTGGGATTGCCGGGCATGGGAGGCATCGAAACCTGTTTCCAACTCAAGCAGCGCTACCCAAACTTGCCGGTTTTAGTCTTGACCTCCCACTGCCAGCCGGCTCTGATTACCCGCCTGGTCACCGCCGGCGCTCAAGGCTACTGTGTGAAGGGGATAGCAGCCGAAATTCTCATCCTAGCCTTGCAGTCAGTGGCGATCGGGGCCTCTTGGTGGGATGCCACAGCCACCCAAACTATTCAGCAAGGAATGGGGCAGGCTGCCCAATTTGTTCCTGCCCCCAGCCATAAAACCCCCAGCCTCACCCACCGGGAACGGGAGGTACTAACCTTGATCGAAGCGGGCAAAAGTAACTCAGAAATCGCCCAGACCCTGTACATTACCCCTGGCACGGTGCGCGTCCATGTCCATGGAATTTTGCACAAACTGGGAGTACGGTCTCGTACCCAGGCGGCGATCGTGGCGGTACAACATCAACTGATCCCTCCCCTCAATCGGTCAACCCGACCTTGAACAAGGGGATCAAAGGGACATCAACCCCTAGTTTTTACTGGGGCGACTCTCCATGCTGGCGCTTGGTCCAGAGACTCGACACCGACAGCCCGTCCTGACCCCCTAGGCTCGCTGCACCGTTGCCGGTGCCAAAATGCTCCTGCCGGTATTTTTGCAGATCCCTAATCTGAGTCTGAAGTTCGGTGGCGATCTGCTAGGCGGTTTTAGGGGGCAACGGATCTATGGTTGCCAATGGACCAGATTAAAACTGAGTTAGCCCTCTAGTGTGCGATCGCCATAAAAAAGTCCTGGAGAGGGTTCTCCAGGACTCGAGGCTATTAATTGACTTCAGGCCACTAGCCAAAGCGACTAGAGGTAGAGGCAATCAGGAAGGCGGCATAGGTGAGGATATAGCCCACGGTGAAGTGAGCCAGACCGACCACCCGCGCTTGCACGATAGAAAGGGCAACGGGCTTATCCTTCCACCGCACCAG